>CANREB010000012.1 GCA_947629525.1 uncultured Lachnospiraceae bacterium
GAAGCAGGACAATACTTATGATTGCGCACAGACCGTCAACAATCAGGCTTGCCGACAGGGTATGCTGCATAGAGTGACAGCTTTACAAATGCTTAGCCATTTGTAAAGCACAATAATAGTTTTCAAAAATATATAATGCGTACGAAAAAAACGGAAACAACAATATCTGCTGTTTCCGTCTTTAAATTATCCGATAACCTTTTTGACTGCTTCAAGGACCCTCTCCGCCTGAAACGGTTTAACGATGAAATCCTTCGCCCCCGACTGGATAGCCTCGATAACCATTGCCTGCTGTCCCATTGCTGAACACATAATGATCGACGCGTTAGGATCGCTGCCTCTGATCGCCTTTAATGCCTGAATGCCGTCCATTTCCGGCATCGTGATGTCCATAAGCACCAAATCAGGCTTAACTTCGTTGTATTTGTCAACAGCAATCTTACCGTTCTCAGCTTCCGCGGCTATATTATATCCGTTTTTTGTCAAAATATCTTTAATCATCATTCTCATGAAAGCTGCGTCATCGACAATTAAAACATTTTTTGCCATTGCTCTTCCTCCTCTGGAAAAATTAACTCCCCGACTTTAATCCTATTTTACAATTATTTTTACGTTTTGTCTATAAAAGATTTTGATTTATTCCCAAAAGCCTTCTTCTTCACCGGCAAAACCCTCTTCAGAGCAGAACTGCTGATATATTTCCCAAATATCGGAATCTGATTTTACATGATTAAAGCATTTAAAACCCGATATATAACCGTGATAAGATGGTTGGAAAATATCGCCGCCGAGTATTATCTGCTTGCATACGGGAAGCACGGGAATATCATCCTGAAAACCTGATTTTTTACCGTTTATATATGTACGGCTGGTCTGTGAGATACTGTTATATGAAATGCAGATAAATGTCCATTTACCGCATAATGTCTGCCTTGTTATCACGTCATGAAATCCCATGACATTTGCGTCTTCGCTTATACGGAAAATAGCGTTACCGCCGCCGGCATGAGGCACAAAAGAAATAAAACCGCCAAAATAGCGTCCGAAAAACGCGCTGCTCCAAAAGTTTTCTTCAACAGGTTTCAGCCACATACAGATAGTATATGATTCTTCCGTAAGAAGCGAACTTGGTATTTCTACTATATTTTCCGCGTTGTTTCCGCCGGGGAAATATATTGCTCCCCAGTTTTTGCTTATGCCGTCGGTAAATGAAATTTTGCCGCCTATGTATTTTCCCTCAAATTTTTTATCATCGGAAAACAGATCGCTTTTAAAACGAAAAGCTGTCTCGTCTGTTTTGATTTTTATCTTATCCTTTATGTAATCGAGATAATCGTTTAATTCCCGTGCGGCTGAGTAATAACTGCCGCTTATCGCATTGCAGCCGCAGCCCGTGAGAAATTTGACGTCTTCCCTGTTGGAAATACCGTCGGCAACTACCTGTATCTTTAATTCCCTGCCTAAAGCAAGTAATGTTTTTACGATCTGACGTCCCCTTGGGGTTTTAAGAGCATTATTCAAATATTCCGCGTCAAATTTTATTGAGTCGGGAAATAATTTATCTAAAATACGTATGCTTGAGAAGTCAGTTCCGAGATTTATAATAGAGAAGCCAAATCCCAAATCCTTTAACTGCTGTATGATTTTGAACATAACATCATGGCTTCGCTCAAAAGCCGTCTCGTTTACTTCAAGTTCGATAAGCTGCGGGTCTATATTATGTTCGTCCAGTACTGCTTTCAGCCTGTCGGGAAAATCCATATCCTGAAGCAGAAGCTTTGAAATACGGACGGAAATCCTGTTTATGACTTTGTGTGTATCATCATCTGACAAAAAATAATTTTTATTTTCCTGAAGGTGGTGGCATATTTGGTGCAGAACCCATATATTTAACTGACGTATAAAACCGTTTTTTTCAAAAAGGGGCAGGAATTCTGACGGAGTTATTGTCTGACCGTTGTCCGTCTGCCACAAAAGCCTTACCTGCGATAAATATATAAGAGAAGTCTGCGCCCGCATAACAGGAAGATAATATATCTTAAACTCACCGTTTTCAAGTGCTTCCTGCTGATGTTTTTCCATATCTATTTCCTTGAAAACATCAGCGGCAATATCGTTGAATACGACATATCTGCCTTTGCCATGATTTTTCGCATGGTACATAGCCATATCGCTTTTTAAGAGTATTTCGTCCATTGTGCTTGAAGAGTTTTCATCATACAATATGCCGATACTTGCGGAGATATGTGTCGATATTTGGGAAAATCCCTTTTTACTGCGTATTTTTTCCTGTATGTCGTCAGCGACACCGCACAGGTATTCCCGGGAACAGTTACCTTCAAAAACAAGTACAAATTCGTCGCCGCCAAGGCGGACAACTTGTGAATCAGGAGCGCATTCCAACAGGATTTTGGCAATGCCCTTCAAGAGCAGATCGCCGGTATTATGTCCGTATACATCATTTACGGTCTTAAAATTATCTACATCCATAAACATAAAATGAAGCTGATGATTTGGGCTTATTTTTTCATAGAACATATACATCTGCTGTCTTGTGTACAGGCCTGTAAGGTAATCGTTTGCAATAGGTGTCATTTGTCACTCCGTTTCCGCGCGGGGCGCGCAATAGCTAAGACGGTAATACAGTCATAAATATTATAATAATTTTTGATAGTTTAATCAACAAAATTTGTTGTAAATAATTGCAAAATGTAGTATAAATAACACATACCATTATATTATTTTATTAAAAACGGAGGATTTATATGAAAGATAACGAGCTGTTGGAGATTTTAAAGGAACATGGTCAGGAGCATATTTATGAAGCATACCAAAAGCTTGACGAAAAAGGTAAAAAAAAGCTTGCGTCGCAGATAGAGAAAATAGATTGGTCGATCACCGATATGGCGGGCAATGGAGAAGCTTCTATGCAGCGAGGCAGGTTAGAACCGCTTTCCGCGCTTGAAATATCAGAAATAGAAAAAAATAAAACAAGTTATGAACAAACGGGCATTAATGCAATTAAAGCCGGAAAAGTCGGAGCAGTGCTTTTGGCGGGCGGACAGGGTACAAGACTCGGCTCTGACGGACCTAAAGGCAAATATAATATAGGTATTACAAAAGACGTGTTTATCTTTGAAAGGCTTATCGGAAATTTACAGCAGGTAACTGATAAAGCGGGCTGTTTTGTCCCTTTATATATAATGACAAGCGATAAGAATAATGACGAGACTATCGCATTTTTTGAGGAAAAAAATTATTTTGGCTACCCGAAGGAATTTGTAAGATTTTTTAAACAGGAAATGGCTCCGTCAGTTGATTTCAACGGGAAGCTGTATATGGAAGACAAAGATTCACTTTCGCTTTCCCCTAACGGCAACGGCGGATGGTTTTATTCGATGGTGGTTACCGGCATTATTGACGACGTTAAGAAGCGCGGCGTTGAATGGCTCAATATTTTTGCGGTAGACAATGTACTTCAGAGGATTGCGGATCCTGTATTTGTGGGTGCTACGATAGAGTCAGGGTGCGTAAGCGGCGCAAAAGTCGTAAGAAAAGCAGAACCACGTGAAAAAATAGGCGTGCTGTGTCTTGAAGACGGAAAACCTTCGATAGTTGAATACTATGAGATGACGGAGGAGATTATCAATTCAAGGCAGCCAAACGGCGAGTTATCATATAATTTCGGGGTAATACTTAATTATCTGTTCAGGGTCGATAAGCTTGAAGAAATATTAAACAAAAAAATGCCTGTCCATGTAGTTGAGAAGAAAATCCCGTATATAGATGAAAACGGCACACTTGTCAAACCCGAAGAGTCTAACGGGTACAAATTTGAGCTTTTAGTGCTTGATATGATCCATATGTTTGAAAATTGTCTGTCGTTCGAGGTAAAGCGTGACTATGAGTTTGCACCTATTAAGAATAAAACGGGAGTTGATTCTGTCGAGAGCGCCAGAGAATTATTAAAGAAAAACGGAGTAGAGCTGTAAGTTTATGGTTAAAAATATAATTTTTGATATCGGAAATGTGCTTGTGTCGTTCTGTTGGCGTGAGCTTATGAGAGAGTTGGGGATTTCGGAAGAAGTGCAGGATATTTTTGGTGGGACGGTATTCGGGAGCCACTGGTGGAACGAGCTTGACCATGGTCTGCGGGATGAGTCGGAGATAATCCCCCTTTTGCGGGAAGATAACAGGGAGCATTATGCTGAGTTTGATCTTGTCTGGGAAAACAGGGACAGGCTTGTAAAGCCATACAGCTATGCTAAGCCGTGGGTCGATGAGCTGAGATCTAAGGGATATAAGGTTTATCTGCTGTCGAATTATCCCCGCGATTTATTTAAAATGCATGAGGAACATGGATGCTTTCCGTTTGCTGACAGCGTTGACGGCAGAGTAGTATCAGGCTTTGTGAAAATGGTTAAGCCGAATGAAGATATTTATGAATATCTTATGGATAAGTTTTCGCTCAAAGCTGATGAATGTGTATTCATTGATGACAGGGAGGACAATGTAAAGGCGGCTGTGCGGCTTGGAATGAAAGGCATTGTATTTCAAAGTTATGAGCAGGCGCGAGAGGCGCTTGCTGCCATCTGAAAAATAATACGGGAGATTTCAATAATGAGATTTGTAATTCAGCGTGTGAAAGAAGCAAGCGTTGCTGTGGATAATGAAATTATCGGAAAAATCGGTCATGGTCTGCTTGTATTTGTAGGCGTATGCGATACGGATGATGTTAAAACTGCAGATAAGATGATCGATAAACTGGCAAAACTCCGTATATTTGACGATGCGGATGGGAAAACCAATCTGTCAATATCTGATGTGGACGGAGAATTTCTGATAATATCCCAGTTTACGCTTTATGCCGACTGCAGAAAGGGCAACAGACCGTCATTTATATCAGCGGGAAAGCCGGAATTGGCAAATGAATTATATGAGCACATTATTTCACAGCTTGAGGGCAGAGGTTTTAAGACAGAGCATGGTAAATTTGGCGCCGATATGAAAGTGTCGCTTTTAAATGACGGACCGTTTACGATACTACTTGACTCAGAAGAGATCAAGTAGTACCGTATTTTAAATATTTCCATAAATTAAGTGATGCAAGCGGATGCCCGTCAAAGTCAAAAAATGCCTGATTGTCCCAAGAACAGCCGCCGTAATAAAGACCTGCATCTTCGGGATCATAGTCCGACGCATAACTGCTTGCCCATCCGCTGCCGTATTTTTCCCACAATTCGGAATTGTCAGCATCGGGTTCCCCCACGGGGATCCAAGTTCCTTCCCAGTAAAATACTCCGAGTGCGCCTGCCTCGTTTGCCGCGGCAATTATATCGCGTATCATGCTTGCCTGCCCTTGGACGCTTGCGGGATATCCCTCCACCAGATCGTTTGTACCGGCTAAACTGTTTGCATTTCCGTCGCCGTCCTTTGATGTATAGCAGTAAGACGTTTCTGCGATAATAACGTCCTTATTGTAGTCGCCGCGGATTTTCGTTATGACTTCTTTCATATTTTGTATTGTGCCATTCCAAAATGAATAATATGACAGACCTATTATGTCATAATCAAGTTCGTTTACTTCAAGGTTTTTAATGAGGCTGTATATCTGTTTTGGCTCCGTAATATCCGTATAGTGTACGACTATCTTTATTTCCCTGCCGTATTTTTCTGATATTTCACGGACAGCCTTGCTGCCTGATTTAAGCAGTTTTACTACGGAGTCGGTATTTTTTTCGCCGGACATTCCGTAGTTTATCTCGTTTCCTATCTGAACCATTCCAACGTCAACGCCTGCATCCAAAAGCTTTGTGAGGCTGTCAACGGTAAAATCATAGAGTGCGTCTGCCTTTTCGTCAACATTCATGCCTTCCCAAGCTTTCGGTGCGTGCTGTCTTTTAGGATCAGCCCAAAAATCTGAATAGTGAAAATCAATGCAGACTTTCATCCCGTATTTCGTAGCTCTTTTGCCAAGCTTCATTGCCGTGGGGACATCGTTATTTCCTCCGCCGTAGCCGTTTCCGTCAGCGTCATACGGGTCATTCCATACCCGGAGGCGGATATAGTTTACGCCCGCTTCAGCCAAAGTCTGAAAAACATCCTGTTCTTTCCCGTCAAAATTGTAATATACTCCACCGCTGTTTTCCACTGAAAGTACGGCGGATGTGTCCATCCCGCGCATAAAATCATCCGATATGTCAGGGACAGCTTCTACATATATCTCTGAATTTTCGGGTCCTGTCGGAAGCGCGACTGAAAACCCGGTGTCAGACTTACCGCTGCAGCCCGACATAATGGCGGCTGTGATACCGACGCTGATAAACAAGGTTAAAAATTGTTTATGATGTTTTTTCATAAAAATACCCTCCAAATGGTTATTCTGTTGTTTTTTGATAGTATTATTTTATCAACATATTTCTTTTATTTCCATAAAAAATGTTTTGGGAAAATTCAAATTTTTATTTTTTGACCATAACAAAAGGACACTCACCAATTCTCATTTGGAAGTGTCCTTGAAACTATTACACGTCTTTTGCAGCTTTTACTGTTCTAATTTATAATCGTCTAAGGGCATTGTGATAAATCTGTCATCATCGCTGACGCCAATCACTATTTGCTGTGAACCGTTATCTTCAATAATATCACCTAGTTTGACATCATTGGTTTCAGTAGGATAATCTCGAGTTGCAGGAAAGGATGAATTTGTATATACGGTAATTTTTTCACCATTGATGCCCGTGAAAAATTCTATTTTAGGTGTATTGGCATAAACGCAAACGCCACACAGTATTGCAGCAATAATGATTGCCGATAACATTATTGGTAAAAATTTTTTCCTCATTTATATATCCGCTCCTGTTCGTATTACTTCTGATAACCACATTCTGTACAGGTATTTCCAAATAATTTATACTTATGTTTTACTTGCGTCCATGCTTCATAAATTGTAAAACCAGTTTTTCCACAGCGAGCGCATACAGCTTCTTCTATATCTCTGTATTTATAACAATAAGTGCTATTTGTTTTATTATAGCTAGATTTTTCACGATGCTTTACACCAGTTCCCATAATGCTTGTATGTGGGCATGATGAATTCATTTCTAATTTCAAAGAAGTCGTAATGAAACTCCCATCTTGCAGAACATCAATAACAACTTCCTCTCCTTTTTCTGTTTTGATAATATCATTTATCTCAACAGAATCTTCACAATTATTTGCAAAAACAGTTGTACTAAAAAGAAAAGTAAAACAACAAATTAAACCTAAAATCTTATATACTTTTTTCATTTTCAATATTAACCTCCAAAAATATTTTTATTGTTATATAGAAACAGTAATAATAGCAGCCAATAATCAAGAGTATTACAGTTGCTTACTTAACTTATTCGCTTCCCTTTTTGTCAGCTTTCCTTCGCTAATAAAGGTTGTCACAAAACTCGCAAAGAAATGGTTGTAACACTTCTAGATCATTTTTTTATTCAATTTGAATGGCTGTTCTTTTGTATATAGGGCATACTGCAGGTTCTCATAAATAATTGGATTTTATTCTCCTGTTTTCAATCACATAGTTTTACAAGTACCATTTGTTTCATTACAAATATTATAGCAGTTTCCTTAATTCATCTGCTTCTTCCTTTGTCAGCTTTCCGTCGCCAATAAACGCTGCTACAAAACGTGCAAAAGAATTATCATAACATTCTTCGATCATTTTTTTCGTCCAATTATGAATATGCTGCTCTTTTGTACATAGGGCATAATATGTATTGTAAGCTGACTCTCCTCTGCCTGTTCCCACTAATCCCATTTTTTGCAGACCGAGCAGAAAAGTGTTTAATGTCTGTGCCTTCCATGTTTTATTCTATTCATTCATAGCCACATTCATAATTTCTCTGAATGACATTGGTTTTTGAGCATCCCATAACAGTTCCATAATCTGCATTTCCGTTTTAGTCAGACCATATTCTTTTTTCATAAGGTTTTCCTTTCCATATATTAATTATTAATGAGGACAGGGATTATAAGTTATAGTGTTTTTTAATTCCCCTTTTTTCACTGATGAACATTTTGAACAGATAAGCGCGTCATATACTTTTACTACACATCCTCCGCTGCCATCTTTTTTATGTTCATTAAGTGTTCCATGTATGGAGAAGTCATGGAAGCAGATTCTGCGTTCACTTTTACGGGTGTATGATATATCATAGACATTGCCGTTGTCATCTGTAAAAAAATAATCTGATGGCAGACTCATATTGTCTTCGGACGTTCTAATTGTAAAATCAGATTCTGCGTCAAGTTCGCCCTCTGCATCTAAAATTATTTTTGGCGGATCATAGGCAAAAACTGTCATTCCGCCGCTCAGACATATGAATGCTGTTATAACAGCAGACAATACTGTTTTGTATTTTCTTTCTTTTTTCATTTCTAAAATCCTCCTCTTATATGTTCGTTTGTTTCTGTGATTGGCTATGCCCATAACAAACCTGTTTTTGACATTGCCTTTGCTTTTGTTTTGCACTGCAAGTCTTAAAATCAACTCTCCGTATTTTCTGCGTTCCCCCTCTCCTTTTCCACTGATTACAACACTGTCACAGTACATTTCGCTAATAATAGAAAGTTCAAAAAACATAATGTAGGCAAACGGATTATACCAGTGAACAGCTATAACCAATAATCCCATATATCTTATCAGTAAATCATGATGCTTAATATGCGCCAGTTCATGCTGCAGCATATATTTATATTCATCTGTATTTATTTCATTTCGATATTTTGGAAATATAAGAATAGGAAATAAAATTCCGCTTACTATCGGTGAAGTACAGTATTCAGAGCATATTAATCTCACATATTTTTCTATGCACATTTCTTTCTTCACTTTAGTAAAAATTTCCTGTTCAAAACCTGTAGGTTTTTCAGCTCCAATAAGACAGATTTTTTCCCATTTTCGATATTGGAGCCATTGTTTCCATATTACAACAATTGAAAAAGTTAAAATAATACAAATTAACACCAGTATATATCTGACTTTTGGTGAAAGCTTCGTAAGACCGCGGCTGACGATAATTGTATATTGTATATCCATGCCATCTAAAAATGTGTTTATCTTTTCCTGAATTTGAGGAAAAAAACGGTATATTATACTCATTATCAAATATTTGGCGGATGGTATTGGAATTAAATAAAAGCAAATTGCTATTTTTAAAATACCGTACTGCCATTTTAATGAAAGATATTTTTCTGTTAGCGAGTATATCAGAATATACAGGATAAAAATCATGCTTCCCGCCATCGACATAATGAAAAGAAGATTTTGACGCATATATACTACCTCAAATCCATTCGGATAAAAGATTTATAATATTTATTAAAATGTATTAGAATATATTAGAAAAAAATAATACATTCTGATAAATACTATAGTCGGATTAGCATAATTTGTCAATATTATTTTTTATCGAATTTTTACAATATTCCGTTTTCAAAGGACAAATACAGGTGATATAATAAATTAATCAGCGGCATCATTTGGGAGGTAAAAAATGTTTACAGACTATTTCACGGAATGGACATGGCAGAATATATTGATAAGAATATTCGCCGCACTGGCAGTCGGCGCTGTTATTGGCATAGACAGGGGCGCCAAACGGCGCGGCGGCGGCGCACGCACTACGATCACAGTATGTCTTGGAGCGGCAATGGTCATGCTTATGGAGCAGTATCTCGAACGCATTTACGGAAGTCAGGTGAATGTGACGAGAATAGCCGCGCAGGTAGTGAGCGGTGTAGGTTTTTTAGGCGCGGGTTCAATACTTGTATCGGGACATCAGATAAAGGGACTGACATCTGCGGCAAGCATATGGACATGTGCATGTGTAGGTCTTGCGATAGGCATAGGCTTTATTGACTGCGCCGTGATTTTGACGCTTTTTTGGTTATTTGGCGTGCATATCGCACCGTTTATTGAGGATAAACTGTATAAACATTCAAAATATATGACGCTCTATATAGAACTTGAGGACGGCAAGGCGATCACTGCCGTGTCACGACGGTTAAAAGACGACGAGTGCGTGATAGATACTTTCGACGTGGATAAGCCAAAAGCGAAAGGACAGAAATTTCAAGTTATGACGACTTTTAAAATTCCAAGGCACATTAACAAAGAGGAATATCTGAGGCTGATACAGGACATGAAGGGAGTCTTGTCGGTCAGCGAGGTTTAAATAATATAATACAAATATGAAATTACAGTGACAAAATCGTCTGTGGTGTGGTAAACTGAAATACAAAGAAAAGTAAAGGACACACAAAATGGAAGAACAGTCATACGGATACTTTGAACAGGCGCTTTCAAATTTCACAAAGGACTTTGCTTACGGAGGGGCGATACGCCATCTCGTAGACCATGGTTATACGGTTGATAGGATAATTAAGGAATTTAATTATCCTATTTCGCGTGAGTCTATTGAAAAAATGGTTAATCAGTACCTTGCCGAAAAGGAAAAGAAAAATTCAAAGTAATATCAACAAATAATATCAACATAGAAATGGGGCATAAAAAATGGACAAATCAAAGGCATATTATGACAAAATGACGCAGACACCGCTGGTAAAGCTGATTGTATCGCTCGGCATACCTACGACAATATCTATGCTGGTGACGAACATCTACAATATGGTAGATACATATTTTGTAGGCACGCTCGGAGAAAGCCCACAGGCTGCCACGGGCATTTTGTTTACCCTGCAGGCAATCATACAGGCGCTCGCTTTTATGCTCGGACAGGGCTCAGGCACAATGGTATCAAAGTCGCTTGCCGACAGGAATGACAAGGAAGCATCACAGTATGTTTCCACAGGCTTTTTTACAGGTCTTAGTTTTGGGCTTGTGCTTATGGTATTAGGTCTTATATTTTTGACGCCTTTTATGGTGCTGCTCGGAAGTACGCAGACAATCCTTCCGTACGCAAAGCAGTACGGCGCCTGCGTGCTTTTAAGCTGTCCCGCGGCGATAGGCTCGTTTGTGCTTAACAACAATCTCCGCTATGAGGGCAAATCTTTCTATGCCATGATAGGGCTTGTCACGGGCGGCATTTTAAATATATTCGGCGATTATGTGCTGATAGTGGTATTTGAGCTCGGCGTGCTTGGAGCGGGTATATCCACTGCCGTTTCGCAGATTATCAGCTTTTTTATATTGCTTTATTTCTTTGAAAAAATGGCGCAGAGCAGCATAAGACTTTCGTTTGTCAGCAGAAAGACGGGCGTATATCTCACGATATGCAGGGTTGGCTTTCCCGCGCTGATAAGGCAGGGATTAAGCTCAATCTCAAACGGTCTGCTGAACAACCTCACAAGACCATACGGAGACGCCGCTATAGCTGCGATGAGCGTGGTAAACAGGTTCAGCGCGTTTGTGATGTGCGTAGGTCTTGGCATAGGACAGGGGTATCAGCCCGTCGCGTCCTTCAACTATCAGGCAAAGGAGTACCAGCGCGTGAAAAAAGGTCTGATCGTTACCATGGGGATAGGTTTTATTTTCATATCGTGTCTTGCCGTGCCCGGTTTTATCTTTGCGGATAAAATAGTTTATCTTTTCCAAAAGCATCAGGAGGTAATAGAGATAGGCACGCCCGCGCTCAGGTGCGCATGTGTGGGTACGGTGTTCCTCACGCTGTCCGTGCCTGTAAATATGCTGTATCAAAGCATCAGGAAGGCAGGGCTGTCGTCGTTTTTGTCGCTTTTGCGTTCAGGGTTAATGTTTATACCGACGCTTTTGATTACGACGAAGCTTTTCGGGCTTACAGGCATACAGATTTCACAGCCTGCGGCTGACATAATGACAGGGCTTGTCAGTATTCCGTTTATAGTGGCGTTTTTACGAAAAAATTTTGATTGACGAAGATTTTGGGGGCGGTCTGATATGGCGTTGACACAGCTTCAGAAGCTTGAACTGAATAAGAGAGTGGATAAAATATTGAATGCCCCCGTGAATGCGACCATAAAGGGGCAGCAGCCGGAAATGGCGTTTGTGCTTGACTTGAGCTCGGATTTAGACTACATTGACAGCACATTAAAGGATGCGGCATCCTCATTAAAGGCGCATGATAAAATTTTTCAAAATATACGCAGTAACATAGTATACCGGAGTATGGAAAAAATAGAAACAAAAGTGACAGCAATGTCATTTATACAGCTTGGAAAAGCGACTGAAAATTTAAATATAGTAAAATCCGAAGAAGCTGTACTGAAAGCGCAAAGCCACAGCAACGGTTTTGATGATTTATGCGCATACCTAAAGCTCTACCACGCAAGATGCAGATGCATCCTGCTGTTTACCGATAAGCCTGATAAGCTTATTGAAAGTTCGATCAGAGATAAAGCAATAGAAAGCTTAAACCCTTTTTTAAAGCATAGGCTGCTTATAATCACCCCCGAAAAAATGATAACAGGGGCGGAAATTTTGATGAAACTTATAAATTTGCCTAATCAATCATAGTGCATAAAAATGAATGGAGGTAATCAATTTGAGCGACTACAATCCGCCTTTTCACATAACAGAAAAAATGACACTATTGATAGCAGAAATTAGTGAACATATTGGTCGAATTACCGTCTTGCAGGGGGGAACAATCAGTCCGCATTTGCGCCGTGAAAACCGTATCAGAACAATCCACTCCTCTTTGGCAATTGAGCATAATTCACTTTCGCTGGAACAAGTAACGGCTATTCTTGATGGCAAGCGAATCCTTGGCAATCCAAATGAAATAAAGGAAGTACAGAACGCTTATCAGGCATATGAACTTATGCTGCAATTAGACCCCTCCTCCATAGATGATCTTCTGAAGGCACATAGATTGATGATGAACGGGCTTGTGCCGGAAAATGGGAAATTCCGTTCCGGCGGCGTAGGTGTTTTTGATGGTGAGGTGCTTATCCATATGGCTCTTCCCGCGGAATTTGTCCCGCAGCACATTCATAACCTCTTTGAGTGGTACCATGCATCTGAATTGCATCCACTAATTAAGAGTGCTGTTTTTCACTATGAATTTGAATTTATCCACCCTTTTACAGATGGTAACGGGCGCATGGGCAGGATGTGGCATAGTCTCCTTCTCGGCAAATGGAAGGAACTCTTTTTCTGGCTTCCAATTGAGGAATTAATTCAGTCGCGCCAAAAAGAATATTATGATGCGCTAGGCGCTGCTGATGTTCAGGCAGACAGTTCCGGTTTCGTAGAATTGATGCTTGAGATTATCCGCGACAGCTTGAAGGAAGTCACGGTTGTAGGTTGCCGTAGCGATCAAGATAGCGACTAAGTAACCGACCAAGATAAAATTTCGATTGACCGACTTTTATCTGCCCTTAGCGAGGATACTCTTTCGGCTTCTCAACTCATGGAACGGCTTGGTCTTTCACATCGACCAACCTTCCGTAAAAATTATCTGAATCCCGCATTGGAGCAAAAGCTTATTGAGCGCACGATTCCGGATAAGCCGAACAACAAAAACCGGAAATATCGGAAATGCAAACAAGAACTTGACATGAGTGTCAGAAATGGCGCTCATGTTTTTCTCTTCAAAATCATTAATTTCAATTCCATAAAATTGTCTGATAGATACCGGTATGGAATTTGTTCATCTTGCAATTCATTAAGAATGTTATTCTCTAATCTGCGAAGCTAGATATAGGTTTCCGTCAGGAAATTTCCGGAACCACATGCCGGATCTATGTTCTTTGTGATTTTAATACAAATGTAAAACTGTTGATAAAACTTGATATGACAAATCACTATCTTTAAAAACTTCTCATAATTCTGCTATCATTTTTACTTTTAGCGGTTTTGATGTAAGAAATTCTGCATTTGCATCCATTGTTGTCCTCGGATGTTGGTAAATATCAACTCCGATCTTTATGGGTTCGCTAATAACATATAAGTACCCTTTTTCGATACCGTTATGAAATACTGTCCCATTGTCGTCATAGCACAAAAGAGTCGGCTTGTGAGAAAAAGCTTCCGCCAACGCTTTCCATTGTGTGATCGTACTGCCTTCCCTCAAAATATTAAACTTTACATTTGAGCCATGATACCAAATTCCATCATACTTGATTTCTAATACCATCTCTGCTCCCCCCTCGTATTTCAGCATATTGAAATATACCGCAAAAGCGAATGTGTTTTCCTCCCAGATCTCGATTTGCCGGGCGGTAATAGCCATCCATTTATCACAACAGCGGTGAGGATTTCTTTTATTTGCTCCTTTGAAGAACAAAAATATAGCGTTCTTACTAAAATGCCGGGAATTGTATAAATTCAACCTTGTCTCCGTCAGCAACGCCAACATACATTTCCGCCGTATATTTTCCCTTCTCCAAATAATGCTCAATGTCATTATCTTACCACAAATAAACACACAATTCCATTAAATTCTGCTTAATCTCCCGTTGTTTTGTCCTTAGCAATTGTTTGCTGAAATACCGCGCGCTTCTTGAATTTGCAATAAAAAAATGGTATGATAAAACCACAAAAAAGAAAGGGATAATATATGGCAAATATATATGACGGGGCATTCCGCACAATCTTAAATGACTGCCGAAAACTGATCATACCCGTAATTAATGAGATTTTCGGGGAAACATATACAGGGGAAGAAGAAATACAGTTTTTTCCCAATGAGCATTTTATAGACCAGCAGGACGAAGCGGATAAAGAACGCATCACAGATACAAATTTCACAGTTTTTGGAAAGACGCCAAAGAAATACCATATTGAATGTGAAAGCAGCCTGCCGGATGGGAGAATTACAATAAGGCTCTTTGAGTATGATGCGCAGATAGCTCTTGATGAGGGCGAAGTTACAGAGGAGACTCTGACAGTGACATTTCCCAATACGGCGGTTCTGTACCTTCGGACTTACGAAAAGACGTCGGACAAAATGAAATATGTGATTATCACGCCGGGCGGAACGGTACAGTATGATGTACCGATTATGAAAGTGCAGAAGTATTCGCTTAATGATATTTTTGAAAAACATCTGCTGATACTGATACCGTTTTACATTTTCTCACATGAGAAAAGCTTTCCGGAGTATAATAGCAATAAGCAGAAACTGGCAGAATTAAAGGCAGAATATCAGAAAATCTTGGAAAAACTTGACGGACTGGAACAGCAGGGAGTGATCGGGGCGTTTGATAAGCGGACGATCATAGAGCTTTCCGGTGATGTGATCAAAGAAATCGCACAGAAATATGAGAATGTGCAGAAAGGTGTAGGTGACATTATGGGCGGAGCATTGATTGAAACAAGCGCAAGGAAGTTAAAAAATGAAGCAAACAAGGAAACTGCAATTAAGATGATAAAAAGAGGGAAAATGACGATTGAGGAAATAGCAGAGGATACAGGTCTTAGCGTAGCAGAAGTAGAGCAACTTGCAAAGCTTCAGACAGTATAAGGCAGAATGAAAATTTTATATTGCGGCTATCGGATAGGATTAACGAAACCACTTACCCGCATGATGGAGAAAGCGCAGAGGGAACAGGATTTTGTCTCTAAACAATCAAATTCTGTTCCCTCTAAAAGCCAATCGGTATAACGCTTTGTTGCCCCGTATTTAGACGGATAAAGAATGATTCTGCTCATATTCCATCCCCGAAAATACCTAAATTGTTCAATGTCATTATCTTACCACAAATAAACACACAATTCCATTAAATTCTGCCTAATCTCCCGTTGTTTTGTCCTTAGCAATTGTTTGCTGAAATACCGCACGCTTCTTGAATTTGCAATAAAAAAATGGTATGATAAAACCACAAAAAAGAAAGGGATAATATATGGCAAATATATATGACGGGGCATTCCGCACAATCTTAAATGACTGCCGAAAACTGATCATACCCGTAATTAATGAGATTTTCGGGGAAACATATACAGGGGAAGAAGAAATACAGTTTTTTCCCAATGAGCATTTTATAGACCAGCAGGACGAAGCGGATAAAGAACGCATCACAGATACAAATTTCACAGTTTTTGGAAAGACGCCAAAGAAATACCATATTGAATGTGAAAGCAGCCTGCCGGATGGGAGAATTACAATAAGGCTCTTTGAGTATGATGCGCAGATAGCTCTTGATGAGGGCGAAGTTACAGAGGAGACTCTGACAGTGATATTTCCCAATACGGCGGTTCTGTATCTTCGGACTTATGAAAAGACGCCGGACAAAATGAAATATGTGCTCATTACGCCAGGCGGAACGGTACAGTATGATGTGCCTATTATGAAAGTGCAGAAGTATTCGCTTAATGATATTTTTGAAAAACGTCTGCTGATACTGATACCGTTTTACATTTTCTCACATGAGAAAAGCTTTCCGGAGTATAATAGCAATAAGCAGAAATTGGCAGAATTAAAGGCAGAATATCAGAAAATCTTGGAAAAACTTGACGGACTGGAACAGCAGGGAGTAATCGGGGCGTTTGATAAGCGGACTATCATAGAGCTTTCTGAGGACGTGATTAAAGAGATTGCACAGAAATATGAGAATGTGCAGAAAGGTGTAGGTGACATTATGGGTGGAGCATTGATTGAAACAGAGGCAAGAACCATTTTAAATCAGGGAAAGACACAAGGTATTAGTGAAACAAAAAAGCAGGCAGCACTTCGAATGCTGAAAATTGGGAAACTGACCAACGAGGAGATTGCGGAATGTTTGGAACTCAGCGTAGCAGAAGTAGAGCAGCTTGCAAAGCTTCAGACAGTGTAAGGCACTTCACCCAGAGGACGAGGGCAACATAATCGGGCAGTATATTATTTTCTGCAAAGTGTATAATGAGCAGAGAAAGAAATACGGACAGACAAAAAGGCGGTAACGGAAACAGTCCGTATCTGTAAAAATCGAAACGTGTTGAAGGAATATCTTGATAGTAAAGAACAGGAGGTTGTAGACATTATGATGACGTTGTTTGATGATGAACAGATTTTTGAAGCATATGCAGAAGATATTAAAAACAGTGAAGCGAGAAAAACGGCAGAAATCATCGCTCACGAAATGGAATATAAAGGTGGACAAATGATGTCTGATTTGCGGCTGAGACATTATTCCGCCTCCGATTATCGGAAGTACAGAAGAGTTTACGAAGAATGCTTCCATGACATGAGAGCGGCATTGCAGCGGTTTCCTGTCGATATTTGCGCGAGTCGGGAAAAGCTGGAACAGGAAAAAGGTAATATCTATATCCTTGAAGTCGATGGAAAACTAATCGGCTCTGTTGCGATATACGGAAATGAAATTGATGATTTGATCGTGGCAAAGGACTTTCAACGGCGAGGTCATGGCGAGGCGTTGCTGCAGTTTGCGGTCTCTTTCCTGCAAAGAAGCCATATCGCTCCGATCATACTTCATGTCGCCGATTGGAATCAAGGGGCGATCAAGATGTATTTGAAAAACGGATTTGACATCGTCGGTACGGAAGTGGTGGAATAATATATGATGCTGCCGACGGTACCGATATCGTTCTTTTGCATATAGGTAAGAACTATTTTAAATCAGGGAATTAGTGAAACAAAAAAGCCTGACAACTTATCAAATTTCTTAAAAATATACAAGGAGAAACCACATGGAAAAACGGGAATATTCGGTATCGACACTCATACGGCGGTTTCTGCCGTATTTTAAACCGTATCGAAAGACACTTTACACGGATTTATTCTGCGCCGCGCTCACGACGATATGCGAGATAGTCCTGCCGCTCATAATAAGGCAGATAACCAACACGGCGCTTGAAGACGTGGCGCTTTTGAGCGCGCGTATGATAATAGGGCTTGCGCTTATATATTTTGTGCTTAGGATAATAGATGCGCTTGCCAACTATTATATGGCGGATATAGGACATGTAATGGGCGCAAAAATAGAGACTGATATGCGCCGCGATGCGTATGCGCATTTACAACAGCTTTCAAATACATATTTCAACAATACGAAAGTCGGTCAGATAATGGGGCGCATTACGAATGACCTGTTTGAAGTGACGGAATTTTCACATCATTGTCCCGAAGAATTTTTTATTGCTGCGCTTAAAATAGTCATTTCATTTATAATATTGTCCACGATAAATCTTCCGCTGACGCTTATGGTATTTGTGTTCGTTCCGGTTATGACGATCGTATGCCGTATGATCAACAAAAAAATGCGGAGCGCGTTCAGCAGACAAAGATATCAGATAGGAGAATTGAATGCGCGCATAGAGGACAGCCTTTTAGGGCAGAAAGTGGTAAAAGCGTTTACGAATGAGGAACTTGAATCCGAAAAATTTGAAGAAGGAAATCAGGAATTTCTTAAAATAAAAACTTACACATATATGCTTATGGGAATATTCAACACGTCAACGAGGGTTTTCGACGGGCTGATGTACCTCACGATCATAATAGGCGGAGGGTTTTTTCTTATGGACGGTAAAATCCTTCCGGGCGATATGGTTGCGTATGTAATGTATGTTTCGACGCTGATTGCCACGATAAGAAGAATAATTGAGTTTGCCGAGCAGTTTCAGCGCGGCATTACAGGCATAGAACGCTTTTTGCAGATAATGGATGCCGACATTGAGATATTTGACGCGCCCGACGCGAAAGAACTTGTCGATCCGCGGGGCGAGATAGTATTTGAGAATGTAAGCTTTGAATATCCCGATGACCACAATAAAGTGTTTACGGGACTTAACCTGACTATCCATGCGGGTGAAAAACTTGCGATAGTAGGACCGTCCGGCGGAGGTAAAACGACGCTGTGCAATCTTATCCCGCGCTTTTATGACGTATCGGGCGGTAATATTACAATAGACGGAAATAATATCAAAAGTTTCACGCTTAAAAGCCTCAGACGCAATATAGGCATAGTACAGCAGGATGTTTATCTTTTTTCAGGCACCGTTTATGAAAATATCGCATACGGAAAACCCGGCGCAGCATATGAAGAAGTAATGGAAGCGGCAAAGAGAGCGGGCGCAGATGAATTTATCAGCGAGCTTAAAGACAAATATGACACATATGTCGGTGAACGCGGCGTTAAACTGTCAGGCGGACAGAAACAGCGTATAAGCATAGCGAGAGTATTTTTAAAAAATCCCCCTATCATAATACTTGATGAGGCGACATCCGCGCTTGACAACGAAAGCGAGTATGCGGTTGCCAAATCGTTAAACGAACTTGCCGTAGGGCGTACGACACTTACGATAGCGCACCGCCTGTCAAGTATCAGAAATTCGGACAGAATACTTGTACTTACGGATGAGGGCATTACTGAAGAAGGCAATCACGATGAGCTTATGGAAAGAAAAGGAATTTATTATCAGTTTTATATGATGGCAAACGAGATAAAATAGCGATAGCCGGAATGGAGGGCAAAATGACAGACGTGTCAAAAAACAAACGAAGACATGACCTTGTGGGCGTAGATAATAAACAGGTCGAAACAAAGCGGCTCATCATCTTTTTGGTACTATGCTTCGGTGTAGCATGGCTTATGGAATTTTTTGCGATAATACCGATGTATAAAAGTCAGGATGTGGAGATGGTAAAGCAGGCGACGGACATGATATCGCAGATGATGTTCACCCCTGCGATAGCCGCCCTTATCGCAAGGCTTTTGACGAGGGAAGGCTTAGTCAAGTCAGGATTTCAATTGAATTTTTACGAGAAAAAATTTTTGTTTTTGTTTGGCTGGTTTGGAATGACAGTCCTCACTTTTCTCGGCGCCGTGATCTATTTTGTGGTTTTTAAGGATAACTTTGACCCTAATATGACAGGTTTTGTGGAGTCGTATAACAGGAACGGCGGAGAGCCGATGGATGCGGTAAATATAGTGGCAACATTTAAAACAAATCTCTTGATACAGGTATTTACAGCGCCAGTTCTTGACATCATAAATGCTTTTGGCGAAGAATGGGGTTTCAGGGCATATCTTCTTCCGAAGCTGTATAGAAAAACAGGCGCTGTATGTTCAATGATATTGAGCGGGCTTATTTCAGGACTTTGGTATGCGCCGCTTGTAGCGATAGGCTATTACTACGGCACAGATTACAAAGGGTTTCCCATTGTCGGAATTATCTCGATGTGCATTTTTGGAATGATGACAGGCATTATATATTCATATCTGTGCCTGCGAACAGGGAGCATATTCCCGTCGATATTCGCCCACAGCTCACTGAGCGTTATGATGTCACAGGCGGCGATGTTCAGCTTTGACGGCGGCAGTTTTTTCATAGGACCCGCACCGACAGGCATACTTGCGGGAATACCGATCATCATAACGGCGGTAATATTTATCGTCGATATGGCGCGCAATCCTGTAAAACCAAGTGAAAGCTCAAATTGACGGGATTTTCTTATCGGAATTTAAAATATGGTTTATCAGCCACCCGAGCAGATATTCCACAAGTTCTTCAAGATTTTCCTGCGGGTTGGAGTCTATCTCGCTAAGGTCTATGCTTTCGAGCTTATCGATGAATGCGGCATGAGCGCGTCTTTGAGCATCAAGCCCACTGTAATTTATACCTTCCATGTATTCCTCTTCATCGGTAAAATGCTCTTTTGTATATTCTTTTAACTCGTTTATTATTGCAACGATTTTGTCATAATCTGAATCATCATAGGAACGCACGAGCCTGTTTGCCTTATCGACTATGCGGAAAAGTTCTCTGTGTTCCTTATCGATCAGATCTACGCCGATCATATATTCTTCCGTAAACTCACAAGGGTTTTCCCTTACGAGCCATTCTTCAAGAGGAGGAAGCTTGCCGATCAAAATGTCGCTGCCCACTATATGCCTGTACAGCCATTTAGCAAGGAACATTACAAGATCGTTAAGGACTGCCTGCTGCTGTGCCTCATCGTCTATTCCGGCAAAGTCAAATTCACGAACCTTCTCGCGGAAGTATGCATGCTGGGAACGCTGACGTATCAATTCGGGATCGCGTATCTGCATCATATATGCTTCTTCATGTTCAAAGTGCTGTTCCGCGTAATCATCAAGTTCTTCAATGAGCCCCTTAAGTTCATTATAATAATCACTGTGATAATCTGTTGTAGAAAGAATATGTGCCTTGTTCAAAAGGTCAAATAAATGCCTGTGTTCATTATCAAGCTCTTCAATACCCAGCAAACAGTCATCAGTAAACTGAAACATAAACAATCCCCCTTTTTGGTCGTTAAATAATTACATAACAATTATAACATGATAATAAAAAAATTAACAGAAAAAAAGCACCGTCCCCGATGCCAAATCACCAAAAACAGTGCTTCAAATGCACCGCCAGGGGTTCGAACCCTGGACACCCTGATTAAGAGTCAGGTGCTCTACCAACTGAGCTAGCGGTGCAGTTAATCGAACAATAACTACTATACCACCGCAAAAAAGAAGTGTCAACAACTTTTTTAAAAAATCATAAAAAATAAAAATCGGAGAAAATTTAAAAAGGGAATGTATGACTTGCCAAGAGAGAATTTTTTATATAAAATTTTATATATAAAACAAAAGGAGCAGTACAATGATTTTTGAAACGCATGCACACTACGATGACGAAGCATTTGATGAAGACAGGGAAACGCTGCTTTCTTCAATGCAGCAGAATGATATCGAATATATTGTAAATGTAGGGTCAAATCTGAAAAGCACACAGCAGAGTATAGCGCTTGCGGACAAATATCCGTTCATCTATGCGGCGGCAGGAGTGCATCCCAGCGAAACTGTCGAATTAGACGATGAAAAATTTACCCGACTGCATAAACTGTGCCAAAACAGGAAAGTGGTCGCTGTAGGAGAAACAGGTCTTGACTATTACTGGGATGAACCTTCAAGGGATGTGCAGAAATATTGGTTTGAAAGACAGATCAAACTTGCGGCAGAATTAAAAAAGCCGCTGATAATCCATTCAAGGGATGCGGCACAGGACACCTATGAAATAATGAAATCAAACAACGCTTCCGAAACAGGCGGAGTGATACACTGCTACTCTTATAGCGCCGAACTTGCCCTTGAATTTGTCAGGATGGGATTTTACATCGGGATAGGCGGAGTGGTCACATTTAAAAACGGTAAAAAAATGAAAGAAACAGTAGAAGCAGTTCCTATAGAAAAAATACTTCTCGAAACAGACAGCCCTTACCTTGCGCCTGAGCCAAACAGGGGGAAGCGCAATTCGTCCCTCAACATCCCGTTTATAGCCCAAAAGATTGCTGAGATAAAGGGAATATCATATGAAGATACGATAAGGATAACATCGGAAAATGCAAAGCGGATGTACCGCATAGATCAAGAATGAAGATAGGAGAACTGATATATGCCGACATTGGGAAACCCAACCAGTACAATAGCGGTGCTGCAAAAATACAATTTTAATTTTCAAAAGAAATACGGACAAAATTTCCTTATAGATACGAACATCCTTGAAAACATAATCAGCGCTGCCGAAGTGACAAAACATGACTGTGTATTGGAGATAGGTCCCGGGATAGGCACTATGACGCAGTACCTGTGCGAAAACGCGCGCGAAGTAGTCGCCGTGGAGATCGATAAAAAACTTATACCTGTCTTGGAAGACACGCTTTCGGGATATGATAATGTGACAATTATAAATGAAGATATTTTAAAAACAGATATCAATGCGATAGCTGACGAAAAAAACGACGGGAAACCGATAAAAGTCGTCGCAAATCTTCCTTATTATATCACAACGCCGATCATAATGGGACTTTTTGAAAATAACATACCGATGGAAAGCATTACCGTAATGGTACAGAAAGAGGTTGCGCAGCGTATGC
Organism: uncultured Lachnospiraceae bacterium; assembly: GCA_947629525.1. Lineage (GTDB taxonomy): Bacteria > Bacillota > Clostridia > Lachnospirales > Lachnospiraceae > COE1. Next base: position 22,815 of record CANREB010000012.1, read on the forward strand.
AGGTCGGACCCGGGACTAAGGATTACGGCGCGCTTTCGCTTGCTGTTCAGTATTATGCAGAGCCGCGCCTTATGTTTACCGTTCCTTCGGGATGTTTTATGCCGCGCCCCAATGTTGACAGCGCCGTTGTAAAACTGACCCGCCGCAAGGAGCCGCCTGTTGCCGTAAAGGATGAAAAGTTTATGTTCCGTATTATAAGAGCGGCATTTAACCAACGGAGGAAAACCCTCATAAACAGTTTAAATAATGCCTTTGATTTAAGTCTTTCAAAAGATGACGTATCGTCTGCGCTTGAAAGCATGGGGCTTTTGCCAAACATAAGAGGAGAGGCGCTCACCCTTGAGCAGTTTGCGGAGCTGTCAAATAACATGTCAAACGGCATTTTATAGAATATTTAGTATGTCAGCCGACAAAAAAACACAAAATATATGAATTTGGACCCCTATCAGCATTGACATCAAAAAATCAGTGTGTTAAACTGTCCGTGGGAGTATACATGATTTTTTACAGAGGTGAGTCTACTTGGATAAATATGAATATAAGGTCCGTTCAGAAGAATTATCAAAGTTAATTGACGAAGAGAAGTACGCTGAAGCAGTGAATATAGCGGATATGATCGACTGGCGGCGTGTCAAGAATATCACGATGCTTCTTAAAGTGGCGGCACTCTACAGGACCGGCAGACGCAATGAGGACAGCAGGGCGGTATTGCTTTTGGCATATGACAAATATCCTACCAACCGTTCAGTAGTTTATTTGCTTTGCGAAGTTTCTATCGAGCTGGATGACGTAGTGGCGGCGATAGAGTACTATAAGGAGTTTGTAAAGCTGGCGCCAAGGGATAACGGTGTCTTTACGCTGCGCTATCGTATTTTGGAGGCGCAGGAAGCAAGCCTTGAAGAACGCATCGAGCTTTTGGAGGAGTTAAAAAAGAGAGATTATCAGGAAGAATGGGCTTATGAACTTGCCTATCTTTATCACAGAGTCGGTCTTGCGACAAAATGTGTTGAGGAATGTGACGATATCATTCTGTTTTTTGGCGACGGCGCATATGTGATGAAAGCGATGGAGCTTAAAATGCTTCATGTACCGCTCACGGATGTCCAACAGGCAAAATATGACATTATGATAGGCAATGCCGACAGGAATTACACAAGCGAAGTCAGCTATGAAGACGATAACGGGCAGCAGGAGTATAGCGAAGAAAATTACGCTGAAGAAGATTACGCCGAGGAAGATTACGCCGAAGACGGCGCATATGCCGAAGATACATATAATGACGGCGCGTATAATGAGACGGAATATGCCGATGAACCGTATAATGATGAGGGCTACGGCGAGGAACTTTACGACGATGCGCCTTATGATGAAGAAGCTTATGGTGAAGAGTCAGGCAGTGGAGAGACTTATGATGACGCCTCTTATAATGAAGAAGTCTATGACGAAGAGGCTTATGGTGAGGAAGCCTACAGCGAAGAGGCATATAATGAAGAGCCATACAGCGAAGAACCATATGATGAACAGGCATATAACAGGAACAGCGATACAGGGGAATTTTATGTAGAGCAGACATTTGACGAAAATAGTTATTCCGATTCCCAACCGGAACCTGTACCTTCTTCTGAGCCTTCCGCATCATCATCCGCACCCGTGCCGTCTTATTCGGGTGAAGATATGAGCCAGTATAATACGATTAATCTGCAAAGGGTAGTTGCGGAAAGCATGAAAGAACTTTTCCCCGATGACGACGAGGATATGTTTGCAAAGGAAAACTTGGATATCGAGCCGGAAAGCAGCTTTGAGACGCGCACATATGTTTCGCCGAAAGAGCAGTTGGATAAGCTTCGTAAAGCACCTGACGCAGACGGGGAAGAAGCCAAAGACAATGAAAATATACAGCAGGAGAAGGAAGAGGCACCGCGCAATACAGGTAAAGTGGCGGCAATGGTGAGCAAGGTATCAGAGGCAAGCCCTGAACCGAATACAGGAGCCATTAAGAAAGTTTTCGTGCCGGGAGATGATGCGCGCTTTATGAAGGACGACGCGGAAGGAAACGGCACCGCTGAAGGCAGTGAAGCCGTTAAAACTGTTGAAGCCGGGGAAGATGACAAAACAGCGGAAGAGACATTCCAGCCGATGACAGGTCAGATGAACCTTGATGATGTTCTTGCTGAATGGGAACATATAAAGCAGGAAAATGTCCAAAAGAGTCAGGAAGCAGTGATGAAGCAGGTCAAGCGTCAGACAGGCAAGATCATTGCCAATTTTGACAACGCTGTAAAGAATGAAATGATAGACGAATACGAGGGCAAACCTGCAGGCGGACAGAAAGAGGAAGAAGATGATTTCTTAGGAGCGGATATAACAGGTCAGGTGCCGCAGTCAAAACTTGAAGAACTTGTCGCAAAAGAACTCGGCGGGAATACGGATGTGATCCCTCAGGAAGACATTACACGTGCCGCCGTTGAAATAAAAGAGACGGAAGAAACCGATGAAGTTGAGGAGATAGAAGAGATCGAGGAGAACACAGAACCTGAAGAGTATGATGTTTCCGACGATACGGCGCAGATTGAAGAGACCGCTAAATTAGAGACCGGATATTCCGATGAAGAGTATTCCGACGAAGAATATGCGCAGGACGGATATTCCGATGAAGAGTATTCGGATGAGGAATATGCACAGACAGAGAATGACTATTCTCAGAGCAGAGCGCCGCTTGATCCCGAGGATGAAGAAAGCATAGCCGAGATGGCTAAAGAAGATGCGCTCAGGACTCAGGAAATCAAGATGAACACTGCCGAATTGAGTTCTTTATCGGATAAGATCCTTGCGACGACAAAGAAAGAGGCAAATGGCGCCAAACCTGAGGAACTGAGGAATTTTACCCCTGAAGAACAGAAGCTTTTTGAGAACTTTGCCGTTACAAAGAAGATCAAGAAGCAGATTTTATTCGCACTTGACAAGATGACGCTTGCGGCATATACAGGCAATATAATAATCACAGGCGAAGCGGGGCTTGATACGATAAAGCTTGCGCAGAACCTTGTGCGTGAATTTCAGGCGGCGGATGCGAACTTTTCCGGCAAGATAGCCAAGATTACGGGCGAGAAATTAAATTTAAGAAATTTGAAAGATGTCTTTGATAAATTGAATAATGGTGCTATTATTATAGAGAAGGCAAACGGCATGACAGAGCAGAAGCTCTACGAAATGGCGATGCTTTTAAATCAGGAGAGTATTGGTATAATAGTTATTATTGAGGACACCAAAAAAGAGATCACCAAACTGTTGGAGAAACAGGCTATGATAGCCGACTATTTCAACATCCGGGTTGACCTGATGGAGATGGATAACAATGCGCTTGTGGCATATGCCAAAAATTATGCGCTTGCGCTTGAATATTCCATTGACGAGCTTGGCATATTAGCGCTTTATACAAGGATATCCAATATGCAGGGCGGCAATCATGTAGTGACAAAGGATGAAGTCAGAGCTATTATTGATGATGCCATTTGGAAGTCAAAAAGGTCAAAGATCAAAAATTTTGTAGATGTGCTTTTTGCGAAGAGATACGACAGCGAGGACATGATCGTCTTAAAAGAGAGGGATTTTATGTAGCGTATGCTGCAACAAAAAAGTAAATGGGGGTAGGGTGAATGAATACCGACACAACAGTATTTATTTCAGACGCTGACCAATATGTATTTGGGCAGGGCACACATTATGAGATCTACAAAAAGCTGGGCGCGCACCCATGCAAAAAAGGCAGAAAAGACGGCTATTTTTTTGCTGTATGGGCGCCTAACGCGAAAGAAGTCTATGTAATAGGAGAGTTCAATGGATGGAACGAGAGTGCGTCTTCTATGGAAAGACTTGGTGACGGCGGCATTTTTGCCACGTTCGTTGAGGGTGTTACGGAAGGGCAGATGTACAAATATCTGCTTGTACTTCCTGACGGCAGAAAACTATATAAAGCAGACCCCTATGCAAATTATGCCGAAATGCGCCCCGGAACAGCTTCCCGTGTGTACGATTTGGGTCATTTTAAGTGGACTGACAGCAAATGGATGACACAAAGAGACAAAAAAGACATGAATAAAGAGCCGATGTCGATCTATGAATGTCATATAGGTTCATGGATGAAACATCCCGACGGAACAGAGGATGGTTTTTACAATTACCGTGAGTTCGCTGACAGAATGGTTGAGTATTTAAAAGAAATGCCGTATACGCATGTTGAGCTTATGGGTATTGCGGAATTTCCGTTTGACGGTTCATGGGGATATCAGGTAACAGGCTATTATGCGCCTACGTCAAGATATGGCAACCCTGATGATTTCAGATATCTCGTCGATCTGTTCCATAAGAACAATGTCGGCGTGATCCTTGACTGGGTGCCGGCGCACTTCCCAAGAGATGCGCATGGACTCTGCGAATTTGACGGCACATGTCTTTATGAACATCCCGATAAACGTCTTGGTGAACATCCTGACTGGGGTACTAAGATATTTAATTACGGAAAGAATGAAGTTAAGAATTTCCTTATTGCCAATGCGCTGTTTTGGGTAAGGGAGTTCCATATTGACGGACTGCGTGTCGATGCCGTAGCGTCAATGCTTTATCTTGATTATGGCAAGAAAGACGGCGAATGGGTGGCAAATAAATACGGCGGAAATGAGAACCTTGAGGCGATAGAGTTTTTCAAACATCTTAATTCCGTTCTGCATGGAGCATATCCGGGAGTTATGACTATCGCCGAGGAATCCACGGCTTGGCCCAAGGTAACGGCAAGACCTGAAGACGACGGACTGGGATTTTCGTTCAAGTGGAATATGGGATGGATGCATGACTTCTTAGAGTATATGAAACTTGACCCTTATTTCAGAAAGGACAATCACAACAAACTGACATTTGCCATGAGTTATAACAGCAGTGAGAATTATATTATGCCGTTTTCACATGATGAGGTAGTTCATCTGAAATGCTCGCTTGTAAACAAAATGCCCGGCTATGAGATCGATAAATACGCAAATCTCAGGGCGTTATATACATTTATGTTCGGACATGAGGGCAAAAAACTCTTGTTTATGGGTCAGGATTTTGCGCAGGAGCGTGAATGGAGTGAAGCCAGAGAGCTTGACTGGGGGCTTCTTGCGAAACCGTTAAACAAAGGCATGCATGATTTTATGGGTGAGCTTCTGAAGCTTTATAAAAAGAGCCCCTGCCTGTATGAGATCGATAACGACTGGGCAGGCTTTGAGTGGATAAATGCTGACGACAACGAGAGAAGCATATACAGCTTTATAAGAAAAAGCGCTGACGGCAAACAGAAGATGCTCTTTGCCATTAACCTTACACCCGTGATGTACGATAAATACAGAGTCGGAGTACCTGAAAGCACGCAGTATAAGCTTGTTTTAAATTCCGATGATGCCAAATTCGGCGGAAACGGTAATAAAATACCAAAGACTATCAAAGCTAAAAACGGTTTGTGTGATTATAAAGACCAGTATATATCATTTAACATGCCGCCTTTGACAGCAGTTGTATTTGAATTTTAGATAAAAATATGATTGAAAGAGGGATTTTTGGTGTATGACATCAAAAACCCCTCTTTTATATTCCCTCTTGTCAAAATCGACTAAAAAAATGTAAAATTTTTGTAAAATAAGACCGAAATATGTGTAAAAAAAGTATTTCATACATAATATAAAAATGATATAATATAATTAAATACTTACATTGACACCTCGAAAGGAGATTTGGATGGGAGAATGGATTTTAAAAATGCCTGATATGGAAGGCGGATTAACCTTTAATTATGAACTTGTGTCATTTGTAATGGTTATAGCGTTCATTCTGGCGGGACTGGTACTTTGCTTTATGGGTTATAAGTATCTTCAGGCGCTCTGCATAGTTGCGCTTGGTTGTTTCTGCGGATTAGTGGGAATACGGGTCGCGGATACGATGACACAGAATTTAATATTAAAAATGTGTTTTTTTGTTATGTTTACTTTCTTAGGCGTCTGTATCTTCTATTTCTTATCTATACTTATCATATCAGTTTTAAAAGCACTTCATATAAAAAACGCGCTTGCAAAAAGGATGTATCTGTTCGCAGCTCTGCTTGGGGCGGCTGTTGTGGGTGCAGTTACATATATTAAGATATATAACGGGCTGTATGTTGCTTTAGGTCTGTTTGCCGTATTAGGGATCACAGGTTCATTGTGGGGGAAGAAAAAAGCGGCTGAGAGAAAGCCTTTCCACACATACGATGAATTGTATGAGATGAAGCCGCTGCCCAAGGAGGAAGAGAGCGCGTGTTAGATGTCAGCAGAAAAGAATTAAAATATATCATCCCTTTGAGGGAAGTATATCAAATCAAGCAAAAGCTGTCTTCGGTAATGTCGCAGGACGTGCACGGCAAAGGAGAGGGATATCGGGTGAGGTCTCTTTACTTTGATACATTGTTTGACAATGACTTTGAAGATAAAGTGGACGGTTACGACAAGCGGCAGAAAATACGGCTTAGGATATACGATACGAATGCTTCCACAGTCAAGCTTGAATTAAAACAAAAAGACGCGGGCGGACAGAGAAAACGTTCGCTGTCGATAAGCAGGCAGGAAGCGCAGCGGATGATAGCGGGCGATTATGAATTTCTTTTGGAGCATCCCGAAGAGCTGGCGAAGTCTCTTTATACGTTCATGATTACAAGGAGCTATCGTCCCAAATGTGTTGTAGAATATGACAGGCTTGCCTATTACAGGAATGAAAATGATATCCGTATCACATTTGATATGAACTTAAGGGCGTCGGAATCAAATTTTGACATATTTGATGAGGATTTGATACTGTACCCCGTGGCGAAACCTGACGAAGTTACGTTAGAAGTAAAATTTAACGGATTTTTGTACAGTTATATCAAGAAAATCATTAACCGCGCGGACAAAATGCAGGTGTCGAACAGTAAATACTGCAGGGCGCGCAGAATATCAAAGAGAGGAAGAATTTAGATTATGAAAGAGATACTTTACAATTATTTTTCAACAAGCGCGGGAGCGCTCAGCCTGTCGGATGTGATAATTAATTTTATCGCGGCATGTGTGATAAGCATATTGGTCTACATATCTTACAGGATATCACATTCGGGAGCGGTATACAGCAGACGTTTTAATGTTTCGCTTGTTATGCTCGTTCTGATCACAACGCTTGTGATGAATGTTATCGGAAACAACATCGCGCTTTCTCTTGGTATGGTGGGTGCGCTTTCAATTGTACGTTTCCGTACCGCAATAAAAGACTCGCGCGATACGGCGTACATATTTTGGGCGATCGCGGTAGGCATATGCTGCGGCGTGTCCGATTATCTCATTGCGGGAATAGGCTCAATGATAATATTTATGTTCCTTATCCTGTTTGGCTTTGTCAAGGATAATGAGAGGATAATGGTCGTAGTCAGGCTTGATGCGTCGGCATGCGAACATCTTGAAAACGGGATAAATTCCCTGTTTGACGGAAAAGCCACCATGCGCCTTTCAAACACTTCTCTCGAAGACGACTCGGCAGAAATGATATATGAGGTATCAGACCAGCAGCTTAAGAAATCGGAAAAAATAAACGGTTCATGTATGAAGGCACTCTCATCGATAGAGGGCGTCCGTTCCATAAGTTTTGTAAGGCAGGACGATGAGATCAGCCAGTAGAAATGAGGTAAACAATGACGGACAAAAAAAGCACATGGTTTATTATAGGATTGATTTGTCTGGTGCTTTTGGGTTTGCTTGGAATGATGCAGAGGGCGCTTAATACTGATAAGCAGCAGGCGCAGGAGGGAGTATATGAAACGCTTCCGCCCGACACAGGCAAAGAGGATCCGCTTTTGCATATATCAGAAGATTTTATCGTCGATGAGCAGTTTTCGTCAAATCTTCCTATCGTGATCCTGACGCTTGACGGGGAACTCGCGGAGTATAAGCGGTTTGTGAACAGTGAGGAGATAGTTGATGAAAGCGTAGATCCCTATATCGGCGGTTCCATTGCCGTTATAGGTACTACGGGCGGTACAAATCATCTTACGGATGCGCCCGATGCACAAAGCCGCATCAGGATCAAAAAACGCGGACACACATCAATCAGCTTCGATAAACCGCAGTATCTTGTCAAGACAATAACTGATGATGAACTTGAAAATCCCGTTGACCTGCTTGGAATGGGCGAAGGCGACGAATGGATCTTAAACGGCAGTCTGGCAGATAAGAGTATGATACGGAATTACTTAAGTTACCGCATCGCATCTGAGATAGGCGGAAGCGCCATGTCGCCTGACAGCAAATATTGCGAAGTGCTTTTGGCGACGAAAGAAGGTTACGAATACGAGGGCGTCTATCTGCTTATGGAGACCATAGCGCGGGGCGAGAACCGTGTAAATATAGATCAATTTAAGCAAAAAAACAGTTATACAAGTTATATAGTAAGAAGAGACCGCTTCACCAATTTTGATGTTATGCTTGATACGTATGGGCGCTTAAGCGGTATATCGCAGGAGTGGATAGGCGTAAAATATCCGTCTGAACGCAGGCTTACCGACGAGGCAAAAAAATTTATCGAAGAAGATTTCTCACATATTGAAAGGGTGATATATTCAGACAACGCCGATCTGTTTAAGGTTTATGATAAGTATATAGATATAGACTCTTTTGTGGATTATTATCTGATAAATGAATTTTTCGGAAATTATGACGCCGGAGAACATTCCACATATATGTACAAAAATTCCGGAGGCAAGCTTTATATCGGACCTGTTTGGGATTTTGACCAAGGTATGAACAATTACTTTCAGGATGAAATGGAAGTTGAGACGATGGCGTTTCAGACAAAACCGTTTTTTGAACAGCTCTGTAAGGACGAGAGATTTATAACATGCTTAAAAGAACGCTACGCCGTTTTGCGCGACGGCATATTGTCGGAAAAGCATGTTTTCGGAATAATAGACGAGGCAAAAGCTTATTTAAAATCAGCTCAGGTACGCGAGTGGTACCGCTGGGCACAGGATTATGAAGACGGTTCGTTTTCAAGAGCGGGAAATTATTATCTTCTCGATTATGAAAAAGACGGGGTCATAATAAGCCGTTTTAATGATAAGTATGAACAGGAGCTTTATAATATACGGACATACCTTCATAAGCATGGCAATATAATCCAGACAGAACTCACAAAGCTTTACGATCTTGCGGAATATAATACTTCAATAAAGAATGAGAATGAGCTGTTTCTTTTGATAATAATGACATTATTTTTGGTACCGTCATTTCTTATCAATCGAAAAGGTTAGAGTGATAACGCCATATGCAGTATGGAGGATCAAAGTAGCGGGAGGTTTGGCGCGTTATGGAACATGTTGTTGTAAGTCCTGAAATGGTAGCGGAGCGGCATTATTTTTTGGAAATGATACAGTCGCCCTTATATATTTGGGCGATAAGGATAGTGCTTATCGCAGCGCTTATCGCGGCACTTGTAATTTATAAAAAAATGAAGGGAAAGAATGAGGAGTAGATATGCTTTTTTCGAGTGTGGTATTTTTGTTCTATTTTCTTCCTATTGTATTTTTGCTTTATTATATACTCTCATTTTCGCGGATGCTGCAAAATGTTCTGCTTTTGACAGCGAGCCTTGTGTTTTACGCGTGGGGCGAGCCTGTATATGTGTTTTTGATGATCTATTCCATTCTGATAAATTCACTTATAGGTTACGGTGTAGACAACACAGAGGGAATATATAAGAAATTTTTGTTATGGCTGTCAGTTGCTCTTAATGTTGCGGCATTGTTCATATTCAAATATCTGAGCTTTGTCCTTGACAGTCTTGGATTATTTGACAGCGGCGCGCTGCCGCGTTTTGAACTTCCGCTGCCGATAGGTATTTCATTCTTTACCTTTCAGGCGCTTTCATATGTCGTTGATGTATACCGCGGCACGACTAAGGCGGAAAACCCTTTTTATGTCGGACTTTACATAGCGTTTTTTCCGCAGCTTATCGCAGGACCTATTATCCAGTATAATACGGTTGCCGATCAGATACGCAACCGTAAGGAAAGTTTTGATAAGATCGCGCTTGGGCTTTGCCGTTTTACCACGGGACTTGGCAAAAAGGTGCTGCTTTCAAACTGTTTTGCGGCGATTGCAGACAATGTTTTCCAGTGGTCCGCAATCGGTACTGACAGGATGCCTGTGCCCGTGATGCTGGCATGGCTTGGCAGTATTTCATATACGCTTCAGATCTACTTTGACTTTTCCGCCTATTCGGATATGGCTATAGGGTTGGGACTCTGCTTTGGCTTTAAGTTCGGTGAAAACTTTAATTATCCGTATATAGCGACATCCGTGTCGGATTTTTGGAAGAGATGGCACATATCGCTCACCGACTGGTTTCGCGAGTATGTATATTTTCCGCTTGGCGGGAGCCGTGTGAATAATCAGGACTATATGGTCAGGAATATATTCATTGTATGGCTCTTAACGGGAATATGGCATGGGGCAAACTGGACGTTTATATTCTGGGGTCTGTATTATTTTGTATTCCAGCTTGCCGAAAGATTTTTTGAGTACCCGAAGAAGATGAAGAGCAGCTTCATAAAACATTTTTACACGCTTATGGTGGTAAATGCGGCATGGGTAGTTTTCAGGGCAAACGACTTGTATCAGGCGGGACGCTTTTTTATGAATATGTTCGGAGTCAACAATAATGGATTTTACAGCGAACTGGCGGTAATGCTCATACGTGAAAACTGGGTGTTCATTGTACTTGGAATTTTGTTTTCAACGCCTATTGCGCGGAATATGAATAATATTCTGTACAAAAAACCCAATTCGGCAGTAAATATGGTATATACGATAATTTACCCGATAGGGATGCTGCTGCTGTTGATCGTTAGCGTAAGCTATCTTGCAAGCGGAACGTACAATCCGTTTATATACTTTAACTTCTAGGCTTTTTGAACGGGGGTGGTATGAATGAATAAATATATGTTGAAAAAACGTATTTTTGCAATAGTGTTTATGGCTGCGGTATTTGGATTTGCGGCGGTGAACTTTTACTATAGCTATGAACCCCTTAAGGAATGTCTTAACGGCGACGGGGCATCCGTTTCGGCTCTTGATACGGCGATTACGGAGAATATGCACCGTAAAATGGATTTTATAGAGACCTATGCGTATGTACAGGTATTACTGGACAAGCGGGAATGTAATAATTTCAGTTATATCAAGGATGAAGAAGGATTTCTGCATTACGCGTCATTTTTCCGCGAGGAAGACACGAGACTTTTTGAGTATTCGCTCAGAATAAAACGGCTGCAGGATTATGTCGCTCAAAGCGGTACGAAGGTGTTATTTGTAGTACCGCCCGGAAAGTATAACAAAAAGTATACTAAGCTTCGTACAGGTATGCCTGTAAATGATCCCGGTTACATAGTTGACGAGATGATGTTTTATTTGAACCGTTTAGGAGTGGAAACTCTTGACTTAGGTGAATATATCCCTAATGAAGAGATTTCTTATGAAGATACTTTTTTTAAGACTGACCATCACTGGACTATTCCGGCGGCGTTTTGTGCCACAAAGGAAATCGTAAATAAATTTAAAGAAAGTTTTGATGAAGATTTGGATCCTGACGGATATTATATGAATATTGACAATTATGATATGGTTACATATAAATCGGGAATGTTAGGTTCTATGGGCAGGAAAACAGGCGTAAACTTTTGTGAAATAGAAGATTTTACGGCGTTATGGCCTCATTTTGAAGGGCAGTTTACACGTGAATGTATGATGGAAAGCGGCAGGACTGCACATTATGACGGCGGTTTTACACAGACGCTTATGGATACAAAAGTATTGACAGATAAAACGGATATATATTCAGACTCGCAGTATTCTCTGTATCTTAACGGTCTGAGAGTTTATGAGAGTATTGTCAATGAAGAAAATCCGGAAGGATGCAGCATATTTATGATACGCGACTCTTATTTTTCCCCGGTCATGGCGTTTATGATGCCGATGTGCGGACGCATAGATGCCATATGGTCATTGGAGGAGACAAGAGAGCTTGATATAGAAACTTATTTGAAGGAGAATACTTTTGATTATGTCATAATTGAAGTATATCCGTATAATATAAACAGCAGCGCATTCAACTTTTTTAAAGAAGAAACTAACACAAATAACAAGCCGGCAGGAGGGGTCGAATGAGAGAATTTTTACACAGCAGCAAAGGAAAAGTATGGTTCCTGATAAATATGTTTTTCACGATAATATATCTGGTATGGCGTATATTTTTTACCATTCCGTTTGAATATGGCATCGTGTCTGTCGTGGCAGGTATCTCGCTTTTAATAGTCGAGGCGCTCGGTATGGTCGAGGCGTTTGTCCATTATGCCAATATGTCGTCGGTAAAAGGATATGCGCTTCCGAAGGTGGACGAGGCGCTTTTTCCGCACGTTGACGTATTTATAGCTACATACAGCGAGGAACCGTCGCTTCTTTATAAGACGATAAACGGATGCAAACATATGGAGTACCCTGATAAGAGCAAGGTGCATATTTATTTGTGCGATGATAACAGAAGACCCGAGATGCGCGCGCTTGCGGCACAGATGGGAGTTAATTATCTTGACCGCCCCGATAATAAGGGCGCTAAGGCAGGTAATCTGAATAATGCGCTTGCACATTCAAATTCGCCTTATATAGTTACGCTTGATGCGGATATGATACCGAAGAGCGATTTTCTGATGAAGCTTGTACCGTACTTTGTCGATGCGGAGATAAAGAACGAAGGACGCAAGGAAGAAGATAAGATCAAGCTTGGATTTATCCAGTCGCCGCAGTGCTTTTACAATCCTGACCTTTTCCAGTTTAATCTGTTTTCCGAGGGAAGGATACCTAATGAACAGGATTACTTCTACAAAGATATCCAGGTGGCAAGGACAAAGACCAACAGTGTTATTTACGGCGGTTCAAACACCATATTGAGCAGGGAGGCATTGGAAAAGATAGGAGGATTTTACACGAATGCCATAACCGAGGATTTTGCGACAGGTATTCTCATTGAGAAAGAGGGATATGTAAGCCTTGGCGTGGGAGAACCGCTTGCGTCGGGTATGTCTGCAACTGATCTTCAGGGACTTATCCAACAGCGTATAAGATGGGCGAGAGGCGTAATAGCTACAGGAAGGAAAATGCACATTTATACTTCCCCGGATCTTTCATTTTCACAGAAACTTAATTACTGGGCTTCTATTTGGTACTGGTATGCGCCGATAAAGCGGCTTATCTATATAATGTCGCCGATTTTATACGCGGCTTTCGGATTTATGGTGTTTAAATGTACGCTGCCTCAGGTTATCCTGTTCTGGCTTCCGATGTATATTACAAGTAATATAAGCCTGAGGATGCTCAGCAACAATATACGTTCGACAAAATGGACCAGCATTTATGAGACGGTGCTTTTCCCGTATATGCTTATACCGATAATTTTGGAAAGCTTTGGCATTACGCTTAAAAAGTTTAAAGTAACAAGCAAAGGCGAACAGCAGAACCAAAAAGGAAAGAACCTTATTTATACGATACCGTTTCTTATATTGATAATATTGTCTGTTATAGGTATTATAAACTGTATATTTATTATGTTTGACAGTGGTTCATTCGGTCCTATCGTCGTGTTGTTCTGGCTTGTTTATAACATGTTCCTGCTTGTTATGTCGCTTTTCTTTGTTGACGGACGCGTGCCGTACAGAAAATCGGAACGTGTGAGCGTTAAGATGGATTGTCTTATGGATGATGGCATCCAGCAGATACGCGGTGTCACGAGGGATATATCGGAAACGGGAATATCGGTTCTGTTGGATGTGCCGTTTTATATACCCGAAGATACGGATGTAACAGTTGATTTGGCAAACGATATGTATACGGCGAAACTGAAAGCAAGAGTCGTATTCGTAAACCAAAGAGATGACTACTGGAATTATTCATTGAAGATTACGGATTACATGGGTACATGGGATGATTATTTACAGATAATTTACGACAGGATACCCGTTCTTCCGCAGGAGATAAAAAAAGACAGCGGAAGCTTTGAAGACCTGAAGCTCAATACGCAGAAAAGGGTTTCAACGCCGTTTTACCAAAAACGTCAATATCCCCGAATACTTTTGGATACAATGGTATATTATAGCGAAGAAGGGGAGGAGTACGCTAACAGGCGATTGCATCTTTGCGATTTTAACTATTGTTATGCAAGTACTGATGAGTCAAGCCTTCCCGACAGGCTGACTATATGGCTTACGGATGAACTTGTACTTCATTGTGTGTACGAAACAAAGATACATTCAGGTGAGCGGCTTTATAATGTGACCAATATTAATGAACTCATCCGCGATGAGGAAAAGTCGGCGCTTCTTTTGGATTGGCTTGCCAAGACAAACAGGCAGGCGCGCGCCGGAAAGAAAGCTGCGTTTAAAGAGCCTCAAAAGAGCACAGCGCCAAAGAAAACGGATTTTGACGAAAAGGAACTTGTATAATGAAAAAAGGAACAAAAATAATAAGTTTATTATTGTTTGTTGTACTGATAATAAGCGCCGCATATGCGGCGCTTATTTGGAAAAGCAGGGAAGACTTGCGCTTTGCCGCTAAACTGGGAAAAGGGATAAATCTTGGAAACGCAATGGATTCTACAGGACTTTGGGAATATAAGCCGGATGAAGACGAGCTTTCTTATGAAAATTATTGGGGAAATCCGGATATCGACAGCACACAGATGCGCGCTATACGCGAGGTGGGATTTAACAGCGTCCGTATTCCCATAACATGGGAGGACCATATTGACGGGAACGGCATTATATCCGAGAGATGGATGCAGCGGGCTGCTGATGTCGTCGATATGGCTCTTGCCGAAGATCTGTATGTCGTCATTGACACTCATCATGAAGAATGGCTCAACCTTGAAACAGAGCGTGAAAATGAAATATGCGAAATGTACCGTAAAGCGTGGACGCAGATCGCGGAACGCTTTGCCGACTATGACGACAGGCTTATATTCGAGGGGATGAATGAAGCGCGTCTTAGGGACAGTGAGCATGAATGGGACGAAGGGACGCCGGAGTTAAGAGCAATGGTAAACCGTCTCAATGAAACTTTTGTTGATACGGTACGCGCGGCAGGAGGCATTAACAGCAAGCGCTATCTTATGATATCGGCATATGCGACGAATACGGAAACACAGGCTTTGGAAGATTTGAAAGTACCCGACGGAAATATTATCGTTGCAGTACATATGTATAAACCTTATTCTTTCTGTCAGGATGAAGAAGGAACTGACGAATGGAGCGCGTCCGTTCCAAAAGATACAGAGCAGATTGAAAGCATATTTGCGGATTTAAAACGCCTTTTTATCGATAAAAAAATTCCTGTGGCAGTAACCGAATTTGGCTGCATAGACAAGGAAAATGAAGCCGCGCGCGCAGAGTGGGCGGGGTTTTATGCAAAACTTGCGTCAGACAACGGTATTCCATGTTTTTGGTGGGATAATGGAAGCACATATCAGCTTTTGGACAGGGAAAACGGTGTGTGGCTGCATCCTGATATTTTAGACGCGATAATTGTCAGAGAATAACACATATTTTTTAAAATATCTAAAGTTTTTTCACGCATTAGCCGACATATAAGGTAACGAAGTATTTAGATATGACATAAGAAAGCATGGGGAAATGTATATGAACGTTAATTTAGACTCACAGTTCTCCACCAAGGCAGCGGCGAATACTGACAATATTACAACTACATATCAGCCGCCTTCCCGTACGCAGACAGCGTGGGATAACGGCTATTCATTGGACATCGCAGATAAAGTTATGGATAACGAAGCATATCAGGGTCATGGATTGACCGCAGAAGATATTATGCAGCAAGCGGACAATATGAACGTTGATATCCAGAAAGACTTTATGGTTGTGATGTCTAGTTGTGTTTCAGGGGAAGATCTGCAGAAAATGCAGGAAGAAGGCTTTAACCCCGCAAGCACGGATGTAGAGACATATGTCAGCATAGTGGATGAGATAAAAGTCACACTTGCCAAAGCAGGAGTGGAGATAAAAGGTTACAACGACGATCTTGATGCCAAGACGGTGGAAGAGATAACGGGAAGCCGCGTACAGGCAAATGAGCTTAGCAGGGATATTCCGGCGCTTTTGGAAGAAAATGACCTGCCCGTCACAAAAGAGAATGTTTCGGCTGTTGAAGATGCGGTTGCACAGGCTCTCGGGATAGGTGAACTGAGCGAGGATGCCGTTAAATATATGGTGACTAACCAAAAACAGCCCACCATAGAAAACCTGTATAAGGCGCAGTTTTCAAGCACATCGGATATGCGTCAGGCACAGGGCTATTACAGCGAGGGGTCAGGCAACTACGGAAAATATTATGCTAAAAAAGCGCAGGATATAAACTGGGATAATTTAAAGAGCAGAATAGAATCGGTCGTAAAACAGGCAGGTCTTGATACCGATGAGCAGACGAAAGCTCAGGCGGTTGAGGATGCCAAGTGGCTTGTTGAAGCGGGGATAGAATTAAACAGCAAAAATCTGACGCTTGTGTCAGAATTAAAAAATCTGCAGCTGCCGATGACACAGGATAAACTTGTTGAATTTTGTGTGAATGCGCTTGGTAATGGCAAAGAGCCGACAGATGCGCTTATGACAGGGGAAATGTCAGCTGCGCGTCAGGCACAGGCAGTCATCGATATGGTCGATAGCATTTCCGATGGAGCAATACATAAAGCAGTAGAGTCGGACGAAGAGCTTAATATCAGAAATCTTGCCGCGGCGCAGGAGCAGCTTGACGGATATCAGACAGATAACGCCGAGCCGTCTTTAAAGGAGATCGAGGCAAGACGTCAGCTTGAGGAGATACGCCTGATGATGAGCGTGGATGCAAACAGGCATCTCATTAAAAGCGGTATTTCAATAGATACGACAGCGCTTTCACAGCTTGTTGACGAGCTTAAGGCAGCGGAGCAGAGCATCAGGGCGGCATTGTTCAGAGGAGAGACACCCGAGGAAAATAACAGGATGGCTCTCATATATGAAGAGACACTGACTAAGACTAAAGAGCTTGGCGGTATGCCTGCTGCATTGGTCGGAAAGATAGCGGTATCGTCAAAGCCGTATACGATAGCGGCGCTTCACAGCGAAGGAAAAGAATTTCAGAACGATCAGCAAAGACATGCCGCGTCTTCTTATGAAACGCTTATGACAGCCCCGAGAAAAGATTTAGGGGACAGCATAAGCAAAGCATTCAGGAATGTGGACGACATTCTTGAAGATATGGGTATTGAGACAAGCGATGCCAACAGGCGTGCGGTAAGGATCCTTGGCTACAATACTATGGAGATCAACGAAGAAAACATAAAAGCCGTTAAAGAAGCGGACAGCAAGGTATGCGGCGTGATAAGACGGATGACCCCCGCCGTTACGCTTCATATGATACGTGACCGTAAAAATCCCCTTGAAATGACTATGGAAGAGCTTGACGAGTATCTTAACGGACAGGACAGGGATCCTGCTTCCGATGCCGAACGCTTTTCAAAGTTCCTTCAAAGGCTTGACAGAAGCAATGCGATCACGGATGACGAGAGAGAAGCATATATTGGTATTTACCGCATGTTCAGGCAGATTGAGAAGACTGACGGAGCTGTTATCGGAAGTCTTGTTGCGACAGGCGCGGAAATGAACTTTAAAAATATGCTTTCAGCCGTAAGGACAAAGGCAAGAGCCGGCAAAAATATGGACTTTCAGATCGACGACGGTTTCGGCGGGCTTGAAACTCTTATATCAAAAGGCAAAGCGATAGACGCGCAGATCATGGCAGGATTTGAAAGCGGTGCGGATAACGGCAGACATAATGAGGCAGAAGAGCGTTACTATGCAAGGCTTTCGGGTGAGATAAATGATGAACTTGCAAACAGAACAGATCTAGACAAGCTTAAGATGGCGGATATCACGGCAGACACCACTATTGAAGGCTTTGCGGATGACCTTAAGACAATGCAGCTTCCTCAGAACTCACAGGAGTTTTACGAACAGAGAAAGCAGGAGCTTGATGATTTCCAAAATAATCTGAATGACGCGAGAAAAGCGGATGACGAGATAATCCAAACTCTTATGGATTACGGTCAGGCTGTAAGTGTTGACAATATACAGGCAGCATCGATGCTCATTATGGAGCGCGGTTCTCTTTTCAGGCAGATTTTTTCCGCGCCTCAAGCGGATGATGATCAAAGCGATGACGGTGCTGACGATGAGGAAAATCCGTCGGACGGCTTTATAGAGAGCCTTACGGACAAAGAAAGCGCAGTTAAAGGTTATGAGGAACTTATAGACGAGGCAGGTAAGGCAGTTGAAAATCTTGTAAATAAAGACGGCGTGTCACAGATCGACTTGAAAGCGGCAAAAATGCTGTACAAAGGATTGGCGCTTGCAGGCAGTTTCGCAAGAGAAGAGAATTACGAAGTGCCGGTAAATATCAAGGGTGAGATAACCTCAGTCAATTTAAAGATTTACCATAACGCGGCAAAAGCAGGAAAAGTGTCGATAACGCTCGACTCGGATAAGCTTGGCAAAGTTGCGGCGGACTTTGACGTAAAGCAGGGTAAGATCTTAGGAATGATAGTCTTTGACAACAGGCAGGAAGAAAATGAGCTTGAACAGATAAAAAAGGCGGTAACGGATGAACTTTCGGACGGTAAGGACAGGCAGATACAGATAAATCTGGTACATTCGGACTCAGTCGATTTGAATAAGTTCGGAAAAGACAAAGATACAGAAGCCGCCGATGGACACAGGACATCGACAGCTGAACTGTATAAGACGGCGAAAGCGTTCATTGCAGCGATAAAAAGCTTATGACTTTTAATTTTAAATGTAGCATGGAGGAATTACAATGAGAATTAATTACAATGTATCATCATTAATAGCAAAAAATGCGTTAAACAACAACGACACAAGGTTATCCGCTTCGATCAAGAAGCTGTCGAGCGGTTATAAGATCAACAGCGCAAAGGATAATGCCGCAAGCCTTGCTATTGCGCGCAAAATGAATGCCCAGATAAAGAGCCTTAACAGAGCTAATCAGAATGCGAACGACGGTGTGTCCGTAGTAAATACGGCAGACGGCGCTATGGCTGAGATTCATGATATCCTTCAAAGAATGAATGAGCTGTCCATACAGGCGGCAAACGGTACTAATTCAGACTCTGACAGACTGCAGATACAAAAAGAAATAGATCAGCTTGTCGCTGAGGTTGACAGGATTGCCGATACTACACAGTTTAACTCTCAGAACCTTCTCGACGGAACATTTGCGTATAAAGGATATTCAAATTCTGAGAATATAAGAGTCAAATCATACTCTGACGGCGTTGTGAGCGGTACATATGCTATGGAAAAAATAGAGTATTATTATTATGATGAATATACGACTTATAATGGTTCCGATGGCAGCGGAGAACATACGGAGAGATTTGCCGTAGAGAGCGTAGATAAGATCAAGGATTGGCTTATTATGCAGGATGAGATCGATAAAACTCCTACTGATTATGATGATATAAGCGGTATCAAAGGATTTCCTGATGATATACAGGTCGAGATAGACGGTGAGGACATTATAATAAAGGGCAAGGATGACTTTGAATTAAAGCTTACTATGAAGGCTTTGGATGAGAAAAGTCTGGATGGGACAACTGTGGAAACAGAGACAACTCCGGACATTGAAATTTACCGCTATAAAGATCTGCCTGTAACCTTTAGTGTTAATGGGACGACATATTCATGCAGCATAAGCGATATAACTACAGAGTATGACGTAACGAGTTCAACTTATGATGTTTATGAGAAGAGCAGCCTTGACAGCTTCAGCGGTCTTAAGGAAGACTTAAAAAAGGCGGGTCTTGATGTACAGAGTGTAACGGCTGTTACATATGATGCCACAAACGGCGGTTTTGTGGCAATGGTAGAATTAAAAGGCAATCCGACACCGCAGAAGATATCAATGCAAGTTCCGAATGCGAACGGAAATATTGAGGATTATGCGTACTCCAAGACTATTGCCACTAAGACAAAGTATACTGTGGGGAAAGGAGACTGGACTACGGATGGGGATAAAGAACGATTGCAGTTTAACCTTACAGGCAAGGGCGCGATGAGAATTCAGGTAGGTCCGAGTGAAGGACAGGTGATCGCGGTGGAAATTCCCGCTCTTAACGCTATTTACCTCGGCATTGACAATTTTGACCTGACTACAGAGGATAAGGCTACTGAGGCAATAAACATCGTCAGCAATGCGATCAACCAGCTTTCGTCTATCCGTGCAAAGATAGGCGCGTATACCAACCGTCTTGAGCGCACCATAACGAACCTCGACACAAGCGAAGAGAATATGACAGCGGCATATTCGCGAATTATGGATGTCGATATGGCTGATGAAATGATAGAGTATACAACGATGCAGGTATTGACACAGTCTTCTACGGCAATGCTCGCGCAGGCGAACGAAAGACCTCAGCAGGTATTACAGCTTATACAATAATTGGCATTATGAAAGGTTGTGTGTTTAAGTGACAGGCGAGAAAAAACAAATGTTCACAAGGCGTATTACACAGGCAAACCGGACACAGCTTGTTGTAGTATCGTATGATATTTTTCTGGAGCATTTAGATGACGCGGCAAATGCGCATAATGACGGCAATACGGAGGAATTTACCAAGAGCATACAGATGGCGAGGGAGTGCATCCTGCAGATGCGCTCCGCTCTTGACTTTCAATATGAGTTGTCAAAAAATCTGTTTTCTTTATATAATTTTGCCGACAGAGAGCTTGCGGGAGATATGTTCGGCAATAAGGCAGACAACCTGGATGCTTTGCGGCAGATGTTTAAAAAACTTCGCGATGCGTATGATACTGTAAGCAAGGATGACACATCCGAACCGCTGATGGATAATATACAGGATGTATACGCAGGATTTACTTACGGCAGGAACGATATAAATGAAAACCTCATAGATTATGGCGAAGAGAGAGGTTTCCGCGTATAGGACAAAGTTGTGATACAAGCTCATGCTCGGCATACTGGCGGCTTTCCTGTGCCCCATGGTTCTGCATCAGTTCCGCTTGCTGCAGGAGAAAGCGGTAACGCTTTAACGCGGAATTGACTTCATATATATAACAGTCTATGAGGTCGGGGTCCGTGACGTTGTCAAAGCCGCTGTATGCGATTTCAAGGGCATACTGAGTCTTTTCGATATCAGCCAAAAGCATATCGCGAGGAGTAAGTAATGTTTTAGTTGTCTTATCGGAGGCATTGCTCGATGAAGAAGATTTTAAAAATCTCTTTAGACTGAAATATGTTTTCATAGGGCTGTCCTTTCTTGGGTTAATAACTCACAATTTATCCATTTGAAATATTATAGGCGGACAGATAAGGATTTATTCGCAAAAAAATTTACAAAAATTTTAAATATAATGTCTACTTGAATTGGTAAAAATTTACAAATTAAAAATGTTTGTACAAATTTTTACATTTCGAGTGGACATTATTTTTTTGATTGCTATAATCATATTTAATTCTTTGGTCTAAGAATTCAGGTCGGCATCCGGCGATTTTTCGAAAAATTAAAAATATATGAGAAAGAAGGTGAAAGATGACCATACTGATAGGCATATTGATCATTACGGCAATTACAGATTTATGCTGCTGTAAAATACCAAATTTTTGCATTGCGGCAGGGATGACGGGAGGGCTTATTATGACATTTGCGTCATATTCGTTTGGCGGGCTCTGGCAGGCAATAGTACAGGTGATTGCAGTTTTCTGCGTTTTTTATCCGCTCTATATGATAGGAGGACTGGGAGCGGGGGACGTCAAGCTTTTTATGATGATATCCTGCTGGGTGCGCAGGGACAGGCTTATCAGCTGTCTGCTTGTCATAATGTTGATCGCAGGCATGATATCAGCCGCAAAGATGATATTATTCAGGGAGAGCAGAGAACGCCTTTATTATCTTGGCAGATACATTAAAAAGGCGGCGCTCACTGGCACATTTGATGAGTACATGACATGCACTGCGGATAAGAAAAGCATAATAAGGCTGTCTGTTCCCACACTTGCGGGTGTAGCGCTTATGTATTTAGGAGTTTACTAAAATTAAAATATGGAGGAAATATGAAAGAAAGACAACTGGCAATATGTGATAAAGACGAACTTTATCTGGAACGAATACAATCCTATCTGTTAAAAAAACGTCCTGCGGGATATGAAATACTTGTATTCAGCGCAGTAAAGCAGGCTGTAGAGGCGAGTAAGGAGGATTGTTTTGAAATACTTCTTGTAGGAGAGAACACATATGACGATAATGTCACAAATATAAACGCTATGAAGACTTTCATTCTTCAGGAGAATGGGCAAAGCGGTATCAGGGGATATACTTTCATTTCCAAATACCAGTCTATGGACAGTATGATAGGGCAGGTATTGGATGAATTTGCGCTTGATGAGGGCTGTGCGAGCGCGGCAAGGCGCTGCACTACAGGAGCAAAGCTTATAAGCTTTTATTCCCCTGACAGACATTGCGGTCAGACTGCTGCGTCATTGTGTGCGGGTGGGATTTTGGCTGACTCGGGGAAAAAGGTCTTATATATCAGCTTGTCGCCGTTTTCGGGATTTGAAGAGCTTTTAGGAATCAGATATGAGTCGGATATAACAGATTTTATGTATTTCGTCATTAAACAGTCCGATAAGCTGGCACATAAGCTTGAAAGCATAAAGCGTACGATAGGCAGGGTAGATTATCTGCCCCCTGCGCTTGACTTTGCGGATTTGGCGGACATAAGCGGCAAAGACTGGAAAAAAGCATTTGATACGTTACTGTGCGAGAGTGGATATACATATGTCGTAGTTGACCTGACAGAGTGCTGTAAAGGTTTTTACCACATACTTGATATAAGTGACAGAATATATATCCCGCACAATTCCAAATGGGATTTTTCACAGGCGGCACTGGATCAGTTTAAAAATCTTCTGCTCTCAAAAGAATATGGAAAAATCATTGAAAAAATAAAAGTATTTGACCTGTGCGGCGGCTGGGAGCGATGCATGCAAGTGCCCGAGAACCTTTCCGTGTCGCCGTTAGGAATATATATGAAAGGTGTTATGAATGAAAATGGCGACTGACAGCAGATACGAAAAATGCAGACAGGAAATATGGAATACACTGAAAGAAAAGATCGATCTGTCGCGTGATGTGACAGACGAAGAAGTCAGTACCATGATCGATGATATTGTCACGGGTATTGGCAGGAAGTATGCGCTGTCATTGGAAGAGCGCCGGAATTTAAGTCAAAGTGTATTCCATTCTGTAAGAAAAATGGATGTGATACAGGAGCTTATCGATTCGGAAGAAGTCACGGAAATAATGATAAACGGAACCGACAATATTTTTATTGAAAAAGCGGGCGCATTATACGAATGGGATAAGACGTTTGACACTAAGGAAAAGCTTGAGGATGTCATACAGCAGATAGTGGCAAGGTGCAACAGAGCTGTAAACGAAGCTTCGCCTATAGCGGATGCGAGGCTTGATAACGGAGCGCGTGTGAATATCGTGCTATCGCCTGTCGCATTGAACGGACCTATAGTTACGATAAGACGTTTCCCCGAGCATCCTGTTTCGATGGATGATCTGCTCAGGTTTGAGTCTGTCACTAAGGAAGCGGCAGATGATCTGAAGAAACTTGTGCAGGCAGGATACAATATTCTGATAAGCGGCGGTACAGGTTCGGGAAAGACGACATTTTTAAATGTTATGTCAGGTTTTATACCAAAGGACGAGCGCGTTATCACCATTGAGGATTCCGCAGAGCTGCAGATACAGGGAATACCGAATTTGGTAAGGCTGGAAACAAGGAATGCCAACGCGGAAGGTGTTAAAGCAATAACTATAAGGGATCTGATAAAATCTTCGCTTAGAATGCGTCCTGACAGAATAATCGTCGGCGAGGTACGCGGAAGCGAAGCGATAGATATGCTTCAGGCACTTAACACAGGACATGACGGGTCACTGAGCACCGCACATGCAAATTCAGCAAGGGATCTGCTGAGCAGGATAGAAACGATGGTGCTTATGGGAATGGATCTGCCGCTTGAAGCCATAAAACGCCAGATTGCGTCAGGGGTGGATATCATCGTGCACTTAGGGAGATTAAGGGATAAATCGCGCCGTGTATTGGAGATAACAGAGGTACTTGGTTTTTTGGACGGCGATATAGCCATAAAGCCGTTATACCAATTCAAAGAATTTGGTGAAGAAAAAGGCAGAGTACAAGGTAAATTGTGTCCTGTCGGCGAACTTACGCATATGGATAAGCTTGCGGCGGCGGGTATTGTATGGCGAAAGGAGGTGATAGCTGATGAGGCTGAAAAAGCAGATACCAAAGAAGAGCAGACTGCCACCTGCCGTTAATTACAATACATATACTCTTAACTGCAGGGAATGGACAGAGCATATTATTGTTTCTGTGTTGTTTGGCGCATTGATAAGCAGATTGTTTTATGACAGTTATGTCGCTTTTTTGGCGGTAATACCTTTGATAGCGGTGACGCTTGGGAGTAAAAAAGAGAAGTTATGCAAAAAGCGCAAAAGGGAACTGGAAATAGAATTTAAAGATACGATATTAAGCGTTTCATCAAATATTCAGGCAGGCTACAGTGTGGAAAACGCGTTTAAGGAAGCTTATCGTGAGACAGCCGGTCTTTACGGGGAACATTCCGTAATGGCTGTGGAGCTGCGGTTTATGTTCAGAAAACTTGAAAACAATGAGCAGCTTGAAGATATTTTAACAGATCTTGCCAAACGCAGCGGTGTCAATGATATAAGGGATTTTGCCGATGTATTTCAAATCGTAAAAAGAAGCGGCGGAGATTTAAGAGGAATAATAGCGAATACGGCATCGATAATCGATGATAAGCAGGAGGTAAGAAGGGAGATAGAAACAATTATAAGCGACAGGAAATTTGAGCAGTTGATCATGAGATACATTCCGTTTTTTATCATGTTTTATATCTCGCTTACTTCAAGAGGTTATTTTAACAGTCTTTATCATAATATCTTTGGGTGGATAGTTATGACGGCTGCGCTGATAGTTTATTTTGCCGCATGCAGGATCTCTGACATAATACTTGATATTGAGGTGTAGAAGTTGAAGAAAGGAACTGTTATGAATAAAAAATTATCTGAGAGGTTATATAAAAACCGCGCGGTAAGGGATGCGATCCGGACATTGGATCCGACAGGCAACACTGACAGGCAGCATAAAGAATACGTTGATAAAAAACTTACGCTTATCGGAACAGTCATAGCTGTCGGTATAGTTTTGACAGTTATTCTTTGGATAAAGGATTGCTCAGAAACAAGAATTGCTGACAATAAACTGTACAGGAACAAATACGGAAGCGGTTCAAAGCAGGTAGACCTTATCGCGTCAAATGACGATAAAGAGTTTCAGGTTTCTTTGGAAGTCAGAGAAAAGCAGTACAGTATTGACGAGCTGAATGTACTGGCAGAGGAGTTTATTCCTGTTCTTGAAGACAGTATGCTTGGAATCAACAGCAGCCCTGACAGGGTAGAGTATGACTTAAATTTTATAAACAGTATAGATGGATATCCGTTTAATGTAGAGTGGCGGACAGACAGCGAGTATATAGGTTATGACGGGGAGCTTGTTCAGGAAGAGATAACGTCGCCCGTGCTTGTGGAGATCACCGCGGTGATAAGGTGCGGCTCATTTGAAGTACAGCACATTATGGACTGCTATGTATATCCTAAAGCCGCGAGTGCGGATGAAGAAGAGCAGCTTACGGACATTCTGAAAAATACGGAAGCAGACAGCCGCGATAAAGAATTTGTAATATTGCCGCAAAAATTAAATAATGAAAACATAAACTGGAGCTATAAAAAAAGATATATGGGGCTGTTTGCTCTGGTTATGATCCCTGTTACAGCGATGCTGATATACTACGGCAAAGACAGGGATCTGTACAAACTGCTTGATGAGCGTAAAGAGCAGCTTTTGCTTGATTATCCCGAAATAGTAAGCCGTTTTGCGCTTCTTGTGGGAGCAGGGATGACAGTGCCGAACGCATGGAATAAAATAGTCAGCGACTACAAAGTCAAACGAAGCGAAACGGGAAAAACACGCTATGCCTATGAAGAAATGCTGCTTGCGGCGTATGAAATGGAAAACGGAGTTATGCAGACAAAAGCATATGAACGTTTTGGCAAACGCTGCAGAGTGCCATGCTATAATAAATTCGCCACTATGCTGTCACAGAATATAAGAAAAGGAACGGCAAATCTTGCCGTTCTGTTAAAAGAGGAAGCAGCAGACGCTTTTGAAGAAAGAAAACATACGGCAAGAAAACTGGGGGAGAAAGCGGGCACTAAACTGCTCATGCCTATGATGATGCTGTTAGGTATGATCATGGTGATCATAATCATACCTGCTTTTAAGGGTTATTTTTAAAATATTTTTGAAAAGAGGAGAAGGAGTAAATTATGAAAAATTTAAAGAACTTTATCAAAAACGAAGACGGAATGGGAACTGTCGAGGTAGTGTTGATACTGGTGGTATTGATCGCGCTTGTCGCCTTGTTTAAAGGTACTATAACAAATGTGCTGAATACGGTGCTGGAGAAGATCAGGAACAATGCGAACACAATATAAAAAACAGGATGGAGCGTATCTTACTGTTTATCTGTCCCTTGTTTTCGGCGTATGCCTGTCGCTGCTTTTAGTCCTTATTGAAGGCGCTGCGGCAGGCGCCGCAAGGGCGCAGTCAGAGCTTGTCGCCGATTTGGGAATGGACTCTGTTTTTGCCGAATATAACAGGGAAATATTAAATCAATACGAATTGTTTTTTATCGATTCATCCTATGGAGGAAAACAGGGAGGCACAGGCAAAGTCGAAAGCCATTTAAAGGGTTATATCGACAAAAACATAAAACCGGAAAAAGACCTTAATATCATCGACGCGTATACGTTTCTGAAACTGGACAATCCGTATCTTCAGATAGAAGGAGTATCATATGCAAGCGACGATAACGGCGCTGTCTGGAAATCGCAGGCTGTAGAATATATGAAATCGGTTTACGGCGGCGACATGATTTCCATAGTCAAAGATCATGTTGACACGGTAAAAGGAAACGAACTTACAACAAGGGATGCCGTTGAAGAGATCGCTGCCCAAAAGCAGGAATTTGATGATTTCCTGTCAGGGGCAGAGATATCGGAGGCTGCAGGCACAGAAAGTGCGGGAAATATAGAAAGTACAGGCGCTGCAGGAAGTACAGGCAGTGAAGAAAGCGTTTCGTATGACACGGTTTCAGGTGTATATGACAGTATTGTCGGAAATGGAGTCCTCTCTTTAGTGCTTCCCGAGGCAGGGTCGATATCGGGCAAAACCGTTGACAGTGAGAACTGCTTTTCATCACGTATGCAGAGCGGTCTTATAAATAAGGGAACAGGCATCCACAAAGGGGCATACGTGCCGGACGGAATGGATGATGAACTTATATATAATGAGTACCTTATGAAATTTTACGGGAATTATACCAATATCAAACCAAACGGGCTGCTCGATTATCAGATAGAATATATTTTGTACGGCGGCGACAGCGATGTGTCAAATTTAAGGACATGCGCGGAAAGGCTTTTTGCACTGCGTGCCGTATCAAATATGATCTATATTATGCAGGACAAAGGCAAAAAAGCGGAAGTGGAAGCGCTGGCAACGGTAATATGTACTCTTCTTGCTGTTCCCGAGGTGGCGCAGATGCTCACGTATGTCATACTTGGTATCTGGGCGCTTGCGGAGACGGTAGTGGATGTGCGTTCCCTGTTTGACGGCGGCAAAGTCCCTCTTTTAAAAGACAGTGAGGACTGGCATTTAGGACTTACCGATATGCTTGACCTTGATTTGTTTGACAGTGATGATGCGTCAAAAGGATTATCATACGAAGACTATCTGAGGATATTCCTTGCACTTACGGATAAAGACCAAAAGACAGTCAGAAGCCTTGATATCACGGAAATGGATATACGGCAGACAGACGGCAACGCGGATTTCAGGATAGATATGTGCATTGACTATATGAAAGTAAGTTTCGGCTTTGAAAACGCCGACGGATATGAATTTGTATTTGACAAAGAAATGTGTTATGAATAAACGCGACAAAGGGGTGAAGGGATGTTCTTTTTGATGTGCAATATAGTTTTCGCCAAAGAATGATATGAAAGGAGGCGCCTTGATTATTTCTGCAAACGTCCTGATCAGACTATTTTTCACGCAAGAAGAATATCCCCCTGCCCCTTTGAAAAGCGCATAACATGTATATAGAAAGAGGTAAAAATGTTAAAAAGACGTAGGTATAATGCCAGTATGACCGTTGAAGCCGCTTTTGTGCTGCCGTTTTTCCTGTTTGCGTTTTTAAATCTTATATCGGTTGTGGAAATATACAGACTGCAAAGTAATATGAGCGCCGCGATGCACTCGACGGCAAAACAGATGGCAGCGCATGGTTACGAATATGAAGCAGTCCCGTCGGCAGCGCTTACCCTGTTCGCATCCGGCAAGGTCAAAAATATTCTGAAAGATGAATATTTTGAGACTTCCCCTGTCATAAAGGATTACGGCAGTATAAACTGGATGTGGTCAAAAATTATGGGCGAAGACGACTGTATTGACCTTGTCGCGGTATATCAGGTCAAACCGGCATCCGATATAATGGGATTTTGCAAATTCCGTATGTATAACCGTATGCGCACAAGAAGCTGGACAGGCTATGACAATGCGGATAACAGATTGTTTGAAAACAGCAAAGAAGAGATTGTCTATATAACAGAGCATGGCGAGGTATATCACAGGTCGAGAAGCTGTACGCATATCAAGCTTTCCATAGCTGCGGTAGATATGAGTTTTTTGAAAAACGCGAGAAATGCAGGCGGCGAGAAGTATTATCCATGCGAAAACTGTGGAAATACAAATAAAAGTACGGTATTTATAACGGATTACGGCAACCGTTATCATTCAACGCTCAGGTGCAGCGGGTTAAAACGCACCGTTAAGGCAGTTCCAATATCGCAGGTCGGCGGACGCGGCGCCTGCAGTAAATGCGGAGGGTAGATTATGTATTTTTTTATTTTGATATTGACGGGAATTATTCTTTTGGCAGCAGGCATCATTGATATTTTAAGAAAGGAAATAAGCAGAGGATTTATCGCAGCGCTTGCGATTGTCTGTATAGCAGGACTTGTGTTTAAAGAAAATAACAGTATATTCGATATACTTGGAGGATTTTGCATAGGGCTCTGCGTTATAGGTATGTCGATGATAAGCCGCGGACAGGTGGGGCGGGGCGACGGATTGGTGATATGTGCCGTTGGAGCGCTTACCGGATATAGAGGATGTTTTATAATGGTATGTTACGCGGCGCTGATAATGTCGGCGGCATCGATAATAATACTGCTGTTAAAAAAGGGCGACAGGCATACGAAAATGCCTTTTATACCCGCCCTTTTCGCAGGGTATGCGGCATATGTGGGAGTGATGGTGTTTTGAAAAAAGAGAGTGCGTATTTTACCGTGGAAGCGGCTTTTATTCTGCCGATGGCGATACTTTTTACGACAGTAATGATTTTTATGGCATTTTACAGTTATGACAGATGTATTATAGAGCAGAGTGCGTACGAGGCAGCTATGCGCGGCACAAGCAATCATTTTGATAATGCGCAGGAAGCGTATGAGGCGGCAAATAGAGCGGCGGCACGGCTTACGGATGGAAATCTTTTTGCACTAAATCATCTGACGCACAGCGTATCTGTAACCGCAGACAGCGTAATTGTGTCGTATGACTGCAAAATAAATATGCCGCTGATAACATGGCTTGGCGAATACACGGATAATTTGGATTTTTCATTCAAAGTGGTACGTGAGGCAAAGAGAATTAAGCAGACACAGTCAATAAGAATGTTCAGAACGATAAAAGGGAAAGGACTTAGATGGAAAAATGATGCAGAAAATACCGGATAGGCGCTTCGAGAGAAGCATGAATCACAATTATATGATTTTAAGCAGACGCGACTTTTTTGAGACAGGCGGAATGAATGAAAATGATTACCGCGTCAAAATGCTTCTTGAAAACAATATTAAAGGCTTGCTTCCCGTGACCCACAGGAAAGTCAACGGCGAGAGCAGGTATTATTATGAGATAAATTCGCTGCAGTCTTTGGACAGGATACTTGAAAAACGGGAACTGGGGTGCGATGAGATAAAAATGCTTCTTATGGGGTGTGTCAGGCTGTTTGAGCGTCTTGAAGAATATCTTTTGGATGGTTCACAGGTGATAATACGTCCGGAATTTATCTATATAAATGTAGAATGTATGGAGCCGTATTTTGTATGTTATCCTGATTATGAAGGTGATGTCCGTCTTTCATTTATGGAATTTACGGATGAGCTGCTGACCAGGATAGACCACACGGATAAGAGCGCGGTCATGCTTGGGTATCAGGTGTACAGATATACGCGCAATCCTAATTTTGTTTTGAGCGAGATCCGTACAATGATGGAACACTCGGCAGCGGATATGATAAAAAATAACGAACAGCATGAATATGAACAATTGGAAGATACCAATGAAAGCAGCAAAGCGGAATATACTTTTGAACCATATAAGAGCGACGAGGAAAATACAGCTTATGATGAATGCGAAAAACAAAGCTGTGCAAGAGATATAGCAGGGTGCGTTTTGTGTGTTGTCATAGCGTTATGCGCGGCGGCAATTATCGTGGCGTCACGGGTCATGCTGCTTTTTGACCTTGGCGGCAATTATGAACTGTACTTATATGGAGCGATAGCCATGGCGCTCATGGCGGCAGCGCTGTTTCTTACGGGTATTATCAGAAAAGTAAGATATAACAGACAGATAGAAGAATTAGAGGAAATGCAGGAAATACAAAGCGTAAAAAAACAGGATGACTTACCTTCTGTATTTTCACCAAAAGAGCCTGACAAAGAGCCCGCGAATTACTTTTGTGGGGAAACCGTATGTCTTCAGAGCGATATAGTGGAGGAAAGAGTGCTGCGTGGGCGGATAGATGACAGGGAATTAAATATTCCGTTAAAAAATCTGCCAATCACTGTGGGAAAACTGGCAGGAGTTTCCGATTTTGTCATCAATGACAATACTGTCAGTAAAATGCATGCGCGTTTCGAGGAGCATGACGGCAGAGTGTATGTATATGATTTGAATTCTACAAACGGAACTTTAAAGAACGGTGAACTAATCGGCATAGAGACGCCGACGCGCCTTGACGCAGGCGATAAGATAAGGCTTGGGAGGATAAGCCTTACATATTGTTGACGGCGGCGTGCCAAATGTAATATAATTAATGCAGTAGAAAAATATGGTAATTATATACGCAGGCGGAGGTATGGCATACGATGGAGCAGAAAAAATATGTCTCTACATGGGGTAATGCTATTTCCATAGCGGACAGAAGACCTGAAAATTATGCAAAGGATCTGACGTTGAGATATCCTATACGTCCAATGTTTGACGGCGATAAATTAAAGATCACGCTTGATAATTTCTGCGGTATTGAAAGCGTGACCATCAGCCGCATATTTGTCGCATATGCGGTTAAGAACGGCAGCCGCGCGATTATTGAGGACAGTAGTGTACCCGTCACTTTTAACGGAAGTGCGGGTGTTGATATACCCGCGGGAGAGTCGGCAGTCAGCGATGAGATAAGCTTTAAAGTAAAAAGAGGAAATGACATAAGCGTCAGTTTATATTTGGCGGATTTTACAAATATGCGCTCGGCAGTCCTTATAACAGGACCGCTTTCAAAAGGTTTTTATTCCGTTGGCGACTACGCGCAGAGCGGTGAACTTCCCTTGGATAATACACGAAATACTAATTGGTTTTATTTTTTAAGCAATGTTGAGATTTATACATCTGCCGAAAATCGGGCGGTAATATGTTACGGCGATTCCATTACTTCTCAGGCATGGCCCGATTATCTTGCTATGCGGCTTTTTAAAGAGAATATAACAGATACGGCAATAGTGCGGCGCGCGGCAAGCGGGACGAGGATCCTACGGCAATATGATAATATTACATACGATTCATACGTAGGTAATTGCGAAACTCGCTCAGCTCGTTCGCAATCTTGAATGAAAACAAAGAAGCATTCGCGACAAGCACGAATT
>CANREB010000013.1 GCA_947629525.1 uncultured Lachnospiraceae bacterium
GACTCATAGCAGGAAACGATAGTGTAAAAAGCGAATACAACGGAAGCAATCCTCATACTATCGAAAAACTTAACAGTTTGGAATACCTCCTCACCGCGCTGATACACATCGGCGACCAACAGTGGACAGCGCTTTCAATTTTTGATGACGACACGCCAATGCTCATAGAACTTTTAAAACAGCTCGGCGTAGACACAAGCAAGGAATTTAAAATAAACAATACTTTGTGCGAAATCAGGGACGGCAAACTACGTGAAGTCGAAAATACTTATGTCGTGCCATCTACAGTTTATGACACAGCTTTGAAAAAGTATGAAGAATACCTTTATATGCCTTTATCTGAAAGATAAAGCCGCAAAAATAATATTGCCGCTTTACAAATGTTTATCTGTTTGTAAAGCGGCATTTTATCAGGATTATTTTATCTCTTTTATTACATCCTCTTCGGGAACTGCATAATTCTTGACAATGAGGCTAATTATTTTTTCATCAGGCACGTTCATGCTTTTTAGCATTGCTATGCTGTTTTTTATGTCCTGCTCACGTGCTTCGCTTATTCCACGCTTATGACCACGCTCAAAGCCCTCATTTATTCCACTTGTATGCCCACGCTCAAAACCTTCACTTATTCCACGTTCGTGACCACGCTCAAAGCCCTCATTCACGCCATCTTCATAGCCTTCCCTATATACAGTTTTTTTGTACAATTTCTCGTCAAATTCCGTAAGCAGCATATTCGTCACCTCACTCTTGCATTTAATCAATATATCCGCCAAAATATTAAGGCAGGATAATCTAAAGATTTGTAAAAAACAGGAGTGCCAAAGCACTCCTATTCCCTAAACCCTCTTGCAAAATTCGCAATATTGGTTTATAATCATCATAGAAGCCGAAGGATATTGCGCGTCCGACGGTTGTCAATCGGAAACAATAATCAGTTTAAAAATCAAACGGATTACAGGCTATCCTCTATTGGCAGTAGAAGATAGCCTTTTCCGTTACTTGCTCTAATCTGACTAAAAAAATTATATCATATCCTGTCAAATAATACCATAAAAGTTTTATGATAAATCATTCTGCGTTTGAAATGTAAAAAACAGTACAAAAACAACCAAAAAAGCACAAAAAATTATTCCTTTGTTCAAATGTATTGAAAAAGTTATATTTAACAGGTATATTTAAAAATAACATATATACCTGATAACAAAAATCCTGCAACACAAAAATGACACTTTGTTCAAATTAAACTGACAAATTCAATTATGAGAAATAAACTTCTTATTTTAAGACAATTTTTAATATTCTTAATCGCCATATGGATTTTTAGCCAAATGGGGATTTTCGGATTTATTGATTTCGCGTATTTCACCATGATATTTTCCGGCTCGATACTGCTTGCTCTCATATTGAGAAAATTCAGGCTGCGGGGACTTGCATATGTAATTGAATATACCGCACTGATAACAGGCTTTACAGGCACGGTATTTCGTACAATATCCATATGCGGCAATAGCGGCGGCAGCATTATCATACTTCTGCCATTATGTATTCTTCCGCTGTTTTACGGGCTTTGTTTAAGTACCCTGAATGGAATAATGATCAAAAGGCGAAAGTCAAAAAACAGGCGTAAACTATCAAAATAGTTAAAATATACTTGATAAACAAAGTCGTTGAAGTTATCGGCAGAAAGGACTAATATGAACAGAATTATCTTTTTCCTAAAACTCAATCATAAAAATAAATCACGAAGCATCCTTTTATTCATTGTATTCCTTATAGCGGCAAGTGTCCTTTCATCCTCACTGCTCATACGCAAAAATAACCGTCTGTTTTATGAGGCGCAGTTAAGCAGTTCATTCGGAGACAGTATAGCTTCCGCAGAAGAATTCAGAACTCTCTCTGACAGCATCGGGGCTGTCTTGAGCGTACTTTCGATATGCGGCGTTATCATACTGATATGGGGCGCTCTCGTCCTCTTTCTTTTCCGCGACCTTTGTATGCGCGGCACATACGCCATATGCAGAATATACGGTATGCACACATCCGACATATATTTTAAGGCTGCTGCCGATACGGTCATTTACGGCATTCTTTCAGGCATCCCCGGCTCAATGCTCGGATATCTGATGTTTGCGCTTTTGTCCAAACGGCTCAGCGGCATCGGGGCAGGTTTTTCGATTTTTTCATTTGACGTACTTTCCGTGCTTGCCTTAGTGACTGTGATACTTGTCATTGTGTCGGGAATGACAAGTCTTGTGTCGGGAATGTTCGTCTTCGAGAAAAAAATAGTAAACATATTTTATGAAAGAAATGAAACATCTAATTACAAAAAGACAATATACACTGCGATATCAGGGCTGTTCCTCTGCTATCTCGCGCTGTTCATATCATTCGGCAACGACATAAGATATTTAAAAATCGTTGCTGTTGTAATCGCCGTTCCGGCGTTTATGCTCTTTGTGATATTCCGCCTTGTTTTCACAGTCGGCACAAAAAAATACAGAAACCGCAAAAATCCCGTCAATATCAGAGACTTAAGCTTCCGTTTCCTATGCACCAAACACAAAAGGGACGCCATACTGGCAGCGACTGTTTCCGTCGGAGCTATCCTGATATGTTTTATAATGAACATCGAATTTAATATTGACGGAATACTGAGAGACGCATACAGGGATAACTTAGGATATTCAACAGGAATACGCGTGGACGGGATTGAAAACGCACAGGAAATATCAAAACTTTTGGACGACAACGGATATCTCTATACGCAGATGTACTCAAACCTTATGAATTATTCGGATCTAAACGGATGTGAAAATATGGAAGGTCAGTTTTGGATAGCCCTTGTGGGAAAACAGACTGCGGACAACGCCCACTTCTTTGTGGAAAAAGGATGTTTTAAGGCTGTAAACCATTTCATATATCTTTTCAGCCTTATAAAAGGGAATAAA
The DNA here is from genome assembly GCA_947629525.1 of uncultured Lachnospiraceae bacterium. Lineage (GTDB taxonomy): Bacteria > Bacillota > Clostridia > Lachnospirales > Lachnospiraceae > COE1. The sequence continues at coordinate 2,952 of CANREB010000013.1, forward strand.
TATGACTTCTTCGGGAATGATTTGTATTTTACGGATGTATCAAATGAAACTCAGGCTCTATCGCTGATAAATTATAATGTGATAATGAATATTGACGATTACGGATATAGTACGGACAGTTCATGGAGCGTTGTCTATCTGCTTGACATAAATAAGACGCAGGAACAAAACCTTGCACAGCTTCTAAAAAACAAACCCTGTAAAATAGAAACCGCCTCTTCGCTGATAAGCGAGTTAAATAATCTGCTCGGCAATTATCTGCTGTTTGCTGCTTTTGTAGGAATAATGCTCGTTATGGTCACGGCAGCGTTTTTTTACTCAATCATAAAAAACGACATCGAAGAGCGGCGCAGGGAGTTATATCTGTACAAAGTTTTCGGCGGCTCTCAAAAAAAATCAATGCAGGTTATTTTCGGTGAATATATCATGGTGGCGCTTGTTTCATCACTCAGCGTAGTTTTCGTGATAATGGCGCTTGGAGAAATATATTTTATGTATATGCTCAAAAGGCATTACCCGCTGTCCATAGTCGTCACGGTTCTCACTACTCTCATTGTCACGGCATTCGTAATGCTCTGCTGCCACACGGCGCAAAGGGCAGCGCAAAAAAGCGGGAACATTACATGCTTACGCGACGAATAAATTTATATAATCTATTATCAAAGGAGATTGGATGCTTATGATAAAAGCTGAAAACATAGTAAAGAAAATCAAATCCGGCAATTCGGAAACAGAACTTTTAAGCGGTGTATCGCTTGAAGTTGAAAACGGCAAGGCAGCCGCGATAATCGGAAAAAGCGGCTGCGGAAAAACGACACTTATGTCGATTTTGTCAGGAATAGACGCGCCGACATCAGGAAAGGCAATACTTAACGGCAGCGACTATTACAGTCTTGATGTCAAAAAGCAGGAAGAATTCCGCAATAACAATATAGGCGTGATCTTCCAAAACTATCATCTGATACCCGAGCTTACATGCGAAGAGAATATCAGAATGCCGCTTGTCTTTTCAAAAAAGAAAATATCGGACGATGAAGTAATTAATGTGATGAAAATGACGGGTATCGACCGCCAGCGGAAGCTTTTCCCCCGGCAGATGTCAGGAGGCGAGCAGCAAAGAACCGCAATAGCAAGGGCATTGGTCAATAAGCCGTCCTTAATCTTCGCGGATGAACCGACGGGAGCGCTTGACGCCGAAATGGGAAACAAGGTGATAAAATTTCTGATAGCATCTGCGCATAAACTCAATCTTACTGTTCTTATAGTCACGCATGACATGGACATTGCCGGACAATGCGATATTATATATAAAATGCAGGACAAAAAGGTGCAAAAACTGCCGTCACAGCAGCGGTGACAGCACCCTGAGTCCCGCCTGCACTATCCTTTGCGGTATCGGACGCTTAGACCAGCTTTCCAGATCCATTTCCTTGCATTTGTCCAAAGTCCTTAAAAAATCGGCTTTCATATCTTCAATCGCGTGCATCTCGCTCAGAAACACCCCGCACTCGTAATGAAGATAAAAGCTTCGATAATCCGTATTTATCGTGCCGCATACCGCACACTCATCGTCCGCGATCACATTCTTCGCGTGTATAAAGCCCGGCTGATACTCGTAAATATGCACGCCTGCTTCCATAAGTTTTCCATAATTTGATATGTTCACCATATAGACATACCATTTATCATAAATCTTCGGCACTATGATACGCACATCAACTCCGCTCTCTGCCGCGCTCGTCAAATCGTCGATCATATTTTGGTCAAGTACAAGATACGGTGTAGTGATAAACACATAGTCCCTTGCCTTAGTGATCATCCTCGTATAAGCGCCTTCCGCGGGATTGTGCGGATTTCTGTGCGGACCGCCCATAAACGGCTGTACATAACCGCTTACTTCTACATGCTCATCCGGCTTATAATCCTCGTTATTTATCATCGGTGCGTTTTTATGCGAAATACGCCACATTGCGAGGAAAAAACATGTAAAACTGTAAACGCCCTCACCATAAAGACGTATACCCGAATCTTTCCAGTGTCCGAATCTCTCAATATAATTGGCGTACTCGTCGGCAAGGTTAAAACCGCCCGTATATCCGATATTTCCGTCTATCACGGTAATCTTCTGATGGTTTCTGTAATTAAATGAAAGGCGCGCCACATCCCGGTGTATAGGATTGAAAATACACATATCAATGCCTCTGCGCTTCATATCTTCCCTGAAAGCGTGCGTATTGATCCTGAGCGTGCCAAAATCATCAAATAACAGCTTGACTTCTACGCCCTCTTTAACTTTCTGCGTCAAAATCTCCAGTATATCCTGCCATACTTTGCCGTCGGACACGATAAAATATTCCATGAAAATAAATTTTTTCGCGCCTTTTAAATCTTCCGTAATCGCGCTGATCGCATCCTCGCCGACTTCATAATAAACTGCCTCGGTATTTTTATAAATAGGGAAACCTGATTTTCTCAGATACCTGCTTATCTGTACCTTGTTCGGATGGCACTGCTCCAAATCTTTTGCCGCTTCTTCGTCTTGGACAAGGCTTTCCCGCATCTGCAGATCATATGTCCTGAAGCGCTTGAAATACTTTGAATTATTCCTGCGTCTGCCCCACATAAAATACAGAAAAACTCCTGCGACAGGTATTATAAGAATAATGATGATCCATCCGATCTTATAGGACTCCGAATTATTCACAAGCGCAAACACAGTAAGCACGCTTATTACTTCAAAGATAAAATATATTATGACTGCTGCTTTTAAAAGATACATCGCGAGCAGAATCATAGTGACTATCTGTATCAAAAACGCTATTCCGACAGTTACGCCCCTTATTATTCCGTAATATTTACTTCTGATTATGCTCAAATTAACACCGCCTTTATCGCGCATGTACAACAATTATACATTATTGATTTTACCACTAAATTTAATATTTTCAAGGAAATGTGCCATTTTTTTTATTAATGAATGCTGAAATCAGTCATTTTAAAGAACAGTAGATTTATTCATATGCAAATGATATAATGTAAATTGCCGAGGACGGCTGTCCGGCAAAAAATGACTTTCATATATGCAGCCGTAATTTGGTGATTGAGGGGAAATATAGCATGATAGACAAGGCTCTTTTTGCTGAAGCGCGCGAAAAAATGATTGGCGCGCTCAAGGGGCAGAACGGTATAGGTACTTTAAGCGAAAAAACAATTCACAGCGTATTGAAATATTATTATGCCCCAAATCCCGCGTATCATGAAATCAAAATCGGTCCTTACGTAGCCGACATCTGCGTTGACGGGGAAATTTACGAAGTGCAGACAAGGAATTTCAACAAAATGCGGGGAAAACTTGAATACTTTCTGCAAGAACATGATGTCACCATCATATACCCGATAGCGCACACAAAATGGCTTTCATGGCTTGACATGGAAACAGGCGTACTTTCCCCAAAAAGAAAATCACCAAAAAAAGGCAGCTTTTACAGGGTAGTGCCTGAGCTTTACAAAATAAAAATGTTTGTCGGCAATCCAAGACTGCATTTAATCCTAATATTGATAGATGTCGAAGAAATACGTTATCTGAACGGATGGAGTATAAACAAAAAAAGAGGCTCATCGCGTATGGACGGTATTCCCGTCGATATATTTGATGAGCTGCGCATTGATACAATGGACGATTACAAAAAATTTATTCCCGGGAATATAAAGGAAAACTTTACTTCAAAGGATTTGGCAAATACCGCCAAAATTCCTCAGGGGCTTGCCAGTACTTTGCTTAATATCCTGCTTGAAACCGGAACTGTAAAACGTATAGGAAAGGTTGGAAATGCGTATATTTATAATGTTAATTGACCTTTATTCCAAAAGCCTGTCCGCTGCATCCAAAATCAAGATTATTGTGAAAATGGTAAAAACACATGCAGTATAGCCAAATCCACTGTGTGGACGCTTAATTTCCGCTATCCTGCAATGCTTTCTCCAAATCAGTTACATACTGCTTCTGCTGTCTTTTCAGAAATGCTTTTACAAAAGGCATCATAATAAGCTTTTTGGGAACTACATTTTCCGTAAATTCAATTTCCGTCTGTCCGTCTTTTTCAGTAAAAATCCCGGTCCAGTGTCCGCTCATGCTGCTGTTTTCCATATCAAATTCCCATCTCCTGAACGGTTCTGACAATGTGACTGTAAATGTCGTAGGAAACCCTGCATTTGTATATTCGACAAACTGTTTTTCATTCAATACTTCTATCCTGTCCAAATCACTTCTCCATTGATAATTTTCCAAAGAAGTGACAATGCTCCAAACCTTTTGCACATTCGACGGAAGCACTGCTTTTATCCGTGAAACTGCCATAACTTTTTCCTCCACAAACTAATGTAACATAATTAATTCAGTTACAATCTACCAACACATATTTACAATCCTCACACGCCCATGCTTTTGTACGATGATTGATTAATCCATGACGAACGGGTATAATAATTGCACCGTTCTTTGCGGCACTTCGTTTCGTCATAAAAATAAATATTTTACTATTGAAAAACTCATCTCTTGCCCAATATATTAATCCTTTTTGACTTGGTCCAAGTGCGCCGCTCTGCATTTCTTTACCACATTTAGGACATAACATTTTATTTCCTCCGTACTATTTTTTAATTGACATTTAGCATTTTTTTCAATAATCGTTGTTCCATTAACATAATATCATAATCACACATGTTTTACTACCGCATTTTTATTAACTTTCTCTATCCATTCTTCCGCCAATTTCAACGCTAACACAGAAAAAACCTGATTAATAGTTCCCGTTTTGATTGCATTTTCTATTTCTTCCCATGTCATCTTTTCTACTTCGGTTTTCTCGCCCACAGTTTTCTCAGGATTTGTTACTTGACTGACATTCGTAGCCAAATAAGTAAATACTTTATTTGTTGCATTTGCCGCATTTGTATAAAAACTACCCAAGAAAATAAAATCATCTTTTGTGCAAAATCCTGTTTCCTCTTTCAGCTCCCTTGCTGCAGCATCACTTTCTGTTTCTCCATCTTCAACTTTTCCCGCAGGAATAGCTATAGCATATTCACCAATCGGATATCTATATTCTCTAACAAGAATTACTTCATTTTGCGGCGTTACCGCAACAACATTGACCCAGTTAGGAAATTCGCAAACATAATAGTCATCAATTACATCTTGTTCATCTGTAATGCACACATCTTTACGTAATTTAATAAAAGGTGAATTAATTACATATTCCTGACTTACTGTTTCCCATTTTTTATGGTTTTCCATTTTGTTTGACCTCCAAATTATGATTATTCATTATTATCTTATCAATTAACATCATCCTTATGCTTGGACTTACGATATCCTGCTGCGCAGAAAAATTTGTTGACGGAAGTACTGATGAATGCTAAGGTAATTTATAGACAAAAAACAGGCTGCATACACTACAATTTCAAATAGTGCATCAGCCTGTTTTTTAACTGTTAATCCAATCTTATTACACGGTTTTTACCGGCTTCCTTAGCCATATACAGCGCTTTATCGACACGTGTACATATGCTGTCTGTAGATTCGCCTTTCTTTGCCTGTGTCACACCGATGCTGACCGTCTGATGACCTGCGTTTGGAAAGCTCATCTCGGCAAATGCCGTGCGTATCTTTTCCGCCGTCTCAATCGCTTCATTGATATCATTCTGTGTAAGAAGCACCATAAACTCCTCACCGCCCCATCTTCCGACAGAAGCATTCGGAATGTTTTCGGTTATCTTTCTCAAAACATCTGACAGTGCTATGATAACTATATCGCCCTCTTTATGACCGTAAACATCGTTTACTTTCTTAAAGTTATCAATATCAAGCATTATCAATGAAATATTATTATCGGTTTCTTTATTTTCAACATATGAAAGAGTCTGTTTAATCCTCCTCTCGATCTCAGCACGGTTATATAGTTTTGTAAGACCGTCAGTAATCGCGCTCATCTCAAGTTTTTCATTCATAGCTTCGAGCTCTGCCGTAGATGCTTCGATGAATGATACAAAACGCCATATCATAGGGATTTTGTCAAGCTTTTTGAAAGTAGGTCCGTAAAAATCAACTTTCTCGCTGTTTGGCGGATCGCCCTCCCTCATAGCAGCAATTACCAAAGTTACGTTAAAATTCAGCATATTGTCTGATATGCGAAGAAACTCTCCGTGGGTATAAAAACCTGCGGTGGGGGCGATATCTTTAAACATAGCAGTCTCTTTGCTTATATTAAGGTCACCCCAAAAAGCCCTTCGCGCCGCACATGAAAATGTCTGAATGACTTCAGGTCGGAAATCTGAAATTTTCTGACCGTCTTTGCGGATGCTCCTAAGTATTGTCTCGGGATCGCCGTATGCTATCCTCACTGTTGAATTTTCATCCATATCCGACGACATTACAAGCGAGTCATCATCGTTGACTGAAAGAGGACAGCGCAGGATATCAATGCCGTCACGCTCCATAAAAAGAGGAAATTCCAGTGTATTTGAAAAGAAATTGTCATTCTTTTCTATGTTAAGAAATCTCTTGTAAACGCTAAATGCGGATTTTCCGTCAATTTCGTATAAGACTTCTTTATCTGCCTTTGTTATTGTGAACTTTCTTTTTAAAGGCTTCCAACCCGATATAAATGTGCTGTATGTATGGAAATCTTCCCCTCCAAGTAAAAGGAAGATAATGCCATGTTCCATAAATCCTTTCTCTTTTGAAAATACAAACGCATATTCATCGTCCATATTCGGATTAAATGCACCGCCACCGAACACCTGAATACCGCTTTTGAGCTTGCTCATTTCATCGCAAAATCCCTTCATTGACATGTTCATAATCGTGGCATGCATTTCTATTGAGTTGACCCATGGATTGGCTTCACAATGACGTTTAAGGTCATCGACAGCATCTTTGTAATTATCTTCCGAAAACGGATATTGAAGAAGAAGGACTTTCGTAGTTTCGTATTCAAAAACTGTACATGTGATAATTATTTCCTTATCAGTCAGAGAACCGTCCAATATATTCGCATTGGATGTACTGCCAAGATATAATGCCTGCGGCATTTCTTTATCAAGGATACTGCATACTTTGGCAATGCGCTCTTTTTCCATATCTTCGGAATATATACGGAAAACAATATTGTGCGCCGTATTTGAACTGCACCATTGTTTTACTTTATCCAATTGCGCCATAAAATTTTGTTCGTTATCAAATGTTAAGTGAAACTGCTTCAAAATTAACGCTCCTTATCTAAACTAAACTATTTATCACAGAGTAACGTATATAGTTTATTCTACTACAAATGTTTATATTTGAAAACAAAAAATTTTATTATTTTTATTCATCCTTGTTATCTTCTGCCGCATCAGCGCCGGTATCAGTTTCTTCAACTTCGTCCGTCTCAATCTCGTTCGTGCCGTCAGACAGCTTCTGCCTTACCTTGGCAATCTTAGCGACAGTTACGCCCTCGTCAAGATTGATCAGCTTAACACCAGATGTATTCCTGCCTATTATTGAAATATCATTTACAGGAAGCTGTATGATAACACCCTCGGTAGTTATCATCATTATCTCATGGTCGTCATTTACCGCTTTCACACCAATCAGATTGCCCGTGCGTTCTGCTATCTTATAACATTTCACGCCCTTACCGCCGCGTTTTTGTACGGTAAATTCAGAAAGCAGCGTTCTCTTTCCCATACCTTTTTCAGAAGCAACAAGAAGTGCACTTCCCTGATTGTCAAGCTGCATTCCTACCACTTCGTCACCGTCGGAAAGATTCATACCGATAACACCCATAGCTCCCCTGCCCATAGCGCGCACATCAGTTTCTTTAAATCTTATGCACATACCATATTTTGTAACAAGGAAAATCTCTGAATTTTCATTAGTCGTCTTTACCTCTATAAGTTCATCGTCATCTTTAAGTGTAATAGCATTAAGACCCGTCTTTCTCATATTGGCAAATTCCATGATCGGTGTTTTCTTTGCTATTCCCTTTTTTGTGATCATAAAGAGATTTTTACCCTCTTCATATTCACTGATAGGAATCATAGCGGAAATCTTCTCACTGGGATTAAGCTGTAACAGATTAACTATTGCCGTTCCTCTTGCTGTACGCCCCGCCTCCGGTATTTCATACGCTTTAAGCCTGTACACACGTCCGTAATTTGTAAAAAACATAAGGTAATGATGCGTAGTAGTCATAAGCAGGTCTTCTATATAATCATCATCGATAGTAGACATACCCTTTATTCCGCGTCCGCCTCTGTGCTGCGTCTTGAAATTATCAACGGTCATGCGCTTTATATAGCCAAGACTCGTCATAGCGATAATAGTATTTCCACGCGGTATCAAATCTTCGTCCTCGATTTCTACCTCGTCATAACCGAATTTAGTACGTCTGTCATCCCCGTATTTTTCGGAAATGACCATTATTTCAGTCTTAATAACGCCAAGAAGTATCTTTTTGTCACCGAGAATAGCTTTATACTCCTTAATCTTTTCAAGAAGCTCCAAATGCTCATTTTCAAGCTTTTCTCTTTCCAAACCTGTGAGAGCGCGAAGACGCATATCAACGATTGCCTGTGCCTGCGCATCTGTAAGCTTAAATCTCTCGATCAGGGCATCTTTTGCCGTCTGTGTATTCTCGCTGTTTCTGATTATCCTGATAACTTCGTCGATATTGTCGAGCGCAATGAGCAAGCCTTGTAAAATATGGTCGCGTTCCTCAGCCTTATTTAAATCATACTGCGTCCTTCTTGTGACAACTTCTTCCTGATGTACAAGATAATAAGTCAGTATATCCTTTAAATTCATTACTTTCGGCTGATTATTCACCAAAGCGAGCATTATCACGCCGAAGCTGTCCTGAAGCTGTGTATGCTTAAAAAGCTGATTTAATATGACATTTGCGTTTACATCTTTCCTAAGTTCTATACAGATACGCATACCTTCTCTGTCAGACTCATCCCTAAGCTCCGTGATGCCGTCAATTCTTTTTTCTTTGACAAGTTCCGCTATCTTCTCAATAAGTCTTGCTTTATTGACCATGAACGGAAGTTCAGTTACTATTATTCTGCTCTTTCCGTTTGGCATGGATTCGATATTAGTCACGGCGCGTACTCTTATTTTGCCGCGTCCCGTGCGGTATGCTTCTTCGACTCCGCGTGAACCGAGTATTATTCCCCCCGTAGGAAAATCAGGTCCTTTTACAATAGGCAGAAGTTCGCTTATATCCGTATCTCTGTCTTCATTTACGCGGTTGTCTATCATCTTTACTACCGCGCTTATCACTTCTCTCAAATTATGCGGCGGTATATTTGTAGCCATACCTACAGCTATACCCTGAGTACCGTTTACAAGCAGATTGGGATAACGGCTTGGAAGTACGGTGGGTTCTTTTTCGGTCTCGTCAAAGTTTGGCGCAAAATCAACCGTATCTTTATTTATGTCAGCAAGAAGCTCCATAGAAATTTTGCTCAGCCTTGCTTCCGTATATCGCATCGCAGCCGCGCCGTCGCCGTCTACCGAACCGAAATTGCCATGCCCGTCAACCAGCGGATAACGCGTAGACCATTCCTGAGCCATATTTACAAGAGCACCATAAATAGAACTGTCTCCATGAGGATGATATTTACCCATTGTATCACCGACAATACGCGCACATTTTCTATGCGGCTTGTCAGGACCGTTATTTAATTCGATCATTGAGTAAAGGACTCTTCTCTGCACCGGTTTTAATCCGTCGCGGACATCGGGAAGCGCACGCGATGCTATTACGCTCATTGCATATTCTATGTATGAGCTTTCCATAGTCTTTTGCAGATCGACTTCCTGAATTTTGTCAAAAACTGTATCGTCCATCTAAATCCCCCATTTTTAAATATCTAAATTCTTGGCATATTTTGCGTTGGTTTCTATAAATTCACGCCTCGGCTCTACCTTGTCGCCCATAAGCGTAGTGAATGTAAGGTCAATCTCCGATTCAGCTTCTTCATTCATCGAAACCCTTAAAAGTATACGTTTCTCTGGATCCATAGTCGTCTCCCAAAGCTGATCCGCATCCATCTCTCCAAGCCCTTTGTAGCGCTGTATCTTATTATTTTGGTCACGCCCCACTTCATCAAGGATCTTGGCAAGTTCATCATCACTGTACGCGTACCATACCTTTTTATTTTTTTCAAGCTTAAATAAAGGCGGCTGAGCGAGATACACATGTCCCTGCTTTATAAGTTCAGGCATAAACCTGTATAAAAATGTAAGCATAAGCGTAGCGATATGCGCTCCGTCAACATCGGCATCAGTCATAATGATTATCTTGTCATAACGAAGTTTTGAAATATCAAAATCTTCATGAATACCTGTGCCGAACGCTGTTATCATAGCCTTTATTTCTTCATTACCATAAATCCTGTCAAGCCTTGCCTTCTCGACGTTCAAAATCTTTCCGCGAAGCGGAAGTATCGCCTGCGTGTCGCGTTTCCTTGCGGATTTTGCGCTGCCTCCCGCAGAATCTCCCTCAACTATGAAAATCTCACAATTTTTCGGATCTTTATCAGAACAGTCGGCAAGTTTGCCTGGAAGAGCCATACCGTCGAGGGCAGTTTTTCTTCTTGTCAGTTCCCTTGCTTTTCTTGCTGCTTCACGCGCCCTTTGTGCAAGGATGGATTTCTCGCAAATCTGCTTTGCGACAATCGGATTTTGCTCAAGATAATATGTGAGCTGTTCGCTTACAATACTGTCCACAGCAGCTCTTGCCTCGGAATTTCCAAGTTTTTGTTTTGTCTGTCCCTCAAACTGCGGATCTTCTATCTTTATAGAAACAATAGCCGTAAGTCCTTCTCTTATATCGTCACCGCTGAGATTAGCTTCGCTTTCTTTCAAAAGCTTAAAATTTCTCGCGTAATCATTAAATGTCTTTGTTATCGCATTCCTAAAACCTGCAAGATGCGTGCCGCCCTCAGGCGTATTTATATTGTTTACAAAACTGTAAGCGCTCTCCGTGTATGAATCGTTATGCTGCATCGCTACCTCAACATACACATTGTCCCTTTTTCCCTCAAAATACAAAATATCATCATAGAGCGGGGTCTTGCTCCTGTTAAGGTAAGTGACAAATTCTTTTATACCGCCCTCGTAATGAAATGTCTTTTCTATTACTCCGTCTTCCGGACGCAGATCACGAAGAGTTATCTTGAGATTTTTAGTAAGGAAAGCCATCTCACGCAGTCTTTGCTTCAATATGTCATAATCGTAAACAGTCTCTTCAAAAATAGTATCGTCAGGCATGAAAGAAATCTTAGTACCTGTCTTATCAGGTTCACAATCACCCGTTATTTTTAACGGATAGCATACATGACCTCTTTCATAGCGCTGTTTATATATTTTACCTTCCGAATATATCTCCACTTCAAGCCAGTTTGACAGCGCGTTGACGACAGACGCACCGACGCCATGAAGTCCTCCCGATACTTTATATCCTCCGCCGCCAAATTTTCCGCCTGCATGCAGAATAGTAAAAACAACTTCAACAGCAGGAATGCCCGCCTTGTGGTTTATTCCTACGGGAATACCTCTTCCGTTGTCGATAACAGTTATTGAATTATCGGGATTTATCGTCACATCTATATTGTCGCAAAATCCTGCAAGTGCTTCATCAACGGCATTATCAACGATCTCATATACCAAATGATGCAGACCCCTTGAAGAAGTGCTGCCTATATACATACCGGGTCTTTTGCGGACAGCTTCAAGACCCTCCAAAATCTGTATCTGGTCAGCTCCGTATTCGTTGCTCATAAATATTTACCATACCTTTCATAACTTTAATTTTCCTGAGTTACAACCGCATTTGAAACATTAAAAATCCTGTTTATCTCAAATCTGTTATTTACAAACTCTTCAAGTCCCGTACAGGTGATTATAGTCTGTATATCTCCAATACTGTTTAAAAGATAATTCTGTCTGTTACTGTCAAGCTCTGACAACACATCATCCAAAAGAAGAAGAGGAATATCCTTAGTGATTTTTTTTACAAGTTCAATTTCCGAAAGCTTTAGAGAAAGGGCGGCAGTCCTCTGCTGTCCTTGCGACCCGAATTTTCTTATGTCTATACCGCCGGCAGCAAATGAAAAATCATCCCTGTGCGGTCCGACCGAAGTCTGTTTTAATCTTATGTCCTTTTCCTGACTGTTCTTAAGGCTGCTTTCAAAATCCTCAAGCGCAGCGTCAGGCTCATAAAATATTTTAAGTTCTTCCTTTCCGCCCGATAATCTGATATGTATATCATAAATTATCTCGTTAAGCTGATCGACAAACGCTTTACGGCGCTCTATTATCTTACTTCCGTATGATACAAGCTGCGAATCCCATATAAATAATGTCTCCCTGAGATTTGGATTGTAATATAAATCTTTTAACAGCTTATTTCTTTGGTTGACTATTTTATTGTAATTATTAAGATTATACAAATAAAAGCTGTCAAGCTGGCAAAGCTCCATATCGACAAAATGACGTCTCTGCGCAGGTCCGTTTTTTATGATAGACAGATCCTCCGGTGAAAAAAATACGACATTTAAAAGCCCAAGCAGATCCGCCGCTTTTTTTATTTTCTGCCCGTTGATGGCAATACCTTTTGTCTTACTCTTTCTAAGGTGCATATCTACGCGGTTTTCAAGTCCGTCCTTAATGACATACGTGCGTATATGAGACTCGTCGCTTTCAAAATTTATCATATCTCTGTCTTTGCTGCCTTTATGCGATTTGGTAGTTGCCGACAGATATATGGCTTCCAAAATATTTGTTTTGCCTTGGGCGTTATCACCGTATAAAATATTAGTGCCACTGTCAAAATTTATTGACAGTTGAGAATAATTTCTGAAATTCTCAAGCTCCAACGACTTAATTATCATTTTATATATCCCTTGACCTGACAACAAAAGTCTCGCCGTTGTATGTAACGCAGTCGTCGTCAACAAGCTTTCTTCCGCGTCTTGTTTCAACCTTGCCGTTTACTAACACTATTCCCCTGTTGATAACGCTTTTTGCTTCAAATCCCGATTCGACGGCGCCGATAAGTTTCAGAGCCTGTCCGAGCTTTATAAAACTGTCTTTTATAACTATCTCTTTCATATTTTCCTCATCACACATCCATATTAAGCTGCCATATTAAAAGTTACAGGCAATATCAGATAAATATAATTTTCTTCATCATCCTTTATAAAGCATGGTGCTTTAGGATTAAGAAGCTTGATTTCTATTTCTTCATCATCTATTACCTTAAGCGCGTCTATTAAAAATTTAGGATCAAAACCAATCATCAGATCCTTGCCGGATTTCGTAATGTCAATTTCTTCATCGAGGCTTCCTACAACGGAATTCATTTTTAACTCCATTACTCCGTCGAGGATATTAAGTATGATAGGCTTCTTGTCTCCCTCTTTTATGAGAAGGGTTGACCTGTCTATACAGTTTTGAAATTCTCTTTTGTTGATATTTATTTTAGTCTCATAATCTGCCGACAGGATATTGTCGATTTTGAGATATTCCCCTTCTATAAGCCTTGAAACCACAGTAGTATTATCAAATTCAAATAAAATGTGCTTATCGGTAAAGAATATGTTCACATCCTTATCGGCATCTCCCGACAAAATCTTACTTATCTCGTTGAGCGTCTTGCCCGGGACTATCACCTTTCTTTCAGGATAAGAATTTTTGAGCTGTACTTTTCTGAGTGAGATCCTAAGCCCGTCAGAGGAAACGACTTTTAATATATCTCCGTTTATCTCGAACAGTTCGCCCGTAAGTATTTTATTTGTAAAGTTATCCGCGATTGAAAATATAGTCTGTCGTATTATCTCCTTAAGAGTAAACTGCGAAACAGAAATCGACTCTGATTTTTCTATTTTAGGAAGATATGAAAAATCTTCGCCGGATTTTCCTATGATATTAAATTTGGCTTTTTCGCATGTTATCGTCGCTTTATAAGATGAGTCTGTTTCGATAGTTACATCATTATCGGGAAGCTTCCTTACCATTTCAAGGAATATCTTAGCGTCGAGCGCTATAATGCCTTCGTTTATTATATCGCCGTCTATTATCGTTTCAATGCCAAGTTCCATATCGTTGGCAGTAAGTTTTATCTGTCCGTTTGAAGCTTCGATAAGAATACATTCAAGTATGGACATTGTCGTTTTGCTTGGTACTGCCTTTGAAACAGTATTCGCACCGTTCAGAAGATTGTTTTTTGAGCATATGATTTTCATTTTATTCCTCCATAAGCAATATAAATATATAATTAATAATTAATTTATCAGTATAAGTAATAAAGGACGTGGAAATGTGAATAATATATATTTTCCTTGAATATAAAGGAAATCATTAAGGAAAAGAAAGTGGACATCTTTGAAATTTAACATTAAGTTATTCAAATTTATTCACAGGATGAAATTTAAGAAGGTGAAAGCTTTTTTTTGATAGTTTCTATATTATTTCTAAAACCTTCATTTTTCCTCATCATTTCCTCAACTTTATCCACACCATGCATTATGGTCGTATGATCCTTTCTGCCTAAGAGATTAGCTACATTCTGAAGTGGTATATTTGTCATGGTACGTGACAGATACATTATTATCTGGCGTGGAATAACAAGTTCCTTAGTACGTTTAGGTGATGTTATATCGTCTCTTGATACGTTGAAATATTCTGAAACTACGTCTATTATCAGATTAGGTGTTATATTACGTATCTGGTCAGGATATATGACATCATTAAGAGCGTCTTTGGCAAGTTCGAGAGTAAGTTCCTTTTTGTTAAGCCGTGCATTTGCCATTACTTTGTTCAGAGCGCCCTCAAGTTCTCTTATGTTTGATTTTATGTTTGTGGCTATATATTGTATGATCTCATCATCGATTTCTTTATCGTATGTTTCGGCGTTGTTTCTCAGGATAGCCATTCTTGTTTCGTAATCGGGCGGCTGTATGTCGGCTATAAGTCCCCACTCAAAACGTGAACGGAAACGTTCGTCCAATGTCTCAAGTTCCTTTGGCGGTTTATCGGATGAAAGTATTATCTGTTTTCCCGTTGAATGAAGGACATTGAACGTATGGAAAAATTCTTCCTGAGTTGATTCCTTTCCTATTATAAACTGTATATCGTCGATAAGCAGTACATCGACTGTTCTGTATTTCTCACGCAGTTTTGTCATAGCAGCCGCGTTACCGCTTCTGATAGACTCGACCACTTCGTTTGTGAACTGCTCGGATGTTACATAAAGTACTTTTTTGTTAAGGTTCTGTTCAAGGACAAAATGACCTATTGAGTGCATAAGGTGTGTTTTTCCAAGTCCGGCGCCGCCGTATATATAAAGAGGGTTGTATACCTCACCCGGCGACTCGGCTACGGCAAGGGCAGCGGAATGAGCAAATTTGTTGTTGCTTCCTACTACGAACGTATCAAATTTATATTTGTTGTTAAGATTTGCGTTTTCGTAGTTTACATTATTTTCATTTGCCGATAAATTTTCCGCATTATCTTTTTTGCTGCTGGCATTGTTTCTGCTTTCAACCACAAATTCAATGTCGTAATCTTTATTCATAAGCTCTGATATAGTCACCTTAAAACATAGCTTGTAATTTTTTTGAATATAACTTAAAAGGTTAGACTGTTCTGACGGGATGGCTATTGTAACAATGTCATTTTCAACCTTTTGAAATTTAAGAGGGGCAACCCATGTATTGTATGATATATTTGTCAGCTCAAATTGATTTTTAATGTTTTCCTTTATTTCGTCCCATTTGTTTTTAATATCATCCATGGCAATACTCCTGAAATAATAAAATATAAATAATTAAAAGCATACACTTTAATAGTAAACCAAATAAAGAAAAAAATCAAATGATAAAAACAAATATATGAATAAAAAGAGGATAATTTATAATGTGCATAAATAAAATGTGGATAAAACGGTTTCAATTATGTAAAAATAAGATTAAATCCACATAATTGTGGATAAAAATGTGAATACTTATATACAATGTCCACACTTAAATTCATTGATAAATTTTAATTTAAAAAAAGTTTTCTACAGTATTTCGACTTGATATCCACAAGATAATCACATTTTGTGGATAAATTCGTAAATGTTGTGCATAATCTTAATTTATTGCGATTATGTTAAAATTTTTCTTGACTAATATTGGGCGCTATTATATAATTTCTATGATATTTTCTGATATATGGTATCTGTCTGTCGTTTTTCGATTTTAATTTGATAGTATCAGAGGGAGGTGTTTTATAATGAAAATGACATATCAGCCTAAGAGAAGACAAAGGTCAAAGGTTCATGGTTTCAGAGCCAGAATGAGTACTCCGGGCGGAAGAAGGGTTTTAGCTGCAAGGCGCGCTAAAGGAAGAAAGAGATTATCCGCATAATTTACAGGTCACAATTTATGTGACCTTTTTTTCTATGATTTAGATTTTCTACGATTTAGATTTTTTATGATTTAGAGATTAGTATTATGAAGTTTTCGGAATCGTTAAAAAGCAACAGGGATTTTAAAAATGTTTACGGCAAAGGTAGAAGCCATGCGAACAGATATCTTATTATGTATATATTGGAAAATGGATATGATAAAAACAGGCTTGGTATCTCAGTCAGTAAAAAAGTAGGAAACAGTGTCGTAAGGCACAGGATAAAAAGATTGATAAAAGAAAGCTACAGACTACATGAAGATATATTTAATAGTGGTTTAGATATAGTAGTCATTGCGAGAACCAGTGCGCGCGATGCAGGTTATTCGGATATTGAAAGCGCGCTTCTGCATGTATCGAAGCTCCATAACAGTGTTTTAAGGTCATTTGATGTTTGATTATGAAATTTATTATTATTAAGATAATTTTGTTTTACAGAAAATATTTATCTCCTATGAAGTCAACTAAATGCCCGTATTATCCGACCTGTTCGCAGTATGGTCTTGAAGCAGTGCAAAGGTACGGCGCTGTAAAAGGCAGTATGCTTGCGGCATGGAGAATACTTCGATGCAATCCTTTTTCAAGCGGCGGGTATGACCCTGTTCCCGTTATGAGAAAGAAAAAACGGAATTTAGGAGGAAAAAATGGACTTTATTCTTTTGACACAGAATTCAACTCCGATATTTAAATATGTAGTTGCAATTCTTGGCTTCATTATGAAAATTATATTTGAATTCCTTAATCTTATCGGAATTCCGAATGTTGGTTTATCTATTATTTTGTTTACTGTTGTTATTTATCTGCTTTTGCTTCCGCTTACCATAAAACAGCAGAAGTATTCAAAGCTGTCGGCAAGAATGAATCCTGAATTAAACGTGATACGTGACAAATATAAAGGCAAACAGGATCAGGAATCAATGCTTGCAATGAACATGGAGACAAAAAAAGTTTACGCAAAATACGGTGTTTCCCCGTCGGGAACATGTCTTCCGCTTTTAATACAGATGCCTATTTTGCTTGCTCTTTACCGTGTTATCAATGCAATGCCGGCATATGTTACCAGAATTAAGGATGTCATCGGTATACTTGCCGATAAGATAATGACATTTTCCGACGGCGTTGAATATATTCAAAATTCGCAGGCAGCGGCTTATTTCAGAAAAAATTTTGAAATAGCCGGCAATACAAGGAACGCTGTTATAGATACGATCAACAAGATGTCAACCACAGAGCTTTCAAGCCTGTCGGATAAGTTTGGTCTTGCAGATCTTACTTATAACGGCGATGTTATCCTTACAAGATACCTTGCGGACGGTACACAGCAGAGAGGACTTATCGATACTTACAATAATTTTCTCGGCTTGAATATGGGTAATTCCCCTATGGCTACTATTCAGCTTGCTTTTGCGGCGGGTAATTATCTTTTACTTGCAGGCGCTGTGGCTATCCCTGTTCTTGCGGCAGTGACACAGTGGATAAATTACAAATTGATGCCGCAGCCTGAAAATGCCAATAATGATAATAAGAAAAAACAGCAGCCGTCGAATGACATGGCAGACTCGATGCAGCAGTCAATGAAGATGATGAATACCATTATGCCGATAATGTCAGCATGGTTTTGTCTTACTCTTCCCTCAGGTATGGGTTTGTACTGGGTCATTGGTGCTGTCGTCAGAAGTATTGAGCAGGTAGCTATCAATAAGCATATCGATAAGATGGATATAGATGCCGAGATAGCGAAAAATACTGAAAAGTATAACGAAAAGCTCAGAAAACAAGGCATCGATCCTGCAAAGCTTAATGCGGCTGCAAGGACAAATACAAAAAATATCGCGTCCAAAGCTTCTGTTAAGACTTTGAAAACTGATGAGGAAAAAGCTGAAGAGATCAGAAAGTCAACAGAATATTATAATAATAACGCAAAGCCCGGAAGCTTGGCGGCTAAGGCAAATATGGTAAAACAATATAATGAAAAAAATAATAAATAGTTGGGAGGAATAACAATGGATTTTGTTGAATTTAAAGGTAAAACAAAAGGTGAAGCTATAACGGAAGCCTGCAGGCATTTCTCTATTCCAAGCGACAAGCTTGAATATGAAGTCATTGAAGAAGAAAAATCGGGTTTTTTGGGTATCGGTGCTAAACCTGCAGTCATAAAGGCAAGGGTTAAGGAAGAATTTAACGATGATACGGAAAAAGTTTCTATATCTCCCGTGAGCGAGTCCCCTGTAAGCGTATCTTCTTCATCACAGCCTCCGGTTGACAGTTCGGATGTTGAGAATGTATGTAAGAAATTTTTAAATGAAGTTTTTGCCGCTATGAATCTTACTGTTAAGATAGATACAAAATATAATGATTCTCTCAGATCTCTTGATATCGAACTTAGCGGCGATGAGATGGGTGTTTTGATAGGAAAAAGAGGACAAACGCTTGATTCTTTGCAATATCTTGTTTCTCTTGTAGTAAATAAAGGGACGACCGAATACATAAGGGTAAAGGTTGATACCGAAAATTACAGGCAGAGACGTAAGGAAACACTTGAAAATCTCGCAAAGAATATATCATATAAAGTAAAACGTACGAAACGTCCCGTAGCGCTTGAGCCTATGAATCCTTATGAGAGAAGGATAATTCATTCCGCGCTGCAGAATGACAGATATGTCACAACTCATAGTGAAGGTGAAGAGCCTTACAGAAGAGTAGTCGTTACTTTAAGAAGACAGTAATATATTATAAAAAAGATGCCGAAGAACAATTATCGTTCTCCGGCATCTTTTTTATAGGAAAATACTTTATGAAATCTCATATACGGCATCAAACTGTCCCTTGCGCTCATCGGAAAGATGATGGCTTACCAGTATAAGCGTCAGATCGGGATTTGCAAGCAGACTCTTTTCTACGATGTCAGCGTTTACTTTATCCAGTGCGCTTGTACCCTCGTCAACTAACAGTATAGAGCGGTTATGTATCAAAGCTCTTGCAAGAGCTACACGCTGCTTCTGACCGCCGGATAAGTTGTTTCCGTCCTCGCCTACAACAGTGTCCAATCCGTTTTCAAAGTTAGGAAGATCGCCCTCAAGCGCACTGTCATGCAGTGCCTTTTTTAACTGCGCGTCGGTGAAGTCTTCGCCTAACGTAATATTGTCCTTTATCGTGGTATTGAATAAAAATACGTCCTGTTCTATATAGCTCATCTGCTTTTGAAGCTGTTTTGTGGTGTATTCTTTTGCATCCTTGCCGTCGAAACGGATAGAACCCTTATAGTCAGGAAGCCATCCCAAAATAAGCTTTAACAGAGTTGATTTTCCTCCGCCTGAAGGTCCGACAAGAGCGTATTTTTTGCCGACTTCAAAGTTAAGAGACATATTTTTTATAACGGGTTTATTTTCATACTGGAAATCAACGTTTTCCAGTGTGATAGCTTCATGCAGAGGAAGCATTCCGGTTTTATCATCTTCAAAGTCTTTGTCGGCGTGTACGGTAATCTTTTCAAAATACGGCTTTACTGCGTAGAATGAAATTCTCAATGTAGAAAGATTTGCAACTCCGTTGATGACGGTGCTGCACAAGTTACCTCCTCCGGAAATAGCGGATTGTATAATAATACCTTTGATTGAAAGGAAAGCAATCAATGCGTTTATTGCTATTTGGCTGAATAAGCTGAATAAGTTGACGCTGTCACCTGATATAGTCTGCCACATGCTAAGCTTGAAACCTGCCTTTTCCATATTATCGCTGGCACTGTTTATGCCCTTGAAAAAACGGTGTTCGTGGCTAAAGAATCGCAATACGTCAAATCCCTTTAAAAGTTCTTTAAAATTATCGGTTGAAGCCGCCTGAACATTGGCAAACTCTTCTCCCAAATTGTTTATGCGTTTTTCAAATATTTTTGGAGCTGCCATCATTATAATAGAGAATATTAATGATACAACCAAAAGTGACCAATGCAAAGTGAAAAGTGCAATAACGCTAAAAATTGTGCTGGATAATACTACAACTATATTATAAAATGGTCCCCATGCCTTCTTCTCAATCTGGCTGACGTCGTTAGTAAACCATGATAAATATTCGCCGCTTGCCTGTTCATGGAATGAAAGGTGATCTTTATTAATAAGTACAGCAGCAATATCCTGACGCAGTGAATTGTTCATATTACGGACGGCTTTTCCCTGAAAATAATTTGCGACTAAATTTGCTGCAATCATTATGATAAATACTATTGCACTTATCATAAAATAATACATAAATCCCTTAAAATCGAGTTCTATGATTTTTTGAAATTGCTGCATATCTAACAGATAAACAACTGTTTGAGATCCTGTTTGGATTAGTAAAAACAAGATAGTCAAAAAATTAAATTTCCAATGTTTTTTTAAATAGTATTTCATTTTCATTCTCCTACTTATAATTTAAATATATTTTTTAACAACGATAATATAATAACAGTTATTGTGGAATGAAAACATATCGTTTTATGTTAATTAGTAAAGATTATATATTTTCTGGTGACAATGTAGATCGTTATTTTTTTCTACAAGTGTTTTACGCTTGCATGGTAAATTAAGGCAGTCTGATAAATTTTTGCATGAACAGCATTCCTGTTTTAAGTCGGAAAATCCCCACTTCGCGTTTGCAGAGTCGTCTATTATAACGCCGTCTTCTGTTACGCTGCCTATTAAATTTTCAGGATGTCCCAGACATACTGTACATTTTTCGATTTGTCCTTTGGAACGAAAAACCATGCTATGAGGATAACTTGCATAGCATATTTTGGAAAACGGACCGCTTTTTTCATTTTCACATGGCATTCCTATGCTTTTTACATAATTAATGTGTTTTTTTATCAGTTCAGCTTTTTCATTATCAGACAGCAGATGAAGAGAGCTGACATTTTCCCCTCCCCAGTCGTCAATTGAATGAAAAAAGACGCAGAAACGCTCGTCTCCTTTGAAACGCTTGTATAAATCATCGTACCATGTATAATCTATGTCATCCGGCATAAGATTGTGGCGCAGTATAATCTTAAACTGATATTGTTCTTGAGGAAGAGCGGAAATGGCGTCCAGATTTTCTAAAATCTTTTGAAGCGTACCGCTTCCTAAAACATGAGGTCTGGTATGGTCATGTTTTCTTCCGTCCAGTGTAATCTGGTATTCTGTTATACCGCAGTCAAGATATTCCTTGAAATTGTTTAAATCTAACAGATACCCGTTTGTTGTCATTGAGGAAGTAAAAATATTTCCATAGACGCCGCACTGTTTCTTTATCATATCATTTGTTTCAAGCACTACATCTTTGCATAATGTAGGTTCTCCGCCAAACCAGCTTATATTGATGCGCTTGAATTTCGGAATTTGGACTAAAAGATAATTTTGGATTTGGTCTAATGTTCTTCGTGTCATTGAAACAGGAGTATGACTTTCGTAGCAGTACAGGCATCGGAAATTGCATCCTTCTGTAGGCATAATAGTAGCTGCCAGAATACCTTCTAATTGTTGATACAGCTTTTTCATTGCAGCATTTAATTCCTCTTTTGTCAGTAAAAATCCTTCCTGATGCAGCAGCTCGGTGAGCGGAGTTGAGAGAGTGCAGGTTTCTTTATTTTTATATAAATTAATAAATTCTGTTTTGATTTCGGGGACGTTGAGCTTTACAATGTCCTGATGCAGTTTTGACGTTACGAATATATCATTATCTTTTTCATAATAATATACATATCCGGGTATTAAAAAAGGTTTCATAATAAATAATCTCCTTAATGGTGTTTTAATTAAAAAAATCGGCGATTTCTGTCTATGCGGAAACCGCCGATTTTTTTCTGATATTTTATACTTTAGCATTTAATATTAATATTAATATTTACGTTTATTTCTATAGAAGTTGTTGTAAAAATATCAGAATTGTTTTCCTTTTTTATTACTTCCATTGTGATATACCTCCTTTTTAGATTTCAGCTTTTAAACATTTCTCTGTTCATCTGCTGTGATTATAATATATCAGCTCTTAATAAAAGAAAACATATCATGTTGTGTTATTTTAAAATAACATAAAACGATAAATTTCGCTAGTCATGTGCAAAAAAAGGTACTATAATTATAATGGAAGAAATTTAATTATAAAAAGAGGAAACGTATATGCAGGAAATGTTTATCGGCGAAGTAATAAAAAAAAGACGGGCAGAGCTTGGACTGACACAGGAACAATTATGTGAAGGAATTTGTGAGCCTATCACTATTTCTCGCATGGAGAATGGTAAACAGACCCCATCACGAAACCGAGTTATAGCATTACTGCAAAGGCTTGGACTTCCTGATGACCGTTATTTTGCGCTTTTAAGTAAAAATGAGTTGGAATTGGATAAATTGCAGAAGGATGTGGCTTCTTATAGTATACGGTATCGACGTGCTTCAAATGAAGAGAAATCTAAAGCTAAGGAGGATGCTCTTGCTGCGGTGAAACGATTAGAAGATGCGATTGAGGATGATGATTTAATAAGTCAACAGATTGTGATACGCAGTAAAATATTGCTTGGAAAAGATGGTGGAGAATATTCATTTGAAGAAAAGATTAATATGCTTATGGAGTCAATTCATCTGACTGTGCCACGGTTTGATTTGGATGAAATTGGCGCTTGTCTATATAGTTATGATGAGATTCAAATTATCAATCATATTGCTTGTGTATATTCTGAATTTGAACAACATAGAAAAGCAGTTGATATATATAGTCAACTGCTCAGATATATTCAGAAGCATATGGAACTTGTTCCTTCTACGAAGTCTTATCTTCCTATGATAGCTTTTAATTATGCAAGAGAATTGATTATTTTAAAAAGATATGATGAAGCCATTGAGGTAGCTGAAATAGGCAGGCAAGTCTGTATTAATTATGGATATTATTCCGATTTACCGGGATTGCTTGCAGCATTGGCGGAATGTAAGCACCTTTTAGGTTATGATAAGGAAAGCTTGTCGCTTTATTATCAATCATATTATATATGCGAGGCTATAGGCAATGAGCAAGGTAGAGCTGTTGTGTATGAAGATTTAAAGCAATATTTTGGAATAAAAATAGAAGATTAAACAATCAATAGTCCATTCGACAACACAGAATTTTACGGAAATATACAAAATAAGAGGTGCATTGCGCCAGCAGCACCGCGTTTTTGTATATTTCCGCAAAATTCGTACGTCATAGAACATAACTAATAAATTGCAATAAAATTTATCTTTAAAAGTACAAAAAACAATTTACAATATAAAGAGGGAACATATACATGCAGGAAATGTTTATAGGTGAAGTAATAAAACAAAGACGAACAGAACTTGGACTAACACAAGAACAGCTTTGCGAAGGAATATGTGAGCCAATCACTATCTCACGCATGGAAAACGGCAAACAAACCCCATCCCGAAACAGGGTAATAGCATTACTGCAAAGATTAGGACTTCCCGATGACCGCTATTTTGCACTTTTAAATAAAAATGAGCTGGAATTAGACAAATTACAAAAAGATGTAGTTTCTTATAATGTACGGTATCAACGTGCTTCGAATAAAGAGAGAATTAAGGCTAAGGAAGATGCTCTTGCGGCAGTAGAGCATTTGGAAAATATGATGGATGAGGATGACTCAATAAGCCGACAAATTGTGATACGCAGTAGAGTTCTGCTTGGAAAAGAGAGTGGTGAGTATTCTTTTGATGAGAGGATAAATCTATTGATAGAAGCAATTCGTTTGACTGTGCCTCGATTTGATTTGGATGAAATAGGAGCTTGTCTATACAGTTATGATGAGATTAAAATTATTAATCAGATTGCAGGTACATATTCTGATTTTGAACAGCATGAAAAAGCGGTTGATATATATAGTCAACTACTTGAATATATTCAAAAACATATGGAAATTGTTCCTTCTACAAAATCTCATTTACCTATGATAGCTTTTAATTATGCACGGGAATTGTATTTTTTGAAACGATACGATGAAGCTATTGAAATAGCAGAATTAGGCAGACAAATTTGTATTAATTACGGACATTATACAAATTTACCTGAGTTGCTTTCCGTTTTAGCAGAATGTAAACATTTTTTAGGTGATGATAAAGAAAGTATGTCTCTTTATCGTCAATCATATTATTTGTGTAAAATTTTAGCTAATGAAAGAGGTATTATTGTTGTTCAGAAAGAATTTAAACAATACTTTGGTGAAGAAATAAAAGATTAAACAATCAATAGTCCATTCGACAACACAGAATTTTACGGAAATATACAAAATAAGAGGTGCATTGCGCCAGCAGCACCGCGTTTTTGTATATTTCTGTAAAATTCGTACATACACACAAGGAGGACATCCCACCACAATGAAATCAGATACAATAGCCGCCATCGCAACATCCGCAAGCGATTCCGGAATAGGCATAATCAGAATAAGCGGAGATAATGCAATAAATGCGGCAAATAACATTTACCGTTCCAAAAACGGCAGCAAAAATTTAAAAAACGCAAAAACTCATACCATCCATTACGGCTTCATCTACGACGGCGAAGAACTTATCGACGAAGTCATGGTAGCCGTAATGAAAGGTCCCAACACCTATACTCGCGAAGATATAGTTGAAATCGACTGCCATGGCGGCATATTTGTAATGAATAAAATTCTCGAAACCCTGCTGAAATCTGACTGCCGCCTTGCCGAGCCGGGTGAATTTACAAAACGGGCTTTTTTAAACGGAAGAATTGATCTGTCCAAAGCAGAAGCAGTTATGGATATCATCAATTCAAAAAATGATTTCGCTCTAAAAAGCTCAATAAAACAGTTAAAAGGAGCTGTTTCGGATAAAGTCCGTTCATTAAGAGAAGATATATTATATGAGATTGCTTTTATAGAGTCTGCGCTTGACGACCCTGAGCATATCAGCCTCGACGGATTTAACCAAAAACTTGGAGATAAAGCGGACAAGATAATCCGTGACCTGTCAAAGCTCATTAATAATGCCGATAACGGCAGGATATTAAAAGACGGGATTAACACTGTAATTGTGGGAAAACCTAACGTTGGTAAATCTTCATTTTTAAATCTTGTCGTAGGAGAGGACAAGGCTATCGTGACAAGCGTTGCGGGAACTACAAGAGATGTTATCGAAGAAACAGTGAGGCTTGACGGGATAACATTGAATATTGTCGATACCGCGGGAATACGTGATACCGATGATGTAGTTGAAAAGATAGGCGTTGAAAAAGCAAGAAAATATGCCAACGATGCAGATTTAATCGTATATATAGCGGATGCGTCAAAACCTCTTGATGATCAGGACGATGAAATAGTTAAATTGATAAACGGTAAAAAGTGTATTGTGCTTTTAAATAAGACTGATCTTGAGCAAGCGGTTTTTGAAAAAGATATTGAAGATAAAATGACATATATGTCAGAAAATAACACAAGTACTGTCAAAATCATAAAAACTTCCGTTAAAGAAAAAACAGGTATTAAAGAATTTGAAAATGCAGTTAAGGAGATGTTTTTTAACGGTGAGCTTGTCATCAATGATGAGATATATATTACAAATCAAAGACATAAGGAGGCTTTGACCGAGGCGCTTGACAGCATGCGGCTTGTAAAAAAAAGCATACAGGATAATATGCCGGAGGATTTTTATTCAATTGACCTTATGAGCGCATATTCCGCACTCGGGAAAATAACAGGCGAAGAAGTCGGCGACGACTTAGTGAATGAGATATTTAGCAAGTTTTGTGTCGGGAAATAAAATATTGAAAAGTTTCAAAAGATTTTTTGCCTTGTAATAATGCCGATTTGATGTTATAGTATAGATAAATCAAGGGAGAATATATAATGGCAGAAAAAGACAAAGAACTTAAGCCTGATGTGATATTGAAAGAATATTGGGAGAACAATGAACAGTTTGCAGACCTTTTTAATGCTGTGTTGTTTGATGGCAGAGAAGAGATAAAGCCGGAGGATTTGGAAGAAGCAGACAGCGATATTTCCACCGAGTATGAGCACAAAGATTATGAGAAAAGCCTTAAATCATCAAGAGATGTCATAAAAGTGATGAAGAAAATATATGACTGTGGGCTGCAGCTTGTATTTTTGGGCGAGGAAAATCAGGAGCACATACATTATGCGATGCCTATGCGGGTGATGGGTTATGACTATGGCACGTATAAAAAGCAGTATGATAAGTTACGGCAGAAGTATGAGAAGGATAAAAGTCTTTCAGGCGATGAGTATCTTTCGCGTATGAAAAAGACAGATAGACTCATACCGGTAATAACAATAGTTATTTACTATGGAGAGCAGGAATGGGACGGTGCGACTACTCTTCATGGAATGTTAAATATACCTGATAAAATGAAACCGTTCGTAAATGATTATAAATTTATATTAGTGGAAGTAGGTCATAGTCCGCTTAAATTTCACAATGTGAATAATAGGGATTTATTCAGTTTATTTTCAATGATGCTTGACAAGAATAAAAAACTTTCGGTAAAAAAGCAGGAAGTGACGGAATATGTGCAGACTCATCAAGTAAGCAGAACCGTGATAAAAACAGCGACAGGAGTATCGAAGTGTAATGCAGCTTATAGCGCGGCGCTGGAAGGAGGAGAAGGTAGAATGTGGTCTATATTTGCAGAAACTATGGAAGAGGGTCGTGTAGAAGGAAGAGCGGAAGGAATAATTGAAACCGGCAGGACTGTCGGGCTTTCTGACAGTAAAATACTTGAATTATTGCAGAGCAAACTTGATCTTACGTTAGAAAAGGCGCAGGAATATATGCGGATGTTTGATAAGCAGACTGTATAAATATGTAATGGAAAGAAGTCCTATCAGACCGGTAGGGCTTTTTTGTTAGTTTGGATGTTTGAATGTCTGTTAAGGCAGACGGATGGGGGTTCATGTGAATATCAGAGAAAAGGTAGATGTATGTGTTGTGGGCGCAGGGCATGCGGGATGTGAAGCGGCGTTGGCGTGTGCGCGTTTGGGATTGGAGACTGTTATTTTTACAGTAAGCGTGGACAGTATCGCACTTATGCCCTGCAATCCGAATGTCGGGGGAACTTCCAAAGGACATTTGGTGAGGGAACTTGATGCGCTCGGCGGCGAGATGGGAAAAAATATCGATAAAACCTTTATTCAGTCAAAAATGCTCAATGTTTCAAAAGGACCTGCCGTCCACTCGCTTAGGGCGCAGGCTGATAAGGCTGAATATTCGCGTGCCATGAGAAAAGTATTGGAAAATCAGGAGCATTTGACAATAAAACAGGCTGAGGTCGTTGAACTTTTAACTGAAAATATTGAGAATATTGAAAATATGACAGACATGTCATTTAATTTCGAGCACTTGTCAAAGGGCATTGCTACAAAGAAGATAACAGGAGTTAAGACTTATACAGGCGCGGTTTATGAGGCTAAGGCTGTGGTACTTTGTACAGGCACATATTTAAATGCGCGCTGCCTGTGCGGAGAAGCCATTACATATACAGGTCCCAACGGGCTGCAGGCGGCTAATCATTTGACTGACTCTTTAAAATCGCTTGGAATAGAGATGCGCAGATTTAAGACGGGCACGCCCGCGAGAATGGATAAACGTTCGATTGATTTTAGCAGAATGGAAGAACAGTTTGGAGATGAACGTATCGTACCGTTTTCCTTTTCTACAAATCCTGATGACGTGCAGATTGAACAGGTATCGTGCTGGCTTACTTATACAAATGAAAAAACACATGATATAATCCGTCAAAATCTTGACCGCTCACCGATTTACGCAGGGATAATAGAAGGGACAGGTCCGCGATATTGTCCCTCAATCGAAGACAAGGTCGTAAAATTTGCCGATAAGGAAAGGCATCAGGTATTTATCGAACCGGAAGGACTTCATACTAACGAGATGTATGTCGGCGGTATGAGTTCGTCACTTCCCGAGGATGTACAGCTTGCCATGTACAGGACAGTCGCGGGGCTTGAAAACTGCAAGATTGTCAGGAATGCTTACGCTATCGAGTATGACTGCATCAATCCCGATCAACTTTATCCTACGCTTGAGTTTAAGGATATTTCGGGTCTTTTCAGTGGCGGTCAGTTTAACGGCAGCAGCGGATATGAAGAGGCGGCGGCACAGGGATTGATAGCGGGAATAAATGCGGCGCTTTTTATACAGGGCAGAGAGCAGATAGTGCTTGACCGTTCGCAGGCTTATATTGGTGTGCTCATTGATGATTTGGTGACGAAGGAAAATTTTGAGCCTTATCGGATGATGACATCGCGAGCAGAATACAGGCTTTTGCTAAGACAGGACAACGCCGATTTGCGTCTTAGGAAAATCGGTTATGAAGTCGGGCTTGTCACAAAAGAGCAGTATGATCATGTCTGCGAAAAGGAAAAGATGATTTCTTCTGAAATAGAGCGCCTTGAGAATGTAAAAGTCGGTGCAAATAAGGAGATACAGAAATTTCTTGAGAGCAGAGGAAGTACAGGTTTAAAAACAGCGGCATCGCTTGCGGAGTTGATCAGCAGACCTGAACTTTCCTATGAAATGCTTGAAGAAATCGATAAAGACAGAAAACCCCTGCCTGCCGATGTGATCGAACAGGTGAATATCAATATTAAATATGACGGATATATAAGGCGTCAGTTAAAACAGGTCGAGCAGTATAAAAAGACTGAAAATAAAAAAATACCACCTGATATTGATTATGATGATATTAAAAGCTTACGTTTGGAAGCACGTCAAAAGCTTAAAAAATTTAATCCTGTTTCCGTCGGACAGGCATCAAGGATAAGCGGAGTTTCGCCCGCTGATATTTCCGTGCTGCTTGTGTATCTTGAGCAGAAAAACAGAATGGGATATGTTTTTGATTAAAATATGGAGTAATTTATATGGAGATATTGGAAAATGGTCTGAAAGAATTTGGACTTTTATTGAGTGACAGACAAAAAGAAGCTTTTCAAAAATATTATGACCTTCTTATCGAATGGAATGGATTTATGAATTTGACGGCTATCACTGAGTTTGATGAAGTCTGTCTAAAGCATTTTCTTGACAGTATATCGCTTTGCAAAGCAATCGACTGTAATAAGGAGATAAAACTGATAGATATAGGAACAGGTGCGGGATTTCCGTCAATTCCATTGAAAATCATGTTTCCAAAGCTTAAGATTACAATGCTGGATTCACTTGGAAAGCGTGTCAGGTTTTTGAACGAGGTAATAAAAGTTTTGGATTTGAATGATATATATGCTCTACATTCGCGCGCGGAAGATTTGGCTTTGAAAAATGATTACCGCGAATGTTTTGATGTGTGCGTATCGCGTGCCGTGGCAAATCTTTCGACACTTTCGGAATATTGTCTTCCGTATGTAAAAAAGAACGGTTTTTTTATTTCTTATAAATCCGAAAAGATTTCAGACGAGATAAAGACCGCAAAAAGAGCAATAGAAATACTGGGCGGAGAAATTTATGATCAAATTGAATTTAATCTGCCCAAGTCGGATATATACAGAAATTTATTTGTGATAAAGAAAATAAAGGCTACTTCAAAAAAATATCCAAGAAAAGCAGGAGTGCCTTCAAAGGAGCCATTATGAAAGATAAAAAAGAAATACTATATTTAAATGAATATGAGCGAAGGCGTATCGCCGAGGAACTTCATGACACCACAGTTCAGGAATTAGTGCATTTGTCGCAGCAGCTTGAACTTGCGCTTTTGTATATGGATAAGGATGTTATCCAGTCAAGACTGGAACTTTTATCGGCAAAAAAGAGCGTCAAGAAAATAATCAGCGGTATACGTGAAACAATTTATGACCTGCGTCCTGTTACATTGGATGACATAGGCTGGGAGACATCAATAAGCCGGCTTTATAATGAACTTGTCGAAAATAAGAACGGCATACAGGTGAATTTTGATATTGATGATGTAAAAGTAGACGACAAACTTATAGAGGTTTCTATTTACAGGATAATCAAAGAAGCATGTCAGAATGTCATAAAACATTCGCGTGCAAAAAATATGTGGGTGTCGCTTCGATTTGGGGATCAGGTAATACGGCTTATTATTAAGGATGACGGCGATGGTTTTAAATCTAAAGATGAAGAAAACCATTTTGGTGTGCAGTTTATGAGGGAACGCGTTATGCTGCTTTCAGGGAAAATCGATATTGAGTCAAACAGCGACGGTACTGTTATTTTTGTAGAGATACCGTATAATCCCAAGAAGGCATAGTTTTCGGAAAAGGGGAAGATTATGATTAAAGTAATGATAGTTGACGACCATAGTATGGTGCGCGAAGGTATAAAGAAACTTGTGGAATTTGACAGTGATATAGAAGTGATAGACGAGTCGGGAGACGGTGCGGAATGTCTCAAGAAACTTGGAAAGCTTATGCCGGATGTCATTCTTCTTGATATAAATATGCCTGAGCTTGACGGCATCGAAACTTTGAAAGCTATAAAAACGAGAAAGAACAGTCCTAAGATACTTATGCTCACGGTACATAATGAAATTGAATATCTTATTAAGGCGATAGATATCGGGATTGACGGGTATATATTGAAAGATGCAGACTCAAAGGAATTAATCAGGGCTATTCATATAATAAATAATGGGGAAAAATTTATAGAGCCGTCACTTATACCTCTTCTTAATTCCAGACTTATCGCACGGGATGTTGACAGCGAAAAAGTCAAGGCACTTTCTGACAGAGAAACGGAAGTCCTTAAACTTGTAGCATCCGGGATGTTGAATAAAGAAATCGCCGAAAAACTTCATATTTCTGAACGCACTGTAAAAAATCACATGACGAATATTTTCAGAAAAATAGATTGCGGTGACAGGACACAGGCGGCTATCTTTTGTATAAGGAATGGGCTTGTTAAAGTAAATGGTTAAGTTTGCCAAAAGTAAAATTAAAAAATGTTTCACGTGAAACATCATTGTTCGTTTAAAAAAAGGAATAAAGCAGAATATTGAAAGTCCGGAAAATGTTTCACGTGAAACATAAAAGCCCCATGAGAAAATACGTTCGATGAAAAATGAATTTATTTAATAAAGATAAAAATTCATTGTAGATAATACAAAACAATAGTGGTATAATGTAAACATTAACAATATACACTCACAAAGGAGACATAAAGTACTATGGGCAGAGTAATAGCTATCGCCAATCAAAAAGGCGGCGTCGGCAAAACAACAACCTCAATAAATTTATCCGCCTGCATCGGAGCAAAAGGCAAAAAAGTTCTCGTGATAGATGTTGACCCACAGGGTAATACAACGAGTGGTTACGGCATTGAAAAAAATGAGCTTGAAAATACCATATATGAATTGATGCTAGGCGATTGTTCAATAGAGGACTGCATATTAAAAGATGTAATTCCAAATGTTTCTATTCTTCCGTCAAATGTCAATCTTGCGGCAGCGGAGATAGAACTTATCGGAGTAGAAAAAAAGGAATACATATTAAAAGGCGAAATAGACTGGGTAAAAGACAGATATGATTATGTCATAATAGACTGTCCCCCCTCATTGAACCTGCTCACAGTCAACGCGATGACGACAGCGGACTCAGTGCTTGTTCCTATTCAGTGCGAATATTATGCCCTTGAGGGATTAAGCCAGTTGATACATACAATAAATTTGGTAAAAGAAAGGTTAAATCCCGACTTGGCTATGGAAGGCGTAGTTTTTACTATGTACGACTCGCGCACCAATCTTTCAAATCAGGTAGTGGAAAATGTTAAAAGCCATCTTAACCAAAAAATATATAAAACACTTATTCCAAGAAATATCAGGCTTGCCGAAGCACCAAGTTACGGAAAGCCGATAAATATATACGATCCGAAATCGGCAGGAGCGGAAAGTTATATGGCGCTTGCCGAAGAGGTAATTAATAGCTAAAGGAGAAAAATCTAATGCCGGCAAAAGGAAAAGGACTTGGCAAAGGTTTGGACAGCCTCATACCTGTTGATAACGTAAAAAGCGGAAGTGAAACTGTAAGCAAAGCGGAAACGATGGTAAAAATCACAAAGGTCGAGCCAAACAGAGAACAGCCGAGAAAAAATTTTGATGAGGATGCTCTTCAGGAATTAGCTGATTCCATAAAGCAATTTGGTCTTCTTCAACCGATACTTGTTCAGGATAGAAAAGACTATTATGAAATCATCGCGGGAGAGCGCAGGTGGCGTGCCGCCAAAATCGCGGGATTAAAGGAAATACCCGTAATAATAAAAAATTATACGGAACGCGAGATAATGGAAATCTCTCTTATTGAAAATATTCAGAGAGAAGATTTAAACCCGATTGAAGAAGCGCTTGCCTATAAGCGTCTTTTAGAGGAATTTAATTTAAAGCAGGACGAAGTTGCCGAGAGAGTTTCAAAAAGCAGGACGACGATAACAAACAGCATGAGATTATTGAAACTATGCAGCGGTGTACAGCAGATGATAATCGACGATATGCTTTCCACAGGTCATGCGAGGGCACTGATACCTATCGAAGATGAGGAAAAACAGCTTGCGCTTGCACAGCGCATCTTTGATGAAAAATTAAGCGTGCGCGAAGTAGAGAAAATTGTTAAAAGCATTTTAAAGCCCGAAGAGAAAAAGCCGAAAAAAGAAGAGACACCGCAGTCACTGCTATATATTTATCAGGATATCGAAAACCGTCTGAAAGAAAAGATGAACCGCAAAGTAGAAATATCTGCAAAAGGAAACGGCGAGGGTAAGATAGAGATAGAGTTTTATTCAAACGATGATTTTGACAGATTAGTGGAATTACTTTCAAGTATAAATATATAGGGGGAACACCAATGAACAGCAATTTTTTTAATAGTATAGGAATCGGTGGAATTGACGCAGGATATATATTTTTGGGACTGACGATTGCATGTGTTGTCTTGTTGATACTTGTTATAGCGGCACTTGTGCAGATAAAAAAATTCAAGGATAAATACAATAAATTTATGCTTGGCAAGAATGCAGGCAGTCTTGAAGAAGATATAATAACTCTTTACGAGGACAATAAATTTATCAAATCAAGCGTTGAGACTAACCGCGAGAATATTAAAAAACTTTTTTCAAAACATCAGCTTGCTTTCCAAAAATTAGGGCTTGTCAAATATGATGCTTTTAAAGAGATGGGTGGGAAGCTCAGTTTTACGCTTGCATTGCTTGATGAAAACAACGACGGTTTTTTGATAAATTCGGTTCACAGTTCAGACGGATGCTACAGTTATTCGAAAAGAATTAAAAACGGAGATTCCGAGATTGCGCTCAGTAACGAGGAAAAGGTGGCAGTTGAACGCGCCATCAATGGTACGACAAACGATATGGAAAACTAATGTTATGTTTTAAGAAAGGTTAGGATAATACTTATGAAATTAGTTACAGTTGAAGATTTAAAAGATGGCGATGTCCTTGCCAATGACGTGCTGCTCGAGGATTATACTGTTGTACTGAGCAAAGGAACTGTCATAAAAGAGCCGTATATTGAAAAACTGAGGGAAATGAGCATTTTCACTGTCTATATTGAAGATGGTCAGGATCAGGAAAAAGAATCTGCGCCGCAGCCGTCGAAACAGCAGACAGCACAGCAGGCATCAAAACCTGCGCCCGCAGCGCCGAAACAGCAGGATAAAAAACCCGTGATGGAAGTAATCACGATTTTAAAAGATGATGTCGAAAAACAGGTCAGGGATAGAATAAAAGATATATTGGAACTTCATGTATATCAGAAAACGGAAGGGTTAAAGCAGATTGCCGAGACAGCACAAAATATCATCACCGATATCCTTGAAGAAGACGAGGTAGTAGAGAAAGTATATGATGTCAAGGAAAGAAGCGCGGATATATATGAACATTCCGTTCAGGTATGTACTATCGCAACGCTTATCGCTTTAAAACTTGGACTTAGCGAGAAAGAAGTTTATGACATAAGTGTCGGTGCCTTGATGCATGATTTGGGACTGAGATATCTTGTAGTGCGCTATGAGGATCAGGATATCAATCTTCTTCCAACAAAGGATCAGGAAGAATATAAGAAACATTCGATTTACGGATATACGGCAATAAAAAATGAAGACTGGCTTTCTGAAAATGCAAAGAATATCGTACTTAACCATCACGAGCATAAAGACGGTTCGGGCTATCCGCTTGGTACGGATTTGGTATCAAGAATGGTACAGATCGTCGGCGTGTGTGATGAATTTGACGAACTTATCTGCGGTATAGGCAAAGCGAGGGTTCGTGTGCATGAAGCTATAAATATGATAAGGAATTACAGTGGTATATGGTTTGACGATGATATTGTCGCGGCGTTTTTACAGCTTATAGCAGTTTATCCTGTCGGTTCTAAAGTCAGAACCAATCAGGGAGAAGTCGGTATTGTTATGCGTCAGAACTTTCATTTTCCCGAAAGACCTATGCTGCGCATAGTAGAGGACAAATATGGACAAGTTATGCAAAAGGAGAAGTTCATAGACCTTATAAAAGAAACAACGGTTGTCATTCAAACCGTAATAAAATAAAGGAGAAAGAAAATGATAGACATTAAATTTTTGAGGGAAAATCCTGATGCCGTAAAGGAAAATATAAAGAAAAAATTTCAGGAACACAAACTTCCTCTTGTAGACGAAGTAATAGAGCTTGACGCAAAAGCAAGAAAGACCCAGCAGGAAGCTGACAATCTTAGGGCGGAAAGAAATAAGCTTTCAAAACAAATCGGCGCTTTGATGGGGCAGGGAAAAAAGGATGAGGCTGAGGAAGTAAAAAAACAGGTCAATGCTCAGGCGGCACGTTTGGAAGAACTTGCGGAAACAGAAAAAGAACTTAATGAAAAAGTGACAAAGATAATGATGTCTATTCCGAATATTATCGATCCGAGCGTACCTATCGGTAAAAACGATACGGAAAATGTGGAAGTACAAAAATATGGCGAACCTGTTGTACCTGATTTTGAGATACCGTATCACACCGATATCATGGAAAGATTTAACGGTATCGACCTTGACAGCGCGAGGAAAGTGGCAGGTAATGGTTTTTACTATTTAATGGGTGATATAGCGCGGCTTCATTCCGCGGTAATCACTTACGCGAGAGATTTTATGATCGACAGAGGATTTACTTATTGTGTTCCCCCGTTCATGATCAGGAGCAATGTAGTGACAGGCGTTATGAGTTTTGAAGAGATGGACGCTATGATGTATAAGATTGAGGGTGAGGATCTGTATCTTATCGGTACGAGCGAACATTCAATGATAGGTAAGTTTATTGATACGATAATCCCCGAAGCGGAACTTCCCAAAACGCTTACAAGTTATTCGCCATGTTTTAGAAAGGAAAAAGGCGCGCACGGAGTCGAAGAAAGAGGCGTGTACAGGATCCACCAGTTTGAAAAACAGGAAATGATCGTTGTATGTAAACCCGAAGATTCGCCGATGTGGTTTGATAAACTTTGGCAGAATACGGTCGATTTATTCAGATCGCTTGATATTCCTGTACGTACACTTGAATGCTGTTCAGGTGATTTGGCAGATTTAAAGGTCAAGTCAATCGATGTTGAAGCGTGGTCCCCAAGACAGAAAAAATATTTCGAAGTCGGAAGCTGTTCAAATCTCGGAGATGCTCAGGCAAGAAGGCTGAAAATAAGGGTAAACGGTGAAAACGGTAAATACTTTGCGCATACACTTAATAATACGGTAGTTGCGCCGCCCCGAATGCTGATAGCCTTTCTTGAAAATAATCTTCAGGCGGACGGTTCGGTCAGGATCCCCGCAGTTTTGCAGCCGTATATGGGTGGAAAAACAGAAATCAGATAATAACCGTTTTGTACGAAAGGGTATGATTTTTGGTGCATAGATATTTGAGAGCTGTTGGTTTTAGCAAGATAAAGAAAAGAGATGAATTGCAGGAACTTATAAACATGGTAGTTGAAAATACCATTTTAAATTCCTGCCGTTCTGTTGATAATACTGTTTGCGGCAGAGATATAGCGGCAGATGACGAAGACAGAGTCTATGCTGAGCTTTATGTTGATTTTGCGCCAAACGCGGGTGTCTGCGTGAGAGGAGAATTTGATGAGGATAATAATTTTTTGTATGAATATTATTTTCCTTACCTGCGGGGTTCACATATAAGCTCAAGGGAGGATATAACTGTAGAGCGCCATTCCGAGAAAGAGTCATATGCCGGAGTATGCGACGATATAAAAGTGGGTGTATCGCTTATTTTCTATCTGCAGAATATGATTCCGTATCTGCGTCTTAAAGGACTGAATATGCTGCCCGTCGGTGAGACTACTCTTATTTTGAGTGGTCTTTCTGTTGACGGCACTATTATGATGCCTATTATAAAGAATGAATATGAAAAACAGCGCATAAAGAAAGCGTCTATCGAAAGAAACCAGCTTCTTGCACAGGCTAGAAACGGTGATGAGGATGCCATAGAAAGTCTTACACTTGATGATATGGACACGTACACAACGATTTCGAGGAAAATCCATA
This sequence comes from uncultured Lachnospiraceae bacterium, assembly GCA_947629525.1. Lineage (GTDB taxonomy): Bacteria > Bacillota > Clostridia > Lachnospirales > Lachnospiraceae > COE1. Next base: position 39,968 of record CANREB010000013.1, read on the forward strand.
AAGAAGATGTTTTCAGTCTGGTTGATACTTATTTTATGCCATATGGCGTGGAGTGCGACCTTTATTCTATTCTTGGCGAAATTGTTGAATTTTCGGAAGGTAAAAATAAGATTTCAAATGAAGAACTGTATTTTATGACGGTTGAATGTAATGAACTTACCATAGAAGTATGTATAAATAAAGAGGATTTATATGGGGAGCCTGCTGTCGGCAGACGATTTAAGGGTATTATATGGCTTCAGGGATATATAAATTTTCCGATGTAAGAATGTAGATTTTAGTGTATTGAGAGTGGAATTTAAAATTTTTGAAAAACAGTTGAAATATTTTTATCTTCTGTTATAATAAAATAGCGTGATGATTTTAAGGGAAATAGAAATGGAAAAAGACAGCAAGTTAAATTAAATATATATTTTGTAACTGTCGCTATAGCTCAGTTGGATAGAGCGACCGCCTCCTAAGCGGTAGGTCGGAGGTTCAAATCCTCTTAGCGACGCTGAAAACAACGCCGAAAACATTGATTTTTCAAAGTTTTCGGCGGTTCTCATTTTGTAAAAGAATTTGAACTTGTAGCAATGTGCGATTAGCAGGGAGGCAGGCTATGGCAAAAAATAAGTATTATGCTGTTCGTAAAGGAATGACAACAGGTATATTTGAAAAATGGGCAGATTGTCAAGCGGCAACAGCAGGATATAGTAATGCAGAATTTAAAAGTTTTTCTACTTTGGAAGAAGCGGAGAACTATTTAAATAATGTTACAACACCTATGGCAGACTCGAAAACAGACGCTGAAAAATTGAATCCGGCTCAAATTATTGCATATGTTGATGGGAGTTATGATGATAGATTAAAAAAATATTCTTTTGGATGTGTAATTTTGACACCTTCCGGGGAAATTATTAAGGAACACGGTAATGGAAATAATCCTGAGTCTTTAGCAATACGCAATGTCGCAGGAGAAATGCTTGGAGCTATGTATGCTGTCAAATGGGCGATAACAAATGGTTATTCGGAAGTTGAAATCCGGTATGATTATGAAGGGATTGCAAAATGGATTACAGGAGAATGGAAAGCAAAAAATGAATTAACAAAAAAGTATGCTGTTGCTATGAATGAATGGAAAAAATCTATTCAAATTTCATTTTCCAAAGTCACAGCCCATTCTAACAATAAGTACAATGATATGGCGGATGCTCTTGCAAAATCAGCTCTTACAGAAGGCGATGGTATTCCAAAAATAAAAAAAGGAAATTATTGAAAGAAGAGTAAAAATTTCCTTCCCCTCATTTATTAATGTATGAAGGGAAGGAAATTAAAAATAACGCCTTTATAAATACTGTTTTAAATCTCTGCAAAGTTCTTCTTCTATGGATATAAGTTTTTTGCAGATACCCTTTGAAGTCTGGTCTGCGGCTTCATATTCGTTCAGATACTTATTGAGTGACTTTATTCCCATATTGCAGCCGTCTGTGAGCAGATCCGCGACTGTTCCGTCGCTTTCTCCCATACTCATTTTCATAGTAGTTTTAAGCCATGACATACCCTTTGCCATCGCGTTAGGGTCTTTCTCGTCGCTGTTGTGTTCAATGAGCTGTGAATGGATTTCATTGCCAAGCTTTTCGTGGTTTTCTCTGCTTTTTACCAGCATATCTTTCATTTCCGAGCTTTTTATCCTGCCTAAGACGTCATCAATTGAAGAAACTGCCATTTTTGTTCCTGAGTCACATTCTTTGAGTAAACTTACAGTATCACTGCATTCCATATACAATACCTCCGTAAATTCCGTGTAAATTTGTAGTTATACAAAGGTTATCATATCCTAAAACAGCGATAGTATGCAGTGGCAGGAATTACTTTTTATTTTGTTTTTTCTGTTTTTTGTTATTGATGCGTTTTTTCAGTTTCTTAAACAAAACTGCCACAATAACAATGACTACGATTGCCGCCGCAATTGAAACAATTATCAAAACAGTATTTGACTTTGTTTCGATTATGCAGAATGCTTCGTCGGGACCGGTCATGTCTACCTGAAGATATCCGCCTCGTGCTTTACTTTCAAGTTTTGTCCATGTGTCGTTTAGATATCCCCACACTTCCGCGTCGTCATTGTACGGATTTAAAAGCCTTATCGCGAATGTGTCGTCGTCGTTTATATTGCCGTTTTTAATGGAAACATCGTAGATTATATTTTCTTTTCCGTTTGCGGCATCGGGCGGGGTCATATCGCTTATTTCCACAGATAATTCCGTGTCCTGTGTGAAAGTCTGTTCAACAAGCGCATATGGTTTTTCACTGGATTTTTCCTTACTTTCCACTACAAGTACGTTATCCAGATATTCGCCGTCTATGACAAGATTGCACGTCATTACCTTGTCGGAATAATCAGGCCATTTACCGTAAAAACCTTCTCTTGCGGGAATGTCAGGATAGTTAAGAGTGGCAAGGCTTTCACCGTATTTTACCTCCTGAGAGCCAAGGTAGGTATCTTCGATCCTGTAAACTACTTTCAGGTGCCAAAACTCGCTCGGCAGTCCTTCTACAGTCAAAAGGTCTTCGTAGGAAATAGGTTCAGCCATATTTGTGTAGCTTATATTGTCTATACCAAAAAGGTCGTCTCCAACATAATAGTTATCATGTACTTTGGGTGTACCGTCTTCATTTTCCAGTGCATCTGTATTGTTGTATGACGTTATCTGTCCTGCAATGGCGCCTTTCCTGCCCTCGGAAGCTTCTGCGTTTACGATGGCGTAGCAGTCCTGAAGCGTATCGGCATATCCCGCGATACCGCCGACATTTTTAATTCCTGAGGCTGAACACAGCGCATAGCAGCGCTTGATGATCGTAAGCGACTCACCGCAGATGCCGCCGACGTAATTGCCCTCTGTACTTTCGACGCTTCCGTAACCTTCGGAATCGATGACTATTCCGTGCTGCATATAACCTACTATACCGCCGGCGCCGTCTCTTTTTGCCGTGATATATCCGTCGTTCGTACTGTCTGCAATGATACATTTTGTTATATAACGCTGCCCAATCTTGTACTCGACATTTCCTGCGGCGTTATCCTCAGGATCTTCGTCATCGATGGACATGGAACCCGCGATACCGCCGATGTTTATGTCTCCCTTGACTATTCCCTTGTTTGTGCAGCCGTCAGTCCTTCCCGTCGTGATAGATTCGATGTCTTCGTCGGGAACTTCTTCATAAAGCTCTTCAACGCTCAGTCCGTTGTAGTCTGTTAAATGGTCGGCAAGTAAGTTAAACACTACGTTCAATTGGTCATTTACAGCTTTCAGGTCATCATTTACGCGGTCTGAATAATTTGCCGAGTCTTTGTTCAGCACATCCAGAACATCCGAAATACCTTGAAGTTGACCGTACAGAGCGTCCCTGCTGACATCAAATTCATCGCCAAGTGTTGAAAACTGTATATCGGGCTGTGCGTTGATATAGTTTACGATATTTCTCACGCCGCGGATAGCAGACTTAAGATAATCTGTCATTGTCTGCAATTCGTCACTTGCCTCATGGATATCTTCGAGTACATCTTCTATCGCGTCTTTGACATATGGTGAGACTACGTTGGTAATGGTATTGAGGTTGCTCATTATCGATGCCGATGAGCTTGACATACCGTTAAGCTCGTCAAGCAGATCAAAAATTTTATCTACAGCCTTTGCCTGTTCATCAGTGTCGTCGCTGTCTCTAAGTTCCTTTATTTCCCTGACAAGTTCGGCGACTCTCGCTGACGAATTGTGCAGGTCGCTTATCGATGCCTGTATTTCGCCGGCTGATGTGTCTATGGCGCTTCTTTTATCCTGCTTCGAAAAGCTTATGGATGCGGTTACGGGCATAGCAGCTCCGTTAATGTTTATGTCATACACAAATGAGCCGCTCTGCGTTTTGGAAACGGGCAGACTGCTGCCGTTACTGCCCTTTACGGATATAGAGCCTACTGTATATCCCGAATCGGGCATGACCCTTAAAGTGACAGTGCCGTCATCGCCTGTTGAATATGAGGCGTTACCGCTTAAGTTTGATGTGAGTATGAACGTCATTTCCTTAAATGATGCGGATATAGTTACCGCCTCGTCGGGCATTGTAAAAAAATAATATCTGCCGTTGCCGCCGCTGGTTAATGCTATATCACCGGATGTTGTGGCTGTGACACTAATAGAGTTCAACACATAACCGGAATTTGCTATAGGATAAATATAGACTGTATCGCCTACTTCAGCTTTTGTATTGTCTGTTGATATTGTATCGTCGGATGATTTTTTAACGATAATGTCCAGTTTTCCGTTTGAAATAGAAGAAGTATTGGTTGTTATATCATATCCGCTTCCGGCGTCAATGGTACTGGTTCCTCGTTTAAGCAGACGTCTGGGTTTTGTCCCTTCTGTCTCTGTTTCTGTTTCCGTTGTCGTCTCTGTTTCCGTCTCTGTTTCTGTTTCTGTTTCCGTCTCGTCTGTACTGCTGCTTTCCGATGTTGAACTGCTTTCTGATGTCGAAGAGCTTTCCGGTGTTTGGCTGCTCGGTGTTGTCGAAGAGCTTTCCGGTGTTTGGCTGCTCGGTGTTGTCGAAGAGCTTTCCGGTGTTTGGCTGCTCTCTGATGTTGAAGAGCTTTCTTCAGGTGTCGGGCTGCTTTTCGATGAAGTATTTTCACTCTCCTCTTCGCTTTCCTCGCGCTCTTTGCTCTCTTTGCTCTCCCCATCTTCCGGGATTTTCGCACCCGGTGTGGGTTCATCATCAATTGCGACTGCGCCAAATCCGGCATATGTCGAAATAGAGTGGGCAGTCTCGCCGCTATATCCAAAATAAGCCATTACTTTTACATTAGTTTCCGGCATTGTAAAAGTACTTGTATCACCCGATGTGCTGAGCGACACTCCGTTGCCGTTGGCATCTACGGCGGAAATCGAATTGAGTTTATAACCGTCGTCGGGTATTATCGTTATGCTGACCGTATCATTTGTGCCGGGAATGAGACTGCTGCTCGTAATCCTGCCGCCGACTGTTGACAGAAGAGTAAGCCTGCGGTAATCAGTTTCTTCATATGCAGTGTCCTCAATTCTGTTTGATATATTCAGATCATCAGCTATTCCGTCAAGAATATCGTTGACACGCCCAAACGAATCACCCGCATATGATATATCATCCATTATTTCCGGAAACATATCGAATACCTGCTCCATACGTTGCGTGATCTGCTGTGTCTGGGTGATATTTTCATCAACAAAATCCGACATCTGTCCGACAAGATCATCTCCTGACTCCAACGCGGCATCGCCGAAAACATTCAGATTGTCAAAATCAGAACTTATTGTGTCTGTACCCGTATGCATATCGTTAAGAGTAGTGTCGATAAGATCATGAAGTTTGTTGACCGCATTTTTCAGCGACTCTGCGGCATTAACCTCGATATCCGGCTCCATCTGTCCGACGATGCCGCCGATATCCTTTCTTCCGTACACTTCGCCGTAATTGGTGCAAAGAGATACTATACCGGTCTGTCTGCCCGCGATACCGCCGATGTTGTAACCTGTATGCTCATAGCCTACTTTACCGTAATTGGTGCATCTTGAAACGAAGCCGTCAGAATATCCGACAATGCCGCCCGTATCGATACCGCTGTAGATATCAGTCTCATCTTCGGAAACATTCAGGCTGAAAATCAGCCCCGTTCCCTTTTCATCGTCCTCTTCGACCCATTCGCTGTTGTCGTTTATGCCGCAGCGGTTAGTACAGTATGTGACATCGCCATGGTTTCTGCCGACGATGCCGCCTGTTGTATAGTAACCGATGATGCGCCCATTGGCTGAACAAGCCGTAACTACGCCCGTAGCTTCGTTAGTGCCGACGATGCCGCCTATTGTATTGCTGCCGTTTATTGTACCCTGAAATGTACAGTTTTTGATAGTTCCGTAGTTTATTCCGCATATACTGCCGATACATTCTTTATCGTCAGTGCCCTCGATATTTCCCTTAAGCTTGAGATTTTCAACAGTGGCGCCCTTTTCGACATAACGGAAAAGTCCCGCGACGTAACCGTCGCCCACACTGCTAAAGCCCGAAATAGTATGTCCAAGACCGTCGAACACACCCGAAAATACGGGAATAAGATTAAAATCAGCGCCCGTCAGATTTATGTCGTTTTTGAGCGTTATTGTTTTGTCTTTTGACCATGAATCTATATAACAATTCTGCGTAAATTCAAGAAAATCTTCAACAGTGCTTATTTCAATATAGTTTTCGTCTTCTGTTTCGCCCTCAGCATTCTCTGACGTTTCGGTATCATCACCGGAAGGTACGGCTTGGACAGACTGCATAGGGAGAGTATTGAAAATGAGGGTCAATGCCAATCCTATAGACAGGAATTTAAGCTTTTTCATTATTTTCCTCCTTATTATCCTTACTTTCATCGTACAGCTTTTGCAAATCAGCGCCGTTGTCTTCTTTCTGCTCCATTTTGCCCATATTTACAAGGAGACTTGCGTCACCGCGCACAAAGCCGTGCATCTCGCCGATGACAGTACCGTTTATCTGACCTTGGATAATACCGTCAACACGCATAAGACCTGAAGTTCTTTCGAGCTTAAGCGGCATAGATACGGCAAAGGATGTTTTATCTATGATTTTCTCGCCAAGCAGCAATATCTGCGGAAGTACAAACATTACTATAATTATCGAAATGATAGTACCGCGTCCAAGACACTGTCCGATACCGCAGATAGCGCCGTCGGAAGACATCATGCCGATAAATATTCCGGCAAGCGCAAGCATAGAGCCTGATGTTACTATAGTGGGAAATGCAAAATTCATAGTCTCGATGATCGCATCTCTTTTTGACATTTTATCCTTGAGCTCCATAAAACGTCCTGATATAACTATGGCGTAGTCGATATTTGCACCCATCTGAATAGAACTTACTATCAGATAGCTCATAAAAAACAAGTTTTTCTGCTGTATCGCGGGGAATGAGAAATTTACCCATATCGCACCCTGAATGATTATTATCAGAAGTACGGGCATGCCCGCCGACATAAAGGTAAACAGCAGTACTACCAAAACGGCAAGAATAGATACTACATTTACCACCGTATTATCGGTCTGGAAAGTTTTATACAAGTCGTACTGGCTTGTCGCTTCGCCGGGAATAAGAATAGTGCCTTCATAATATTTGTTGGCTATCTCATGCATCTTGTCAAGGAAAGCAAATGTTTCATCGCCCTCTTCGGGCAGATTGAGATATACAAGCATACGGCTGTAGTCTTCACCCTGAAGCTGGTCAAGCGCGATCTGCATCTGCGAATGTGCATCCTCGAGTGTTTCCATCATATCATCGTCAAGAGTGACATAACCTTCGTTGACTTCATCGTATAAAAACATAAAGATATCTATGAGCGGTACGCTGTATGTAGAAAGACCGTTCACGATCTTCGCGTAATTTTCATCATTTACCGCATATGCCATATACAGCAGTTCAGCTACCTCATAATCAAGTTCCAAAAGCTCCGAAAAATCTCTTGCGGTGAGTTTATCCGTGAGCATATAACCGTCCATAGCTTCCGTGTTTGAAAGTCCCATCGTGTAATCTACTTCAGGACATTGATCCAGTTCTTTCAGCAAGGCTTTCTCTTTTTCATAATTTCCGGCGGGAACTGTCATGGCTACCATATTTGAAGGACCGAAGCTTTCCTCGATCATTTCGTCCACGATCATAGCGTCGCTCTGTATAGGAGTTTCAAGCATTGAATAGCCGTATACGTAAGGACATTTTGAAGATGTAATGTATGCGACTACAATTAACGCGATAAAAAGCGGCGGCATGATAAAACGTGTTTTGTAAGCAAATTTTCCGACAAAAGGTATTTTAGGTATGAAACTTTTGTGATAGGTTTTGTCCATTGCGTTGCCAAAAAGCATTATAAGACCGGGCATAAGCAGGAACACGGAAAGAAGACATAACAAAATCGCCCTTATAAGACAGAGCGCCATATCGCTTCCTATTCCAAACTGCATAAACATCATAGCGATAAGACCGCCAATCGTGGTAAGAGAACTTGATGAAATCTCGGGTATCGCTTTACTCAGTGCGATAATATCTGCTTCACGTGTCGGAAGCTTTTGATGTTCTTCCTTATATCTGTTACAGAAGATGACCATGTAGTCTATTGAAAGTGCAAGCTGCAGCACGATCGTAACGGAGTTTGAAACAAAGGAAATAGTTCCCATAATGAAATTTGTACCCTTTGTTATTATCGCCGCAGCTATGAATGTCAACAGCAGCATTGGAACCTCCGCCCATGTCTGTGATGTCAGGAGCAGTACAGTGACGACGACGATCGCGACAAGTACGCTTATAACCTGCATCTCACTTGCGATCTGTTCTGCGGAAGCGTCACCCATACTTGTGGAAACAAATATATCGTAATCGGACAGCATTTCCTCGATATCGGCAAGCGCCTCAAGCGCCCGCTCATCTGTTTCTTCGTATCCGAAAGTGACGTCATATAGTGCCGAAAAATTGTTGTAATGTTCTTCCGAATTGTCAAAAGTAAGCATTATTACTGTATCGAGCGCTTCGAGCTCTTCGGAAATCCTTTCGGCTTCGTCGTATGGAATGTTAGTGACCATTATTTTAGCCGTGCCGTATGTAATGAACTGTTCCTCCATACGGCTTAATCCCTGACTTGTCTCCGAGGTGTCAGGAAGATAAGCGGACATAGCGTTTTCCACACTTACCCAGTTCATTGAGATTACGGAAAATATGATGGCTATGCCGAATATCAGAAAAAATAAGTTACGCCTGTCAACAATAAAAGTAGCAACTTTTATCATAAAGCTGCCTTCTTCTTTGCCGCCATTAGATTGTTCAGCCATTTACTCACTCCTCTTTTACACAAAATATTATCGGAATTATTATAATACTTTAATATTTATCATACAAGCGACATATTATGAATAAATGTACAAAATCAAACAAATACTTGATTTTTGTTCGACTTTAGAAGTAATATAATTATTAAAAGAATAAATAATTTATAAAAATAAGCAGTATATGAAAGATAAAAGGCGAAACGGAGGAATATTAATGACGCATAAGGCAGAGTACAGGAGCGCGGTGCGCTCAAAGGAACTGATAAAATCCGCGTTTATCGAACTTATACGGACAAAACCCATCGACAGGATAACAGTGACGAACATAGTAGAGAAAGCAGATCTCAACAGAGGGACATTTTACGCGCATTATGCGGATATAAACGCGCTGATGAAAAGCATAGAGGAAGAAATAGTCCAAAATCTCTGCGAGCGCCTGTATAATATAAAGGGAAACAATTTTTTTAAGGAACCGCTGCCGCTTTTTATGCAGATTTCCGAATATCTTGAAAATAATAAAGAACTTATTTCCGTGATAATAAATTCAAGTGCGACAAGCTCATTTGTAATGAGCCTGCCCGACCTTATTACTGAGCATCTTCTTTCCTCGAATGATATGGATAAGAAATTAAGAAAAGACCCGCAGTTTCAGATGAAATGCCGATTTTACGCAGGAGGAGCAGGCAGCATTTACACGGCGTGGTTTAACGGTTCCATAGAAGGAAGCCTCTATGACGTCGCCCGCATGCTGGAAGCAATAATAAAAAGCCAGCGCTTGTAAGGACAGGCATTATATGTTATTATTCATTACGACATAAACACGACATAAACTTAGGAGAATAAAGTGAATTATATTGTTTTGGATTTGGAATGGAATCAGGCGGCGGATTTAAAAACCAAGCAGGAAAATACGCTTGTTTTTGAGATAATTGAGATAGGAGCCGTAAAACTTGATAAAGACAAAAACCGGACGGGAACATTTCATGAGTTTATAAAACCCCAAGTGTTCCGCAAAATGAACGAAATGACGGGGGAGCTTGTGCATATAAATTTTGAACAGCTAAAAAACTGCCGCAAATTTCCGGATGTGGCTGACAGCTTTTTAAGGTGGTGCGGCGAAGATTATATTTTTTGTACATGGGGAAACCTTGATCTTCTCGAACTGCAGCGCAATATGGATTATTACAACATGACCTCGCTCTCGCAGAAGCCTATCGTATATTATGATATACAAAAACTGTTCAGTATAGCTTTTGAGGACAAAAAATCAAGGCGCACGCTTGAATATGCGGCGGATTATCTGAAAATTTCAAAAGATAATGCGTTTCACCGCGCGGACGCGGATGCGATTTACACGGCAAAGATAATAAAGCGCATAAAGGACGAAAAGATATTTCACAATTATTCATATGACACATACAGGCTGCCAAAAAGCAGGAAAGATGAAATACACGCAGATTTTGACGATTATGCAAAATATATATCGCGTCCGTTCACTGATAAAAAGGATGCTATGAAGGACAAGGAAGTATTGTCAACGCAATGTTTTATCTGCGGAAAGAACACGCGCAAAAAAATACCATGGTTTACAAATAACAGTAAGCATTATTACACAATAGTAAGCTGCCCTGATCATGGACTGATCAAAGGAAAGATACGCCTGAGAAAATCAGCTGTAAATGACAGCGTATATGTGGTAAAAACCATGAAACAGGCAACGCAGGAGATGGCAGCGGATATAGCCGGGAAATATCAACATCCGCATTAAATTAAAAGCGTTTTCTTCTTTTCAGACGCTTCCGCCGCTGTTTTTTCTCCCAGCGGGCTGTTTTTTTCGCCTGCTTTTTGGCAATGCGGTTTTCCTGTCTGCGCTTGCGTATGCGTTTGCTGCTCTGCGCACGCGGCGAGAAGCTGTAGCTGCTTATAGTGGATATAATGAATATGATAATGATTATAGCTGCCGCGGTGATTAAAATCCCCACTATTACTTTTTTGACATTGATAAATATAACTTTTTGGTTATCTTCGTCTTCTTCTGATGTTTCCGGGGATTCTGCGGATGAAGACTCTGTTTCCGATTCTGCTTCCGACTCTGTTTCCGAAATTATTTCCGATGACGGCTCGCCCGAAGTAAAATTGAAAACAGGTTTACTGCTTTTATTGAAAATAATATCGCAGCTTCCCACGGGGACGCCGGAATAATCATAATCTACGGTTGCTATTACGTCCGTGTCTTTCTTAGCATCGTTATAATCGAGAACGGCGTCAGCATCACTAAATCCGGCTGTGTTCGGGAGTATGATATACTTACCGCTTTCCATGGAGATAAGCGGGGTTGAGTTTCCAAATATGTCATTATCCGTATCAAATAAATTCATATTTTCTATTTTATATCTTGTTTCGTTGTCGTCTATGGATATGCGCTGAAAATTTTCAAAACCGTATTGAAATAAGGATATTGTATCTTCAAACTGATAAGGAGATTCTTCTACAAAGACAACGCATACCAGTTTCATCCCGTCTTTTTCCGCGGCAGAGATAAGAGTCTGACGCGACTGTGACACAAAGCCTGTCTTGCTTCCAAGAAGATATTCATATTCGTAAGGCTTACCCGAAAAAAGCTGATTTTTGGAAGATATCCAAACATCATCCTCATCTGTCTTTCTCAGGCGGAAATGATAGCTTGGAGTTGAGGATATCTTGCAGAGAAGTTCATTCCCGAAAAATTCGCATCCTATGAGCGCGAGGTCATAAGCCGTAGTGTAATGGTTTTCGTCAAAAAGCCCGTTAGCATTGGTAAAATGTGAGTTGAGGCATCCAAGCTCTTTCGCCTTGTCGTTCATTATCTTTGCAAAAGCTTCGGTATTTTCTTCCTTGCCAAGCTTTCCGGCAACATGTTCGCCTACGGCGCTTGCGATTTCGTTTGCGGATTGGACGAGTACGCAGTAAAGCGCATTTTCGAGATTGATCGTATCGCCCTCGTCAACACCGCTTAGGCGGGAGCCGTCGAGAGGAACATCGTATATTGCATCATGTGAGATTACAACATCTTCATTAAGGCTGCAGTTTTGCATTGCAAGAAGAGATGTCAGTATTTTAGTAGTGCTTGCAGGGTACAATTTTTCATGTATGTTTTTTGAATACAATATGGTATGTGTGTCCATTTCCATTAAAATGGCTGATTTAGCGCCGACGGCAGGTCCCTCAGGCCAGTCGGGTATCTCATTTGACTCAATAGGAAGAAGCTTGCGTGCTTCCTGCTCTTCCATATAATCAATGCCGAAACATACGCCGGGGAAAACGGCGGCAGCAGTAACAACAGCCGTACATATCACAGCAACGGCATTTTTTGCAAAGCGTGTAAATTTATATGAATTCATTATGCAGTCCTTTCAAATGGTCAATAAATCGGGATTTTAAGTTAGTCAGTTTTTATTATAACATTTGAAATGAGATATTTTCAACAATTTCAATAATTTACATAAATTTAAGATTATCTGTGACAAATTGCCTGTAATGGTGTAAAATATAGGAAAATATTTTGTGCTGCGGAGAATATGGTTATGAGATTGAGAAATGTGACTGGTTCGCGTGAGTTTATCGCGGAAAGCCGTTTTGTGATACAGGAGCCGTTTGAATATAAGGGCAAATGGAGAGATGCTTTTGGCAATAATAAACCTCTTCATATCGAAATAGGTATGGGCAAGGGGCGCTTTATGATGGAGCTTGCCGCGAAAAATCCGGAGATAAATTATATTGGGATAGAGAAGTATTCCACTGTTCTGCTGCGTGCCGTGCAGAAGATGGAGGAGATGGAAAAGCTTGAAAAACAAGGGCTTGCGAATTTAAAGCTTATAAGAATGGACGCCGAGGACATCGTTAATGTTTTTTCAACAGGCGAGGTAGACAGGATCTATCTCAACTTTTCAGACCCTTGGCCCAAGGACAGGCACACGAAAAGGCGTCTGCCGTCAAGGCAGTTTTTGGAGAGATATGATAAAATACTGTCAAAGAATGGCAGGATAGAGTTTAAGACGGACAATGAGGACCTGTTTGATTTTGCGCTTGGCGAGCTTGAGCCTGCAGGGTGGCATATTGAGGCTATGACGCGCGACCTGCACAATGATGCAAAACTTTGCGAAGGAAATATTATGACGGAATATGAAGAGAGATTTTCGTCGCAGGGCAATCCTATTTTTAAGTATATTATTTACAGGCAGGGTTAGGTGCTGTTTAGTTCCACACATATAGGACTATTGACTGTTTTTATGGTAAATTCTGTACAACCGAAAGGAAGTACCCGCCAAAAGAGGTACAAACATAACATAAGAAATAATCCATACTCTGGAATGGATGTGCGGTTCAGCTGCAGAAAGATTTGTCTTGTAGTAAAGCAAAACCGTATGTTCCCCGTGGACAGCGTCCATTCCCGACAGGTCGTAACTGTGGTAGCCGCCGCCCTCATCATAATACCTTGCCATTTCATGACCGTTGTAGGTAAAATATTCTGCCTCAATGCACTGACCGTTATGAGTCAGATCATACTCACGGAACTGGTGAAAGACCGTGTATATCAGCACGATCAGCGCAATCCCCCAAAACGCCCACCATATTCTTGCTTCATAGCTTCTTTCCTGTCTGTCAGTTTCCATCACACGATATCTGCCCATTAAATGCGCTCCCTTTCCGAAACAAAAGCTTAAAACATCATCTTTACACTTTATATGTTTTAATATACAATAGAAATATATAAAATTGCCTTTATAAAAATACGTTTTTGAGCACATATCTACATAAATCTATTATTACGTGTTTTGGAGGTGCAAAATGCCGATACCCATGAAAAAAGGATACAACTTTCTGGTTCAACACAAAAAATACACAAGTATTACTATGCCTTCACTTGATATTTATGAAGAATACTACGGAATTGGCTTCATTGTCAGCGGCGACAGACAGATTTCAACACCGGGGCGTACCTTTTTTATTCACAAAGGATTTATTTCTCCAATGGACATTCACACATATCACAGGACTACCCCGCTTTCCGATCAGTTTTATGAAAAATATCATGTCCGCTTTACGCCGCTTATGGCAAAACGTCTGATCCATGTATTTGGAGAGGCAAGATTTCATGAGATTATGTCGCATTCAAGTTATAAACTGCCGCAAGAGTATCAGGACGAGGCGTTGTCCATTTTTCAAAAAATGCTGGAGGAATACGAACACTATGACTGTATCGCGGAGCTGATGCTTCAGGATTTGCTGGAACGCCTGATTGTTATTTTGCATCGCTATGGCGAAATTCCCGAAGCCGCAGAAATCGGTATCAATACAACAGATGACGCTATTTTAAAAGTTCTGTCTTATATCAATATACATTTTGCAGACAATCCTTCTGTTAAAAAGCTGTCCTCTATCGCCGGATTGTCGGAATCACATTTTATGAAGCGTTTCCGTGACTGTACCGGATGCTCCGGCAAAACCTACATTCATCACTACAAAAATAAGATTGCGCAGAGTCTTCTCACACATACGAAAAAGTCCATACAGGAAATCTCCGACGAGCTGGGATTTTGCAATTCTAATTATTTTTGTAAGATTTTCAAGAGCCTCAATGGAATAAATCCCTCCGCGTTCCGCAGAATATATGCACAAAAAATATAATGCGGCGCAGATAAAAGTTTTCAGATTTTCAAAATTTTATTCCGTGCTACGGGGTGGGCTGACCGTTCATTCTTATATAGAATGGAGGTGACGCCTATGAAAAATCAATTTGATTTTAAAGATATGCTGACATTTGGCATATTTCTTTTGGCATTGCTTACATTCGTTTTTTCGTTTTGCAAGTAAGCCTACATAGAAAAACCACCCCTGAACTTTGACCGGCGACGGGGTAGTTTTTCTATACTCTAAATTGGTCAACCCACCTTGTGGGCGGTGGTTCCTTTTTGTATATTTAATGTACCATATGCGAGGGGAAATTTCAATAAAAATTTGAGAATATTACAAAGTATAATGTGATACAGTAGAAAATCTAAGATTATCTGTGACAAATCAGGAATTTATCTATTTCCCCGTCTGTTCCCGTAATAATAAATTACCAACACAAAAATAAAGGAAATAATTTGCGCAACCATAACCCGGACAATTTGTAATTCGTCTGCGCCTTTTAGTGAAACGACATGCAGCATGTTGGTAGCAACAGTATTATTAAATGAAAAGCCTAATCCCCCAGCTATGCTGGGGAGAATAGGGTAGTTGGAAACGGTGAGGATATCAATAAAAA
>CANREB010000014.1 GCA_947629525.1 uncultured Lachnospiraceae bacterium
TAAAGGCCTCCTATAATTTTATTTTATCATAGAAGACCTTTAAAAACACTATTTACAGAAAAAGTTTCATATGCTCGAATGTTTTGCAGAATTATCATACCAATCTGATACGCCTTCAGCCTTTGTGCTAAGTACACTTGATTTTAAATTGGTTTCAGATACAATACTCATAACCATCTGATATTTAGGTCTGTTTTGTGAGTCTTTACCTAAATAGTAGTAATTCATTGTACCAGTAACCACATCACTTAACCTTGCAGAGTTTGTTTGTAACCCATCATATACTACAGTTCCATCAGATTTTATAACAAATGTTGAAGAATCTAGCAAAACTGCATTTTCTTCTAACAACAGGTTAAAATCTGAATCAGTAACTGTTTCAATACTTGCTGCTTTTACAGGCAACGAAATGCCTGACAGCATTACGATTGCCAATGTCGCTGATAAAATCTTTTTAATAATTTTTTTCATGTTCGTCATCCTTTCTATTCTGTTCTATGACATATATAATGCTTTATTATTTTCTTTGCAATAAATAACGATAATATTAATTCGATAACTATTTTTATCAACACTAACAAGATATTTGTCTTTGATGCTATGAATACGCTAGAATTACTAGATGTCATAATATCAATTATAATAGTTCCAGTTATTACCGCAATAAAATCATTAATAAGTATAAAAGTAATTATCCCTATCATAATGTAAAGCATCAAATAACATCTTGACCTATTCTTATTTAAATCCCAAATTCTATTATATTCCTTTACTATTTCATGAATATGTCCAACCGAATCTATTGCTTCATTGAGTGTATTGCCTTCATTAATTCTTTGTTTTATCGCTTCATTTACCTCATTTATAATCATGAATCGTTTCAACATCGAACCATCAAGCAAAAAAAATAATAATAATAAATAGCTAAATTTTTTCAAAATTATTAACCACCTTTTCTAATTCCTTCCATACCAACCATTGCTCATCTAATATTTGTCTACCCCTTGAGGTAATGGAATAATATTTTTTAGGTTTACTATTATCTGCAGGCACATGCCATTCACTAATAATCGCGCCATCTTCTTCTAGTCGATATAAAATAGGATATAGTGTTCCTTCTTTAATTGTGAGCATTCCGTCACATAATTCATTAAATCTAATTACAATATTATATCCGTAATTTTTCTCTTTCGATATAATCTGTAAAATTAACATAGGCAGTATGCCTTTCTTAAACTGTTCGTTCTTTTTTTCTTTCATATATCATTTCCGCAACTTATTTTGTTATACCAAGTATAATATATTGTAATATATTTGTCAATACAATTGTTAAATTTTGCTTAATTTTCCCTCTCGCACGCAGACAGTATATCAGATGCCCTCCCCCTTGTCATATTCCCCCCCACCTCCCCCATAAAATATATTAATACCTCCTTAAAAAAGGTGACTCAAAATGAAACAGCTAAACGTAGCACAATATTTAAAACCGAGATACCTCAAAAATCCAATAGTCCTTGGTACATTTTTCCTGACTTTCGCAGGACTCCTCACTAAACTGATCGGCTTTTTTTACCGCATCTTCCTGTCAAGGATTTTCAAAGAAGAAGGACTCGGCATTATAGGTCTTATTGCGCCTGTATCAGTGCTTGTACATTCAATATGCGCCGCGGGAATCCAAAGTGCCATTACACGCTATGTCGCTGCTTCACATGCTTCATATGCTCCGCATGCAAAGCAGGAAAAAAAATCCGCTCATGCATACGGTTATCTGTTTACAGGCATTGCAATGGCACTGACACTTTCGTCACTTACCGCATATCTCGTCTTCACCAATGCGGCTTTTATATCACGCACCATTATTGGCGAACCGCGCTGTACGCCTCTTTTGCAGATAAGCGCGCTGTCATTTCCTCTTGCTTCGCTTCACAGCTGCATAAACGGCTTTTTTTACGGACTGAAAAAAGCGAGTGTTCCCGCGTCTTCCATGATAATTGAACAACTCACAAGAGTGTTCACGGTATATGTTTTATACTCAATGTTTTTAAGGCTTGGCGCAAAAATGTCACTTTCATTCGTATGCCTTGGCATGTTTGCAGGGGAATTTGTGTCAGCTTCTTTTTCTTCTTTCATGCTTTTTATCATGTCAAAGGATTCAGACGGCGGTGCCGGCGCATCTTTATCGCTTAAAAAGGGAAAAGAGCTTCTCATGCTTGCGTTCCCGATAAGCCTGAACCGCATCTGCATAAGCCTGCTGTCAACCGTTGAAACGCTGCAGCTTCCAAAAATGCTTATATCAAGCGGTCTTGCGTCGTCAACGGCATTATCGGTTTACGGTGTGTTCTCCGGTATGGCTTTCCCGCTTATTATGTTTCCGAGCGCAGTCACAGGTGCGGCGTCTTCACTGCTTATGCCATCCGTGTCAGAGGCACAGGCGGCAAATAATAAACGGCGCATACGTCATATATTTTATGCCGCTTTGGGCATATGCTTTGCTCTCGGCGTCGTTTGCATGTTTTTCTTTCTCCTATTCGCCAATATATTAGGTGATATTCTGTTCCACAGTGAGGCGGCGGCAGCACAGATACGCGCACTGGCTTTTGTATGCCCGTTTTTATATATGTCGGGCACACTTGCAAGCATACTTCATGGACTTGGCAAAACAGGTACCACCTTTGTCTTTAATCTGCTGTCAATATCACTGCGTCTCGGATTTGTTTTCTTCCTTGTGCCTTCCATAGGGTTTTCCGGATATATATACGGTATTTTGTGCAGCCAAATATTTCTTGATTTGTTAATTATCCTTGCTTTACGCCGATATATCGTATATAATTAGAGTGTTTTTGAAAAAGAGGAGGTACTTATGAGTTTTGAATTTGTTAAAAAGCTTCCTACACCCGACCAGATCAGGGATGAATTTCCTGTTCCCGCCAGAATGCAGGAGCTTAAGGAAACCAGAGATGAAGAAATAAAAGCGGTTATTACCGGACAATCCGATAAATTTATTGTAATAATCGGTCCATGTTCTGCCGACAACGAAGATGCAGTGTGCGAATATGTATCACGGCTTGCCAAAGTCAACGAAAAAGTAAAGGACAGGCTCCTTCTCATCCCCAGGATTTATACTAACAAGCCGCGTACCACAGGAGACGGGTATAAAGGAATCGTCCATCAGCCCGACCCCGAGAAGGGAACCGATTTTTTGAAAGGTATCATAGCAATGAGAAAAATGCAGCTTCGCGCAATGAGTGAGTCCGGTCTGACAGCCGCCGACGAAATGCTCTATCCCGAAAACTGGGGGTATGTTTCGGACATTCTTTCGTATGTTGCGATTGGCGCGCGTTCAGTTGAAGACCAGCAGCACCGTCTTGTTGTAAGCGGCTTTGACGTCCCTGCCGGCATGAAAAACCCTACAAGCGGCGATTTCAGTGTCATGCTTAATTCAGTGTATGCCGCACAGCACCCTCATCCGTTCATATACCGCGGCTGGGAAGTCAACACTACAGGCAATCCGCTTGCACATACGATACTCCGCGGCGCGGTCAATAAGCATGGCAGCAATATTCCAAACTATCACTACGAAGATCTTGTAAGGCTTCTCGATCGCTATAACGAGCGCGACCTTATGAATCCTGCCTGCATAGTTGACGCAAACCATAGTAATTCAAACAAACAGTACAAAGAGCAGATACGCATAGTAACGGAAGTTATGCACTCTCGCAAGCATAATCCTGACATATATAAACTTGTCAAGGGAGTAATGGTAGAAAGCTATATTGAAGAAGGCTGCCAAAAGATCGGCGAGCACATTTACGGCAAATCGATCACAGACCCATGCCTTGGATGGGATGACACTGAAAAGCTCATATATAAGATCGCGGACTTTTAAAAATGAGGGCGCGCCGTCATTCGTCAGATGGCGGCGCCTGTTTCATTCCGACAGGAATATCGCTATTTTCCTTAAAATTTCAGAGTTTATATATACTTCCGATAAAATTCCCGCAAAAAATATCAAAAACACTGCTGCAATCTTTTTAAAACCGTCAAATCTTTTATGCCATTTGCTTTTATCAGTCTGCCGCGCGGTCTTGGAATTACTGCCAAACAACGCCAGTATTGCACCAATATAAAATATTCCATGCGGTAAGAGCATCGCCATTACAAAGACAAGTCCCAATATGCCGTATTGGTAGACCGCCGCAAATGACATCAATCCCAGTTCAAATCCGCATAAGCCGAAAATACCATACGCAAGCACCGCCGCTATACTGCTTGCCGCACATAACATCAAAAGCACAAGCTGCCCTATGCGCACGCCCGCTATGTATTCAAATAAGTTCACCTTATATGCCAGAAAGCTGTCAAGCTGCTCAAGACGTTCCGTTGAGAGTACTGCATCAAACGGATTTTCATTTTTTCCTGTACTCTTGCACAAATAAAAAAATACCATTCCCAAACAAAAACCTGTCATAAAGACAAGCATCCTTCCGTCAGGCATGGTATTCTTAGCGTATATCTTTTCTATAACGGCTGTCTCATTAATGATTTCATTGTTTTGCGTATTTTCATTAAATTTATTCATAAATATCTCACACTCTTAAGCGCCTTAAATATCCTTGCTTAAGCTTATGAGACTTATCCCTGATTTATTCTGTATTTATTTTTATATGCCAGAATCGCCGCAATAGTTTTCGAATCTTCTATCGTTCCGCCGTATATCATTTCCTCAAGTTCTTCAAGCGTATACGGTTTAACATTGACGAACTCATCCTCATCAAGATGCTGATGCGTCTTTTTTAACTCTGTAGCAAGATATATATCTATCTTCTCATTACAGAATGCCACTGTCGTCCTTATCGTGATAAGCTTCTCTATCTTACCGCACGTGTACCCTGTCTCTTCTTCCAATTCCCTTGCTGCCGCATCCATAGTAGGTTCATCCGGCTGAAGACCTCCTGCCGGTATTTCAAGCGTGTATCTGTCAAGGGCATTCCTGTATTGTGTGACCATCAGAAGTCTGCCGTCGTCAAGCACTGCGACCGCCGCCGCCGCTCCGTTATGCCCGACAAAATCCCATACCGCTGTTTTTCCGTTAGGCAGTTGTACGGTATCTTTATAATACTTTGTTATCGCGCCTTCACACTGAAGCTCTCTTTTTATACGTTTTACCTTTGTGTCCATTTTTTGTCTCCTTTTTAATTTAAGAAAACCGCTGAAAGTCGTTTCGCGGCTTTCAGCGGTTCGCATTTTGTTAATAATTATTTCGCATAATCAACAACACGGGATTCTCTAATGACATTGACTTTGATCTGTCCCGGATATTCAAGTTCTGCTTCGATCTGCTTAGAAATATCACGAGCCATTAATACCATGTCAGAGTCATTAACCTGCTCAGGAACTACCATAACACGAATTTCCCTGCCCGCCTGAATAGCAAAAGATTTATCGACACCTTTAAAATTGTTGGCTATTTCTTCTAATTGTTTTAATCTTGTTGTATATGTTTCGAGTGTTTCACGCCTTGCTCCCGGTCTTGCAGCCGAAATAGTATCTGCTGCCTGAACCAGACACGCAATCAGCGACTGCGGCTCGACATCGCCATGATGCGACTCAACAGCGTTGATGACTACCGCTGACTCTTTATACTTTCTGCATAGATCAGCGCCAAGCTGTATATGAGAGCCTTCCATCTCATGGTCAACTGCTTTTCCAATGTCATGAAGCAAGCCGGCACGCTTTGCCATTCTCACATCAAGCCCAAGTTCCGCTGCCAGTAATCCGGCTAAATGGGCAACTTCAATAGAATGTTTAAGAGCGTTCTGACCATAGCTTGTTCTAAACTTCATCTTGCCGAGAAGCTTGACAAGCTCGGGATGAATGCCATGCACGCCTACCTCAAGCGTAGCGGCTTCACCTTCCTCTTTGATCATGACTTCGACTTCTCTTTGAGCCTTCTCAACCATTTCCTCAATTCTTGCGGGATGAATACGTCCATCCACAATGAGCTTCTCAAGAGCAATTCTTGCGACTTCTCTCCTTATGGGATCAAAGCCCGAAAGGATAACTGCTTCAGGCGTATCGTCAATGATAAGCTCTACACCCGTAAGTGTCTCGAGAGTTCTTATATTACGTCCCTCGCGACCGATGATCCTTCCCTTCATCTCATCATTAGGAAGCTGAACGACTGAAATAGTCGTCTCGGATACATGATCCGCAGCGCATTTTTGGATAGCTGTAACAACATATTCTTTTGCCTTTTTATCAGCTTCCTCCTTTGCTCTGGTTTCCATTTCCTTGACCATTACCGCAACTTCATGTTTTACTTCGTCTTCAACAATTTTTAACAAATGCTCTTTTGCCTGTTCAGAGGTTAATCCTGAAATTCGTTCAAGTTCCTGCACCCGTTCCTCATTAAGCCTTGCAATAACTTCTTTCTGTTTCGCAAGTTCTTCTTCGCGCGCTGTCAGACCGGCTTCTTTTTTTTCAATGGATTCCGCTTTCTTATCAATGCTTTCCTCTTTCTGCTGAAGCCTTCTCTCATAACGCTGAGCTTCCGCTCTGCGTTCCCTGATCTCCTTGTCAAGTTCGTTCTTGGTCTTAATAGATTCCTCTTTAATCTCAAGAAGTTCCTCGCGTTTCTTGGTTTCCGCAGTCTTAAGCGCTTCATCGATAATCTCTCTTGCTTTATCCTCTGCATTCCCAATTGTAGTCTCTACATTTTTCTTGTAATTGGAAAATACAAAATAACCGGCTATCGCGCACAATGCAATAATAACTACTGCTTCTATTATGCCAACGAGCAACATAGACATACGCAGGAGCACCTCCTTATTAAATTTTCATTGTACAATCCCGGGAATCAATCCCGACTGCATATTATTCAAATGCGCATTACGCGCAAGAACCAGATGCTGATATAACAACACTACAATTTTAACCTTTATAAACTATTATGTCAAGACTTATAAAAAATATAAATATAAAGAAATATAATAAAATTCATTAAAATTGTCTGACTGTTTTATAAATATTGTCCGTCGAAAAGCCTTTTCTGTAAAGAAACGCTATGATCTTCTGCGTCTCTTCGTATGTCGCATTATCACTGTCGTAATGTTTCTTTTGCAGCAGTTTTCTGATAAGCTGCGTCTCGTCGGGCAGATTATCGCTTTCACCGCATAATTCAAATGCCTTCTCTATGTTATCTTTTGAAACGCCTTTCTTTATCAGGTCATTAAATATCTGTTTCTTACTCTTTGAGGAACTCTTACATTCAATATATGACTCGGAATATCTTAAATCATCCACATATCCGTATGACTTTACATAATCAAGCGCACGCTCCGCCGCCTGCGCAGGATAATAGCTTTGGCTTAGCTTAGTCCTCAGCCGGTGCTCTGTGTAATCCCTGCTCTTTAATAAATTCATGGCGCGAAGTATGGCTCTCTTTGCAAGCACGCCGTTAACAATAGTATCATACAATTCGTCGGGAAGTTCCCCGCCTTCCCTTATACCGTACTTTTTTACTTCGCTCTTATATAAAGCAAAGGCAGGCTGATTATCAATATACAGCCTTACCTTTGTCTTTGACAGTTCGACAATGTCACTCACAAGCATATCTGTCACTCGCTTCTCTTATTCCTGCGCGTCGGATGTTTCATTTTTTTTATTTACTTTTTCCTCTTTCGCATCCGTCTCCTGCACGCCCTGCAGTCCGAAATGCACGCGCACTTTATTCTCGATCTCATGGCAGACATCGGGATTGTCTTTCAGATATTGTTTTGCATTCTCTCTGCCCTGACCTATCTTATTGCCCTCATAGGCATACCACGCGCCGCTTTTTACAACTATGTTTACTGAAGCGGCAAGGTCAAGTATATCGCCCTCTACGGAAATGCCTTCACCGAACATAATATCAAATTCAGCTTCTTTAAACGGGGGCGCGATCTTATTTTTTACCACCTTGACTCTGGTCCTGTTACCCATTACTTCACCGCTCTGCTTTAACGACTCTATCCTTCTTACGTCAAGACGTACTGACGAATAAAATTTTAAAGCGCGACCGCCTGTGGTGGTCTCGGGATTTCCAAACATTATACCTACTTTCTCACGTAACTGGTTGATAAATACAACGGTACAGTTTGACTTGCTTATGACGGCGGTGAGCTTACGCAATGCCTGTGACATAAGCCTTGCCTGAAGTCCTACGTGTGAGTCGCCCATATCTCCGTCTATCTCCGCCTTGGGTACAAGCGCGGCAACAGAGTCTATTACCACGATATCTATAGCGCCCGACCGAACCATTGTCTCTGTGATCTCAAGAGCCTGTTCGCCGTTATCCGGCTGTGATATGTACAGATTATCTACATCAACGCCTATATTCTTGGCATATACGGGATCTAATGCATGCTCCGCGTCTATAAATCCCGCAATGCCGCCTCTTTTTTGAACTTCGGCGATCATGTGCAGAGTGACCGTAGTCTTACCTGATGACTCAGGTCCGTATATCTCTATGATCCTCCCTTTAGGTATGCCGCCAAGTCCAAGCGCTATATCAAGGCTCAGCGAACCTGTCGGTATCGTCTCAACATTCATCCGTGTAGCCGGATCGCCAAGCTTCATGACAGCTCCTTTGCCATATTGTCTCTCTATTTGGTTCAACGCGGCATCCAATGCTTTTAATTTTTCTTCTCTTTCCATTTTTATACTCCTTTTCTCACAACACTTAGAACAGATGTTTTGTCTTTCTTTACTATAAAACATCTGTTCGTTTTTGTCAATACATTGTTTTAAATTTTATTTTGGAAAAAAACGGGGATCATCCCATGATTGCAAACATTCCGCATCAAGCCGCCAAGCTTACTTTTATACAATACCATACATTATGCTTTAAGACAAGCATTATTTTACGCCGGAACCATCCTTTATGACGTCTCTGTTCTTTGCAATGTAATCTATAAGCGACACCACAGTAAGCACAACGGCAGCCCACATCACTATCTGCGTAAGAACGCTAAGCACCTCAATGTCAGCTATCATAAGGCACACCATAATCATCTGGAAAACTGTCTTGAATTTGCCCCAATAGCTTGCGGCTATCACGATATCATTGTCCGAAGCTATCAGGCGGAAACCGCTTATTATAAACTCGCGGCTTATGATTATTATCACCACCCACGCGGGTATTCTGTCCATTTCTATAAGGCAGATAAGAGCCGAACATACAAGAAGCTTGTCAGCGAGCGGATCCATAAACTTCCCGAAATTCGTTACAAGATTATATTTTCTCGCTATTTTCCCGTCAAGAAGATCTGTAAGGCTTGCAATTATAAATACCGCAAGAGCGATATAATCGATATATTCCATGATACCGCCAAACAGCGCGCTAAACCAGTGCCATTCATTACAGCCTCCCAGCATCAGTAATACAAACGGCACTATCAATATTACCCTGAAAACAGTAAGTTTATTTGGTAAATTCATCTTCTACCTCTCCCATTAAATCATATTCATACGAATTTGTTATCCTTACCCTGACGAAATCGCCGGTCATTAACTCCCTGTCAGATCTCACAAACACCAAGCCGTCAACATTCGGCGCGTCCCTGTAACAGCGCGCGACATATATATCGTCCTCGGGAATACTGCCTTCTATCATTACGTCAAGTATGCTTCCGGTCATATTTTTTGCATTGTCAAAAGCTATATCCTGCTGAAGTTCCATAAGTTCTTTCTGACGTTCAAGCTTTACATCCTCGTCTGTCTGTCCGTCAAAAAGCTCAGCCGGGGTGCCTTCCTCCGACGAATATGTAAATACTCCGAGCCTGTCAAATTCCATCTCATTGACAAATTCCATCAGTTCTTCATGTTCTTCGTCCGTCTCGGACGGAAAACCTGTAATCAAAGTAGTCCTAAGACATATGTCCGGTATTTCTTTCCGTAATCTTGCAACAATATCTTTAATTTCCTGCCTGCTTGTAAGCCTGCCCATAAGCTTTAATATCCTGTCATTGGCATGTTGGATCGGGATATCAAGATAATTGCATATCTTGGGTTCATTTTTTATGGTATCTATGAGTTCGTCAGTGATCTCCTCCGGATAGCAGTACAAGATCCTTACCCACTTTAGCCCTTCTATCCCGCACAGGCTGTGTAAAAGCTGTGGAAGTCGTTTTCCGCCGTACAGATCAATACCGTAAAGCGTTGTCTCCTGTGCGACCAGAATA
This sequence comes from uncultured Lachnospiraceae bacterium, assembly GCA_947629525.1. Taxonomy (GTDB): domain Bacteria; phylum Bacillota; class Clostridia; order Lachnospirales; family Lachnospiraceae; genus COE1. The sequence goes on from CANREB010000014.1 coordinate 10,221, forward strand.
AGCTCGCGCACGCCGTCCTGCACAAGCGCACGCGCTTCATCAAGCAGGCTCTCCATGGGAATACTGCGGTAATTACCGCGCACCTTGGGAATGATGCAGTATGTGCAATGTTTATCGCAGCCTTCCGCGATCTTGAGGTAGGCATAATGACCGCCTGTTGTGACGATCCGCTTTTTGTCGTAGACAGGCGTCCTGTTTATGTCATTTATATAATTGCGGCTTTTTCCTTTTACAGCCATATCCAGCGCGTCAGCAACGGCATCTGTTGCAGTTGTGCCGATAATGGCATCGACTTCGGGAATTTCAGCCTGTATCTCATCCTTGTAACGCTGCGCAAGGCATCCCGCGGCTATAAGCGCCTTGATACTGCCCTTTTGGCGCAGTGCTGCCATCTCAAGAAGCGTATTGATACTCTCTTCTTTGGCATCATTAATAAAGCAGCATGTGTTGACAACAACAGCGTCTGCTTCATTCTCATCATCCGTTATCGTATATCCTCTTTGGACAAGTATGCCAAGCATCATTTCACTGTCAACCAGATTTTTGTCGCATCCGAGTGAAATAAACAGTACTTTCATATATCAAATGCTTTCCAATATCAGTCTTCGGGCATGATCTTGATCTTGCCTTCGTTTAACTCGTCTATCGCTATAGACAGCGCCTTGGTCTGATTTGTTTCTATCAAAGGCTCTTCGCCCGCTATAAGCTGTCTTGCTCTCTTTGCTGTAGCCATGACTATCGAATAACGGCTGTTTACTACAGGCGCGTCTCCCTGCTCCACATCGCTGTTTACTACCTTCATTAAATCTGTGTATGACGGATGTAACATATATATATCCTCTCTTTCTTATTATTCCTGAATATTTTCCTGCATATTTTCCTGGATATTTTCCATAATCTCGCCTAACGCCCTGCCCGCTATTGTCTCGGGCAGAAGAGCTGACAGGACTATCTGGCTGCTCTCCATCACAAGTACGGACTTTGTCTTTCTGCCCTGTGTGGCGTCTATCACCGTGCCTGTTTCTTTTGCTTTCTGCACCATACGCTTCACAGGCGCAGAATCGGGGCTTACTATGGCGATTATCTTCGCTGTATTTACTATATTTCCAAAACCAATGTGAATAAGCCTATCCACGCTGCACCTCTTTATTCAATATTCTGTATCTGCTCTCTTACCTTTTCAATCTCGGTCTTAAGGTCAATGCCGCGATTGGAAATATTAATGTCATTTGTCTTTGAGAGTATCGTATTTGCCTCGCGGTTCATCTCCTGCGCGATAAAATCAAGTTTACGCCCTATGCTGCCTCCCTCGGCAAGCGCCTGCTTCATACTCTCTATATGGCTTCTGAGACGTACAAGCTCCTCATCTACGCATATCTTATCGGCAAATATCGTGATCTCCGTCAAGAGCCTTGACTCATCAACGGCGGCATCACCCAATGCTTCCTGCACCCTGTCGGAAAGCTTTGTGCGGTATTCTTCTATAATCTGTGGCGAACGCTGTTCTATATATGATACATGGTCAAGCATCCCGTCAAGTTTTGCCGTAAGGTCGTCCGCCAGATTGCTCCCTTCTTTTATGCGTGCGTCTGACAGGCTCTCGGAAGCACCCTTTAATGCTTTTGAAAGCAGTTTCCATATCTTTTCTTCATCCACTGTCTGCTCTTCCATTGTAAGCACTTCGGGATATCTTGACAGCGTAGACACTCTTATATCGTTATCAAGTTTGAACTCATCCGACATTTGGCGCAGATATTTAAGATATTCCGCAGCTACATCCCTGTTATATTTTATGCACACATTGCTCTCGCTCACATCCTCATATGTGATAAAGATATCGATTTTTCCTCTTTGGACATAATTTTTAAGCTCAGCTCTTATAGAACTTTCAAAATAGTTAAGTTTCTTAGGCATTTTAATGCTGACATCGAGATATCTGTGATTGACGGATTTCATCTCTATCGTAAATTTACGGCTTCCCTCCGCCACCTCGCATCTGCCAAAGCCTGTCATACTTTTTATCATTTCAATCCTCCTGCCGGCGCTTGAGATTTGTATAATACTTTCTGTATTATAAAATAATCCTATTCCCACGTCAATAATTTTTAACTTTATTTCCTTTAAATTTTATATCTTAAGCCTTGAAAACACTGAAAAAAAGTGATATTGTTATAGGGTTGTCAGTATTATTTACAGCGAGGTCATTCAAAAAACTAAAATGAAAAAATCAGTCATTCCAATGATAGTCATTCCGATACTCAATTTTTACCTGTTTGAACTTTATCTGTACGAGCCGTGGGAAAACATGAAGCCCTCCATACAGCTTTTAAACATTGCGCTTTTTGAACTGCTTATGGTAATCTTTTTGTTTATCTTTGGCAGTGTTAAATGGTCGCTTATCCTGCAAAGCGCTTTTTTTATGGTCGTGGGACTTGCCAATTATTATGTGATGTCATTCCGCTCCGCGCCTATCATGCCATGGGATCTGTATTCAATAGGCACGGCTCTCAGCGTCGCGGATAATTTTGAATACAAATTGGAAGGACGGGTCATATTAGTAATCATCGGCTTTTTTATTCTTATCGCCGTAAGCCTGTTCACAAAATTTGATATAAAAAAGATGCCGCTCAAATGGCGCGGCGGATGTCTTCTTATCTTTATATGCCTTTTATACGGATATGTGCATATGCTCCACCTTGACAGCACCATCGTCAAATTCGGTATATATGATAAGCTTTTTACGCCCGCGGTCATGAGCAAGCGTGACGGCACTGCCGCCGCGTTCATTATGGAACTCAAATATATTTCAGTGGACAAGCCTTCCGGATATGACAGTGAAAAAGCACAGGATATTCTGGCTGATTACGGCGATGACATCACACAGCCCGAAAGACGTCCGAATATTATAGTCGTAATGAACGAAGCGTTTTCCGATCTGTCAGTGCTCGGTCAATTTGAGACAAACGAGGATTATATGCCGTTTATCCGCTCGCTTATGAACAAGGATACCCAAAATGTTGTCTCAGGTCATCTGCATGTTTCAGTTCTCGGCGGCAATACCGCAAACACGGAATTTGAGTTCCTTACCGGTAATACTATGGCATTTCTGCCGCAGGGAAGTATTCCGTACCAGCAGTATGTTAAGAGTGAAACTGTCTCTCTTGCATCGCATCTTAAGTCCCTCGGATATGATACCTGTACCGTTCATCCTTACAACAGCACGGGTTGGGACAGAAATAAAGTTTATCCTCTCCTTGGTTTTGACAATTCTTATTTTATAAGCAGCTTTGTCAATCCTTCAAGGATAAGAAAATATGTAAGCGACAGTTCCTGCTATGACAAGATAATCGAGCTGTATGAGAAAAAGGATAAAGATACCCCGCTTTTTCTGTTCAGCGTCACAATGCAGAACCATTCGTCATATACTGAGGATTTTGACAATTTTGTTCCTGAAATATCTGTGAAGGGCAGTAATTCAAAAGCTCTCAACAATTACTTATCGCTTATAAAAATTTCCGACACTGCTGTCAGTGAGCTTGTGAACTATTTTGCCTCTGAAGATGAAGAGACTGTGATAATCTTTTTTGGCGACCACCAGCCCACAAATTCAGTCGTATCTGACATATGGCGGCTTAACGGAAAAAACGGCAGCAGACTTTCCGATGACGATGAAGCAAAGCGTTATACAGTGCCTTTCTTTGTATGGAGCAATTTTGACATAGACGAAGAATATGACGTTGAAATAAGCGCTAACTATCTTGGCGCAAAGGTTTTGGACATATGCGGTCTGCCTCTTTATGACTACGCCGATTACCTGCTGCATCTGTCGGAAGAATATCCGATAGTGACAGGCGTACGCACAATCGACGCGGACGGCAGTGTCACTGACATAAAAAATGCCGAGGGTGCACTTAATGATTATGCTGTCTTACAGTACAACAGAATGTTCGACTAGAACGTACTTGGAGGGAATTATGAAAAAGCTTACTTATTTCTTTTCTTTTATGATGCCTGTTGCGATTATGCTTGTCATATTTTTTATACGCGATATATATCCGTTCGGAAGCGGCGAGCGCTCATTTCTGCATATTGATATGTATCATCAGTATCTGCCGTTTCTGACCGAATTTTATCATAAGCTTAAAGGCGGGGAAAGTCTGTTTTATTCATGGAATACGGGTATCGGCTCAAATTTTCTTGCCCTGTACGCATATTATCTGGCAAGCCCGTTTAACTGGCTGTGTGTATTTTTTCCCGAAAGTCTTCTGATGGAATTTTTAACATATATGATAGTTCTGAAAATAGGTCTGTGCGGTATCAGCTTCACATACTATATAAAGAAGCATTTTCAGACCGACAGTGCCAACGTGCTTCTGTTCTCTGTCTTTTATTCGCTGTCAGGATTTATTGCCGCATATAACTGGGACGTTATGTGGCTTGACGTTATCGCTCTTGCACCGATAGTAATCCTTGGTCTTGAAAAACTTGTTAACGAGGGAAAGTGTCTGCTTTACTGCGGTGCCTTGGCGCTCTGCATTATTTCAAATTATTATCTTTCCATAATGCTCTGTATATTTCTTGTATTATATTTCGGTGTCCTAATCATTTCAAGGGCAGAGCACACATTTTACTTTCTGCGCCGTGCATGCATAAATTTTTTCATATATTCGCTTATAGCAGGAGGCATCGCGGCTGTTCTTCTTGTACCCGAATTTTTTGCCCTTCAAAACACTGAATTTACGGAAATAAACTTTCCCGACACTATAAAATCTTATTTTTCCATTATTGATATGCTTGCGCGCCACTGCTTTGACGTTACCGTTGAGACAGGTCTTGACCACTGGCCTAATATTTACTGCGGTGTCGCCGTGTTCTTCCTTGTTCCGCTTTATGCTATCCAAAAAAATATCCCATTGCGCGAAAGAGCAGCCAAGCTCATTCTTCTTGCGTTTATGATGGTCAGCTATTCGACAAATGTGCTCAATTTTATATGGCATGGGTTAAATTATCCCGATTCGCTTCCCGCAAGGCAGTCATTTTTATATATATTCCTGCTGCTTACGCTCTGTTACGAAGAATTTACGCATATAAGGGAACATTCAGGCATGGAAATGCTGATCGTGCTTCTTGCCGCGCTTTTCTTCTTGGTGCTGTGTGAAAAGCTTGTAACGGACGATGCCTTCACCGATGCCTGCTTTTTAGTAAGCGGCGTATTCATTCTTATTTATGCCGGCTGTATTCATTCATACAGAATACTTCCTGCCGTCCCGGCAGGACTTGCCGCGCTTGCCTTTACGGCGGTAATCGTCGAATCGGGTGTCAATACCTACCTTACAAGCTGTCCCACAGTGTCGCGCAGCACTTACCTGTCCAATTATGACTCGTATCAGACTTTGACACAGCGTACAGTTGAGAATGAAGCGGACAAGTTTTTCAGATTTGAGAAGTTTGCCCGCAGGACACAAAACGATGCAATGCTCATAGGCTTTCAGGGCGGCTCATACTTTTCGTCAACGCTTAACTCACGCGTAGCCGACTTCTATGAAAAATACGGGATGCGCGGAAGCCGCATCAATTACTGCTATGACGGCGCCACACCCGTTACCGCGGCTATCCTGTCAAACAAATATATGCTTTATACGCTCGACCGCGGTTATGACACACTGTTCCACCTTGCGGATGTTGAGGGAAAACTTTATCTCTACGAAAACAATTATGCCGTACCTTTCGGCTTCGTTGTATCAGACAGACATAACACGATCATAAGCTCCGACAGCCCTTTAGATCCTGTCGAGCGCCAAAACGAGCTGGTGAGAAGTTTCGGAATTGATGAAGATGTGTTCATACCTGTTGAATTTGACTCTTACGGCAACCTTGCCGAATTATATATTTCCGAGCCGGCTCATTATTACGCTTATACAGATAACACAAAAATTGAAAAGATTGAAATGGAATATAATGAAGACTTAAAAACTTTTTCAAACATCGATAAAAAATATATCCTCGATGTCGGATACCACGATGCGGGCGAGTTGGTGTCACTCGAGTCCGATAATGGCGAAAGTCTTGAACTTAGCATATATAAAGTAAACGAAAAAGCACTGAGATCCTTTATCAATCTGCTAAAACAGCAGACCTTAACGGTAACGGACTATGACGCAACACATATCAACGCAGCGATCGATGTCAGCAAAGCAGGGCTTCTTATGCTGTCAGTACCGTATGAAAGCGGATGGACTCTTAAAGTTGATGGTGTTGAAACTGAAATTGAACTGTTTGAAGATACGTTCATAGGAACAAACCTGACAGAAGGAAAACATACGATATCGCTCTCCTACCGTCCCGAAGGATTCACGGCAGGAGTGGTGATATCCATTGTATCGGTCATCATATTTGCCGGAATGTGTGTTATTTCACGGAAATATGGTTATAAGTATACAGATTGCGGGAATCATTCTCTATGATATCGCGCCGCACTGCGTCATCTACATCCTTTATACGCATTACATGGCACTGGACTTTATCATAATATTCAGTCCTTATCAGCCCTTTGTCATGCATTTGATCCGCTAAGGGCTGAAATCCGTCATTATACTGAGGATCCATTACCAAATCGCGCACGTACATACGGTATGTGCGCTTTTCATACTTACCGTCAGCATCGGTATATCCTGCCGTGAACTCCTTATTATAGCGGTATGGCACTCCCACCATCTGCTCTACATGGTGTACATATGTAACCCCGTGTAAAGCCGGAATGCCTATTGCAATCGCTTTCGCATCCCAGTCATACATTTTTTCAAAAATAGTCCCTTTTCCAAATGAGTCTATCGACTTATCATCGATCAGTTCAGCGGCATGTGCTCCCCATACGGCAAATGAATAAATGGGATGCTCTGTCCTCGTAAAGTCGCTGCGCCTCATAGCCGCTTTTGACAAAGCGCCCGTACGCCCGGGTGTCTTGCAATAATCAAAATCAATGCCTTTACAGAAATCCCAGTTGAATGTCGGGAACAGAAGTGTTCCTGTTTTACCAACCATATCCTGAAGTCCGTCTATCAGCTCATCCAAATCAAGATGCCGTCCGTTGGCGCGGTATGTTTTCGCAAGCTCCAGCATATCTGATACTACGTAGATACACTCGCCTTCATTTATCCAGTTTAGTTTTTTCAGCCATTCTATATACCCTTCAAAGTCCTGCATCTATGCTTCCTCCCTGTATTTAAGGACAAGCGTTTGTATTGTTTCCAAATTTATAAAGTTTTCAGGAACTATATCTTTACCGCTGATCTCAATATTAAATTCTTCCTCTAATTTCCCGACAAGTTCCACTATCTCAAAAGAATCCAATAAACCTTCGTCGAGAAAATCCTTTGAATTTTCATAATCCCTGTCTGCTCCCAGTTGATTAAGTATAGTTAAAATACGTTCTTTCATTTTAATCCTCCTTACGCTTTCTCAGTCTCCATAAGTCTCATGCAGCAGCTTTCTGTCAATCTTTCCGTTAGCGTTTACAGGCATCACATCCAGTTTTACTATGCGCGAGGGAAGCATATAATCAGGAACACGCCTTTTAAGTTCGGCGCTTACATCATTTTCGATAATGTTTCCTTCATACAACATGATTATGATATGTTTCTTTTCATTGTAAATGCAGCAGACCCTGTCAACATTGCCAACACCCATAGCGGCAGCTTCTATCTCTCCAAGTTCTATCCTGTACCCCATATGCTTGATCTGATAATCCCTGCGTCCTACATACTCGATCTCACCACGCTCATTTTCTCTTACAATATCACCTGTGCGATACATTATATCACGATAAAATGGGCTTAACGGATTTTGGACAAACGCTTCCCGCGTCTTTTCGGGGGCGTTATAATATCCAAGTGACACACCTGCGCCCCTTATGCACAATTCACCCGTTTCTCCCTTAGCACAGGGCTCATCATTCCCGTTCAGTATCAATACTCCCGTGTTAGCCGCGGCTTTCCCGATAGGCAATACATCATCATTGTCAAATTCTCTGTCTACAACATAATATGTACTTGCATATGTTGTTTCCGAAGGACCGTAATAATTGACATATTTCGCATCAGGCACATATTTTTTCCACATATTATACTGCTTTACCGGCATTACTTCACCACAGAACATTATTTTTTTCAGGCACGTTACATCTACCTCCGGCAAAGCCCTGAGATTTGCCGTCACGATCAGGGCAGACGGCACCCAGAAAACAGCATTTACACCATTATCCCTGATATATTCAAGCACACGTATAGGAAAAGAGAACCAGCTTTCGGGTATGATATGGAGCGTTGCGCCATTCCTTACAGTACAATACAGATCCGGCACAGAAGCATCAAAGTAAAACGGCGCCTGATTGGCAAACGATTCCTTATCGGAAAATTCCATTGCCGTACTCGCTTCCTCTGTAAAGTCAATAACAGCCCGATGACTTATCACAACGCCTTTAGGTACTCCTGTAGAACCTGATGTACATATAATATACAGCGGATCTTCATCGATCCGTTTTTGTCTGACAGCTTCAAGCGCACTCAAATCTTCTGTTTCATTATACGCATCCTCAAGAATTACTATCTGCTCCGTTTTTATCAGTTCCTCAGCTTTGCCTTGATTAGCCTTGTCCGTTATTATATATGAAGGTCTGAGTACATCCATAATCAGGCTGAGACGCTTCGTTGGAGCATTGCAGTCTATCGGTGCATATATACCTCCCGCATAAGTTATGCCCCAAAACGCCGACAATGCTTTTCTTTCTTTGCAAAGCAAAACAACAACGACATCATTGGGTTTTAATCCTTTCCTGATCAGGTATGTCCCAACACATCTTGTCTTCTTTGCAAGCCGGCTGTACGTGTCGCTTCCGTTTTCATCAATAACCGCTGTCTTATCGGGGAATTTCTTCTCACTTTCCTCAAGATATTCCAAAACTGATCTGTACATCCGTATACCTCATCTCTTCTTATCAAGCATACCGCCGTTATCAAGCTGATCTGCAATCGTACATAGCTCTCTGACCGGCACATTTATTATATTGCTGATATCTATCAAGTCATTTTTTCCGTCCGCATATGCGATAAAATCTCTTAGCGCCATTATCGCATCATAGCTTCCCTTTTGGCTTATCGTAGGATAAAGACCTCTCTTGCCAAGCTGCGGCTCACATATTATGTTTATCCTGTAATAATAATTATGTTCTAACGCCTCTATCACCTGTGTCATAACATCAAAAGAACCTTGGAAACCTTTTTCCGACACAAGCGTCATATCATCTGCCGAAGTGTGGTACTCCGGATACTCCCCGTATTTGCTCCTGCAGAAAGCGACCACAGGCAGTTCAACGCCGACCGCATTATACTGCCTCTCGTCAGAGCCGCGCTGTAAAAAGCTGTATGTCTTATATTGAGGCGCATGGTAAGACAGGATATTTTTTAGCACCTTGTCGGCAAGAGTATCGGCATATTTTGACTCGATGACAGAATATTCCCTGTCGTCGCCTACACATGACAATACAAAGCCTGCTTTCACATGCTCTTTAAGATATTCAAGATTTCTGCTCAGATATGTGATGGAACCTATCGTCTCCGGAATAAAAACAAAGCGATATGTGTACCTGTTATCTCTTTTACTTACATAATTTATCAGTTCCGCAGCCAATGACGGTCCCGAACATTCATTATCCGCCATTGACGGATGGCAGACATACGTTGAAAACAAGATCTCATCCTGCGTCCTGCCTTTTATCACTACCTCTCCATATGTCAGGCTGCCGTCAAACAGCTCACTGTCCACATACATATGGTACTTTCCTTCTTTAAGTGAATTTTTTTGATTTTCGCTCATACAGAATCCGATGCGTTCTTTATAATACGAAGTGACATACGGAATGACATCGGGCTGGTCTTTCTGCGTATAAATATATTCTTTCAGTTCATCCAAATCGACCCATTTATCAACAGGAAGAGAGTACCCGATCACATGCAGGTTATTTTTTTCAAAATCTATTATACGGTGGTTATTCTCATCCTCGATATAAGCCTGCCTGATCTTCCATTCTTTAGGCACTGTCCAGTCGAATACCTGCGTGCCTGACGGCACATGATGTATTGTCATTTCAGCCGTTATACAGTCTGAGATGATCGAGAGTGTCTTGACAACACCCTCGCCCGTAATGCTCCTGCATATCGGGAATAATTTTTCCGCAAGCTTGTACATCCGTTCCCCTTCGGTATTCATATGTTTTAATTTCCCCTTCGTTAATTTTGATCCTCCACCTGCTCTAAGCCCGATATGTCAGAGTCGATAACAAGTGAATAGTTAGTATAATATACCACGAAACCCGGCTTTGAGCCGTTAGGCTTTTTTACATTTTTTTTCTGTGTATAGTCTATCTCCACTTTTTGCTGTCCGCGCGCCTGTGAATAATGCGCCGCAAGTCTTCCCGCTTCCTCAAAAGTCCTGTCGGGAAGCTCGCCGGAATTTGTCCTGACTATCACATGCGACCCCGCTATCCCTTTAACATGAAACCACCAGTCATTGCCCGTGGCTATCTTAAACGTAAGTTCCTCGTTCTGATAATTATTTTTGCCAACGTATATATGATATCCGTCGCTGCTGATATAGTGAAAAGGCTTGCTCGTAACTTTCTCGCGTCTGCTCCCGCCCTTACGCTTTATATATCCGCTCTCTATAAGCTCTTCTTTTATCTGCACCAAATCTTCTTCCTTGAGCGCAATATCAAGCGACGCGCTTATGGACGACAGATGCGCTATCTCATCACCTGTCTCTTTTATAAGCACGGTCAGCGCTTCATAGGTACGTTTAAGTTTACGGTATTTATCAAAATATTTCTTTGCATTCTCACCTGCCGTCAGTGTCGGGTCAAGCGGGATAGTTATCATCTCATTAGTGTAATAGTCAAGCGCTTCCAAAGATTTTGCCCCTGCTTCGGCATCATATCCGTATGTGTTCAAAAGCTCGCCGTATACACGGTATTTTTCCCGTTTGCCTGTGTCCTCAAGCTGCTTTTTCTGAAGGTCATATTTTTTTACATTGCGTTCAAGCGCCGTCTGCACTATCCTGCGAAGATCGGCTGAACGCTGCCTTATCCTTGTTATAGTATTTTTTTCCGCGTAATAATACTCCAAAAGCTCCGATATATTGTTAAATTTCTTTGTACTGCCGTCATCGTAAGAAGTAAGCGGTGTCACGGCATATTCTGCGGGCTGTCCGTTCTCAAATACGACATTCGGCTCAAATATATGATTTTTGATATCATCCGCAAGCTTGGACAATTCAGTGCACACATCATTAAGCCGCGAACCGCCAAGTTCTGACGCCGCCATATCCGAGTCTGTGCCCGCCCTGAAACAGATCTCATGCGCTATACAGGGCGATATTCCGGTAAAACCTGTGTATATTGCCTTATATACAGGCATATTCTTTGCCGTCAGCATCCTCCCGATTTCACCTTGGGAAATATCCAAAAGCTCCGCCTTATCCTGCGTCTTGGGAATAAAATACTCACGCCCCGGAAGCACTTCCCTCACGGAACTTACCATTCCCGATATATGCTTGATGCTGTCTATTATCATATTACGGTCATCACAAAATATAATGTTGCTGTGCTTGCCCATAAGCTCTATGATCAGATATTTTCTGCATAGATCACCCAGCTCGTTTAAATGTTCAAGTTCAAAGCGGACAACGCGCTCAAGCCCCGGCTGCGTCACAGATACTATCCGCGCATTCTGCAGATGTTTTCTGAGCAGCATGCAGAAGTTAGGTGCGGTCATCGGGCTTGTCTTATTTTTGTCGGTCAGGTATAAAAGCGGTAACGACGCATCGGCGGACATAAGCATACGCACCTGTCCGCCGTTTCCTTTTATGGTAACAAGAAGCTCATCCTTTTCGGGCTGCGCTATCTTGTATACCCTGCCTCCAACTATTTTATTTTGAAGCTCATTGACAATACATGCTATTGTCATTCCATCAAAAGCCATTTCTCTATTATCCTATCATCCAGTCATACATTTCCTGATATTTATTCGCTGACACACCCCACGAGAAATCGGCAGACATTGCGCGCTCAACGATCTTATTCCAGTCGCGCTTTCTGTCATAGTAAATGCGTTCCGCATATCTGATAGTCTGAAGCATCTCGTGCGCGTTATAATTAGTAAAGCTAAATCCCGTACCCTTGTTCTCATATTCATTGTACGGCTCGACCGTGTCCTTAAGACCGCCTGTCTCACGTACAATAGGTACAGTGCCGTATCTGAGCGACATTAACTGGCTTAGTCCGCACGGTTCAAAAAGCGACGGCATAAGGAACGCATCACATGCCGCGTATATCCTGTGGGAAAGTTCTTCCGAATAATAGATATTCGCTGAAACCTTGCCATGATATTTCCAGTCAAAATGACGGAACATATTTTCATATCTCTCTTCGCCTGTGCCAAGCACAACAAGCTGTACTCCGTCGGTACTGCACATCTCATCCATAATGTACGCTACAAGATCCATACCCTTCTGATCAGTAAGGCGTGAGACAATACCTATCATCATCATCTTGTCATTCTCTTCAAGTCCAAGCTGATGCTGTAAGTCTTTCTTGTTCTTTATCTTTTCTTTTCTGAAATTGTCAATATTGTATTTGTGTACGATATAATTATCCGTATCAGGGTTGTATTCGCCGTAATCTATTCCGTTCACTATACCGCGCAGATCACTGCTCCTTGCCGTGAGAAGACCGTTAAGCTTCTCTCCGTAAAAGTTAGTCTTTATCTCTTCCGCATAAGTGGCGCTGACTGTAGTGATAGCGTCGGCATATGTCAGACCGCCTTTCAAAAGATTGCCGTCCTTAAAGTAACCCAGTTTGTCGGGCGCAAAATATGACTTGTCAAGCCCTGTGATATTCTGCACCGTATTTATGTCGTAAATACCTTGGAACTTAAGATTGTGTATAGTCATTATCGACTTGATACCCCTGTAAAAATCACCCTGCGCAAACCGCTCCTTTAAATATACAGGTATGATACCGGTCTGCCAGTCATGGCAATGGACAATGTCAGGTCTGAAGCCTATAACAGGAAGTATCGACAATGCCGCCTTAGAGAAGAATACAAACTTGGTGATCTCACCAATGGCATCGTCACTGTAAGGTCTGAATCCGCCGAACATTTTCTCGTTGTCTATGAAGTAATATGTTATGCCGTCATACTGTGCCTCAAAAACTCCTACATATTCATTCTGTCCCATAAAATCCATATAAAAATTCGTTCTGTACTGAAGCAGAGATTTCATATTGTCAGGCATACACATATATTTAGGTAAAATGACACGCGCGTCAAAATATCTCTTGTCATAATATTTAGGAAGAGAACCGACTACATCAGCAAGCCCTCCTGTCTTGATAAATGGAACTCCCTCAGAAGCCACAAACAAAATGTTTTTCATGGTTATTTCCCTTTCTTCACTTTTATTATAAATGTAAATGGAATATATTTCCATTTGTTAATATAGTCTATAATCAGATTATACACCAAATTACCTCTAAATGTAAAGAAAATCGTGATTTTCATAATATTATGACAAAATACCTTTTATTTCTTCGTCACTGTTTATAATGAAGTCTTATTTTATCTGCGATAAGCGCAATAAATTCAGAGTTGGTAGGCTTGCCTTTTCCTATATTTATAGTGTAACCGAAGAATGCGTCAAGTGTTTCCATTTTGCCTCTGCTCCACGCAACTTCTATCGCATGTCTTATCGCTCTCTCTACGCGGCTTGGCGTCGTCTGATATTTCTTGGCTATTGACGGATAGAGTATCTTGGTTATCGAGTTGAGCATTTCGATATCCTCAACCGACATCATTATCGCTTCCCTAAGATACTGATAACCTTTGATGTGCGCGGGTACGCCTATCTCATGTATCATATCGGTAACATCTTTTTCAAGGTCGTACTGCGTTCTCTGTATCTTGTCTGCCGTCTTGAAAGTATTCTTTTGAGAGTCGTCAGAATTATTATTTGAAAGTTTAGAACCTGCCGGTACTGTTATCATAATTTGAAATTCTTTGTCATTTGTTATCAGATCGCTGAGTATTCTGAATATCCTCTCATTATCCTGTGTTGTCATCAAGTTTAATTGTTCCATAAAATCTTCCCTCCGATAAATTTACAAAATATACCACCATTTGGCAAAGATAATTATATAAGATTGTCAATTTATCCTGCAACTGTTACTTATCGCATATTTTGCGCTAAAAGTATACCTTTGGTACATTGCCCCGAAAAAGCGATAAAATTCGGTAGGAAACGCTGTATTATATTGTCGAAAGAACAAAAAAACTTATTTGTTAAATTTGCGCGGTTTATAAGTTTTGGGCTACATTTACGCGATGTTTTTTACGTATCTCATGGTTTAGCCTGCGCATATATCCGCTTCTTGTAACCCCGACAGGGCAGATATAATCCTCAACTCCATACATATGCTCTCTTATATGTACCGCCTGCTCTCTTATTGAAATCTCAAAATATTCCATATTCAGGTCTATAAGCCTGCGTCCGAAAAACAGTCTCTGCGATATCCTGTCAATTCTGCTGCCGCCTATGCCAAGCCCTCTGCCCCATAAAATATTGGCGCGCAGGCAAAAGTTTTTGAGTATTCCCATCGCGAGTATCGTCTGCTCTCCTTCATAGAGATCGGTGTAAAGCAATGCGTAAAATCTTCCCGGTATACTCTCGCCGCAGCGCACCGCGTCTTCTATCTTCTCAAGAAAGCTTATCACATGCGCGGACAGACTGTTCATTACCACATTTGACACAAGGACTATTGCCGATGCCTCCTCAAGATATCTTAGCACGGTATTCCAGTCATCTATATTATCTATATCCACGGTTTTTATCTCTTCGTTTGTTAAATAGCGGCTCAGTTTGTTTATATACATACTGCTGGAATTATGCAATGCCGCATTATAAAAAAATAGTATCATACGCCGCATTCCCCTTTTAATAGCTTCAGTTTTTCTATTTTATCGCAAAAAAGGATCTTTACTCCTCTTGCACGAAGCGATATTCCGCTTGAGACTGACAGAATACGCGCCGCTTCTTCCTCTTCCGGTGTGATATCTTCACCGTAAAAACAACATATCATGCCAAAAATATTTTTGCGCCTGACCTCGTAATGCGTCTGCCCATGCCGCAGTTCCAAAAGCGGTCCGAAGCACGCTCTGTACTTTTCAAGCACTCCCTGTATGAACGGGCTGAAACCTCCATAAACGCACCTGCTTATAAGGACAAGCTGACTGCATTCACACATATATTCATTTATGTCCCTGCCGTTATCGCTGTCTATCACAATGTCCGGAACATCAAGTCTGAGATTAAGCCTCCGCCAGATATCCCTATCCAGATCGTGAACAAATACTTTCATCATATCCCCCGATTACCTGCATTCACAATGTGTAAATCTGTTTAAATTATACCATATTATGCTTTACATAAAAAGTATATGTATTATTAAATTTTATTTAATACTATTGACTTTTTGTAAAATTGTTAGTATAGTATATAAGACAGTTGTCATTGGGGTCTTAGCTCAGCTGGGAGAGCATCTGCCTTACAAGCAGAGGGTCACAGGTTCGAGCCCTGTAGGCCCCATTTTTTATTGCGGCTAATATTTTTCAACAAAAAAAGGACTTGTAAGAAAGTCCTTTTTGATTGATTTCATTTTTATACCTGTGCAACGTCCTTCATTGAAAAGCTTATTCTGCCCATCTTATCTTTGCCAAGACATACCACAGTCACCATATCTCCAAGAGTGAGTACATCCTCTACACGGTTGATCCTCTCCTTAGCGATCTTGGATATGTGAACCATTCCTTCCTTGCCCGGCGCAAACTCTATAAACGCGCCGAACTCCTTGATGCTCACTACTTTGCCTTTAAATATCTGTCCTTCTTCAAAATCGGTAGTAATTATCTTTATCATCTCGGCAGCCTTGTCCATCATATCCTTATCCGTACCGCAGATGCTTACAAAACCGTCGTCCGTAATATCTATCTTGACACCTGTCCTGTCAATAATAGCATTTATCGTCTTGCCGCGCTGACCTACCACATCACCGATCTTCTCAGGGTCGATGCGCAGCTGTATGATCTTAGGCGCATACTCTCCGACTGAAGGCCTCGGAGCCGAAATGCATGGAAGCATAATCTCATTGAGGATATACATTCTCGCATCTCTTGTCTTGGCTATTGCCTCCTCTACTATAGGTCTTGTAAGTCCATGTATCTTAATATCCATCTGAATAGCCGTGATGCCGTCCTTGGTGCCTGCCACCTTGAAATCCATATCGCCGAAAAAGTCCTCAAGTCCCTGAATATCAGTAAGTACGATATAATCATCATCCGTCTCGCCTGTCACAAGACCGCAAGAAATACCCGCTACAGGTTTCTTAATAGGTACGCCTGCCGCCATAAGCGACATAGTAGATGCACATATAGACCCCTGCGAAGTAGAGCCGTTTGACTCAAAGGTCTCGGAAACAGTACGTATAGCATATGGAAATTCTTCCTCGGAAGGAAGTACAGGCACAAGCGCTCTCTCAGCAAGCGCTCCATGACCTATCTCACGCCTTCCCGGTCCCCTTGAAGGCTTAGTCTCTCCAACTGAGTATGACGGGAAATTGTAATGGTGCATATACCGCTTTGATGTCTCGTTTTCATCAAGTCCGTCAATCTTCTGAACCTCTGACAGCGGAGCAAGTGTTGTTATGGTACATATCTGTGTCTGTCCGCGTGTAAACATAGCGCTGCCATGAACTCTGGGGATTACATCTGTCTCTGCGGCAAGCGGTCTTATCTGAGTTATCGCACGACCGTCGGGACGTTTGTGGTCTTTTAATATCATCTTGCGCACTGTCTTTTTCTGATACTGATATACTGCCTCGCCAAGTATTGCAAGCCACTCTTCATTATCCGCAAACGCTTCCTCAAGACGCTCCGTTATCTTTTTGATATTTTCTTCCCTTACCTGCTTCTCATCGGTAAATACAGCAGTCTCCATTTCAGCGGGAGGAACGAGTTTCTTTATACGCTCAAACATATCGTCGGGGATAGCGCAGCTTGTATACTCATGCTTAGGTTTGCCGACCTCGGCAACGATCTTATTTATAAACTCAATTATTGTCTGGTTCACATCATGGCACTTGTAAATAGCCTCTATCATTTTATCTTCCGGAACTTCATTAGCTCCTGCCTCTATCATGATAACTTTGCTGCTCGTGGAAGCAACAGTAAGCTGAAGATCTCCGTTTTTCCATTGTTCCTGATTAGGGTTGAGAACAAATTCGCCGTTGACAAGCCCCATCTGTGTCGTAGCGCATGGTCCGTCAAAAGGGATGTCCGAAATCGACGTGACAATCGCTGAACCGATCATCGCCACAAGTTCAGGACGGCACTCAGGGTCAACACTCATTACCATATTATTTAATGTAACGTCATTTCTGTAATCTTTAGGGAACAGAGGACGCATAGGTCTGTCTATGACACGGCTCGTAAGAATGGCATTCTCGCTTGCCTTTCCCTCTCTCTTATTAAATCCTCCGGGAATTTTTCCTACTGCGTATAGTTTTTCTTCATATTCTACCGAAAGCGGAAAAAAATCAATACCGTCTCTAGGCTTGTCCGAAGCAGTAGCCGTACACAAAACAGTGGTATCGCCATAGTGCATCAATGCCGCACCGTTTGCCTGAGCGGCAACCCTGCCGATATCAACTGTAAGGGTGCGTCCCGCTATCTCAAGGCTGTATGCCTTGTATGACTTGTCTTTCTTTTCGCTGAATGTAATATAATCCATACCAACAAATCTCCTTTTCTTATTAAACATCTGAACGTGAAACTATTATGATACTCTAAAAGGAGCGGGCCAAACCGCTCCTTTAAAGTCTGATAACACAAATTACTTTCTGATGCCAAGCTTTTCAATCAGAGCACGATATCTTTCGATGTCAGTTTTCTTCAAGTAATCAAGTAACCCACGTCTCTGACCTACCATTTTCAAAAGCCCGCGTCTTGAATGATGATCCTTCTGATTTTTCTGCAAGTGCTCGGTAAGTTCCTGAATCCTTGCCGTAAGGACAGCTATCTGAACCTCAGGTGAACCTGTATCGCCGGACTTTCTGGCATACTCGTTGATAATTGCCTGTTTCTTTTCTTTAGATATCATTGTAAAATCCTCCATATAAAATACTGTTGACCGCCTGATACCAAGTTTGGGTTGGAGCTTCCCGACACCGGGCATCGGCTGAACTATTGTGTTTTCACACACTTAAGTAGTATAACACACATAGTATTCATATGCAAGAAAAAAATCATAAAAATCTTCTGACACATGCAGGTGTACGGTAATTTACGCTCGAGATCTTAATGCCTGTCTTAGGGTTTGAAGCATGTATCACCTGCCCGTTGCCAATATAGATCGCCACATGATTTATGCTGCCGTTCTTTGCATAGAACACCAAATCCCCCGGCTGTGCCTCGGATAAGCTGATCTTAGTGCCAAGCTGCGCCTGCGACGCCGCATGGTGCGGAAGACTTATTCCGTATTTCTTAAATACGCTCATAGTAAATCCTGAACAGTCCGCACCGCCCGTAAGGCTTGTGCCGCCCCAGACATACGGATTGCCGACATACTGTTTCGCAAACTGTACCAAATCGACCCTGACGTCCGATACGCCCTGCCCGTAAAGAAGTTCTGTCAAGGTGACTGCTTTTTCAAGACGTTCCTCAACATCAACAAACTCTCCCGAAACATATGCCTCCTCATCGTCAAGCATAAACTTTATCCAGCCATTATCCATAATATCTACTACTTCAAGCTCCTCATCCTGCGGTATAAGCGTAATGGTTATGCTGTCGGTGTTCGGCTGCTCTCTTACTTTCAATGTCTGCGTATTGACTACCGCTATCATAGATGCGACTTCTTTACCCCTTGCTATTGCCTCGTCCCCCATATAGAGATAATCGGTACTGCAGTATCCTTCGACCTTGCCGGATTTGATATGCGCCCAGCCGTTTTCAACGCTGAGTATCTCACATGCGGCGTCCTTTGAAAGTTTGCCGACAAGCTTTCCCGTTTCGGACGGTTCCTGCCTTATGTTTAAATGGTTATCGACATGAGCGATACCAAGATTAGTATAACCCCAATGCGTCTCCGGCTCTATCTTAGGACTCTCGATCAGAGTAGCACCGTTTGTTATTCCCTCTTCAAACGCCTGCTCAAGCATAAGCTCTGCTCCTGCCGAATGTTTGACTTCCACTGACTTGGCTGACGCTGTATCTGTCGGTTCCAATGACGTAAGGTATATGACTTCCAAAGCGTCGTCATCCTCTTTGTCCTGCGCTGAAACATCCTGCTTACCGCTTATGCCCGTGTTGGCGTAAGCACCGTTTCCGAAAAGCACGACAGCAAGTCCCAGTCCCGCAACCATTATATTAAATCTTAATTTTGTTATTCTTCTCATTATTTATCCGTTTCCAAAAGCTTTACAAAATTGTTACATCTTTGTTACATTATTACTATATCATCAACTCGGCGGCATGTCAACCAAAGCCGCCCGTAAAAGCCTAAAATTTTCATAAAACTAAAGGTTATGGTATTTTCTTCCTGACGCAATATCTTTTTCCATACGCGCTTTCAAATCATCTATGCTGTTAAAACGCATCTCGGGTCTTACAAAATCCAAAAGGAATACTTCCATATTTTTCCCGTATACGTCTTTGTCAAAATCGTACAGAAAAGTTTCGACACCGAGTATTTCACCATCGTCTACAGTCGGTTTCGTACCGATATTGGTGATGGACGGATATTTCCTGTTTTCATCATCCCAAAAACATACATAGGAATAATAGACGCCGTTTGGCGGTATCAGTTTTGCCTGCGGCGGTATAAGATTTACTGTAGGCATGCCTATCGTCCTGCCAAGCTGTCTTCCATGCACTACCTCACCTCCGATGTGGTACGGCGTCCCTAAAAGCTGCCCCGCAAGCTCCATATTTCCTTTTTTTATCTCTTCACGCACATATGTCGAGCTTATCTCACGCCCATTGCACAATACCTTGTCAATGATTATAACATCATATCCGTATTGTTCTGCCTTTTTTTTCAAAAGCTTATAGTCACCCGCGCCGTACTTTCCGTACGAGATATCCTCGCCCGCAACTACGCACTTAGCGTTAAGCCGGTATGAGAGCACGTCCTTTATGTAATCCTCGGGCTCCATATCGGCTGTTTCCCTGTAAAACGGGTATTCTATAAGATAATCTATACCCGCGCGCTCAAAAATCCTGCGTTTTTCTTCCGCGGTCGTCAAGTCTTTTACAGGTTCATTTGCAAAAAAGGCTGCGGGGGAAGGCACAAACGTAAAGACAACAGATGCAAGTCCGTTGTCTTTCTGTTCTTTGAGCCTGTCCAAAAGCTTTTGATGCCCACGATGGAAGCCGTCAAATTTGCCTATGGCAACAGCCGTCTTTTCGGGTATATTAAATTTTGTAGTATTTTCAATAATCTTCATTAAATCACCGCTGTATATATTTACAGAAACATCTTGTACGCCTTAAAGCACTTGCCGTCAAAACTGTACACTGCTTTAAACTCTGTCTCACCTATTTGGTTTTGGGAATATACCCTGAGAAGATCGCCTTTTATAAAGGCAGTGTTTCCGTCGTCGATATCAAGCTGCTCAAAATACAGTCTGTTGCCGTTCATAAGCGTTCTTTTGGCATTTTCCTTTACTACAGCTCCATGCCAGCCTGCAAACATACTGTCCGTCGGGATTATATGCTGTTCAAGCGTCCCCTTATCAACAAGCTCTTCTATCTCCGACAGGGTGAGTGAGTCTTCTATGCGGTAACGTCCTACCCTCATTCTTGTCAATTCCTGCATAGCGCCGCCGCATCCGAGCATATCGCCTATATCGGCGCAAAGCGACCTTATATATGTACCCTTTGAACATTCCACAACGAACGATACGCGCGGCGGATTGATGTCAAGGATTTTTATATTCGGTATATCCACATGCCTTGGCGCGCGCTCCACTTCCCTGCCCATCCTCGCAAGTTCGTAAAGCCTTCTGCCGCCGATCTTAAGCGCTGAAAACATCGGCGGTATCTGTTCATATCCGCCGACAAAACTCATTACCGCCATCTCTATCTCATCACGGCTTGCCCTCACTTCACTGCGCGTAAGCACATTGCCGCTCATGTCATAAGTGTCTGTAGTAACTCCAAGCAGCATGCGCGTTTTGTATTCTTTGCCGCCGTCCGCCACCATATCACATAGTTTTGTCGCATTTCCAATGCAGACGGGAAGCACTCCCATTGCATCGGGGTCAAGCGTGCCTGTATGACCTATCTTTTTTTGCTTGAGTATACCTCTAAGGCGCGCCACGACATCGTGAGATGTATAGCCCGCCTCTTTATATACTATAATTATCCCATTAATCAATTTTCTTCCACCGTCTGTTCATTATCGCACTGTTCGTGCTCTAAGATTTGAAGTTCGATACGCGCCGAAATATTGTTTATAACATCATGAAATGTACCGTTCATATTGCATCCTGCCGCTCTTACATGACCGCCGCCGCCAAAGAACGACGCGACACTGCTCACGTCAACATAATCGCATGAGCGCAGACTGACCTTATATTGCAGATTGTCTGTCTCATACATAAATATGGCGCACTCAACTCCTTTTATAATGCGAAGCTGATTTACTATACCGCTAAGATCGTTCGGCGTCGCATTGTAAAAATCAAGCGTTTTTTGGTCTATCACGCTGACGACACATTTGCCGTTCATAAACACTATGCTCTCAAGAAGCGCTCTTCCGAGCAGTTGGTTCTGAATATATGTTTTCTCATATACGGTTTCATCAATTATCCGTGAAAAATCAAAACCGTATTCTATAAGTTCGGCAGCAACCCTGAGCGTTTTCGGGGTAGTGCTTGAATACTGGAAAACACCCGTATCATGCACGATCCCTATGTAGACAGCCTTCGCTATCTCCTCATCCATATAGCTTTTGTCGATAAGGTCATAGATCAGTTCGGCAGTCGAGCTTGCGCCCGCAACTATATAATTTACATCGCCGCACCCGTGTTCATTGCTTATATGATGGTCTATGTTGATCCTCTTTCCGGCACCGTCAAAAAACTTTTCGGCATCGCCAAGGCGCGACCGTTCACAGTCAACCGCAATAAAAACATCGGGACCTTCACACGCCGCATATGAGCTGTCTATCTCGTCGTACCCTTTTATGAACGAAAACATTTCCGCGGGTCTTTCAAGGCACAGCCTTATATCTGCATTCTCAACGGCTTTTTTCAGATACTGATATAATGCAAGGCATGAGCCTGCACAATCGCCGTCGGGTTTGACATGCCCTGAAATTATAATACTTCCCGCACCCTTACATTCATCTAACAAATTGATCATTTCCATTGTAGTAATCGATACTCCTTCCGAACTAATCCCCTTTTTTGCCCTCTGCCTGTGCATGCCTGTCTTCGTCTGCACGGTTGACCTCGTCGATTTTTTTTGACATAGATACGCCATACGCTATCGACTGGTCAAGTATAAATTTTATCTCGGGGGTGTTTCTGAGATTTATCTGTTTTGCCAACTGATTTTTTATATAGCCCTCGGCACTCTTTAAACCCACAAGAGTCTCCTTTTGTGACTCTTCATCTCCGAGTACGCTTATCCATGCCTTGCAGGTCTTTAAATCAGGTGCCACCTCGACTGATACGACAGATGTCATAGGATTTATCCTCGGGTCCTTTATTCCGCTTCTGATCGTCTCAGCAAGAAAACGTTGAACCTCACCATTTATACGAGTATTTTTTATGCTGTTTTTTCTCATGGCAACCTCCCTGACCGCCTTATATTCTATCTTGGTACTTCGACCATTTTATATGCCTCTACGATGTCAAGTTCCTGCATACTGTCAAAGCCCTCAAACACAAGACCGCATTCAAATCCTGCCTTAACCTCTTTAACATCATCCTTAAATCTCTTGAGCGACGCAAGACTTCCCTCATATATCTGCTCGCCCTCGCGTGTGATCCTTATCTTGCAGTCTCTTTGGAATACGCCGTCAAGCACATACGAACCTGCGATGTTTCCTACCGCCGATGCCTTGAATATCTGTCTTACTTCCGCGTGACCTATGACTTTTTCCTCATAAACGGGGTCAAGCATACCCTTCATAGCCGCCTCGATATCCTCGATTGCCTGATAGATCACTTTGTAGAGCCTTACGTCAACTCCCTCGCGCTCCGCCGTGTTCTTTGCGATGGCGTCCGGACGCACATTGAAGCCTATGATAATGGCGTTTGAGGCTGACGCAAGTATAACGTCGGACTCATTTATCGCGCCGACTCCTCCGTGGATACATTTAACCACGACCTCATCGTTTGAAAGTTTCATAAGGCTTTGTTTTACGGCTTCAACGCTGCCCTGTACATCAGCCTTGATAATGAGGTTGAGTTCCTTAAGGTTGCCTGCCTGTATCTGAGAGAACAGATCGTCAAGCGACATTTTAGACTTAGTATCTTCAAGAAGCTTCTCTTTATTCTGCGCCACAAAGGTTTCCGCATAATATTTTGCTTCCTTATCATTCTCATGTGCGATAAATATATCACCTGCGTTTGGCACATCGCCAAGACCAAGTATCTCAACAGGCGTAGAAGGTCCCGCTTCCCTTACGCGTCTTCCTTTATCGTCTATCATCGCGCGCACTTTGCCGCTTGCCGCTCCTGCCGAAACAAAATCGCCGACCTTGAGCGTACCTTTCTGAACAAGCACCGTAGCCACAGGACCGCGTCCCTTGTCAAGTTCCGCTTCAATGACGAGTCCTCGCGCGCGTCTGTTGGGGTTAGCTTTAAGTTCGAGGACTTCCGCCGTGAGAAGTATCATCTCAAGAAGCTGTTCTATTCCTTCGCCGCTTTTTGCAGAAACGGGTACAAATACCGTACTTCCGCCCCAGTCCTCGGCAATAAGCCCGTGTT
The DNA here is from genome assembly GCA_947629525.1 of uncultured Lachnospiraceae bacterium. Classification (GTDB taxonomy): domain Bacteria; phylum Bacillota; class Clostridia; order Lachnospirales; family Lachnospiraceae; genus COE1. The sequence continues at coordinate 34,321 of CANREB010000014.1, forward strand.
CCGTAAGTTCCTGCTTAACTCTCTCTATATTTGCGCCGGGCTTATCTATCTTGTTGACCGCGACAATTATCTCTATGCCTGCCGCTTTCGCATGATTGATAGCCTCAACAGTCTGCGGCATTACGCCGTCGTCTGCCGCTACAACAAGGATAGCGATATCCGTTGAATTTGCACCGCGCATACGCATCGCGGTAAAAGCCTCATGACCGGGCGTATCAAGGAAAGTAATCTTCTGATCGTTTATCTTTACCGTGTACGCGCCGATATGCTGTGTGATACCGCCTGCTTCTTTATCCGTGACGTTAGTCTTTCTTATGGCGTCAAGAAGTGAAGTCTTACCATGATCGACATGACCCATAACACATATAACGGGCGGTCTTGTGACCATATCCGCCACATTCTCTTCGTCTTCTTTTAAAAGCTCTTCGATAACATCGACTTTTACTTCCTGCTCGCAGATAATATCATACTCGATCGCGATATTCTCCGCTGTTTCGTATGTTATCTCCTGATTGACCGTCACTACCTGCCCCTGCATAAACAGCTTTTTGACTATAGCCGACGGCTGTATCTTCATCTTATCGGCAAGTTCTTTTATGGTAAGCTTTTCGGGCAGAGTGATGACCTTTATCTGCTCCTCTACTGTCTCTACAGGTTTCTTCTCGGGCTTGATGAATTTGCCGGGTCTGTTCTTGCCCTTGATGTTCTTCATGTCGCCGTCGTCTTCGTAAATAAGATCCTTGCGGTTCTTTTTGTCCTTTTCCTGACTTATACGGCGCTTTTCTTCATCTCTGTGCTTTTCTGCATCCTTAATAGGGCTTTCGGGTACAAAACTGTTCTTTCCGCCCCTTGCTCCGCGTCCGCGGTCGTTATCGCGTCCACCGAAGCCCTGTCTGTTTCTGTCGCCTCTGTCATTTCTGCCCCTGTCGCCTCTATCGCCTCTTGAACCGTCATTTCTTGAACCGTCGCTTCTTTGGTTGTCACGCCTCTGATCGCCGTATCTTGAACCGTCATTTCTCTGATTGTCGCGCCTTTGACCGTCATTTCCATGTCTTTCATTTCTGTCGTTTCTTTGAACATCATTTGCGGGCGCGCCTGTTCTTGGTGTTTCACGGTTCTGTAAAGCCGCAGCGCTCTCGGATGCCGCCTGATTTACCTCGGCAGCTTTCCTCTCTTCAGACGCCCTTTGCGCCTGTGCGCCCTGCACAGGCTTTGCATCCGCTGCAGGAACTTCCTCCGAAGCAGTTCTGACCGCTTTCTTTTTATCGGGATTTACAGGCTTTCTCGGTATCTGCGCACCGGGCATCTTTGAATTGTGAGGATTGCTCACAAATATTATGCTTTTTTTCTTTTTTACATGGACAGCCTCCTTGGCATTTTCTTTTGGGGGCTCCTGTTCTTTTGAGGCTTCCTGCGGTTTTGCCTTCTCTTCCGCTTTTTTGCTCTCTTCTTTGCTATGTTCGTCCGCGGATTTTGAGTGGTCTTTCATCATGCCTTTTACTTCTTCGATAAGCTCATCTTCGATCACACTCATGTGGCTTTTTACCTCTATACCTTTATTTTTCAGTGCCGCTAAAATATCCTTGCTCTCAACGCCTATCTCTTTAGCAAGCTCATAAACTTTCATTTTTGCCATTTTATTCCTCCTCACCCTCACGATTGGCAGACTGCTTCAGATGATTTATTATGTTTTTCGCCAAATTTTCATCTGTAACGGCAAGCGATGTCCTCATTGCCTTCCCTATCGCGTGTCCAAGTTCCTCCTTAGTTCCAAAAAAGTACATCGGCACTCCGTAGGACTTACACTTGTTGGAAAACAATTTTTTCGTATTATCCGATGCGTCCTCTGACACGACCACAACATACGCAGCGCCGCTTTTTATGCTTTTTTCCGTTGAAAATTCTCCGCTTACTACTTTTCCTGCCTTTGTCGCAAGCCCAAGCATGGAATATGTTTTCAACCGTAATTTATTTTTCTGCTCCAAATGCTTCTATCTCCTTTGTCAGACTCTCGTACACCTCATCAGATACCGCCATCTTAAATGACCGCTCAAGCCCTCTGCTTTTTACTGCTTTTTTAAGGCATTCCGTAGTAGGGCATATGTAAGCGCCCCTGCCGTTCTTCCTGCCTGTCGCGTCAATGATAAAACCCTCGTCCTCTGTTTTAAGTATACGCAGCAGTTCCTTTTTGGTTTTCATCTCTCCGCAGCCGATACATTGTCTTAACGGGATTTTTTTTGCCATTTATTCCTCATCTCCGTCTTCTTCGTACTCGCCGTCCTCGTACTCACCTTCCTCGTAATCTTCCTCGTAGTAAACGTCGCCGTCCTCGTCATACATATAATCTTCATAACGGAAACCTTCCGCATCCTTAGCCTGCGTCTCGGACTTGATATCTATCTTATAACCGGTAAGTCTTACCGCAAGACGCGCGTTCTGTCCTTCCTTACCTATGGCAAGCGAAAGCTGATAATCCGGAACTACGACTTTTGCGGTCTTCTCGTCGGGATCTGCAAACACAGCGACTATCTTTGCGGGTGAAAGCGCATTCTGTATGAAATTACCCGGGTTTTCATCCCAGTTTACTATATCTATTTTTTCTCCGCGCAGTTCTTCCACTATGGCGTTTACCCTCGCCCCGTTGATGCCTACGCATGCTCCGACGGCATCGACATTGGCGTTGTTTGTCTTTACGGCTATCTTTGTACGGCTTCCCGCCTCACGCGCAATGCTCATTATCTCGACTGTGCCGTCCCTGATTTCCGTGACTTCAGCCTCAAAAAGCCTTTTTACAAGTTCCGGATGCGTCCTGCTGACTAATATTCTGGGACCTTTAGGTGTATTCTTGACTTCAAGGATGTAAACCTTTATCCTCTCCGTGGGGTGGAATACTTCTGTCTTTACCTGCTCCGCTTCGTTTAAGAGCGCATCCGCCTTGCCAAGATTGATGCTTATGTTCTTTCCCGAGTAGCGCTGTACTATTCCCGTAACAACATCTTTTTCTTTTTCAAAGAACTGATTGTAGACAACGCTTCTCTCTTCCTCACGGATTTTCTGCAGGATGACATTTTTGGCATTCTGCGTCGCAATGCGCCCGAACTCTTTGGACTTTATCTCTACATTAACAGTGCCGCCCACGACCGCGTCTTTTGTTATATTGACTGCATCGTCAATACATATCTGGGTAACGTCATCTTCAACCTCATCGGGTGAAGCAACGACATCTTTCGTGGCATATACAAGGAAATCGCATGTTTCCCTGTCGATCTGCACGGTGATGTTGTCAGCCTTTCCGAAATGGTTTTTGCAGGCGGTCAAAAGAGAATTTTCGATTGCTTCAAAGAGCGTTTCCTTGCTTATCTCTTTCTCCTTTTCCAAAGTGTTGAGTGCTTCCAATAATTCCTTGTTCATTTCAACCTCCATAGTGTATATATTAATATGTTTTTAAAAATCAAGTGCAAGTCTGATCACCGCTATATCAGCTCTTTTTAAAGTTATGCTGTTTTCATCGGTTTCTATGGTCACTGTATCTTTATCATAAGCTTTTAAAATGCCCGTGAACTCTTTTTTTGCGTCGATCGGTCTGAATGTTTTTATCTCAACTTCATCGCCTATGCTTTTTTCGAGATGTTTATCTTTTTTCAGCGTCCTGCCAAGTCCGGGGCTTGATACTTCCAGTATATACGCGTCCGGAATATAGTCTTCTCTGTCGAGCGCATCGGAAAGAGCGCGGCTTATGTTCTCGCAGTCGCCTATGTTCACGCCGCCTTCTTTGTCAATGTATGCCCTCAGATACCAATCGCTTCCTTCTTTGACGTATTCGACATCGTAGATCTCACATCCGTTTGCTTCGGCTATGGGTTTTAATATTTCTTCGGTACGCGCTTCGTATGTATCTTTTTTTGCCATTGGCTCACCTCTGATCTTATATTTTATTACATAAAAGAGTGGACTTTGTAAGTCCACTCTTCATCATCAAGCATTATTCAACTTTATTAATTCTACCACTGTAATTTATAAATTGCAATAGGGAAAATAAAATTTTATTCATTCATCGGCAGCTTATACACTTTCTCATCATGACCGCCAAGTTTAGGTGTCGAGCGCTCTTTGAGTGTTTCGTACGGTTTGAGCGCCGATATGCTCTTATACGCGGGTCTTATGATCTTGTCAACATTTATAAGCTCTTCCATCCTGTGTGCACTCCAACCGACAATCCTTGCAATGGCAAATATCGGCGTGTAAAGCTCCATAGGAATATCAAGCATGCTGTACACAAATCCGCTGTAAAAGTCTACATTCGCGCTTACGCCCTTGTATATCCTGCATTTCTCGGCTATAACCTGCGGGGCAAGCCTTTCTATCATAGAATAAAGTTCAAATTCCGAATGCCTGTTTTTAGCTGTGGCAAGCGACTCAACAAATCCTTTGAATATGCATGCACGCGGATCCGATATGGAATAAACGGCATGACCCATACCGTATATGAGCCCGCTCCTGTCAAACGCTTCTTTATTCAAAAGCCTGTAGAGATATGCTTTTACCTGCTCTTCATCCGTAACGTCGTCCACATTTCTCCTCAGATCCTCCATCATCTGAACGACCTTTATATTGGCGCCGCCGTGCTTAGGTCCTTTAAGCGACGACAATGCCGCAGCCACAACAGAGTATGTATCGGAACCCGAACTCGTTACGACCCTCGTTGTAAATGTCGAATTGTTACCGCCGCCATGCTCCATGTGCAGTACAAGCGCCGCGTCAAGCACTTTCGCCTCTATCGGTGTATATTTCATATCAGGTCTTAACATACGCAGGATGTTTTCCGCCGTCGAAAGCTTCGGATCGGGTCTGTGAATGTAAAGACTCTCATCACATTCATAATGGTTGTACGCGTGATATCCGTATACGGAAAGCATCGGAAATACACTGATAAGCATAAGGCACTGCCGCAGCACATTGTCAAGTGAAATATCGGACACGTTATCGTCATATGACGCAAGCGTCAGCACGCTCTTTGTAAGCGAGTTCATAATATCATGGCTTGGCGCTTTCATGATAACGTCTCTCACAAAATTTGTCGGCAGTGTCATGCTGTAGCCAAGCGTCTTTTTAAATTCCAAAAGCTGATCTTTATTTGGCAGGTCGCCGAACAAAAGCAGATATGCACATTCATCAAAACCGAACCGTTCATCCGCCTGAAATCCTCTTACAAGGTCTATTATGCTGTAGCCCCTGTAGTAAAGCTCGCCTTCGCATGGTACGCTTTTACCGTCTACTTCCTCTGAAGATTTTATAAGCGAGATATTGGTAAGTCCCGATAAAACGCCCTTGCCGTTTTTGTCACGCAATCCTCTTTTAACTCCGTAATGTTCAAATAATCCTGCGTCTATCTCATTGTTATCCACACAGATCTTAGTATACTTATTTGTAAAATCTCTTATTGCCTCGTCTCTCTTTTTTCCCATTCAATCACCCTTTCATAAATTATGCTTTTATTTTTTTTGTGTAATATGCCGCTTTTATAATTATAAAGCAAATTTATTTTCATAACAATAGAGTATTTGTTAATTTTTTTTGAACATTTATTAATTTTCGTTTTATTTTACATACATATCAATTAATTTTCTGTAAATTTCCATGAATTTGTGCATAAAAAAATTCTCAAAATCCATTTTGAAATGAATTTTGAGAATTTTCTCGGGTTGGGCTGTTCATAAAAACAGTCAGCAGCTCGTAGGGGAATCGAACCCCTGTTTCCGCCGTGAGAGGGCGGCGTCTTAACCGCTTGACCAACGAGCCGTTTAAAATAGCACATATCTGATAATATCACAGCGCCTGATAAAATGCAAGCACTTTTTTAATTTTTTTGATAATTTTGTTGAAACACGCGGTCAAGCCTCATAATCCATACAGACTCTCGTTTTAGTGAACGGACGCACTTTGCCGTCGGCGACTTTCACATGCTCGGGATGTACGGAATATGCTTTCAGCGCCTGCGCGCTCTCAAAGCTTGAATTTAACATAACGTCCGCATTTGATGACGGCAGGGGATTTGTTTCCACTTTTATATCGACAAGTCCGTCTATCCTGCCTTTCAGCCCTTCCAGCCCTGACTTTATCCCTGCTTTTATATTTTCTTTTTCGTTCTCGGACAATCCGTCCTTTAACTGCCACAGTATAATATGTTTAACCATTTTTACCTCCTTTTGCAGACTTTGCGAAAATAAGCCTGCCGTATAATTATATTTTATCCCGCGGTTTATTTCAACTCTTTTTTTATAAAGTATGTTCTGTCTGCCGGTATCTTGGATATCTGTAATTTCTTGACTTAATATTATTTTTCATTTATAATTTTTTATTGACATCATTTTACTTTTTTACGCATTGGGAAGTTTGGTGAGCATATGTTTTCGAGATTTTTTCACGTTATACTGAGAAATCTGCATCACATTTATATGATACCGCAGATGGAATACGTTTCAAGACATCCTGAGAAATATTCGGAAGAGGAAATGTACGCGCTTGACCGTCTTGCGATAAGGCGCATGATGCGCCCGGGTCATATTACCACACAGGGATACGGCATGGAAAATCTGCCATGCGAGGGCGGTTATATAATGTGCCCCAACCATCAGGGAAAATATGACGCTCTCGGCATCATGTACACGCACGACAAACCCTGCTCGGTAGTCATAGATATAGAAAAATCCGATTTTATACTTGTAAAGCAGTTTATTAATCTCGTGCGCGGCAAGTGCATTGACCGCAATGACGCACGGCAGTCGATAAAGATAATACGCGAAATGGCAGATGAGGCAAAGGCAGGGCGCAAGTTCATCATCTTTCCCGAAGGGGGATATTTACATAACGGCAACGACACCACTGTTTTTAAGCCCGGCGCTTTTAAAAGCGCGGTATGGGCAAAAGTCCCAATCATACCGGTTGTGCTCATCGACTCATACAAGGTTTTTGAAGAGCATACGCTCAAACCGATAAAAACTTTTGTATATTACTTAAAACCTCTTTATTACAATGATTACAAAAATATGACTACTGTTGAGATTGCCCGCACTGTTCAGGGGCAGATACAGAATGTTTTAAATATGTACAAAGAAGGAAAACTCGCAAACGATCCCGAGCTGCCGTAAGCCCGGGATCATTTTATCGTGCCATCATATGTCAAATGTCAAACGCCTGTTTTATGCTTGAATAGTGCAGAAATATGCCCTGTTCGCCAAGCGCCTTTATCTCGTCCGGCGTGGCAAACTTATATCCATCCGTCTCCTCTTTTTGAAGATGTATATCCTTTTCGTCAAAATCCGATATATAACGGTATATGTCAACAAAATAATTGTCGCCCTCGTCGGGATTTTCCCGTTTGTAGCTAAACAGATAGCCTCCGTCCCATCCCGATACATCAAGTCCTGTCTCTTCACGTATCTCGCGCAATACTGCCTCCTGTGAAGTCTCGCCTGCCATTGCCGCTCCTCCCGACACTTCCCACCAGCCTGCCGCCCATGCTTTTGTCATTACGCGCTTTGTGATAAGGAACTTACCGTCAGGGCGTCCAAGCACCCCAAGCACTGTAAGATGATACTCTCCTTCTTTCATATTCCAGTCGTTGCGCTTCATTGTGCGCCCCGTCGGCACTTTATTCTTATCGTATATATCCCATAATTCCATTCCTGTTTTCTCCTTGTAATATTTCGCATAAATTTCAATCAGGCGTATACTCACACATGGCGGTTTCTTTCCTTATCGGAAGGACCATTCCCGCCGCCACGGAAAGTTCATCGACTCCCATATTTATCAGCTTCCGCGTAAGGCTTGTGTCCGCCGCAAGTTCTCCGCATATACCCACCCATATACCGCGATCGTGGGCGTTTTTTACAGTCATTTTTATAAGACGCATCAGCGCTTCGTGATGCGGGTCAAAAAACTTCTCCAGTTCACTGTTCTGACGATCCATGGCAAGCGTATACTGCGCAAGGTCGTTCGTGCCGATGCTGAAAAAATCCGCCTCTTTTGCAAGCATATCGCTTATCAGCGCGGCTGCGGGCGTCTCTATCATAATGCCCTGTTCTGCCTCGCCATACGTGATGCTGCTTTGCCTGAGTTCTTCCTTTACTTCCTCCGCGATGCGTTTTACCGCGCGCACTTCATCCACAGATGTTATCATCGGGTACATAATTGCTATGTTTCCGTATGCGCATGCCCTGAATATCGCGCGAAGCTGCGTTTTAAACATTTCCGTGCGCGTAAGGCACAGCCTGACGCCGCGGCATCCCATCGCGGGATTTGCCTCTTTCTCCATATCCGTGTATGACGGCTGCTTGTCAGCCCCGATGTCAAGCGTGCGTATTATCACTTTTTTGCCCGCCATCTTCCGAGCCGCGTGCATATATATATCAAACTGCTGCTCTTCTGTCGGTTCGCTTTCGCTTTCAAGAAAAATAAATTCTGTCCTGAACAGTCCTATCCCCTCCGCGTCGTTTCTGACCGCGGCGTCTATGTCGTCAAGCGAGCCTGCGTTGGCATACAGGTCGATACGCTTTTTATTTTTTGTGACCGTTTTTCTGCCTTTATATTCATCAAGCAGCCTGATGCGCGCCTTTTCGTCTTCCTGCTTTTTTCTGTATTTTTCAAGAGTCTCTTCGTCCGGCTCAAGTATGAACAGCGCTTCATACCCGTCTATTATCGCCATCTTTTCGTTCCATTCGCCGCTCGCTTTTATTCCCGCTACCGCAGGCACATTTAACGCCCGCGCCAATATTGCCGTATGCGAGTTGGCAGAACCTTTATCCGTCACGAAAGCAAGCACTTTTTCCTTATCCATCTGCAATGTTTCGCTTGGCGTAAGGTCGGCGGCGGCTATTATCGACTGCGCGTCCAACGCTATATCGTTTTCTCCGCCCATAAGCGCATCGAGTATACGCTCCGTCACATCCCTTATGTCTATGCTCCTTGACTTGAAATATTCGTCCTCCATATTTTCAAACCGTGCGGCAAAGTTGTCGCCTGTTATGGCAACTGCATATTCAGCATTGACGCGGCGGTTTTTCACCATATTTACGATAGCGTCATTAAGGTCATAATCATCAAGCATCAAAAGATGTGTGTGAAAAATCTGCGCATCGCGCCTGTTTATCTGTTTCAGCGCCTTGTCATAAAGCGTCTCCAACTGACCGCGCGCCGTTCTTTTTGCCTCTTCAAAGCGCGCAAGTTCCGCTTCGGCATCCGTTATCCTGCGCCGCACTACTTTTTTCTGCTCTCTTGAATAAAAAAATATCCTGCCTACCGCTATTCCGTCAAATATCTTCCTGCCTCTAAATTCCTGCATATATTTCCCCCTGAATATCCGAGTAAACTGTCATGCTGTCTGCACACCGCGTTTGTCGCAAGCACAGAGCAGCCTTCGTCGAGCGTGATATCCCTGCCATCCATTGTCGTGACATTTCCTCCCGCCTCCTCGACGATGAGCGACGCGGCGGCATAATCCCATGGGCTTAATTTTAATTCAAAGAACAGTTCCGCCCTGCCTGCCGCCACGCTGCACAGATCGATAGCCGCGGAACCGCTTCGCCTTATGTCAAGTGATTTTCTGAAATATTCATATGCAAGTTCAAATGACGCGCGGTTAAGTTCTTCATAATACGGCGCTGTCCCAAATATCACGATGCCGTCCTTAAGTTCCGCATCCGACACATGTATGCGCTTTCCGTTTAAAAACGCGCCTTTCCCTTTTATCGCGGTGAAAACTTCATCCAGATACGGATTATACACCACGCCCATATACCGTTTGCCGTCCTTAGCAAGCCCGACCGATATGGCGCTTGTGTGATAGTCTTTGATGAAATTAGTCGTGCCGTCGATAGGATCGACAATAAACGCATATCCTTTACTGACCGAAGCGTGGATATCTTCCTCTTCACCCACAAAAACTGCCTCGGGCAATATCTTAAGCAGTTTTTCATTTAACTGTTTCTGCACTTTTCTGTCATACGCCGTTACAAAATTCGCATGTCCTGATTTCTCGTCTATGGCGCTGTCTGCCCTGTCGGCATTTATTATTGTCTCTCCGCATACACGGACTGCATTGACAATTTTATCTAATAATTCTTCCTGTGTCATATTGATTTTCTCCTATAAAAATTTCCCAAGTTCCGACTGCCATTTTTCGGTCAGCCGTTCAAGACTCCATGCCGCATTGGCTGGACTTGTGGAAGGCAGCAGTATTGCCGCAGCGCCTTGACAGTATTTTGTAAAAAGTTCATATGCCTTTCTGCCATTCACAAAAACTGCTTTTATATCAGCGGCTGTCAGTATAACGCCTATGTCATTTCCCTTGACGTTTTTTATCGAGCTGTCGGATGATCCTACAATATCACATGATTCTATTACATCCCACAGCGCAATATGATTTTTGAGCATCAGTTCTCTCTTTTCATCGATAGTCTCAGGCACATCAGCGCCGACGACCGATGATATGACGCGCCAGAAGCGGTTTTGCGGATGTCCGTAGTAAAACTGCTGTTGTCTTGATCTTACGGATGGCATCGAGCCGAGTATAAGTATTTTTGAATTTTCGTCAAATACAGGTCCGAAAGTATGCGTTACATGCTCATATTCTCTGCTCATTTTACTCCTCCATACCCTGACTTTACATAATATTTTATCAAATTTTCCAAAAATTCCAATAAAAAAACTGTAAAATCTCATTGATATATAGTATAATTATTATATGCTACTTTAATTGCTCAACATAAACAGGAGGAATATCAATGCCCGAATTAAACGAGGAGGAACAAAATAAGCCGTTAAGCCGTCATGCGTTAGACTGCATTTCTGAAGCCGAACAGCATTTCCATATGATCAATACCTCAAATCATGATGATTATATGCCATACTGTGAAAATCTTCTTGTATGCGCCATCGAAGAACAGTCCGATGAGCTTTTTTCGCTTGCGTACTTTTATATGATGATGTACTACGCTACAGGTAATGACTGCATAAACACCGTAAGCTGCGGGCTTGAGGGCATCAAGTATCAGCGTACCGTGCAGGATTTTAAAAAACTTGCGCGTTCATACAATACGCTCGGCGTTTTTTATGAGACAATGGGTGATACCACGAATGCGGTTGACAGCCTTTTATCGTGCATTGATGTGTCCATACGCCACAATCTCTGCTATGAGCATTTTATGGCGCTTTCAAATCTTGCCGACATATTTTACTGCAATTCAAACTATGACCGTGCCATATATTACTATACCGAAGCAGAAGCATATTATAACAAATCCGGTAAGGTATTCGCTTCGGAAAGGCTGAATATTCTCACAGGACTTCTGTGCAGCAAAGGCAATTGTATGCTTTCGATAAACAAGCTTGATGAAGCGAATATGTGCGGAAATAAGATTTTAGAGAAGCTTGGCGAACTTGAAGCATACGGCAGTGATTTCCCGATGTTTACGGTATATATCTTTCTTGCCTGCCTTGCGCATGCCAACGACAATGCGGACGAATGTGAAAAGTACATAGCTCTTGCGCGCAAGGGACTTGACGAATGCTCAAACTATGTATGCAGCATCAATGACATTGTATATTTTTCCGAGCTGCTGATAAAACGCGCAAGGTACGACGATGCAATAGACCTGCTCAATCATTTTATCGCGATGTGCGAAAAGGACAGTGCGCCTTTCCACGTATACAGTATGCTTATGGAACGGCTCATAGACTGCGCGGAACTTATGAATGACAATGAGAATTACCTGAAATACACGCGTCTTTTTATCGACGCTTTCAAGGCATGGCGCACGCGCGATTCGGGCACGGCACTCAGGGCTGAACGGCTTCACAATGAAAATATGCGCATGCAGAAACTTCAGGTCGAAATGAATATGCAGAACGAGAAGCTTCTGATGCAGTCGCAGCATGACACGCTCACGGGACTTCCAAACCGCGCTTATCTCAACAGCTACGCTGAAGAGACACTTGAAAAAGCCATCAGGGATAATACATATTTCGGCATTGAAATACTTGATATCGATTACTTTAAACATCTCAATGACAATTATGGACATATGGAAGGCGATAATTACCTCAAGGCTGTAGCACAGCTTCTTGAGAATTTTACGCACAGGTATACCGATGTATTTGCCGCAAGATACGGCGGTGATGAGTTTGTGATGATCTATTACGGTAAAACAGATGACGAGATACGCGAGATCATGGCGTCGCTCAAGGACTATACCAAGACTATAACGCTCCCGCATTTAAGCGCTCTTGGCTGTCCGTATCTGTCGCTGTCGCAGGGATGCTTTAACCACATTCCTTCAAAAGTGAACAGGCTGTGGGATTTCCTTTCCGTTTCCGATGTGGCATTATACGAGGTCAAACAAAAAGGGCGCAACGGTTATTTGTTACGTAATGAATTTTATTCAAGATAATATATAAAAAACCGCCAAAGCTGCGCTTCGGCGGTTTTTTATGTATTTCATCATTTATTTACCCATAGCCTTGCGTTTTTCAAAGAAGTCATCGACTGCTTTTTTAATCTGTTCGGGCGGCATGGTCTTTAGCAGATATCCGTCGGGCTTTAACGCCATTACCTGCATGACGCTCTCCTTATCCCCTTTGCTTGTAAGAAAGATAACGGGAATGCTCGAAAATTCCGTCTCGGAACGTATCATCTCAAGCACCTGCTTACCGTCAACAACAGGCATCTCATAATCAAGCAATACCAAATCGGGGCGGTTCGTCGCAAGATATTTTATTGCCATTGCCCCTGAATTTGCAAGGATGACCTGATATTTCTCCTCCAGCCAGCCTTTGACATTTCTCAGCATCGCACCTGAATCGTCTACAACAAGTATTTTCCGTTTATTGTGCTTGCCGAATGTAAATATGTAGGAATTTATAGCGTCAGCCACTTCCCCTACATTTATCGGGCGCGGAAATTCTTTCTGTATGAGATGCATCGGTATATCATTCATAATCTCCTTGATCTGTGTGCTGTCGCCCGACACAAATATGGGGATATCATCCTCCGTCGCCTTATCCTTAAGATATGTAAGCCCCTGGTGCATATCAATAAGCGTCTCGTCGGCAAATATAAACATCAGGTCAATATTATGTGATATCTTGCTCACGGCATCAGGATCTGCGCCTACATGAAGGATTTCAAATCCCAGTTCTTCAAGCCTTTCCTGCAGTGACACCAGCAGGTAGCTCTGCGTTTCAGATACAATCAATACTTTTTGCATAGTTTACCCCCTTGATCAGGCAAGCTTTTCAAGCTCCTCGATCATTTTCTTACTTGTTTCCATTACTTCTTCCATAGCGACATCGGCAACAAGCGCCCTTAAGTTATCCATAAGCGGTGAAAGCTCGTCGGGCAGACGGTACTCGTCAAGTTCCGCAAGCGCGGCATCCGCGGCGTCAAGGTCAAAACTGTCCATTGCATTGTTGAGCTTATCGAGTGCCGTTATGATATCCTGCTTTGGAACTTCCTTTTTATCCTGTTCATTTGCCTTGCCGTATGGCTCAAGGATAGGCTTGTAGCTTCTGTAGAGTTCCATTATCGACGGGTTCTCACGCTGTATCGTCTCTATATCTTCGGCGTTGCCGCACTGTTCCATCTTATAAAACAGATCCGACAGTTCAAGCGCGCCTATCATCCTCGCCGTATTCTTAAGCGCGTGGACTTCTATAGTATAATCCCGTATCATCCCGTCCGCAAGACATTTTTCGATTTTTGTCGATTTCATGTCTATAAGTTTGTAAAAATCACCCAGCAGACTCATAAACAATTCAAGTCCGCCTGAATTTTTAATGCCTTCCGCCACATTAAGCCCTTCTATAACAGGCAGGCTCGCCTCGTCTATATGCGCCTGTTCAACTACGGGCGCTGCCGTCTTCTGTATTAGTCCGCTTGGAAGCCATGTCTTGATTTTAGCACAAATATCCTTTATTTCAATAGGTTTTGCCACAAAATCATTCATTCCGGCTTCTTTAAATGTCTCCCGCGCCTCCACTACGGCATTTGCGGTGAGCGCTATTATAGGCATTTTTTTCAGGTATTCATCATCGATAGCCCTTATTTTCTGCGTAGTTTCAACGCCGTCCATAACAGGCATCATATGATCCATAAATACAATATGATATTTCTTTGCCTGAACCATCTCTATTGCCTTTTTGCCGCTGTCCGCCGTGTCGATCTTCATCTTAAGCGGCTGAAGCAGCCCTGTGGCTACTTTCAGGTTCATCTCATTGTCGTCCACTATAAGTATCTCGGCATCGGGGGCTATAAAGTTCATCTCATTATCCGCCGCAGCTGAATTCATATTTGTCTCATGATTAAGCGTCTGGCAGAAATTAAGCGTGTAAAGCGGCTTGTTTATGACTGTCGCTTTATTGTATCTTGTGCCGCCGAGCATCGGATTTTGAAGCACGCACAGTTCAGTTCCCCGCGAAGTGAAATATTCTTCGACACTGTCTTTAACTTCCGCATATATTGCCGCGTCCACAAACAAAAAGCTGACCTTTTCTCCGCTCTTTTCGGCTTCTTTACAATCCACATATGTAATACCGTACTCATCGGCAAGCTTTATCAGGCTGTCAAGCATGGCGTTGTCTGCCATAATGCCGCTTATGACTGGACGCTCTCCGCTTACGGCGCTGTCTTTAAGCACTGCCGCTTTTTGCGTACTTACTACTTTCTGCGGTATGCTGAAATAGAAGTTGCTGCCTTTTCCGTACTCGCTTTCGACGGATATCTCCCCGCCCATAAGATTTACAAGGCGCCTTGATATCGAAAGTCCAAGCCCCGTGCCTTCCTTGTTGCGGTTCTTTTTGGTATCGACCTGCTGAAAGGCGCCAAAGAGCTTGCCCATATCTTCTTCCTTTATGCCCTGTCCCGTATCTTTTACGGAAACATCAAGCTGTATCATGTCATCTTCTGACATTTGTGTCACTTTTATTGTTACTTTGACACTGCCCTCTTCAGTAAATTTTATAGCGTTATTCGCGATATTTATGATAACCTGACGCAGCCTGAGCGAGTCTCCGTAAAGCTTAAGCGGCAGGTCTTTATCTATGTCAAATAAAAGCTCTACAGGCTTATCGCCTATCCTGTTGAGGAATATCATACTAAGGTCGCTGAGCATCGACATAGGTTCGTATTCATCCTCGATTATCTCAAGCTTCCCCGATTCTATCTTTGAGAAATCAAGTATATCGTTTATGATAGTCAAAAGCGCCGCGCCCGAATTTTTGATGTTCATCAGATAGCCCCTGTCCTGTTCGTCAAGGTCGCTCCTCAGAAGTATCTCCGTCATACCTACGATGGCGTTCATCGGTGTCCTTATCTCGTGCGACATATTTGATATAAAGTCGGATTTTGCACGGTTAGCGTCTTCGGCACGCTCTTTCGCGTCTTTCAGCTCATCCATAAGCTTATAGTGCTCGGTAAGATCGATCATTATAAGACAGAAACCCTTTATCCTGCCGTTTTGTTCCAACATGGTAACATTTCTCTCATAATAATTGCCTGCAATCTCCATCTCGGTGCTGTCAGAATAGAACAAGCCATAGAACTGCGGCGGGATATCATCGCCCTTGTGAAGTGATTTGAACTCGGGGAACAACTGCTTTGCGTATTTATTGGCGTCCAAAAAGCAGTAATCCTTATCAACCATAATAAAGGCGTCATCTATCTTGTCAAACACCCACCCTCGCCCGATGTTCATAATCGAAAGGAAGTCCCCATCCATAGTTCCTATTATGATTATTATAATGGCTGCGGACGAAAGCAGCGGCGTAAAGTCAAAACGCAGCTCCGTCAATAATTTTACCAGAACAGGTCCGGTAATTATCAGGCTGGCAATGATAAGATGCGACATACTATGCTTCTCGCGACCTTCTCTTTCACGAAGCCTCAATCTGCGGATTACCATGTACACTACAAGCATGACAAGGATAATGCTCAAGAGGGCATATCTTATGGTAAATATCACTCCGTTATCCATCTCAAGATAATAAAAGTTGAAATCTCCCTCATGCTTAAAATCCAAATGGTCAAACAATATACCGCGCCTGTCGTCATCCCACAGCACAAGCATCGTGAAACAGTCGCAGGCAAGCCATACATAGCTGATCCACTTTATGATGCGTTTTCTGTCAAGCTGCAGATACGCAAGCAGGAAATGCGCAAAAAAGAAATAAAACAGCACATTGCCCATATACTCAATTTTAAGCGAAAGAATCGCCTCCGGCGAACCTCCCGATCGCATCATCAGAAAATATGACGCGTTCATAACAAGACATCCGATGTTAGCTATCATCAGATTGGTAGCCGCCTTGCTCTGTTCCTTGTTAAGCAAGACAAACACGCCGACCATCGGAATTACCACTCCGACAAACTGCACTCCAATGACCCAAAACATCACGATCGCCTGCAGCATTGTAACCACCCCTTAACGCAAATTTCGATACTAAATCATTTTATCATATAGCGCTCAATTAAGCAATGATCTGACAGCGCCGTGTCAGTTCTGAGCTAATATCTGCTGCCCCTCGACAAGCGGGTATGATATGACCTGTGAGGCATCAAGATTTTCATGGTGCATATCGACTGCCGTGATCTGACTGTTTTCATAAGTCGTATAATAATAAATTCCCTTGTCCATATTGCAGCAGGATGTGTAGATCGTAATCTCGTACTGCCCATTCCCCATATGGACGCATCCTCTCTGCTGTGCGACGCTGCCCAGTATGTGGAAAAACTGGCTTATGCTTTCCGACTCCGTTTCACCTGATACGGAATTCATTTTCGTAAATACCGCCTTTACAAAGCGTGACGCCGAGGATAGATCCCCCGGAAGTCCCATTCCGCCCATACCTCTGCTGTAGACGTTAAGTGAGAGATCTTTTGCGAAACTGTTCACGGGCGGTTCCGTGGAAAGTCCGATATAATTATTCAGGTTAAAAAGCTGTATGTCAAACGGCGGGTTATTTGTAAGTATTCCGACAGGGTTGTCATAAATTCTGAGTCCGTCCTTCATCTGCTCGACAGTCACGGAATTTACTCCATCCGATACTATCCAGTGCAGCGGCGAAAGCGGAAGCTGTTCGCTGAAATTTATATCCACAAGATTTATCCTTGCAAGCAGTGTTTTCGCCTCATCAAGCGTAGCGCACTGTCCTAATATCCATGGAATAAATTCAAACGGCGAGATATTGTCCTTTCCTTCCGCTTCTTCCTTATAGTCTGCGTTTTGGGGAAAATTGAGCCCTGCCATGCCTATGCCTTTTTCGTTCACGGCATCATAATACAGCGGATAGCCGTCTACCACAAACGCCATTCCTATTATGGCATAATGTGTGTCAAGCGCTTTTGCCTTGCGGAATTTGAAAGGGTAATTGCGCGGCGTAACTGCCACTGTTTCATTATAAGAGAATTCATAATCGAGCGTACGCCCGAAATATCTGTCTTTTGTCCTGTATGTCGCTGCTGTACACATGATCGATACCTCCGTTTTATTTTTCTTTTTATTATATACCATTTGGAATGTATTCTTCAACTTGAAAATTATCTTAAATCCTGTGTGATAAACATATCCTGCGATGTTGGGGTCATAATATTACCTGAGGCTGAAACATTTTTGACGATCCAATAGCTGTAATCATTCTCGTAAACTCTTTTTTCCGTAAATGATGATCTGTCGGTTATCCAAAAGAATACATCAAGGGCGATTTCTCCCATATGATAATTATTATAGTTGCAGGCGTCCCATGTCATGTCAATCTGATACCAGTTTCCGTCCTCCGCAAGCACGGCGTTCCAAATATGGTTAGGTCCCGCCACAAAGCCATTTTCAACGCCTGCTATAGTAAACATAAGGCAACCGTATGTGGCAAACGCATTGCATACTCCTATATTCTGATCCATAATCTCCTTGTATGTGTACTTGCTGAAGCTGTCGTCATAATAACAGCGACGGCATACCTCGTCATGAATTGCCTTGCATTTTTCCTTTACCGTCTTGACAGATGTCGGTGCATAAACGCCAAGCTGTATGCACAAATTTCTCGCGCGGCAGTAATACTCCTCCTCCGCATCCATAGAATGGATAATCCTCGGCGAAACGCTGTCAAATGTGACTATCCAGTTCCATACGGCGTCACGGTCAGTAATTGACGCTGCCACAAGGTCCGGATTGTCAATCAGGAACTGTTCAAGGTTGAATGTGTCCTTTGTGGTATAAGACTCCATGCCGTGCTCTGATATGTATTTCAGACAGCCTTCGTTTGAGTGAAACTTAGGCACGCCTAAATACCAT
>CANREB010000015.1 GCA_947629525.1 uncultured Lachnospiraceae bacterium
GGTTCAAGTTTTGAACGTAACCCTTCTACACTATCAGGCAAATCAACATATTGAGTATTATTAAAAACAATATCAATAGCATTTCTCGTTAAATTTCCAATGCGGATAAATTTAGCTCCTTGAGATGCATAGTATTTTGCCCAACCACGCGATCCACTTGTTACCAAGATTGACATTTCTCGTATAGTCGAAAATTCTTTGCATCCCCCAAACGCCTTTTTCAGCACTGCGTGTCGATAGACAGCCAACTGCTCTTTCGTTTTCTTCATAGTATCAATGGCATTGTCGAGGGATGAAAACAATTCTTCAATATGAGAAACGATGCGTTCTTGCGCCTGAATTGGTAAAATAGTAACTTCACTTTTTTCTATATGCTGATAGTGACGAGCATATCCTTTATCTTCAATCTTAAATGTAAGATAATATGTCAAATAAAATAAATATTTTGGTAAAACACTTTCTTTGGGCGACAATACTTTTATTCCATCTGCTCCTGCGCCAAATGGAAACGGAATATATTTCACACATTTTGTGTGGTCACCAAAAACAACGACAGGTAAATCACAAATGATTTCTTTAGATGTTTCGTTTGTATATCCACCAATCAATTCTTTCCCCTGATCTATTATTGGAAGCTTCCCACTATCCATATATTCTTTTTGTTTCGTTTTTTTGTCTACTGGAACAGACACCTTTTTTACAATATCTTTGTATAACATTTTACGCCACCAATTCTATATTCATCTCATTCAAAATGTTTTCATAATCATCACCAAAAACATCAAAAAACGCAGACAATCCCCCATGTCTGTCAAAAGGTGTTAAATCCAAATCCTCTGGCAGAATAGAAAGAGATGCAATAATATGCTCTTTAATCAATCTTAACCATTCCATCTGTTCTTCTGAAAAATGGACAGCACCAGCGTTCTTCCGCAATGTCCATTGCATAAAGTTGTAGTTTACTTTATCGGCAAACGAAGTAAGCTTATCCGCATATCCCATCTCAAAACGAATAAGGGAAATGAGGTCTGTCAGCTGTGCCATAGTACCACGCTTGACCTGACCCGGATTTTTGATAGCATAACAATCCCACAAGCGTTCTACAGTCACACCTTTCGCCTTGAGTTTTTCATAAATAGTCTTTAACCCTTCAATCATCATCGGGCGGTCTTTGTAGGCTTGGTCATATATAATGCGCAAAGCAATAATCTCATCCTTATTTTCTTCAATAAATTCACGGAATATAGAAAGCACACAGTCTACATTTTCTTCTTTCTGTGTATCATATCCGGCAAAAATAACGTGATCCAGATTGATATTGTCAATCATCTGGTCATGGCTGCGGCGAACATTTTCAATATAATCTCGTATATCCGGGTCATGAAAAGGTGCGACAGCCTCTTTTATCAGTGCAACTTTTGCAGTTTCCATCTGTTCCTTTGTCGGCTCGGTAACGCCATTGCCTTCCTGTGCTTTCTCAAAAATCACATCTTCATCAAAAGCATTCAGAAGATTTTCTGCCACTTTGCCTGCCGAAATACCAACCGTACTTTCAAAATTTTTTCGCTCAGACACAGTCATCTGGGCATTCAAACGAATGACACGACTCGCCAAGGAAGTAAGCGTATCCTCATCTTTTGCGCCAAGAGCAACATTCATCATCAATTCCTTCATGGAAACGGATGGTTTGCGCTCCAATGGACGTGTATCACTTTTCTTGGATTTTGTAACACCAACTGCGTCCACGATAACAAAATGGTCTTTATTGGTTGTGGCGGAAGGCGTAACTTTTTTCAAATCATCAACGCCAAACGTTCTTGTACCACGTCCCTTCATCTGCTCGAAGTAATTTTTACTGCGAACATCTCGCATGAAAATCAAACATTCAATGGGCTTAATATCAACTCCTGTGGCTATCATATCCACCGTAACTGCAATACGGGGGTAATAATCGTTCCTGAATGAACTTAATACAGATTCAGGACTTTCAGCAGAGTATGTAATCTTTTGGCAAAAATCGTTTCCCTCGCCAAATTCATCACGGACAATCTGTACGATATCATCTGCATGGCTGTCTGTTTTCGCAAAAATCAAAGTTTTTGGCACTTCTTTTCTGCGCGGAAACAGGGTTGTAAACAAATTCTCCTTGAAACTACGGATTACCGTTCGTATCTGGCTTGGATTTACGATATCCTTGTCCAACTTATTTTTGTTGGAACCAGAATAATCCTCGTCCTCATCCATCTGCTGCCAACGCTTTGCACGAGAGAGCCGATCGCGATATTCAATCAACTGTTTCATCAAAAAAGCTCCATTTCTTGTAACCTCTGTTTCAATGAGAAAAATATCTTCACCAACATTTACGTTATCAATAATTGCCTGTTCTCGTGGATACTCACTAACTACATTTTCATCAAAAAAAGCAAAAGTTCTTTTGTCCGGTGTTGCTGTCAGCCCAATGATAAACGCATCAAAATAAGACAGCACTTGACTCCAGACATTATAAATAGAGCGATGACACTCATCGACAATAATGCAATCAAAGAATTCCGGCGGATATTTCTCGTTATAAACAACTTCCTTAGGTGCTTTTGACTCTGCTGTCAAATATTCTGCAAATGGCATTTCTTCTGCACTCTCGTCTAATTCTTCTCCCTTCAGGATAGAATACATACGCTGGATGGTACTGATACAGATTTGGACATCATTTGGAATATATGAATTTTTCAATCTGCGAACACCATATAATTGAGAAAAATTGCGAGGGTCATCGTTTGGAATATAGGCAAGAAATTCTCTCTCAGCCTGTTCGCCAAGACTTTTTGTATCCACAAGGAACAGAATACGATTCATTTTGCCATATTTCAGCAAACGATATGCAGCGGTGATTGCAGTAAAGGTTTTTCCCGCACCGGTAGCCATCTGCACCAAGGCTTTCGGACGGTTATCTGCAAATGAAACATCCAGATTGTTAATGGCTTTAATCTGACATTTTCTAAACCCTGTCTCATCGAGCGGCGGAAAATGTTTCATATTATTGCGGATGGTGTCAGGTGCCGCAAGCAATGCTTTCAACGTTTCCGGTCGATGAAACGAAAACACCGTACGAGAACGAAACTTGATGTCATTATAATCAGTAAACCTGACCAATTTATCCGTTGCCTCATACGCAAAACGAATCTGATATTCCTGATGCACCCATTTGAAGGTACTGTGTGCGTAACGAGCAGACTGCCTCTCAACAACTGTAATATTTTCACCCGATTCAGATTTTTTCGCCTCTATTACACCCACAGGTTTTCCTTCAACAAAAAGGGCATAATCGACCGGACCTGTACTCGTCGGAAATTCACGCACAGCAACACCGAGAGCCACCGTCAAATTCAATTTCTTTATATCTTGAATCGTCCAACCAGACTTTTCGAGTTTTTCATCAATAACAATACGAGCTCTCTCTTCTGGTGTCATAACTGCCCTTCCTCCTATTCATCGGATACAAATTCCAAAATATCATCGGCTCCGCAATTTTCTACCTCCGTGAAATCTCCCACCAACATAATCAGTATACCACACCCCACTATGCGCTGCCACATATTTTTGTACAATTAGAAACATACTAATTGCTTTCCTCACTTATCTTCTCCAATCCTTCTTCCCGATAAACAGGATAGTCCTGCCTTGTCGTAGATTCGTCCCACTGCCTCATGTCCTCAGCGTTTCCATTTGCTCTGTCCTTTTATTTGATTTTTTTGGGGATAAAAATAATTTACAACAGTTCAACTAGATAAAGCAGAAAACAGCCCAAATATACAAAATAAGCGGTGCATTGCGACAGCAGCAACGCGTTTTTGTATATTTGAGCTGTTTTCGGACGTCCTAGACCACCTATATTTCCAAAATCAAATCAACTTTTTGCAGCATGCAATCGCAAGCGCCCCCGGACCTATATGGCACGATACGCTCAAAGAAAGCGCGTCAACATATAATATAGGATAATCAGGCAATTGCTCGTGCAGTTCAGCTTTTAAAATATTTGCCGCATCTTCATTGCATGTGTGCGCGATTGCAAGATATATCTGATTATCAGGCGATATACCGCCGAAGCGTTTTTCAATATCGTTTTTGACCGCGTTTATCATGATAGTCTTTGCCTGATTGACAGTCCTTGCTTTTGCGAACGCGTCAAGCTTTTCACCCTGTATCTGAAGCACGGGCTTAAGTTTGAGCAATGTGCCGAGTGCCGCCGCCGCGGGCGTTATTCTGCCGCCTTTTTTCAGGTAATATAATGTGTCTATCATAATATAAATGCTTGAATTAAATTTGTCCGCTTCTAAGATTTCTTTTATCTCTCTGCCGCTTTTACCTGCCTTGGCAAGTTCCAGCGCATCGGTAACGGATCTTCGCTGCGTGACTGAAATGCGTTGATTATTCACCACATGGACTCTGCCGTCATAATCCTGCGCAAGCATTACCGCAGTCTGGCATGAGCCGCTCAGACCGCTTGACATAGGTATATGCACTATCTCATCATATTCTTTTAAAAGCTCGTCCCAAATAGCTAAAACTGATTCGGGGGCAGGCTGAGATGTCGATATATCAGCATTGTTTTTAAGCTTTTCGTAAAATTCATCTTGGCTGAGTGTGATTTCCTCATAATATGTTTCGCCGTCGATCATAAACGGCATAGGTAACACACTTATCCCTAATTCTTTCGCCTGTTGTTGAGTAATACCGCTGTTGCTGTCGGTCACTATTGCTATCTTTGACATAAAACCCCTCCGGTTTATTGATTTGATTTATTTTTAGATATTGATAAAGTCGTCGTTTGAAGACATATTTTCATCGTAGTGCTGCCAAAATCTTATATGTTCCAAAGGCGGCTGTTTATCGTTATTTATATATTCCCCGTACAGCTCGGCGGCGCAGCTTTGCGCATCCTGCAGAATGTTGGCATCCTGATATATATCGCCGATATGAAAATGAAACTGACCGCTTTGGCGTATTCCGAACAGATCGCCCGGTCCTCTAAGACGCATATCTTCCGAAGAGATAAAAAAGCCGTCATTCGATTTATTCAGTACTTCAAGACGTTCTGTAGTGTTTTCCTGTTCAGAGCAATTTATGAAAATACAATATGACTGATATTTGCCGCGCCCTACGCGCCCTCTTAGCTGATGAAGCTGGGCAAGTCCGAAACGCTCTGCGTTTTCGACCATCATTACTGTGGCGTTCGGCACATTTATCCCCACTTCAATAACTGTAGTGGACACAAGCACGTCGATCCTGTGCGCCGCAAAATCTTCTATAATACTGTTTTTCAACGCCGGTTTCATCTGTCCGTGAAGCGGCTCGATACGCAGATGCGGCAGAGCTTCTTTTAATTTTTTTGTATAATCGGTTACGTTTTCAAGTACGGACTCGCCCACCGCATCATCGCACTCTTCCACCATAGGACAGATAACATATGCCTGTCTGCCCTGAGCGGCTTCTTTGGCGATAAATTCATACGCCTTTTTTCTGTATGAGGTGTTCACCACGCAGTTTTTAACAGGCAGTCTGTCAGCGGGAAGCTCATCCATAACGGATATGTCCAAATCGCCGTATAATATCAGCGCAAGCGTTCTTGGTATCGGCGTCGCGCTCATTACAAGGATATGCGGCTGTATGCCTTTTTGGGCGAAAGCCTCGCGCTGTTTGACCCCGAAACGGTGCTGCTCGTCTGTAATCACCAGCCGAAGGTTGTAAAAATCGACGTCGCTTTGCAGTATCGCCTGTGTACCTATGATTACATTGACTGTACCGAGGCTTATGCTTTCTTTTATCCTGCGTTTCTGCTTTGCGTTTACCGCGCTTGTCAGAAGCACCGGCTTAAACGGCAGATCATATTTTTCGGTAAGCTCAAGGACTGACGCATAATGCTGATTAGCCAAAACCTCAGTTGGCGCCATAAACGCCGCCTGATAGTCATTCATTACGCACATAAGCATTGCAAGAATGGCTAATATCGTTTTGCCTGAACCGACATCGCCCTGAACAAGACGGTTCATAAGGTGCATTGAGCACATATCATCCTCTATCTGCGCCCACACACGCTCCTGCGCCCTTGTAAGTCTGTACGGCAATTTTCGGATAAGTTCGCCGCAGGCGTCTATGCGCATCATCGGGCTGTCGTTTATTTCACGGACAGCCATATCCTTTAGTACCATGACAGATATGATAAAAAACAAAAATTCTTCAAATACAAGACGGCGTCTTGCCCCTATCATCGCTTCACGGTCTGATGGGAAATGTATTCCCATAAGGGCTGTCTTATTATCGGTAAGTTTATATTTTTGGCGGATATCTTCGGGGATGTAATCGTCGCCAAGCGTAAGCGAAGATATTGCCGTTCTTACTGCCTTTGATACTGCGTTTACCGAAAGTCCCTTTGTTGTGGGATATATAGGCGTAAGCCTGTTTACGTTTTTGGCAAACTCATCTGGGCTTATTATTTTTGGATTTTCAATAGTCATTTGGTTATTCTTAAGTATGGTGCGTCCGCGGAAGATATACTGTCTGCCGACATCGATACTGTTTTTGATATATGGCATATTGAAATATACGATATTGCAGGCGCCGCTTTCATCGCGGACGCACATTGACGTAATGCTCATATTGCGCCTTATGTGTACCGTCCTTGGTTCACTTATGACGGACGCGCGCACTGCGTTTACCTGCTGTGCCTTTAAGCCGCCTATGGCAACTATATCGTTCCATTCTTCATAACCTCTCGGATAATGCGTTATAAGGTCATATATGGTATAAATATTTAATTTGTTATAAAGTGACGCGGTCTTTTCGCCTATGCCGCTTATTTGTGTGATAGGATCCGTTAGCTTCATAAAATGTTGTTTTCTTATGCTATTCAGCAGATACTATATATGAATAGATCGGCTGTCCTCCAAACTGCAGTTCAACGTCGCAGCCGTTAAATTCAGCTCTTATCTTTTCAACGAGTGAATTTGCCTGTTCTTCATCAACTGAATCGCCATAATATATGCTTATAAGTTCATAATCGTCCTTCATCATTTCGGCAACCATTTGGAAAGCAACTGTCTGTAGATCCGTTCCCACTGAAAGTATGCCCTTGTCGCCGATACCCATAAAGTCGCCCTGATGTATCTCCTTATCATCAATGACCGTCTCACGCACGGCATATGTCACCTGACCGGTGGCGACGTTTGATGCTTCCTGCGTCATAACGGCTTCGTTCTCGTCGATAGATACGTCGGGAACATAGTTGATGATTGCCGTTATCCCCTGCGGAACAGTCTTTGTGGGAATTACGATTATATTTTTATCCTTTGTGAGCTGCTTAGCCTGATTAGCCGCAAGGATAATATTCTTGTTATTCGGGAATATGAAGATATTGTCCGCGTTTATCTGTTCAATGGCGTTCAGCATATCTTCCGTGCTTGGGTTCATCGTCTGTCCGCCCTCAATAATGTAATCAACTCCAAGTGAACGGAATATCTCGTTCATACCCTCTCCGATGGAAACAGCTATAAAACCTGTCTCCTTATGTTCCTGAACAGGCGTATTTTCCGCTGTCTTAACAGGCATTTGTGTGCTCTGCATCTGTTTTTCCATCATATCGGAAACTTTCTCGTCGCGTTCGAGACGCATATTTTCGATTATGATGGTAGTAAGCTCACCGTAAAGAAGCGCTTTCTGCATGGCAAGTCCCGGATCGTTCGTGTGTACATGCACCTTAACAATGTCATCGTCAGCGACAACCACTATGGAATCTCCGATAGATGAAAGGTATTCCTTAAAATCCATTTCATGTTTTATGTTAAAGGGTTTATTAAGCATAATGAGGAACTGCGTGCAATAACAGAATTTAATCTCTGCATTTGCCTGAGCCTCGATATTGGGGGCAAGCCCCTCTTTCTTTACAGGCGCTTTAGGTGAGGCATCTATGCTCAAATCAAGTTCTTTGCCAAGGAAGATGTCAAAACCGCCCTTTAAGACTTCCACTAATCCCTGACCGCCCGAGTCAACCACTCCTGCCTGCTTAAGAACAGGAAGCATGTCAGGGGTTTTTGCCAAAACTGCCTCTGCTTCT
This sequence comes from uncultured Lachnospiraceae bacterium, assembly GCA_947629525.1. Classification (GTDB taxonomy): domain Bacteria; phylum Bacillota; class Clostridia; order Lachnospirales; family Lachnospiraceae; genus COE1. The sequence continues at coordinate 8,108 of CANREB010000015.1, forward strand.
TTGATGATTTCTTTTATGAATATCTCCAAATCTTTCTCGCCTGCCGCGGCAAGGTCATTTGCTCTTTTTGCCGCGCCTTTGGCAACTGTAAGTATCGTACCTTCTTTCGGCTTCATAACAGCCTTGTACGCAGTCTCTACCGCTTTGTCGCATGCTGCGGCAAGTATCGGGACATTAAGTTCGTCATATTCACGTATGACTTTGGTAAACCCGCGGAAAAGCTGCGAAAGAATAACGCCCGAATTACCTCTTGCCCCTCTTAACGAACCGGACGACATCGCCTTGGCAAGCGATACCATATCGGGATTTTCAAGAGCTGCGACTTCCTTTGCCGCAGACATAACAGTCATCGACATATTTGTTCCCGTATCGCCGTCAGGAACAGGGAAGACATTAAGTTCGTTGATCCATTCTTTTTTATTGTCCAGATTTTTAGCTCCCGCAAGGAACATCTTGGAAAGCATACCGGCATCTATAACATTTAAACTCACTTCAAAAGTCCTCCTTAATCAATTACCCGAACGCCTTCAACAAAAATGTTGATCTTTTCGATTTCGAGTCCGGTAAAATTCTCTACTTTGTATTTCACATTGTTGATAAGATTGTCGCATACGGTAACTATGCTGACACCGTAAGATATTATTACATGAAATTCAAGAAATAATCTATTATTAACGATCTCCACTGATATCCCGTGCGTTATGCTTTCTTTCATAAGCAGCTTTACCAGACCGTCCCTTACGTTGACCGACGCCATACCGACGACGCCAAAACATTCTACGGCAACGCTGCCCGCATACTGGGCAATAACCTCCGGGTCAATGTATATGTTGCCAAGATGAGTATTCATAGAGCCTTTCATATAAGTCCTCCTTTATTTAAAAACATTAATTGCTACTATTATAACCGTTTTTTGGAAAAAAAGGAATATGTATTTCGCCTTAATTTGAAATGATTATAGACTTTTTATAATTTTTGTCAAAAATCACTTGCAAAACATTGTTTTTTTTGATAAGATACTAATGTTGTGAACAAGTAACTTTAATTAATTTGGGGGGGTGCTAATATGGCTAAATGTGATGTTTGCGGTAAGGGCGTTCATTTTGGTAATAACGTAAGCCATTCTCATAGAAAAACCAACGCAATATGGAAGTCAAATATAAAGAGAGTAAAATGCAAGGTCAATGGATCTACCAAGAGAATGCACGTATGCACGAGATGTCTGCGTTCCGGTTTAGTTGAAAGAGCTTAAAATAAAAAAAAGCACTTAAGTGCTTTTTTTTATTATGCTTCATAATATTGTCTTTTTATATTCTCATATTCTGACTGTATGCGGATAAGCGTCTTGGTATCGCCGCATTTATTATCGGGATGAAATATCTTTAACAGTTCCTTATAACGCTTGCGCAGTGCCAGTTCATTATCAACGCCTGAGAAAAAGCATGTACCGTCAAACGTGCCCGGCTCGAACTGATATGTACTGCGGACATCAGACATACGCTGTCTTCTGTATTTGCCTTTTTCATGTTCAAAATTAAGACGCTCGCATTCCAGCGCTTTCCTGTCAAGGGCAAGCTGCTGATACGCATCTTCTATTATCTTCTTTTTCTTGGCAATAAATACTTCATTGTCGTCATAACGCTTCTTGAGGTTCTTCTCCCTCATCTCAAGCGCTCTTTTTTCCCTGTCAAGAGATCTTTTTAATTCCTGAAGTTCATCATTCTCTGCCTGAATTCTGACTTGTTCCTGAAATAGCCAGATTTTAATTTTTTTGATGTTTTCTTCGGGCGCTTCAGCTTCTAACAGAGCTTCATCAAAATCCATCATAATACAAACCCCCATGCTATTCACTGCACTGAAAAAAATTATAACCAATAATCATAAAAATTGCAATAAGAATTAATCCAATCCATATGTTATTTATTACCATCATAAAAAGCATACCCAGAGCAAACCAAAATATCGTGTAACCAATAAGCCTTTTCATAGATCCGAACACCTAAAAATGCGTTACTACATTGTATGCTTACACAAAGGCGTTTAATTACTCTCGTATACGTCTTCCTCTGCCTCATCGGGGAAAGCTGCCTTTATGGCTTCGTCACTGCTTGGCATACCGCTCTTTTTTGAAAATCTGTCTATTATATCAGGAACCATATCCACTATCTTGTTTATCGTGTCCTGATTTTTGATATTTACAAGTCTGACCTGACCGTTTTTGATAACGAGTACGGCGCTTGGCGACATCTTGCCTGTCATACCGCCGCCGCCGCCATTTTTCTTATCGTTGGATGAGGCGCCTGCCCCGACACCAAATGTAACGTCTACAAGCGGTATGATAATGGTATCTCCTATCTGCGTAGGTTCTCCCACAACTGTTTTTGATGACAGGAAGCTTTCCATACCCTGCATCATTGTGCTCATAACCCCATTAAAATTATTTTCAGCCATTACCTAACCTCCATTATTATAAAATGTATTAAGATTTCTTTGTTATCTGTCTGTAAAATTTCCTTATATTTTTGTCAAATAATATGATGAGCGCAGCCCTTATAAATACAAACAGACTTATATGTCCCCTGATAAAGAAGTCTGCCTCGATTATCTTATGATCAAAATCAGGGTCGATATTTATGCGCCCTTCATGGAACGGATACAGCATCCCCCATACTGACATGATCTCGCCTAAAATGTACGGATCGTCAAAACCAAGATGCAGGTTTACCCTGAATTTCTTAGGGGCAATGCGTTTGAATACCCTTAAAAGCTGCGTCTTGCAGGAATTAAATGCCGCTTTCGTGCTGTCCTGCCTGAGAACATTCAGATAATAATTTACATTTGCCCTTATGTCTGCTATTGTATCACATATTTTCCGAAATGTGTACTTTATATTTCGCACAAAATCAACTAATTTTTTGACGATTTTTGTCAGCTTTTGGGTGAATTTTTCCTTTTGAGGCTTGGCGGTATCACCGCCGCTTTCATTTACGTCAAAATCACCAAAAGTTTCGTCGGAATTTTCCTCATTATCACTCTCCGGTACATCGGGTACAGGTTCTTCAAATGACGCCGCCTGAATGTCGTATATATCGTCGTTTTCTTCCGCCTGCTCTTTCTTTTTATTTTTAGTCTTTGATTTTTTCTCTTTTTTATTCACTTTGAGGCTGTCATACAAAGTTATTCCGAATACGCGTGCTTTTATACGCGGCGCATCCTTGCCCTCATATCCTATCCGCACGGATATGATGTGAAGAAGCCACGAAACGCGTACCGAAATATTTAAACCGTCCGAATTGTAGCTGCCATTTCCACGGTAACGCAGCGGCACAAATAAAACCAGACATATTATACCCAAAATAACCAACAGGATGATCCCGATTATTTTCAGTACAGTCAATAATATTGACATACGATCCCCCTAATTATTACTAAAGTATGTTTTAACGTCATAACCCGACGTAGCGTTCCACACATCGTTAAGCATTTCTATGACTAAGTCTACCGCGGCACTATAGCCGCTTGCAATTCCCACTATGTAAAAAGACCCGCTTTTTTTCCTGTAATAGCGCTGTTTAAATATGGCGCTGTGATATATCTCAAACAGGTCATTATTTTTGGCGAGGGCTATGACATATACGGTCGGCTGTGGTCTGCCTGTCCGCAGTTTCCATATTATCCGTTGCCGCTTATCCTTAAGGGAAGGGCTTAAATACAGCTTTCTGTAAAAGCGCATAAAATCAATCAGCTCCTATAGTCATCAATTAAAATCTATTTTAACATAAAACGAAAAGCGCCGCAATTCAGCGGCACTTTTTTATCCATTGTTTATTTTTCCTGAGATTAAGATATTCCTGATAAGCCTGTTCAAGAATCTGCTTCTCGTTTGAAAACTTGAGCAGGTGATATGCCTCGTGATATTTATAATAGCCTGAATCTACAAAAAATTCTTCACGCTGAGGCTTGCTGTAATAACTGTCAGCCATCATCAGATACCAGTGTACCTCTTTTTCGACCACATCCTGCGGTACAGTAAATGAATATTCACTTTTGCCAATGTATTTCATTACAGTCGCCTTAACGCCAGACTCTTCAAAAACTTCACGGAGTGCTGTTTCCACATGGTTTTCACCGCTTTCAACAGTTCCTTTAGGCAGTACCCAGCCTTCATATCTGTTTTTGAAGTTCTTATATAGAAGCAGGATCTTACCTCTAAATATGACTACGCCTCCACAGCTCGTAGCTTCGATCATGGCGTTTCCTCCTGTATGGTGCGTAACTTATTTATTTTATGCTTTCCATTATATTGATTATCTGGTTTGTCTCAAATGGCTTGGTGACAAATTCGGCAGCGCCAAGCTTGATAGCGTCAAGCATCTTGCCTTTCTGACCTGCGGCAGTTACCATAATAACCTTCGCGTTAGCGTCATATTCTTTGATCTTAACAAGCGTCTCAATGCCGTCCATAACAGGCATTGTAATGTCAAGCGTGACAAAATCGGGTTTTAACTCGCAGTACTTCTCGTAGCCCTCCTGACCGTTCTCCGCCTCTGCGATGACCTCATATCCATGCTCTGCCAATATATTCTTCAACATTGATCTTGAAGTCTTAGAATCATCAACTATCATAACCGTGCTCATAATAATACCTCCGTTAGCCGCTTAGATTTATTTTAACCTTTTATTAAATTTAAATTTTATTCATAAACTTCCAAAACTGCTCTGAAGCTGTAGCCGTGAGCGTGAATAGGAATAACATAAAGTTTCTCATTGCTCAGATACGGTCCCTCCTGCGCGAACTCAGGCGAACTCATATCTATGGAAATATCGTCATAACTTAAATTTGTGGCGAACAATCCGTTGATGCAGTTGATAAATTCACCTACGTTGTCAAGCGCATCATCAGTTACGGACTCATATGTATCTCCCGTGAAATGATTGGCTATCGCAAGAAGCCCGTCGCCCGGGGCACTCATATAGACCTTAATGTGCATATCTCCCGATATAGCCTGACATGCGTACTTGTCCAACTGCACGGAACGTGCCGACGTCGCTCTTTCAAGATATACATCCGTGTCAATAAGCCTGCGCAGTGTCCGGACTATAGTAAGGACAAGCTCCTTTAACTGCGGCGATTTAAGCGGAACGAAAATATTAACTATCTGTTCCAAATCATCATGTACCAGCGCGCTGAGCTGTTCATCGGTAAATTTGTTCTCCTGCTGAAATTCATCAAGGTGAGGGTTTATCTGTTCAAGCGTAAGATAACCGTTGTTCAGAACAAGCTGCATGAATTTCACGAACGAATTGGACTGATACGATAATATCTGATCCAGTTTCTCGTCGTCAATGTAGCCTGCTTCAATAGCTGCGTCTCCAAACCTGGTCGTGTTTTTGTCAATGCCAGCCAAAATCTCCTGTACCGCAGCGGCGGTGATGTCTTTGTTTATAACTGCCGCAGTCTCGACTTCAGCATTAAAATCTTTGGGAACAGGAAGTAATTCATCAAGCTGCTCTGCCGTCAGCATATTTTTTGCAACCAGATAATTACCAAATAAGCGGTTAAGCATATAAAAACTCCCTTCTAAAATAAATTTGCAGTGCAATTATATCTATGCAAATCACACATCTAATAATAATATACACCTTTTTTACAAAAATTACAAAGTATTATTGCATTATTTTATAAAAAACATATAAAAAATTTTTGAAAGCCCCTAATTTGCGTTGTAATACTCGTCAAGCACCCTGCGCGCCACGGGTACGGCATATTCGCCGCCCGAGCCTGCGCCCTCCATTATGACAGTTATCTGTACAGGATTGGCTGTGTTGTATGTATACCCCGTAAACCACGCATGCGAGTCGGAATTACTGTTGTATTCGGCTGAACCTGTTTTGCCCGCCGCTCCGTATTCCGGTCCCTGAAGCCTTGTGCCTGTTCCCTCTTCAACAACCGATTTCATAAGTTCCTGAAGCGCCGCCGCCTCCTCTTTGGTGATGAGCTGTCCGAGGTCTTTTGGTTCAAACTGTTTTAAGATATCGCCCTGTGCAGTCTCCACATGGTCGATAGTGTACGGTACCATCATTCTGCCGTCATTTGCTATCATCGCCGTAATCATCGCAAGATGAAGCGGGGTCATCTGCGTCTCGCCCTGCCCTATCACCGTTTGGATAAGATTGCTGTCGTTAGTTTCAATATCCTGCGATATCGCGCTCTTGCCCGCCGGCATATCGACAGGAAGCGACGTGTTGAAATATAGCCTGTCAAGCGTTTTCATAAAACTGCTCCTGTCAAGCTTAAGCCCTATGTTGGCAAACGACGAATTGCACGACTTTGCAAACGACTGTGTAAAGTCAACGTTTCCATGCTTAGAGCCATGGAAGCAGTTTATAGTGTCATCGCCGCTCGTGAAACGCCCCGTACAGTTAAAGCTGTACGACATATAATCGGGATTTTCACGTATATATTCAAGCGCCGTGAGTATCTTAAACGTTGAGCCGGGCGGATATATACCCTGCGTAACCCTGTTGACAAGTATCGAACTTTCCGTATCGTTTATTACCGTGTCCCAGATATCATATATGGTATTCGGGTCAAAATCAGGTTTTGAAACCATCGCAAGTATTTTGCCTGTTGACGGTTCAGTCACGACGATAGCCCCGCTGTATACGCCGAGCGCGTTATACGCCGCCTCCTGAAGCGATGTGTCAAACGTGGTGACAACGGTATTTCCCATATATTTTTCATTCGCTATCGCGTCCTGAAGCTTGTCGGAAAGGGAAATATTTGACGATACGAGATAAATATTGGCGCTTTGTTCCACTCCCATCCTGCCGTTTTCGGAATATCCTATTGCATGCGAGAATATCTCGCCATACGGATAATAACGCTCATTGGAATTTTCAAGCGTAGTCGCAAGCAGTTCTCCGTCGGCGGACATAATATCGCCGCGTATCGTCTGTGCCGCCAGTATCTCCTGACGCTTGGCATTATATGAATTATTGATTATCTGCGAACTGTCAAAATATACAAAATGTACCAGATAAACGCTTATCGCGACAAACAACAGGCTAAATACCCCCGCGATAACATTCATCTGCGGTTCGCGTTCATAGTACGGCGCGTCATTTTCATAGCCGTATTCATCCTCGTAATAGCCGTCATAGCCGTCGTTTTCATAATCCTCATAATAGCCTCCGCCGTAATCATCATCGTATCCGTAATCATCATAGCCGTTATATCCTGCTTCATCGGGGTAAAATTCATAACAGTAATAATCCCTGTTGATGTAAAATCCGTGTATTACCGCAAACATTATCATCGTGGCAAGCACCGAGCTTCCGCCGTAGCTTATCAAAGGAAGCGTCACTCCCGTAAGGGGGACAAATTTACTGTTGCCGCCGATAGTAAGTAAGAGCTGTACGATGTAAACTATGCCGAGCCCATACGCGGAATATTTTATGAACGGTTCAAGGCATACCCGCGAAACATGCACTATTTCGAGGAAAAGGTTCACGCATATCGCGATGAGGCATATTCCGAAGATAACTCCGTACTCCTCGCATATTGCCGAAAAGATAAAGTCCTGTTCGACATACGGTATTGATGTCGGCGTACCCGCGTCTATTCCCATTCCGAACCATCCGCCTGTACCTATTCCGAAAAGAGACTGAGCAACCTGATATCCTGTCGCGTCTATATCCGTCCATGGGTCAAGCCATGCCTGAACACGCACCCTCACATGGGCAAACAGAAAGTACGCTACATATGATGCCGCGCATGCGCCCGCCATTCCCGCAAGCAGATACCGTATCTTGTGCGTCGTGACAAATAACAGCACTGTATAGACAATGAAATATATAAGCGCGCTTCCCAGATCCTTTGAAAATACAAGAATAAGTACATGCGCCGCCGCCAAAACAGCGGACAGGGCAATGTGCCCGAAATTTTCCGCGCGCGACAATATACCCGCTATGAAAAGCACATATATTATTTTCACAAATTCAGACGGCTGGAATGATATGCCAAAGACCGAGAACGCCAGTTTTGAACCGTGGCTTATGTTTCCGCTTATCAGCACGGCGCCAAGTATCGCAATGCCGATTATGACATACAAAAATTCGCATTTTTTCAGAAATTCAACATATTTGATAAAATACGGTATCGCCAACGCCGCGACCATCGATATCACGACTATCGCAAACTGCCGCATTGAGCGCGTAAACGAAAGACGCGTTAAAATGACAAAGCTTATTGAGAGAAGCATTGCCGTATGGTTGAGGATAAGCCTGTTTGAACGCGGATATAAAGCGCGCATGAGCACCATGAACGTAAATACCGCTATAAGCTGAAAAATCGGGAAAAACAAGTATGTCAGGTCATGCCTTGACGAGAGCAGGACAAGGCTTCCTATCATATGATTGATAAAAATGATGATATCCTGAATGATGAACGGCACCGAACTGCGTTCTCTGTCGTCACGCCTGAGTACGATATAACTTATCAGCGTATATATCAGAATATCGAATACCAAAATATATTTTGACAATTCAATTACTGCTTTTAACATAATTATCCTCATTTCATTCAACGCCGCGCTTATAATGACCATTGGTATAATCTCTTAGCGGAAAACTGCCGCCATTAATATAATATTCCAAAATCCTGTCTGTTTCGTCGGCATTTTCAACAGTAAAGTCCATGCGCAGCGTGTTAAATCCCCGCGCCTTTATCCTGTCGAGCTGATTATGAAGCGACATCGGCACTGTATTATACAAAATATTATAACAATGTCTGCAGCGCTGTTCAATCGGAAAAACATTGTCATATCTGTCGGTAAGACTGTACAAAGAAGGTTCATTGACGCATTTATCAAGAGTTTTCCTAATACAGTTTGCCGAATACATAAGCGCAAGACGTGTATATATCACGATTTCTTTACGTGAAAATCCGCCAAGGGCGTTTATCTCGCCTTTGTTTAACTCCACAGGTATGGTTGACCTGCAAAGTAAACCGTTAAACGCCGCATTAGAAGCTCTATTCCACATATACAGCGTGAAATCAGATATAATTTGACCTTTGTAGTCAATGCTTATGAGCCACTCAAGCTCCTCAAGATTTCTGACGAGAACGCCTGAAAATGTTTTTTCAAGTATCTGACGGTATACGGCAAGATATCTGTATGACCGCTTTCGTAAAATATGCGGCAATGCAAGATAAAATTCCCTGTCGTTTAACGAACGTAATCTTGCACATAATTTATCACTATCGCTGCCCGTAACCAAATCGGCATCAATATAAATGCGTTTTATGCCGCTGTATCTTAATACTGTATCAAGCTGTTCTGCCGTCGTGACAGATGCCGCCATTATATTTGTCTGTGCCGTTTGTCGAGAGCAGACATCGCCGATATCATTTGTTGTGGCAATACCTTTTGCCGTATTTTGCTCATTATCACGGAATTTATCGCTCAGTATCTTTTTTTCAAGCTGTTCACATGCCGCCCGGCGCAGTTTGTTCATTGACCCGACCGGTAAAAACGAATTGTCGTCCGTATCAACTATGAGTTTATCCATTTGGAAGAATGTATCTCCAAGTTTTTCAAAACGGCTTTTGATATCTCCTTCCGAAAGCGGTCTTTTTTGTGCTGAAACGGCAATATCGCCGTTTACCGTAACTGAATGATTATCATAAGTCAGTGTGAATACGGCAGGTTTGTCTGTATGGATATACACATATCCGTGTACCGAAAGGACGGGTTTGCGGTTAAGGTATTTTTGCCTTACACTCTCCAAAACTTCATCGGAACTTCCCATATACCCTGCTCCGCTTAATGTAATCATCGCCTTTGAATTGTGCTGTTCATAATATCCGCCGCATGTGCCGCTTCGTATATAAAGCCCGCGAAGAAATTCTTCGTCGTTTTTTTCAGGAATATGCGGGTCGTCAATATATTTCCTGTAAATTGAAGTAACTCCCGCAACGTATTCCGCGCTCTTCATCCTGCCTTCTATTTTGAACGAGTCTATTCCCGCGTTGATGAGTTTTTGTATCATCGGCAGCGTATACATATCTTTGAGACTTAACGGATATATCGTATTGCCCAAGCTGTCCTTATACGGAAGCCGGCATGGACCCGCACAGCGTCCCCGATTGCCGCTTCTTCCGCCCAGTATAGAACTCAATAGGCACTGTCCCGAATAGGAATAACACATAGCGCCATGGATAAATGTCTCTACTTCAAGCCCTGTGACGTCTTTGATATCTCTGACTTCTTCAAGTGAAAGCTCACGCGCGGGCACTACTCTTGTTATCCCCATATTTTTCAAAAATGAAGCGCCGTATACGCCCGTGACCGTCATCTGCGTACTCGCATGCAGTGCAAGTTTGGGAAAACTGTCGCGCAGCAAAGTCAATACACCGATATCCTGAACTATGACGCCGTCAAGCCCTTCCCTGTAAAAGGGCGTGATATACGGAATAAGTTCATTCATCTCCTTTTCTTTTACAAGGGTATTGACTGTAAGATATATTTTTTTGCCGAACAGATGCGCAATGTCCAACGCCCTGATTATTTCTTCATCAGTGAAGTTGTCTGCATACGCCCTTGCGCCAAACTTAGAGCCGCCAAGATACACGGCGTCAGCGCCCGCATTAAGCGCCGCCATAAAACATGAAAAATTACCGGCGGGGGCAAGCAGTTCCGGTTTTTTGTTATTCATAAGCCCTCTTATACAAAAACAGGCTGCCAAACATGTGACAGCCTTCGTACATCACTTTTTGTTTTCCTTAAGCTCTGTTTCAAGCCTTACGATCTGTTTTTGACTCTCGTTCAGCTCATCCTGAACCTCTTTAAGGGATTTATTGGTATTATCCAGTTTCATTTGGACAGCGATAAGTTCATGCTTTAAGTCATAAAGCTCATTTTCTTTTGTTGTGATATCCGCTTTTAAATTTTCTATCTGATCTTTTGCCTTAAAATAATCGTCCGCCATATTTAACTGTATCAGCATATTCTGCTTGTCCACAGTCTGGCGTTTGAAGCTGTCCATTTTGCTGTATTCGTTAAGTTTACCGTTTATGTATGCGGCAACTTTCTGAAGATATTCAACGCTCTCATTGCCGCTGACTGTTATGACCTTGCCGCCGATTATCACTTCTGTATCTGTTTTTGCTGACATATTTTCCCCCGCTCTTTGCTGTACTATCTTTTCACTATTCTTAATTATAACATTTCAGTTTGGAATTTCAAGCCCTAAATGATGATATGCCAAATCAGTGACCGTTCTTCCGCGCGGTGTACGGATAATCAAGCCGTTTTTAATGAGATACGGTTCATATACGTCCTCGACCGTGCCGCTGTCTTCTCCTATCGCCGCCGAAAGGGTATCAAGCCCTACAGGTCCGCCGTTGAAACGTTCTATCATAGTCATAAGAAGCGTACGGTCTGTCTGATCAAGTCCGAGTTTGTCAACGTCAAGCATATCAAGCGCCGTGTTGGCGGCTTCAAGCGTGATGCGCCCATCGTACTTTACCTGCGCGAAATCACGCACACGTTTTAACATACGGTTGGCAAGCCTTGGCGTGCCCCTGCTCCTGCGGGCAAGCTCCATAGCGCCCTGCTCGTCGATGCTCACATCAAGTATGCGCGCCGAGTGCTGTATGATAAGCATAAGCTCTTCAACAGAGTAAAACTCCAAATGCTGTATCACGCCAAAACGGTCTCTGAGCGGCGCTGTAAGAAGCCCCGCGCGTGTAGTCGCACCTATCAGTGTAAATTTAGGCAGGTCAAGCCTTACGGAACGCGCCGACGTTCCCTTACCTATCATGATATCTATTGCAAAATCCTCCATAGCAGGATAAAGCACTTCTTCGACCTGACGGTTAAGACGGTGTATCTCGTCTATGAATAAGATATCGCCCTCCTGAAGTCCGTTTAATATAGCTGCCATTTCCCCCGGTTTTTCAATAGCGGGACCGCTCGTTACTTTGATATTGACGCCCATCTCATTGGCTATGATGCCTGCAAGCGTCGTCTTGCCAAGCCCGGGCGGACCGTAAAAAAGCACATGGTCAAGGGGGTCATTTCTCTGTTTTGCCGCCTGTATGTATATATTCAATATATCTTTTATCTTTTTTTGTCCGATGTATTCCTTAAGACTTTGAGGACGCAGACTGCCTTCAAGTTTGATATCCTCTTCCAAAAGCTTTGTTTCAATGACTCTGCCTGCCATAAGAACCTCCCAATATATGCACTACACAAGCGATTTAAGCGCAAGCTTCAAAATCATACCCGAGTCCATATCATCCGTGACCGGCGCCGCCTTTATCGCCTTGACAGCCTCCGCGGGCGCATATCCCAGTGCGACCATAGCTTCGATAGCTTCGTTTTTGGCATCCGTATTTAAAAGCGTATTGTCGGAATCGGGCATTGTAACGGAAAGCGCTACTTTGTCACGCAGTTCAAGTATTATCCTCTCGGCTGATTTCGTGCCTATTCCCGGCGACTTTGATATCGTCTTGGCGTCGCCTGAAACTATCGCGTAACGCAGATCGTCAGCGTTCATGGTTGAGAGTATGCTCAATGCGCCTTTAGGACCTACTCCGTTTACGGCTATAAGCTTTTTATATATCTCCAAATCATCCTTTGACAAAAATCCGAAAAGATTAAAAGCATCTTCACGCACGCTCGTATATGTATATATCTTAACTGTAGAGCCTATGGACGGAAGACGTTGTATCACGCTGAGAGGCACTCTTATATTGTAGCCTATATTATTACATTCCAAAACGATATTATCGTCAGAAATGTCAACAAGCTCCCCTTTAATATATGCGTACATAATTACCTGAACCTCCGTTTTATCTTATTTTACTGACTTTAAAATATAGTATAACACATATCTTTCAAAAAGAAAAGGGAAAATAAAACGTATGTTTGTTTTATTTTCCCTTTGATAAATTGCTAAGTCGATTTAAAAGCGATGATTAGTTGTTGATAAACTTGTCTTCTTCGTTATTCCAGCTGTAAAGCTTACGTATCTCCTCTCCTACCTTCTCTGAAGGATGCTCAGCAGCAAGCTTTCTCATAGCCTTGAAATGTACCTGACGTCCTGCAGGCGACATATCAAGAAGGAACTCTTTTGCAAATGAACCGTCCTGAATATCTGAAAGGATTTTCTTCATAGCTTTCTTGGTATCTTCCGTTATTATCTTAGGTCCTGTGATGTAATCACCATACTCGGCTGTATTTGAAATAGAGTATCTCATTCCGGCAAAGCCTGACTGATAAATGAGGTCTACAATAAGCTTCATCTCATGGATGCACTCGAAATAAGCATTTCTTGGGTCATATCCTGCCTCAACAAGCGTCTCGAAACCTGCCTGCATAAGAGCGCATACGCCGCCGCAGAGAACTGCCTGCTCACCAAAGAGGTCTGTCTCTGTCTCTGTCCTGAATGTAGTCTCAAGAACGCCCGCTCTGGCGCCGCCGATAGCAAGCGCATATGCAAGTGCCTTTTCAAGAGCTTTTCCCGTAGCGTCCTGCTCAACCGCTACTAAGCACGGAACTCCCTTGCCTGCCTGATACTCTGAACGTACAGTATGTCCCGGTCCTTTGGGTGCTATCATGGTAACGTCAACATCCGCGGGTGGTTTGATACATCCGAAATGAATGTTGAAACCATGTGCGAACATAAGCATGTTGCCTGCTTCAAGGTTAGGCTCGATGTCTTTCTTATACATATCAGCCTGAAGTTCGTCATTGATAAGTATCATAATGATATCGGCTTTCTTTGCTGCTTCAGCCGCCGTATACACTTCAAAGCCCTGCTTAACAGCCTTGTCCCATGACTTGCTTCCTTCATAAAGACCGATAATAACATTGCAGCCTGACTCCTTTGCATTTAACGCATGGGCATGTCCCTGACTGCCATATCCGATAATGGCAATTGTCTTGCCGTCCAAAATTGAGAGGTTGCAATCCTCCTGATAATAAATCTTTGCTTCTGACATTTTTATCTTCCTCCTAGAAAATAATTTTTATTATCTGCGTTTAACACGCATAAATATCATTCAAGGTAAATAACGTCTTCCGTGCCGCGCCCGAGTCCGACGATACCGGTACGTGCGACTTCAAGTATCTCATAATCCTGAAGAAGTCCGATAAAGGCTTCTATCTTGGTCTGATTGCCTGTAATCTCTACTATAAGGCTGTCAACATTGACATCTATTATCTTCGCCCTGAATATGTCCGCGACCGCGATAACTCCCTGCCGCTTTTCAGGCGTTGACTTGACTTTCACAAGGCAAAGCTCCCTGTATACGCTCTTGTCGGGTTTTAATTCGTGGATATCCCTCACATCGACAAGCTTCGCTACCTGCTTCTCAATCTGGTCAAGTATCTCCTCATCTCCGGACGCCACTATCGTGATGCGCGTGTACTTGGGGTCAGCCGTCACGCCCGCGGTAATGCTCTCAATATTATATCCGCGTCTTGAAAATAGTCCCGTTATACGGCTCAAAACGCCGGCATTGTTATCAACTAAAAGCTGAAAAACTCTGTTCTGCATATATGATCCCTCATTTTTTATATTTATCATTTATCGCATACAAAATATTTTAGCAATTCTTGTGTTAATTGTCAACACATTTAGGCAAAGCAAGAGTTCCCGTCCGCGCCACTTCGACAATGCTGATGGATTTGAGCATATCAAGCATGACTTTTATCCTTTCAGGCATATCACAGATCTGTACTATCATCATCGTATTTGACATATCGACAATATCAGCTTTCATGATATCGCATATCTCCATAATGTCACGCCGTGTATTGCGGTTATACTTTACCTTTATGAGCATAAGTTCACGGCTGATGCTGTCCTTTTCCTCAAATGTTTTGACTTTGATGACATCGATTTTTTTATTGAGCTGCTTTTCAATCTGCTCTATCGTGCGCTGATTGCCTGAACTTACTATCGTCATGCACGAAACGTCAGGATTTTCCGTCTCTCCGACCGCAAGACTGTCTATATTGTAGCATCTTCTTGAAAAAAGCCCCGATACTTTGCAGAGTACACCTGCCCTGTTTTCAACCAATACTGAATATATTCTCTTCATGCAATTGAAAACCTCCTTATACCAAATCCATAGGATCAACGATACATTCCATAAGCGTCGTGGTATCGTCCTTCAGAAATTCTTTTATTTTTTCCAAAGCATGCGACATATTTTCAACCCTGATATACGGAATACCGTATGCCGCCGAAAGTTTTTCAAGATTTGGCGAACCGTCTTTTATGTCAACTACGGAATAGTTGTCCTTGTAGTTAAAATGCTGGAACTGGCGCACCATTCCAAGATAATTGTTTCTTATTACGATTATCTTGACGGGAATGTTGTGCTGCATTATCGTGGCAAGCTCCATCATTGACATTTGGAAAGAACCGTCGCCGCATACGGCTACCACCTGACGGCTCATATCGCCGCGCTTTGCACCCATCGCCGCGGGAATGGAATATCCCATAGTACCCATGCCGCCCGATGTGAGGAAACGTCCGTCCTTAACAATGTGGTAATTGCATGACCATATCTGATTTTGACCGACATCCGCAACATATACCGCATTGTCCTTCATCTCTTTTGAGAGCATAGTTATAAATCCGGCAGGATCCACATAATCGGGATTTGGCTTTCTTACTTTGACCATATCCTTACGGTATTCTTCAAGCGTCTTTATCCATTCTTCATGCTCACATTCAAATTCCTGATTGGCAAAATCGTCAAATATATGTTTTGCGTCGCCTACAAGCGGTATCGTAGGACCTACATTCTTACCTATCTCCGCGGGATCTACGTCTATATGGACAAGTATCTTATTGGTAAATATGAGGTCAGGCTGGCTTATCGCCCTGTCCGCTACCCTTGCGCCTACCATTATTATAAGGTCGGCTTCGTTCATAGCGCGGTTTGCGTATGCTTTGCCATTGTTGCCTACCATCCCGAAGTACATAGGATCGTCCGTGCGCATGACACCGATACCCATCATGGTGTTGACTACGGGTATTCTGTATTTATGCGCAAACTCACGAAGCTCCGGTACCGCATTGCTCAGATGGACGCCGCCACCCGCGCATATTATTGGACGTTTTGCTTTTTCAAGCTCTTTTATTACTTTTTTTATCTGTACGGCATGTCCTTTTATTGTAGGTTTATATGTACGGATATTTACCTCTTCGGGATATTTAAAATTCCTGACTGCCGCTTCCTGTATATCCTGCGGGACATCTATCAATACGGGACCTTTTCTCCCTGAATTGGCGATATAGAACGCTTCTTTAAATATGCGCGGGATGTCGTCCGCGTTTTTTACGAGGTAACTGTATTTTATAAATGACTCCACGGCGCCTGTAATGTCCGCTTCCTGAAACACATCGCTTCCGATAAGTTCGCTTTTTACCTGTCCCGATATGCAGACCATGGGAATGCTGTCCGCAAATGCCGTAGCTATGCCTGTAATGAGGTTAGTCGCGCCGGGACCGCTTGTAACGGCACAGACGCCGACTTTACCCGTGACACGCGCCTCTCCGCTCGCCGCATGCGCGGCATTTTGCTCCGTCCTGACAAGGACTGTCTTGATGCCCGATGAGATGATGCTGTTGTAAAACGGGCAGATCGCCACTCCGGGATATCCGTATACTGTAGTAACGCCTTCATTTTCAAGGCATTTGACCATTGCGTCAGCGCCAATCATATTAATCCTCCACTTCTAAAACAAAATATATCTAATTATACAAAATATTCAGTGTTTAGTAAAGTAAAATTTGGCGCTTCGGAATTTTAATTTGCTTTTACTGCATGACTATGATAAAATTAGTTAAATATAATTTTTTATGTACTAAAGGATGATGAGTAATGATAAATAACAGTAAAATAAAATATATACCCGTTATTCTCGCTGTATGTTCCTGTCTTTGGGGATGTGACAGAAGTACCGACGAAGAGAAAGAACTTGCCGATTTTTCGGATTCCATGTCTGAGTTTTCAGCCGCTATAAGGGACGCTGACACTAAGATAAACAGTCTTGATACGACTGACAAAAATTCTGCCGATGAGCTTTTAAATATTCTTGACGGTCTCGACGCAGAGTTTGCCAAGCTTGCTGAAATACCGATTCCCGAACAGTATATCGGTATTGAGTCGCTTGCGGATCAGGCTAGTGAAAATATGTCGATGGCTGTTTCGTATTACCATTCGGCGTATGAGGCTGAGGTGTTTAATGAAAGCGAGGCTGATGTCGCTTATCAGTATTACGGCAGGGCTATGCAGCGTGTCGAGTACATAGGTTATATTCTTACGGGCGATGAGATACCGGAAGATGAAAATGTTACTGTATATGAAGAGGATAATGACAGTCGTATTATAGATAAATGGTTAAATGATGATGATGACGAGGAAGAAGGAAATAGCGAGGGAAGCGTTGTGGAATGATTTGTGTGTTGGGGATTTTCCTGTCCACTACGCCAGCCCCGCCAGTGTCATGCGTCATATTCAGACACGCTTGCGCTCCCAAAAAGCGTAGCGGACACTAAGCTCAGCGGCGCCTTGGGGCTTGCTTCGCTAAGTGCCGACGCTTTTTGAAGGTCTGAATATGACGCATGACACTGGCGGGGCTTCATTATTGGATGCACATTAATACATATAAACAGCCTCACGCTATGTCGGTTGTGGCATGGCGTGAGGTTGTTGCTTATTTTTATTTCCAGTATTTGTCCATATAGTATTGAGCTTTTTGTTGGTCGAGGTCGAACTTTTCGGATATTTTTGAAAGCGTGTCGTCCTTTTTTATGTTAAATTCTTTGCAGGTCTCTATTATGGATTTGATGCCCTGCTCTTTCCCTCGCTCTATTCCCATCGTTACGAACGCATCTGCTACTTCACACACGGCTGTTCCCTCCTTGCTTGTGTTGCCTATCTGTAAATACCTTTTATCGCCTGTTATTGACGCTAACGTGTATAATGTGTCTTTGGTATGGATCAATATCTGTTTGTCTTCCCGAAGCATTTTTATCTGTTCCTCTTTATTATATGACTTCTGCAGGAATTTTGCAATACACGCAAAATCCGAACGGAAGCGTTCTGCTTCTTCGTCTGTAAACTCCCGCAGCTTTATCAGATTTAAGCTGTAATTCTGTATATATTTCCTTACGGCGTCATCTTTTGGTATGTCAAGCATGTCATGTATACTTTTGGGTATGTTTTCTGTTCCGTAATAAAGCATAAGCGTAATCACGGGTTTGAGTTTCTGTTCGGGATGAAGTACTTTCACGTATGCTTCGTTTTTATCTTTTTTATTTTTGGTCGTGTACTCCTCTATCTGTCTGTCGTATGCGGCGTAGTCGTATCCCATTACTTTAAATGGTGCTGTGTAATCGGGCACGTATTGGTTTTCCACGCCCCATATCACGTACCTGACTCCGTTCCGCACGTCTTCCATGCAGCTGTCGCGGTAAAGTCCTTTTAACCTGCTGTCGCCTTTTGCCGTACTGCTGTTATTGTAATACGGCTTCAGGCTTTTTTCGTCCAAGACCTGTCTTCCTTCATATATTATCGCATTTATTATGTCTGCAAATACATCGGGATGCGATATAAGACTGTTGGATGATAAATCTGTCTGTCCCATAAATTTCCTCCCCATTATTGTAAAATTTCGGGCGATTGCAAAGCATGTTCTAAGACGTCCGAATTTAGGAAAAATATACAAAAACGCGGTGCTGCTGCCGCAATGCACCTCTTATTTTGTATATTTTTCCTAAATTCTACGCTTTCGAATACATCTGCAATTTCCCTTCCTCAGCCAAAATATTTCCTGATATTATAATTATATCATATCGAACGTTTATTTGCAAACATCAGGTCGCCTAAAAGAGCTTCGCTTGCAATCTGCCCCGGAACAGACTGAATCTTTAGCATAGCGGATACCAATACATTTGTGTCTATTACTGCATAATAATGCATTGCGCCGCCTCCTATTTTGTTTTTCTTACCGCCTCTATTTCAGCATTTATCTCTTCCAAAGACATTTCTGAAGTTCCATTTTCCATGGCAGCGTTGCTTAACTCCTGAAGAGCTCTTGCTGCTTTCTCAGCCTTATAGTCACTCTTTGGTAAAATCATATCAAAAGGAACGCCATTAACCATGACCGATCTTTTCAAAAACATCCGTACTGCTGTAGATAGATCAATTCCCAATGCGTCATACACAGCAGTTGCCTGATTTTTTAATTCATCATCAATTCTTACCTGTACTAATGTAGTTGCCATATCAATCATCTCCCTTGATAAGTTTGTAATTCAATTATAATATATTGTATGACAATGTCAATGATGTATGTTGGATTTTCCCGTCCACTGGCGGGGCATGCACATTAATACATATAAACAGCCTCACGCTATGTCTGGTGCGGCATGGCGTGAGGCTGTTGCTTATTTTTATTTCCAGTATTTGTCCATATAGTATTGAGCTTTTTGTTGGTCTAGGTCGAATTTTTCGGATATTTTTGA
The DNA here is from genome assembly GCA_947629525.1 of uncultured Lachnospiraceae bacterium. Classification (GTDB taxonomy): domain Bacteria; phylum Bacillota; class Clostridia; order Lachnospirales; family Lachnospiraceae; genus COE1. Next base: position 27,665 of record CANREB010000015.1, read on the forward strand.
AAGCGTGTCGTCCTTTTTTATGTTAAATTCTTTGCAGGTCTCTATTATGGATTTGATGCCCTGAAGTTTTCCTTCTTCTATGCCTTGCCTCAAACCTTGCTCTTTTCCCATTGTTACGAATGCATCTGCTACTTCACACACGGCTGTTCCCTCCTTACTTGTGTCGCCTATCTGTATATACCTCTTGTCGCCTGTTATTGACGCTAACGTGTATAATGTGTCTTTGGTATGGATCAATATCTGCTTGTCTTCTCGAAGCATTTTTATCTGTTCTTCTTTATTATATGACTTCTGAAGGAATTTTGCAATACACGCAAAATCTGAACGGAAGCGTTCTGCTTCTTCATCTGTAAACTCTCGCAGCTTTATCAGATTTAAGCTGTAATTCTGTATATATTTCCTTACGGCGTCATCTTTTGGTATGTCAAGCATGTCATGTATACTTTTGGGTATGTTTTCTGTTCCGTAATAAAGCATAAGCGTAATCACGGGTTTGAGTTTCTGTTCGGGATGAAGTACTTTCACGTATGCTTCGTTTTTATCCTTTTTATTTTTGGTTGTGTACTCTTCTATCTGCCTGTCATATGCAGCGTAATCGTATCCCATTACTTTAAATGGTGCTGTGTAATCGGGCACGTATTGGTTTTCCACGCCCCATATCACGTATCTGACTCCGTTCCGCACATCTTCCATGCAGCTGTCGCGGTAAAGTCCCTTTAACCTGCTGTCGCCTTTTGCCGCACTGCTGTTATTGTAATACGGCTTCAGGCTTTTTTCATCCAAAACCTGTCTTCCTTCATATATTATCGCATTTATTATGTCTGCAAATACATCAGGATGCGATATAAGGCTGTTGGACGATAAATCTGTCTGTCCCATAAATTTCCTCCCCATTAATGTAAAATATTCGGGCGATTGCAAAGCATGTTCTAAGACGTCCGAATTTAGTCAAAATATACAAAAACGCGGTGCTGCTATCGCAATGCACCTCTTATTTTGTATATTTTTCCTAAATTCTACACTTTCAAATACATCTGCAATTTCCCTTCCTCAGTCAAAATATTTTCTGATATTATAATTATATCATGCCGAACATTTATTCGCAAACATTTGTTCTATTTTTTATAATTATTTAATATACTTGCGCATACATATAACGGCAGCCACTAGCAACCACTCAAGCCCGCACAGAGGCATACACAGCATTCAGACTTTTGAAAAGCGTCGTCACTTAGCGAAGCAAGCTGCAAGGCGCCGCTGAGCTTAGTGTCCGCTACGCTTTTCAGAAGCGCAAGCGTGTCTGAATGTTGTGTATGCCTCTGTGCGGGCGTCATTATTTGTTTTGGGGTTTGTCTTGCCGTTATCGCATCTGTACTTGCTGTATGTCGTTAAGTTGCTGTTGTTATGAGATTTTTAGTTTCGGCTTAAAGTTAGGACAGAAAAAGTCGGAGATTATTTTCATAAGCTCCGGCTCTCCGACTTTTTCATTATCTCCTTGTGACAAATACTCACGAATGTTGACAAACATAAATATGTCATTTGCTTCCATTCGCTTTCTCCCTTTTCATTTTAAGAAACACCTTTATCAGTACATAATTATTATTTGCCTGCAAATAATAATATGACTCATTTTTAAAATAGTTATTCTGAAAGCGGAAGCTTTCATGTCTGTTGGCACTTTGCTTACTCATACTTTCCTAACCATATTTTATGATGTTTCCGTCGCTGTGGCAATAAAATCTTTTTGAAATGTATAATACAACTAATAAATGAATACCCTTATGCCTGCTGCCTGTAGTGCTCGAGGATCAGCAGAATATATGGTAGTAGGTTGTGGATCATATGGTATGTATTTATCAGGCACTTGGGCATATGTCTTGCAAAAACGATAGTAAGCTATCGTACCGCCTTTTGCTATATTATCTTCTACCTGTGGGTCAAAAACGTATTCCACGCCATTAATATTTGCAACAACCCAAGTATGCCCGGTATATCCGCCGCTTGCCTTGTGCGTCTTCCCTGATACTAAGTAGCTGTTTAACCCTATCGCTTTCAGCATTTCTGAGTATATATATGAATAGTCATCACATACTCCTGTCGCACTCACCAATGCTACATATCCTATATAATCTCCATAAGTTACAAAGTTTACGGGGTCAGCATCCACAAGATCAAAACCCGGCGTACCATACTGCATATATGTTATAAGCCAGTCATAGCACGCTTTAGCCTTGTCATAAGTAGTCATTTCAGGTGTTGTTATCTGTGACAACAGATAAGTTATCATGTTATCTAAAAGCTGTGAACCTGACGGTGTCTCTGTTGGTGTAACTACCGCTGAATTGAGGATGTCCGCCACTGAATTGCCCGCTGCACATACATTGATTGAGCAAAGCATTACTACCACCATCGTTGCTGCTATCATTTTACAAATCCTTTTTTTCATTTTGTTCCTCCATTCTGCCGCTTCTTATGCGGCGATTTAAAATAATTAATGATTTTCTTATAACTTTTCCTATACTTTTTCACTATCAGTACACCTTATTTTTCAGAATTTGCCCTCCTTTCCTGCATATTTGTGAACAAGTCTGCTTGTAGACTTGTATATTTTATTGTAATTTGGGAAGCACTGGTAACGTTACATCAATTATACCAAAATTTCCACTTAAAAAATAGCATATTGGGGAAAAGTTATATATATTTCTTGGGTCTTTATTTTAAAAGCATCCTCCTCATTCTAAATAATGTCATAGAAACAGCCAAAATCATTGAAATTACACGTTTCATAATCTTACTCCCAATCAATTTCTGTCCAGACAGCTGAACATACATCAGTATCCGAGTTTTAAATACAGCACTGTCAATTAATATATTTTTCTTTCAACTTAACCCTGTCAATCTTCCCATTTGCATTCAATGGCAGACTGTCCAAACAAATCACCAAGCTTGGTAACATATACCGAGGTAATAGTGTAGCAAGCTTTTTATTAATTTCACTGCTTGTATATGATTTTCCTTCCAAAAACAAAACAATAAAATCATACATAGGATTGTATAAACAACAACATGATGCAACACCGTCTATGGTCGAAGCAGCCGTTTCAATCTCACCAAGTTCGATCCGATGACCAAGATGCTTAATCTGAAAATCTTTTCGTGAGAGGTAAATCAGTTCATGGTATTCATTGTATTTCACCAAATCACCGGTTCGATATATTTTCTCCTCGTAAGCTTTCTGAAGAGGATTCTGTATGAAAGCTTGTGATGTCCGCTCCGGATCATTGTAATATCCAGCCGCAAGGCAAGTGCCACGAACACACAACTCTCCTACTATGTCCGGCTCTGTCACTAATCTGTCCTGATCATCAAGCACAAGAATTTCTGTATTACGCATTGGTCTGCCAATAGGAAGCGGCTCATCATCACTGAATGGACGATCAACGATATAATAGGTGCAAGCATCAGTAATTTCTGTTGGACCATAAAGGTTAGCATACTGTACATTAGGCAGATGACGGCGCCATAGGTTTAAGGTTTTATTATGCATAACCTCGCCACAAAAAAGTATCCGTTTAAGCGTCTTTGACAAATCTACTGTTTCAAAAGCTTTAGACCACGCCACCTGAGACAGCGCTGATGGCACCCAAAAAATGGTGCTAATCTTATTATCTGCCAGATATTGCAATAACTGCGGTATTTGATGGAACAAGTCTTCCGAAATAATGTGAAGCTCCGCCCCTGTTTTTACCGATGAATAAATATCCAAAATAGAATTATCAAAGTAAAACGGTGCTTGATTGCCAATCGAATCTTTTTCTGTGATATTAAATTGATCTGTTACCCAATCTATATAATCTATGACACTCCTATGTGTAACTGCCACGCCTTTGGGCATACCAGTAGAACCGGATGTGAACAGAACATACAACAAGTCTGTGTCAAGAATACGATCAACAAATTGTGCAGCTTCTATACCCCCCCCCCTGTATGTTATTATTAAGTGCAAAGTTTTCGCTCATTTCATTGGTAATATCCTCAAAACAAAGAACATAACCGCAAAAATCAATTTCTTTCCCCATGCCGATTTGTTCACTGTTCTCGCGCGTCGCGATAAACATAATCGGCTGCAGAGTGTTTATAATCTTTTCCACGCGTGCAAATGGCATATCTGTCGCAATTGGACAGTAAAAACATCCACTGTAGGCTACACCCAAATAAGTCAAAAGCATATCTGTTGACTTTTCCATATAAATTACCACAGGGCATTTTCCTCCCGGGACGATTACTTCAATCTGCTTGGCAATAGATAAAGCCTTTTGGCGGACCTCAGCCCATGTATAAGAACCTTTGTTATCCACGAATGCAATTTTTTCGGGGAAACATCTCGCGGTATATTCAAGCCATTGAACTACACTGTTTTGCATATTATCATATCCTCCATTTCATCAATATATTTACTCGTACTTTCCATAAGCTTCCAAATAATCTACGATATCTTTGACACATACAAATTTCGTAATATCTCGATCTGCAATCTCAATGCCAAAGACATCTTCAAACTCGCTAACAATCTCAACAACGTCAAAGGATGACAAACCAAGGTCAGCCTCTAAAATGGACTGCTCAGTAATATCCGTAATTCCCGTATATTGCTCTAAAATTGACTTTATCTGTTCAAACATTTTCTTTTATCCTCCAATATCCAATTTTTTCAAAATATGCTGTGTACTTGCGCAGGTACTCTAACCCTATTTCACCCCAGGTAAATCCCAGCCGCCGTAAATATTCTTCAGTAAATCGGTTTTCAATACGAATGTTACTGTCATAATTAAGACGGTCATGTTCGTCCAAGTCATTAATAAATAATTCAAGAATGTGTTCCATCCCAGCCTGCCTTGCAGTTCCACGAAGAGCAGAAGCAAACTCTTTTCCAGAAACAACTTGAACGGGATATCCCAACTCGGAAAAATACTTTATAAGTATGTTTAAATACACTACCTTTGTACTGTTAATGTGAAACACAGTGCGATTCTGATCAAAGTGCCGTGCCAAGAGCATAATAGCTTTTGCCGCTTCGTCAATAGGAGTAAATTCCACATACATTCCATCTTCAATCAGATAATCAGGCAACATTCCCAGTTCGAGAACACCTTTAATTCGCTGTGCGGCAGCATTAGTTTTATAGTTTATCTGAAAGACGCCATCACTGGCACGATTAGTCAAGTTTCCCATACGCATAATACAAGCCTGCACTCCATCCCTGACTGACTCCAACACCAGCTTTTCCGCCTCAAATTTACTTCTGGCATAGACATTTTCCAATGGCTGACCTATATATAAACTGTCTTCGTAAAAATGTTTTTCTGTATCACTTACATAACCATCAAAAACGTCAATATTTCCATTACCAGACACGCTTATTGTAGAAATATGAATCAGCCTTACTCCACTGTGCTTACAAAAATCTACTATCCGTCTTGTGGTGTCCACATTTACATCATAGAAATACTTATATGATCCATAATGCTTTACACTTGCAGCAGCATTGATGGCAGTGTTCGCATTATCAAGCAGGACTTGATAATCCCGAGTATTTAAATCAAAATTGTCCTTTTGTAAATCTCCGCAGAAAGTCTGAATTCGCACACCCAACAGAGAAATATATTTTTCTCCAAAATAAAATTTCAGTAATTCTTTAAGACGTTTTTCGCTATCTGCTTGATTTTCCCCACGCACAAGACAATACGCTATACCCTTGTCGTTGTCCAAGTAATCCGCCAGAATATGTATGCCTAAATACCCCGTCGCGCCTGCAAGTAAAATGTTTCCCACTTCTGTTCTGTTAGGAATATACTTTATTTCAGCGCGGTTCTTAGCCAATACAGCGTTTACTGCCATAAAGTCTGTTTCCTTATATGGGACAAGCGACTTATTATCCATTACTGTTGATGATTTTTGATTAGAATTTATCGGATTACTTCCCAATTCTATAAATTCACTCAATTCTCGCACGGTAGGGTATTCAAAAATATTTTGAAGCGAAAAATAAATTTTCTCCGTATGTGCCTGCGCCAAAAACTCAATAGCCTTTAAACTGTCGCCTCCAAGATCAAAAAAGTTATCTTCCCTGCCAACCGGAGAATACTCAAGTACTTTTTCCATTAAAGCTGCCAAACGCCTTTCCAGCTCACTTGCTGGAGCGACAAATTCTTTGGCAAAGGAAATATTATGCAAATCAACCTCTGGCAACGCTTTACGATCAATTTTTCCGCTGGAAGTGAGCGGAAGCTTGTCCAATCTGGTAAATATGTGAGGCATCATATACCGAGGGAGTTTGTTCCGAATGGCGGATTTAATTCCATCCAAAGTAACCAAATCACCAGACACATAGAATGCGCAGATAAGCTGCCGCCCTTTCTCGTCTTTGCGCACTGATACTACTGCCTGATTGACACCTTCTACACCGACAATTGCGTTTTCAATCTCGCCCAGCTCAATTCGCAGCCCACGGATTTTTACCTGAAAATCATTCCGCCCCACGTAAATGATATTACCATCTTTCCTCCAATATGCTAAATCACCTGTCTTGTAAAGCTTGCCTGAACCAAAAGGATTTTGCACAAACTTTTCATCAGTTAATTCAGGGCGATTAAGATATCCTGCCCCTACTCCGTCACCAGCAATGCATAATTCACCAGTAACACCGACTGGTACAAGGCGCATGTACTTGTCTACAATATAAATTTGAATATTGGCAATTGGACTGCCGATAGTAATATTTCCCGGCTCAACTACCATTGTAGTGACACAAATGGTGGCTTCAGACGGACCATAAAGATTAATCACCTCTGCTGTTTCATTTACACCACGAATTAAAGAAAGAAGTTCTTCCGGAAACACCTCTCCTCCAACAATAAAGCGCGTAACATTCTTCCAAACCTTCAGATGAATGCTCCCCCCTATATACTGTTTCAGCTTTGTTGGAGTGGCAAACATAAGTGTTTGCGGATGACTTTCTAACAATTTTTCCAAGCAAGATTGATTATATATTGCATCCTCATCTGCCAAAACAACAGGAATCCCACGAATTAAAGGAATTATTGTCTCTAAAATGGAACAGTCAAAGGTATAAATGGTAAAGGCACATGCAGAGCTAATGTCGCGATACCAATTTGCATTAGCTTCGGAGAAATTTAATATCCCACTATGCGTCAATGTACTGAGCTTTGGTGTTCCTGTAGAACCCGATGTTGGAATCACGCAATAAAGATTTCCTCCAATAATCGAATGGATTAGCGGTTCTTTTGACAGTAATGCTGTAAGGTTTTCTCCCACAATAAAATACTTCGCATTACTTTCCCGCAGTAATGCATCCTTGCGTTGTTGCGGGTAATCCGGATCTATTGTAAGATAAGCCGCCCCTGTTTTGAGTATCCCAAACATAGTTGCAATCAGGTGGCTATCCCTCGGCAGGGCAAAACCTACAATATCTCCAGGCTTCACACCTTTCTCTATTAAACCATTAGCAATGCAATTTGCCTCATCATTCAGCTCTTGGTATGACAAGCTGCGATCACAAGCAATAATCGCCGTCTTGTCAGGATTTTTTCTCACTTGTTCCTCAAAAATCTGGTGTACATATTTGTCTTTGGGATAATCAACAACACTATCATTGAAATTTATCAACAACATGTGGCGCTCTGCCTCACTAATGACAGAAAGCTCATAAATTATCTTTCCCTCATCCAACATTTGAGAAAGCAGCAACTTATATCCTTCTATAAATCGCCTGATGGTTGTTTCATTGAAAAGCGCGGTACAATACTCAATCATCAGTACTACATCGTTTTTGCGCGGCATTATGTTTAAAGTAAAGTCATATTTTGATGTGGCTATTGGAATTTGAAGCAGCTCTACTGGCGCATCTTCAAAAACCGTCTCTGTCATTTCTTGATTTTGATACGCGAACATTACATCAAATAGCGGATTGTGACTTTCTGCTGAAATACCAAGTTTTTGCACTAATTCTCCATAAGGGTAACGCTGATGGCTAAGAGCATCCCTTGAAACAATTTTTACTTCTGCCAAAAATTGCCCAACTGTCTTTTTACCTTCTGGATACGCACGCAGAGCCAGAGTGTTGACAAACATTCCAAGAGCATTTATAAATTTCCCGCTTCTGCCGCTCGCAGGAGTACCGACTACGATGTCTTCATTTCCGCTAAATTTAGAAAGCAGGATATAGAACGCAGCTAAGTAGTATGCAAACGGTGTGATGCCCAGTTTTCGGCTCTGTCCGCAAATTCTCTTATGCAGTTCAATGGAAATATCATAATATATTGCCGCACCTTCATAGCTCTGATTTGTCGGTCTTGGATAGTCAGTATTCAACTCCAGTACAGGTGGTTTTTCCTTAAACATGTTAAGCCAATAATCTTCATCCTCCAGATTATCATGCTCATTCATTGCGAACTCACGATATTGCACAGCGCGGTCTTCCAACTCACGCCCCATATAAAATTCGTTCAGTTCCCGAAGAAATACAGACAATGAGCCGCCATCGGCAATTATATGGTGCATATCCAACAGGACAGTATTTTCAAAATAACCTATCCGCAATAATGGTGCAATTTCCAAATTAAAGGGACGGATAAAATCGGAAACATCGTTGCTGGAAAGCTTCTCTATACAGCATCTGGCGTTATCTTCCCCGACCTGCATAATAATTCCGTCACGGTTCTCAAAATGAGTGCGGAGAATTTCGTAACGGGACACAAGCTTGTCTACGGCATGCTGCAGCCTTGTGGGATCCAGCTTGCTGACTTTGAATGCACAAGGTATATTATATGTTGTGCCTCCGCTCATACTCTGAGCAATATACACTCGCATTTGCGCCTGAGTAGCAGGAATATCCCCTTGGATAATTTCCTCCGCAGCCTGAACTTCCGCTAAATCCAGTTTGCCCGACAAAGCACCTATGGTTTCCGATTCAAAAATCGTCTTTACATCCGCAAAGTAGCCCTCTTTCTCTAAAGCGGCAGCTAATTCAATAGCTTTAAGCGAATCTCCCCCTAAGTCAAAGAAATTATCATGCATGCCTACCCGTTCTAATCCAAGTATATTGGCAACAGCGGCAGATACAATATTTTCCGCTTCCGTGGCAGGAGCAATGTATTCAACATCAGATACAGCAACAGATAAATCCACATCAGGCAATGCGTTGCGGTCAGTCTTCCCGCTTGGCGTAGTCGGAAATGCGGCAAGTTTTGTGAATATGTGGGGCATCATATATCGTGGAAGTCTTTCACGAATGGCATCTTTGACTGCGTCCAATTTTACCGGAGCATCTTCCGTATAAAAAGCACAGATAAGCTGCCGCCCTGTATCATCCTTACGAACCACCACCACGGCTTGACTAACCCCATCCACCATGGAAATGGCATTTTCAATCTCCCCAAGTTCAATCCGCAATCCGCGGATTTTGACTTGAAAATCGTTTCTGCCTACATAGACGATGTTACCGTCTTCCTTCCAATAAGCCAAATCGCCAGTCTTATAAAGCCTACCGGAACCGAATGGATTTGGCACAAATTTCTCAGCAGTCAATTCAGGACGGTTGAGATAACCCACTCCGACACCATCCCCGACAATGCAGAGTTCGCCTGTCACGCCAATGGGAACAGGAGTCATATGCTTATCCATGATGTAAATTTGTGTGTTGGCAATAGGCTTGCCAATTGTCGTACCATTTTCTCCAAAGCAAACGCCCATCGTAGTTTCGGTAGGACCATAGCCATTGAAAATTTTTCCATGACTATGTGATGAAATAAGCTGACGCATTTCATCAGTTAGCTGTTCACCAGCCACTAAGATGCACTTTACATTTGAAAAAGCCTTTACAAAATGTTCATCTTTCAAATAGGTGTTTAATTTTGTAGGAGTACAAAATATGCAATCAACTTGTTTTGCTTCTGTCCATACTCCAAGATCCTTAGAATTAAAAAGCATCCTTTCATTCGCCAACGCCACTATTTTTCCTAACAATAATGAAAGTACAATTTCAGCACTGGCAAGGTCAAATACAATAGCTCCGCAAGCCAATACGATATTACAATTCGACGAAACATAATGTTGTAAATTGTTTTGCGGTACATCTGAGCAAAAATTCACGAGGTTTCGGTGCGTAACAGATGCTCCTTTGGGCTTTCCTGTGCTACCTGAAGTATAAATACAATAGCAAGGAATATCACTTGCCAAATCTAACTCTGGATTTTGAACATTGTTATTCTCCATAAGGCTGGCTATTTCCGTCTGTGTCACAAAAACTTTTGCACTACTATCCTCCAGCATATATTTAATACGCTCTTGGGGATAATCCATATCAATTGGCAGATAGGCGGCTCCAGCCTTGAGAATAGCGAACATAACCGGTATCAGGCAACTGTTCCGAGGCAGGGCAAAGGCTACGATGTCGCCTGGCTTTACGCCTCTCTCTATCAAACCGTGAGCAATTCGGTTAGCCTCGCTGTTCAACTCGCGATATGTCAAAGTACGGTCACAGGCAATGACCGCTGTTTTGTCTGCCATTCTCCCCACCTGTTCCTCAAATAGCGTGTGAACGCACTTCCCCCGAGGATAATCGGCAGCGGTATCATTAAAGTCCACAAGAAGTTTCTGCTCTTCTTCAGCAGATAAAAGTTTCAATTCACCAATTTTTTTTGTATCACTCAAAATGGCGTCAAACAAAATATTAACAATATGAGAGTACATTCGCTGAATTTCCTGAGCGGTGAATTTATCTGTACGATAGTCTATGTGAACACGGAAAGTGCCGACTTTGTCTCGGTCATCAATGTGAACCTGCAGGCTCTCAGTCTGAATGCCACTATGATACCATGCAGTTTCAACTCCACTCTCGGCATCAGTGACAGTAGCATTCTGATAGCTCAATACTGCATCATAAAGCTTCTCAATAAAGCCACACTCATGTCGAATTGCCGTCAGTATATCATTATAATGGAATTTCTGATGACGAAACACAGATAAAACTTCTTCCTGCATAATTGCAAGATTTTCCGCAAAAGTACAATCATACCCAATATGAACCAATATAGGCGCAGAATTGATGAACATCCCCATTGTATGTTTTTCGCGAAAACCGCCACGGTTGAGAATAGGGGTACCGATGTAAAACCATTCCGCATTATCCCTGATCCGACTGAAATAAACAGCAAATGCGGTAAGAAACAAAACAAATGGAGATGTATTGTGTTCCTTTGCATAAGTACGGATTAGAGCCGCCTTTTCTATATCAATACAGAATGTTGCCCGACTGGCAATATAAGAATCACCCGATTTTTCAGAGATATATGTAGGCTCCGGGCATTGTTTAAACTGCTCCAAGAAAAACATTCTGTCCTTCTCCCAGCGCCTGCTATGAGCATAATCCTTTTCACCTTCTATATATTCTGAATATGGAAACGCAGTCGGTTCTTTCCCAGATATCAGGGCGCAGAGCTGAGAGGCAATCAACGTAAGCGACCAAGCATCTCCCACTATATGATGACACTTGACCAGGAGACCGCACTGATCAGTCAAAAGGATAATTTGAATTTCGCACAGCGGACCACTAAGGGAAACTGGCGTTTTTGCATATTCCCCAGCATAAATAGTGAAGGCATTCTTATTTTCAAAGCGCAGGATATTTAAGGGCTGAGGTTGGAAGTCTATAATTTCCTGCCTGACTTGACCATCCTGTTCAACCGCGCGGATACGCAATGCTTCATTGCGGCGAAAAATTTCATGGACAGCATGAGTAAGCTCATCTGCACTATGCAGTCCATTCAAAAGCACACTGCCACAGATTACAGCTACCGCACCGCCAGCATATTTCTCCGTCTCATAGATTAGTTTTTGTGAATTTGATAATTGCAACATTTGACCGTCTCCTAAGATTGGCATTAAACTGTGAATATCTGTCTTTTTTCAAGCTTTATGCCATATTTTTATTTTCTTTTTATTTTCTTTGTTGTAGTCTTCTCAAATGGCGTGTCACGAAATAACACACGCTGTATATGCTGATAAGATGGCAGGCTCTTGTTAAGTACCATGACGCTTTCCCGAATGCCTTCCTGTTGTTCTGCGTAAATTTCTGCTACCAGGACACCATCTTTTTCTGACACAACTACTTCCAATATATTGGGAAGTGCCAACAGTTTGTTCTCCAGCTCCTCTGGAGAGACATTTTTGCCGTTGCTTAGAATGATAAGGTTTTTCTTTCGACCAGTAATATAAATAAAGCCGTCACCGTCTATGTATCCTAAATCACCAGTGTGAAACCAGCTATCAGACATAACTTCACTTGTAGCGTCTTCATCCTGATAATATCCCAACATAACATTATCACCCTGAACACAGATCTCTCCGTCTATAATCCTGACCTCATTGCATGGAAGAGCCAGTCCAATGCTTCCAGATTGAAAATATCTGTTGCGGTTGACCGCCACCACAGGAGCGCACTCAGTAATCCCATAGCCATTTAAAACAAGGATGCCGATGTCATTCATACCATCAATGTATTCCTGCCGAATGGCAGCTCCACCGGAAACAAGAAGGTCAAGATCTCCCCCAAAGTTGTCCAATATGGATTTGAACAGCTTACGGCGCAAATCAATTCCGAACTTTCGGAGGAAATTGCTAATGCTTATCATTCGCCGCAGGAGCTTGTCTTTCCCCTGATCCTTTGCGGTTTTCCATATGGTCTTGTACATCGTCTCCACATACAGGGGGACAAGAAACATATTTTGCGGGCAAAAGCTCTTCATATCGCTTTGGAAAGTGCGCAGGCTACAATTGATCCAAATAGGAACATGGTAGACCAGCATAGCCAACACCCCTGCGGTAAGGGCAAATGTGTGATGGAGCGGAAGTGTCAGAAGGGACGATCCTGAAATAAGAACATTCTGACAGGAGGCGACAGCGTCCACCATAAGCGCCTTTTGCGAGAGCATAACTCCTTTGGGTTTTCCGGTTGTGCCGGATGTAAATATGATTGCACACATTGCTGATTCGTCTGTCTGAATGTCAACAGAACCGCCATCTGCCAAAATCGCTGAAAAAGTATTCATCGAGAGGATATGCCGTACCACCCCTCCTTGAATTATATGCTTGGCAGTATCGACATAATTCTCCGCATATACAAGAACATCCACTTCGGCAAACTCCAAAAGCTGAATAATGTCCTCATCAGAAAGCTCCTTGTCAATGGGAACAATGATGTTATCGCTCAAAACAGTGGCAAAATAGGTAAGAATCCACTCATAACTATTTTCACCCAACACGGCAATCTTAATGCGCTGAAAGCCTTGTCGTCTGAGATAGGCCGAAAGAGCTTCTATGTCATGTTTGAATTGGGTATATGTTATGCTGACCACTTCATCACCGCGCTGAAACTGAAACGCAAGCTGAGCAGGAAATTCCTTAGCATTTCGGTCTATCAGTTGACGTAAGGATGTCAATTTCGGTTGGGGGTAATGAGGGTATAAATGTTTCATAGGCATCTTGCACAATCTCCTTTAATTTTATTTTTTTATTCTTCGCTTTGCTATCCAAACCAAAAACGCCAAAAAGAATATAGACATATAACCAAATCCGGATATTAAATTTGTTGCATCTGTTCTTGGCAAAGTATTAATTATTGAAAAAACAAGCAAAAATACAATGAACGTTAAACCGTTTCTGTAAATAACAAAATATTTGGCATTTTCTAAACATTTATAATATGATATTGTTTTTCGTTTTACAGGACAAATATCTAATGACAGTCCAAATATATTTGCAATGATAATAAAATGCATTAAAATAATAATAATTAACAAAAATTGTGTGACATGAAAAATAATTCCAATAAGCGTTACTAATGATTGATTTTCAATAAAACTTGTATTCCCATACCAAATGTACTCCATGCCATAATAGTAAATATAAAGACGTTCCGGGAAAACAAGATAAAACATTGCTGTGATTACCCAAAACATCGTCATCAATATCAAGAAAACAGAAATAATATATAATCCGATTGGACGGGACAAAATTTGTTGTATCATTTTGCCTTTATCTTTGGATGGTAAACTCTTCTGCGGGTTATATGCTAACATAACAAAATGAATAGTAGCATATGTAAGTCCTGCCATCAGTATGGCAGCAATCCACCTTCCTGCAAATAGTTCTATCAGACAAATAATAACGGTCAGAGAAATCAAGAGAATATTCTCCTCTTTATAAGGTTTTAGAAGCATCAAAAGATGTACTGCTGTCATCAAAAAGAACAATAACTTATAAAAAAATCCAGGTACGCTAACTAAAAAAAGAATGTTAAGTGCAATGTTGATAATTATCCATATGTGACATCCTTTGGTATAAGAGTGCAAAGGTGGTGTTAATTTCATATAATTATTATCCTCTCATCATATATATTTTTTTATAGAGTTTTATCAAAAAGTGTACTTTTTGACAATTTTCGATTCACTAAATCAGGTCATAAATGTTCCACAAGAAATTTTCAAAAAATCCCAAAACATTCATCAAATATTGCAAAAAATATTGATTTTTACCCCTTATTGTGATAAATTAACATATGTAATAAACTATCAAAAAGTACACTTTTTGACAGCACTCATTCTTTGTGTGTCAGCCTGTATTCCCGTAGTCTGCGGTAAAACGTTGATTCACTCATACCACATTGTTCTAAAGCTTTTTCAAATGTGAGCCGTTTTTGTTCCCAATCCTGCACAATTCTTCCGAAATCCGTCGGTATTTTCCTTTCCGGTCTGCCGAAGCGTACACCCTTTGCCTTTGCAGCTGCAATCCCCTCAGCCTGACGCTTTTTTATATTTTCACGTTCATTCTGAGCCACAAATGACAGGATTTGAAGAACTAAATCCGCAATGAAAGTTCCCATTAAGTTCTTGTCTTGACGAGTATCCAATAGCGGCATATCAAGCACCGCAATATCAATTCCTTTTTCTTTCGTAAGGATTCGCCATTGGTCTTGAATTTCTACATAATTTCTGCCCAAGCGATCAATACTTAAAACATACAGCAAATCACCCACTTTCAGTTTTTTCACCAGCTTTCTATATTGTGGACGTTCAAAATCCTTGCCAGACTGTTTATCCATATAAATATTTTTTTCTGGAATGTCCTTTTCGTGAAGAGCAACAAGTTGCCGAGCCTCATTCTGCTCCTTAGTGCTTACCCGAATATAACCATAGACTGCGATATTAACGACCTCCCTTTCAATTTTGGGCAAACAAAAAGACATCCGCATATTTTCTGCAGATGCCTCATAGCCTTATATTTTGCATAGCTGGTGTATCCCAAACAGCATTTACATCATTATTGATTACTTTCAGTAATATATCACAAAGGAAACGCTAAATCAATACTAATTTGATACCTGTCCGCAAAGTGTTATATCTTTTCCTGTCCAATATTACAATGATATTATCATAAAAGCAGTTTCAATAAGTCCGGAATATCCGTTTTTAGAGTTTCAAACACGATATTCAAATCAACATTACCATAATCATGCACAATTCGATTTCTCAATCCATATAATGCGCCCCATGGGATGTTTTCTTTTTCCTTCTTAAAGTTATCTGTAAGTTTCCTTGAGTTTTCGGAAATCTGAATCATACGAAAAAGCATGGAATCCAGTAATAACTCATTAGTGCCAAGTTCCTCTATATCCACATTTTTCATATGTTTTGAAATAAATTCCAAATCCTGCTTTATCTTTTGAATATAATAATTGTCATTTTTTACATTATCCAAATATCTTAACTCCTTCTTTAAGTATCTCTTCCGTCAGTTCCAAATTATCTTTCAGTTGGTTTATGTCCAAAACATCTACTTTCTTATGAAGGGCATTCCTTATCTCTTCAACTAACCCATAAAATTTCAACCCTTTTACGTTTGCTGAAATGAGAAGATCCACATCACTGGTTGGAACTGCCTTATGCTTGGCGTAAGAGCCAAAGAGATAGCAAAAATTAATATCATATTTTTCAAATACCTGTGTACATTTTCGCTTTATTTCTTCTATATCTAAAACACCATGGTCTTCATCAACAGGATTAATTTCTTTCAATCTTTCAACCATGTAATTGTATTTTAATGTGCCTGATTTATCGGCGTCATTTTCATATGTCTTATAAGATCGAAGAGAAATTCCCATTAATTCTGAAACCTGTTTTTGTGTCATTTTCTTTTCCAGTCTTAATTCTTTCAAACTTTCCATTTTTGCACCTCTCTGTTAATTTTAGTGCAAAAATTGCACTTTGTCAACTTAGATGTGCAATTTTTGCACTGACTAAAATTAAAATTATCAATTTTATTATATCAGACAGGCAAAAAAGATATACTGAGCATCTGATTTATTCTTCCGCCGGATTATCCATTATGCCGATAAAAAGCGGGATTTCCGTGTCCATGTCTACTATCATATATACAAACGGCATATCAAAATACAAATATATGGGATTTTGCGGCTCGTCTATGGCGCTGCCTGCTTCCATTAATACTTCCGTTGCCGCGGCGGCTTCTGTGCCTTTTTCGTCTACTGTTATCTTTGCTTTTTGGCGAACAAGTGATATGTATATATTTTGTCCGTCTTTGTCAGTGCCTATATTGCTGAAATCGGCAAGCTCCGCGTTAAACGCATTTTTTATACCCATATTTTCAAGGCTTTCATTGAGAACTTTGTCAAAGGTTATCTCAAATTTCGGCAGTTTGAGGTTGACTGTTTCGGTCGAGGCATTAGCTAGTAAATCTTTGATGACTTCTGCGGTCAACTTGTTGTATACGTCCTCTCTTATGCCGTTGCTTATCATATCTGCCGAACTGCACACGCTGTCAGCGGGAATATTATAAAGATTGTAGTCCCCGACATCCGCACATTCATAGTTACGCTGTTTGAACGCTACGAAAGCGAGGTTGCACGGCGATTGGTCAGTGTCCGGCGACGGGCTTTTGTATGGAAGGATTATGCCTTCTGCAAAATCGTTGGCTATGTACAGACAGGGTTCATAATATTTGTTCATCATCTCTGCTTCTACTTTGCCTTTGCCGTCTTCGAGCGTAAATTCTTCTGTTCCTGTGTCGTTTGCGTCAAACGGTTCCTGCCAGTCGGCTTTGAAATATACTGTGTTTATCAAGGCAAGTCTTGCCGCCGCGCTTAGCGGTTCTGTGAGCAGTTTGTCTATAAGCCCGTTGGTGTTTTTGCTTGTCCAGTCGTTTATCGCGTTCATCGCAGCTGTGTCCGAGAGCTGCGCCTGAAATATGTCCGCATCCATCAGTGATTTGACTGTGCCGAGCCACTGTGCATTTACATCAAATCCGTCGTCAAGCCATGCGGAATTATTTATGGAAAACTTTATTTTATCACTTTCTGCGTGAAAATTATTCATTATGCAGTCTGAATACACCAGCATATTGTCCTCACCCCCGCCGAGTACGTCAATAAATTCCTTTTCGGTATCTCCTGACGCGCCCGCTGATGCCATTGACAGGGCAAGATATGCCGATATAGGTGAAAGTACAGGGTTTTCAGAGTCGATATTTTCCTTAAAAAGCCTGTAGCTAAAATCCTGAACAGGGGTATAACTGTCCATTATTGCATAATCTATGCAGATTTCCATGGTTAAATCATCGGTAAGATTTTTTACGGAAGTGTTGTCTGCTGATTTAATATTGTTATTTTCATAACTTTTATCTGTTTCCTTAGTTGTGCTGTCTTCAAGATTTACGTCTGTCTGTGCGGGCTGACTGGCATGCGCTTGTTTTTCTGTCTGCTGTGAACAGCCGCATATGCCTGCGGCACAGACTGCTGAGCTTAATATAAACGCTGTGATTATTCTTTTTTTCATATTAATTCCTCCTCGTTCTGACGTTTATTGGCTTATCGTAAATTCCGCGCGGTAAGTATAGTTGTCGTAATCGCCTGTGGCTCGGAAATCAACAATGGTTTTTACAACTCTGTATCTGCCCGGCGCAAGTTCTCCGTAAAACCAAGAATAGTCTATTTCCAATTTCAACGGTTTATCTTTTTGGACGGTATATGCTATTGCGTTAAAAGCGGCGTTGTCTACTATGAGGTCAAGGTCTTCCCAGCTTTGCTCCGTTTCGTCAAAGTATTCTATGCGATAATCATCGCCTGCTTCGATTTCTTTGTCTGTGTTGTTGGTAATCGTGACTGTGAGCGTACTGCCTTTAAGTTCTGTGACTTCCATTGTCACTCCGTCTATCGCTGTCGGCATCATTTCGCTGTGGGACTCTTTAGGTGACTTTATTCGGTTTTCTTCGGTTTCGTCCTCTTCCAAAGCGGCGTACTTATCCTTTATTTCTGAGTCTTCCGCCATAGCGGATGTATCAGGATCACCTGATATATTTTTGTCTCCTGATGCTGCGCCTGCGTCCATGGTGTTTTCTGTTGCAGCGCTTTGTGCTGTGGCATTTCCCACTGTGGTGTCGGCATTTCCCACTGCAGCCTCGGCATATTCAGAGGCTGAAGTATCTGTCGCCGCCACACCGCTTTCGGCTGCCATTTCAGTGTTTTTTGAAGGCGTGAAAACAGAATAGGCAAACGCGGATATTCCTAATATGACTGCGAAAGCTGCCGCTGTGTACATATATTTTCTGTATTGCCGATGCGGACGCAAAGTTTTGTTGACTGCATCGGGCAACGCTTCCTCGATAAGTTCATCATCAATATATTCTATCGCTTCAAGCAGGTCTTGTCCTCTCATAGCACTATCCCCTCCTTTTCAAAGTACTCACGAAGCTTTCCGCGCATACGGAAAAGCATTGATTTTACCTTGCTTTCGCTGATGCCGTATGCTTGGGAAATAGTTTGAATTGAGTCGAGATACCAGTATCGGCGCACGAACACACGGCGCATTTCAGGGCTTTGGTTATGTAAAAATTCGCTGACGATGCGTCCTATTTCTTCACTTTCCATTTTCTGTTCAAGGTCATTTGGCGCGGGTATGCAGTTTTCAAGCTCGGTGCTTAATTCTACTACCGTCGCGCCGCGTTTTTTGGCGTGGTAATAGTCGTATCTGCTGAAAGAGAAATTGCGCGTAAGCTTGGCAAGGTAGGCAAAGAAAAAGCCGGGTCTCTGCGGGGGCAGAGTGTTCCATGCGGCATGGTAAGTGTCGTTTACACATTCTTCGGCGTCTTCCCTGCTGCGCAGTATGTTCATCGACAGGCTGTGAAGCCTGCCGCCGTATTTTGCGGCTGTTTCGCTTATCGCGTTTTGTGAGCGCTGCCAGTACAGCTCGATTATAGCGTTATCTTCCATAGCGTTACCTCGTTTTGGTGGTTTTTTCTAAGCATTATGCACATGGGTATATTTTTGTAAATGCTTATGATTTTGATTTTTGGCTGATTAATGTTTATTTGTTCTTTGTTTTATTTGGCTGTTATTATTATAGACGGAAAATTTTTGCTGTGGTTGCATTTTTTGAAAAAAATTTTTTAAACTCAAAAAACGCCATACTTTATCTATGTTGTATGGCGTTCTTGGCTGTTGGCTGTGTGAATGGCGCTTATATTACCATCATCATTCCCCAGACACACATAATTGCACCTATTACAATAAAAATTATTCCTACTCCGATTTTCTTTTTGCAGCGTTCAATAACGCTTTTTTGTTCTTCGGTCATTGAGATGACCGGAAAACGTCGTCTTCCGATTAAATACATTATGAGTCCTGACTGACTATTGCCTGTTGCAGAGAATATTCCCCAAAAATTCGGATGCTTTAGTCCTCTGCATACTGCGTCTGCTTTCACAAGACAGAATAGCTGATACTCTGCGAATATTGCGCCGACGATTAAGGCGGCAGCCCCAATCGCCGCAATTACTGTAAAATATTTTTCCATTATCCACACCTCATATCCTTCTTATAATCTGGTACAGCAGAAAACCTGTGCCAATCATTGCAAGACTGAAAATACCTGCAATTAAGTACATATTGTTTTCAGGGACTAAGCCTCCAAGAATAAGCAGGCTAAACAGCAGTACAATATTTACAATGATTGCTCCGGTCAGTTTTTTGTTACTTTTTACAACATTTGTGCTTTCGTCAAGATGTTCCATCATTTTACGGTCTCCTTTCAATAATTCGTCTAAGCTGATGGAATACAGGTCAGATAGCTTAATGATGCTGATTATATCCGGGTATGATTTTTCATTTTCCCAATTTGAAATAGTCTGCCGTGACACGAAAACTTTTTCGGCAACCTGCTCTTGGGTAAGGCTTGATTTTTCCCTCGCTTCTTTAAGCTGCTTTCCTATCTCCATAATTCCCTCCTTTTGCATACAGTATGGCGAATTAATGTGTTTTTGTCTATCAAAAATCTTTTACATTGTTGAAAAATGCCTGTCAAAAAGCTTTTACATTGCCTGCGGCGTTTTTAAACGCGTTCTAAGAGTGTTTGTCAGCAGACACCCCCAAAACCTTAACGATTTCAGGTATCATAGAGATGTCCGAATAAGATATCCCTGTTTCCCACCGTGACACTGCCTGCGGTGTCACCAACAGCGCAGCCCCCAGCTCTTCTTGCGTCATATTTTTTTTAATTCTATACTTTTTAATCACATTCCCTATTTCCATCAGTAATAATCTCCTCTTGTCAAATTTTTACTATGTATCTCTATTTTAGCGGATAACATAGTTTATGTCACTCAATTGCTGATTGACTTTCAATTTGCATCCGGCGAATTATTTACTGACGTTGGCAGCACTTGACAGATTTTGGGTTTGAATATTCCACATTTCGGCATATGTCCCATTTTCACTCAACAACTTTTCATGCGACCCTTTTTCCGCTATTCTTCCATTTTCAAGATATAAAATCCAATCAACATCCCTGACTATCGACAATCTGTGTGAAATAATAATACAAGTGCGATTATTAGACAATTCCAGCATTTTCTTATATATCTCATATTCACTTATTGGATCAAGAGCACTGGTTGGTTCATCCATAATAATCAATTGTGCATCTTGAGCAAATGCCCTTGCAATAGCAAGCTTCTGTAACTGTCCGCCGGATAACTCAACCCCGTCTTCATCAAATTCTTTAGTCATAATAGTATGGATACCTTTGGAATACTCATTTATCTTATCCGAGATCCCAGCATTCTTAAGCGCCGTCCAAACCTTTTCATCTTCCGATCCCTCAATATAATTCCTCATCATAACGTTTTCTGCAACGGAAAAAGCATATAATTTAAAATTCTGGAAAATAGTGCTGAACAATGATCTATATTCTTCTATATTATATTCCCGCACATCAAAACCGTTCAGTAAAATTACACCTTCTGTAGGCTCATATAATCGCATTATCAGCCGAATCAAAGTCGTTTTTCCGGCTCCGTTATAACCAACAATAGCTATTTTCTCATTATTCCTGATTTGAAAATTTATATCTCTTAAAATCCATTCATCACTCCCCGGATATCGAAAAGATACGTTGCAAAATGTGATTTCAATATTTCCCTGCGGTATTGTTCTCTGCGACGCTCGCTCATACAAAACATTTTTGCGCGCCATAAGCTTTTGAAAGCGTTGTGAATACAAATCTCTTTTTTGAAATCTGCTTAAGACATCCGCAAAACTATTGATTTGCCAAAATAACTTCCAACTGCTTCCCGCAGAAGCGGCAAAATCACCAAGCGATATACTTTTTGAAACCTGAATTTTATATAACAAGAGAAGAAAAATTCCAATATTAAAAAAATTAGCGGTAAAAAAATTTAAACTGAAATTTATATAAAATTTTTTCTTTCCATTCTTCTTTAAGATGTCTTTTTCCGTTAGAATAACATTATTTAATTCACGATCTATAATACTGCTGACATCGGTTGCATGTATTTCTTTAGCATAATCTTTTGATAAATACAGATTGTTAAGATAGTCTGTCTTTCGATTAAAAACGAGCATTTCTTGTTCGCTCTCGTACTGTATTTTTGTTTGCAGACGCTTAAGCAATAATGAAACAATCACTGAAACCAAAATACACGCTGCTATCGTCCAATCCACCGTAGCTAATAATACAACAATAGTACTAACGGAAATTATTCTGTTTACCAATGTTCCAATGTCTTTTACCAATGAAAATACTTGTCCGTCCGCTTCATTCATTATCCAAACAAAATCATTGTAATACGACGGATTATCATAATATTCAACCTCTATTTTAGAGAGCTTTTCAAATAAAATTTTCCGAATGGCAGAATGCAATTTATACTTATATATCGGTTCGCAAAAGTGCATATATATCACATGGAAGATATAACCTGCCACAAAAAACAGCAGCAGAAAAGCTGCCAAATACATTAATTTGCTAAACTCCGTCCCTGTCTCTATCTGATCAAACAAGCTTTTAAGAAAAATAACCGTTACGTATGAATTTAAAAAGCCTAAAAAAATGTTATCAATAACTGTCAGTAAAACAAACAGAGGAGTAAATCTAAGGGCATACTTAAATAATCTCCAATTATTTATTATGCTTTTCATTGCCTCTGTCTACCTCCCCATATAACTGAGCCTGTTTATGCCAAAACGCTGTATATTTTCCGTTCAGTGCCAACAGTTCATCGTGCGTACCTGCTTCTGCAATTTCACCTTTATCCATGTAGTAAATATAATCCGCCAAAACAGCTGATGTCAATCTATGTGAAATGAAAACGACCGCTTTGTCTTTATTGTAATCCAAAATTTTTTTAAACACATTATATTCCGTCACCGGATCCATAGCAGAAGTCGGTTCATCAACAAATAGGAATGAATATTCTTTTGCAAACAGCCTTGATACTGCTAACCTCTGCATTTCTCCGCCCGACAAAACCACTCCCTCCGCATCAAATTCTTTTGTCAATTTTGTATCTATTCCTCTTGGTAAATGCTCAATCACATTCATCATTTCCGTCATATTAAGTGCATATAGCGCGCGTTTTCTTTCTTCTTCGGCGATATTGTCTTTAAGTAACAGGTTGTCCAAAATAGTAAATGCAAATAAACGATAATCTTGAAACACTGTTCCAAAATTTTTACGATAATCCTTTATATAATATTCCGAAATCTCTTTGCCATCAAGTTCAATCTTTCCTGAATCCGGCTCATAATATCTCATAATAACCTTCATCAAAGTTGACTTTCCTGAACCATTGGGACCAAGTATCGCAATTTTCTGTCCCTGTCGTATGTCGATACATACATTTTTCAATGTCGGAGTTTCATTTCCCGGATATGTATAGGTAAGGTTTTGGACTGCTAATGAATCGCTTTTGGAAGACGGAGTCCATTTAGCATGCTCATCATTTATACGTGACTTATAATTTAAAAACGAGGAAAAATTATCGATATACATAGCATGCTCTTGAAACTCAACATACATATCGGAAAAGCTGCGAATCGACCACGATACGGAGCTGATTGTGTTAGCTATAACTAACGCTCCGCTAACAGCAATGTCTTTGCTGATAACTGTTTTATATACGGCAATCACAACCGCACCCAGATAAACAATAACATCCATAAGCATATAATCCAGATACTCGTATAATGCCATTTTATGTCCATGTCTTTTTATAATCACTTGAAATTGATTCATTATGTTATCGAAATGCTTTATTAAAACATTAAAAATCCCTGATGTACGCATTTCTTCAGCATATTCTTTTGAATAAAAAATCCGTCGAATATAATCTTTTTTTCGCTCGTTCGCCTGCGTTTCTATATGATAAACATAGCGTTCCCTCCCCTGTGCCCTGCCAATAAAAAAACTTACAAATAGCGGAATCAGCGCTATAACAAAAAAAATGGGGTCTATTGTAAATATTACAAAGGAAGTCGAAGAAATCGCGAACAGGTTATTGATGAATGAATTTATCGAATTTAAATACGCATTTGTACGACCGTCAATTTCCTTCATAGCAAGAATATATCCATTATAAAAATCCGGAGTATCATAACAATATAAATCAATATCTTTCATCTTTTCAAAGATGAGCTTTCTCATATATTGATTAATATTTAAGTCTGACTGAGGTACATAACAATTTTCATACCAATTTTTCATTACAAGAAACACTGTATGGGCAATACCAATAAGGATAACCTTATAACATATTGAAAAGAACCCCTCTCCATTCTGCCAGCCGTCAAGTACAATCAAAAAAATATAAACGTCAAAAATAAAGTTAAATATTGATTGAATAACCGTAACAAAAACATTTAAAAATAATCTGGGGAGTGTAAAATAAAGTGTGTAAGTTACCGGTAACAAAAACTTACGCACTTTATTTTTATTCTAAAGTGCGATATA
>CANREB010000016.1 GCA_947629525.1 uncultured Lachnospiraceae bacterium
TGCGCGAAATCCATGCAGTACCTCGGAAAATGAACCAAGAAACGCGCTGTTTGCGACCGAAAGCTTTTCCTCACAAAGTTCCACTTCTTTTAAACGGAATGAAGACACAAGAATAGGAATTAGTGAAATGCCAAAAGCAATCGCCGCGAGTGAAAAATCGTAATAGAGCATAATGATGACTGTTCCGACAAAGCTGAATATCAATTCCGCCATATAGGGAAGTGACTCAATATAATTATCTTTGATCTGATCTAAATCATTCGACAGAGAAGACAGATATTTGGCGGTGCTTTCATTATAAAATGTGGCAATATTTTTTCCCAGAATTTTGTTATATGTATTTTCCCGATATTGCAGCAGAGCCTTGCTTCTGAAAGCTGTCCAGTATACGTATTCAAGGACCGCACCTATCAGCAGACAGACAAAGCAGACCGCTGCAAAGGCGATCAGATACGCTATACTGTATGTTTTTTCATGGGATATTGTATCGAGCAATTTTTGCACAAAGGTGGAAAATCCGAGGGAAGCAGCCACCTTGAACAGTATTCCCAGCAGAGAGAGTGCAAGATTTAAGCGGTTATGATGAAACAGGGCATGATGTCCACTGGTATGTTTGTAGTTTTGCATATAAGACCATTACTTCTGTACCTTATCTCAAACCGGTAAATGGGGGATTGCAGACAGAAGGTTTCCTTTCTTTAACAGTTGTTTAGTTATGTGTTTGTACAGCGATAATTTCACTGAGACTTTTTTGTCTCTAGTCCGCTATAGTCAACCTGACATACGTTGTTTATTTTGCCGTCTGACAAATTATAACATAAATTTAGTGAAAATCAAGTTTTTAATCTCTTTTTCGGGCAGTCTCGGGTAATCTACGCCAGCCCAAGCAGTGTCATGCACTATGTTCAGACTCGCTTGCGCTCCCAAAAAGCGTAGCGGACACTAAGCTCAGCGGCGCTTTTTAAGCTTGCTTCGCTAAGTGCCGACGCTTTTTGAAGGTCTGAACATGGTGCATGACACTGCTTGGGCTTCATTTACTTTTTTTAGATTATTGTTTTGCGACTTTCATTTTCACCTGACAAAGCCTACATTTACCGAATATTAAAAAGCAACAGGAAATTACTGTTGCCATTATTCGAGCAATATGGGACACAAAGAAGATTATGTTCATTCAACAACGTAGAATTTACCCCAAATATACAAAATAAGCGGCGCATTGCGACAGCAGCGCCGCGTTTTTGTATATTTGGGGTAAATTCGGACGTCAAACACAAAAAAAGCCGACAACTTCCCCCCTATCCATCGGGTTTTGCCGTCGGCTTATCTGCTCTTAATACAAACTGCTCTTTCAAACATAGCAATCCCTGCAACGCTTAATTTCTTCCTCCACAAATCAAACGATACATAGGATTTAACCAGCGTTTCATAAAAACCCCCACTACTATGCAAATACAGGATATTATCAATGGAAGGATAAAAAATTCTGCAAGCTGTATATAAGTATTTTGCGGCAAGACAGACATAATAACTTTTTTTATCATTGCCTCATAATACTCATGAAATGCATATATAAAAAAAGAAAAATCTGCACATTTCAATATTTTTGATGACAACCTGCTTTTGGCAATTATACCTGCCATCTCATACCAAAATATAAATCCACATATTACATACAATATCATAGTCTCCTCGCCACTCCCCGAAAGGATTTTGATAACAATTGCCATAACATATCCCGTTATAACTATCCACAATGGTATACGTCTCCAAATTTTAATTCTATAGCGAACTAAGATGCCACCAAGCAGAAACAGGCTAAACGCTCTGCTGTCAGAGACAAAGGGAACAGGTAACACATGTAATTCTATCGCAAATATCAAAATCACTGCTATGGCAGGTACGCGCTCAATCAGAATATCCAATATCTTTGCAAAGACATTTACAATAAACAGATCCCTTAAAAACCAAAACGGATAATAAAGTGGTATCGGATCCAAATAAGCTCGCAAAAGTCCCTCGACTCCATAAATCTGATAAGCTTCATCAGAAAAGTATGCTTTTGTACTCTCAAATGCCTGCATTAATTTAAAAAAAACGATCCAAAAAGTATTTATTATAAAATACGGAATTAAAATACTTTTCACTTTCTTTTTCATATTTTCTGCCCAATTAAATGATTTCGAAAACAACAAAATACCTGATATAAGGAAAAATGAAGGAACTGCCACGCTGCAAATATCATACCTGACAATATTTTTACAGTTCTCCACTAATTCAGGAACTTGTATATCAAAACTCAGTTTTGGTAAAGCATACGAATGACCATATACAACCATGATCATCAAAATCAATTTCATTATATGCAGTCTCTGCGACATATCCGCGTCTATATATTTTGACCTTTCTTTTTCCGCTATTCTCATCTTAATCACCTATATGATATTCTAATCATACTTCCCCCATATATAATAGTAGTTTTTATAGTCCCTCTCCAAGGACTGCATAGGAAACTTAATACTATATTCTTTATACCCTGCACATTTCTGCCTGCTCCATTATCCCAACATAGTTGCGTAACTATCATTTTTTATTTCCCAAAAAATGAAAAATCCCCTTAATTTCGCAGTAGAATTAAGTTACCGCACAAAAATCTACATTAAACAATAAAGCATATGTACTTACTCTCAATTCTACATCAATTACAAATCAAATAAAACAAAATATTTAATTTTTAATATATATTTCCTCATAAAGTTTCAACATCTATATTCTATCACACATATCTCCATTCCACACCATAATTATCACATAAAGCCTGCCATCCCTCCACACCACACCATCTCAACAACGCAGAATTTACCCCAAATATACAAAATAAGCGGCGCATTGCGACAGCAGCGCCGCGTTTTTGTATATTTGGGGTAAATTCGGACGTCAAACACCAAAAAAGCCGACAACTTCCCCCCATCCATCAGGTTTTGCCGTCGGCTTATCTGCTCTTAATACAAACTGCTGCGCCTAAAATTCGTCCTCAGCGGGAATTTCCAACTTGCTGACGGAAACTTCATAGGCGATCCGCTTTTCAAAATCCTCCTCGGATATTTTTTTCATATACTCCCTTGACTGGATACGTCCCCATACAAGGCATCTTTCACCCACCTTGAAATTTGAAGCGTATCTGGCGTTGCGACCCCAGCAGATACAGGGAATGTAATCGGACTTTCCATAAGGACGGTTTACTGCAAGAAGCAGATCAGCGATTTCGCGTCCAAGCGGCGTCTTTCTGTATACGGGCGCTTTGCACACAAAACCGTCAAGGAAAATCTGATTGGTTTTTATGTTCTCGTTGATTTCCTCAACAAACTCGATCTCACGGGCAAAGACTGACAGTACAAGCTTGTTTTTGTGCTCCTCATGCCTGTTGTATGAACGGAACTGTCCGTTGACGACTACCATCATCCCCTTGTAATCATCGTTCACATCAAGCAGGCGCTCAGAAACCATAACCGGAATGATATCCATAGACTCGGAAAGACGCGCCACCTGAATATCTACCATATAAAAACCTTCGCCGAAGATCTCATGGCTGAACGAAAAATCACTTACCACTTCGCCCATTACAGTTACCTGATTGTTTTCAATTACCTTATCTGTCATAATATGTTCTCCCTTCTTATCAAAAGAATTTTTATTTTGGTATGTACTATAATTTATATTCCCAATATTTTCCTTTATTCATATTTTTTATCAAATTTATCAGGAACTTATCGCAAAAAACATGTCTTTGTCAAACTTTACAACAAAATAGAAATAATTTCAATATTTTTCTACATTTTCTTTTTGTTTATTCTCCATATTTAAGTTGCAAAAAAAATTGTCAGGTGATATATTTGGAAAAGATGTTTTATAATAATTAATATAGAAGCACAGGAGTGATATGATATGAAGCAAAAAAGAGAAGATGTCAGAAATGTGGCGATCATCGCCCACGTAGACCACGGCAAAACTACGCTTGTGGACGAGCTTTTAAAGCAAAGCGGCGTTTTCCGGGAAAATCAGGAAGTGGCAGAACGTGTCATGGACTCAAATGATATCGAGCGCGAGCGCGGCATCACTATTTTGTCAAAAAACACGGCAGTTACCTATAAAAATACAAAGATAAATATCATCGACACACCCGGGCATGCTGATTTCGGAGGCGAGGTTGAACGCGTCCTTAAAATGGTAAACGGCGTTATTCTTGTAGTTGACGCATTCGAGGGTGCTATGCCGCAGACTAAGTTCGTGCTGCGCAAAGCCCTCGAACTGAAGCTGCCCGTCATTGTCTGCATAAATAAGATCGACCGTCCCGAGGCAAGAGCTGCCGAAGTCGTCGATGAAGTATTGGAACTGTTTTTGGAGCTTGACGCAGACGATTCACAGCTTGACTGCCCGTTTGTGTACGCTTCCGCCAAGGAGGGCACGGCTTCGCTTGACGAAAACAGCACCGGAGTTGATATGACACCTTTATTTGAGACTATCCTTAACTATATCCCCGCTCCCGAGGGCGATCCCGATGCGGGAACACAGGTGCTTATCAGCACTATAGATTACAATGAATATGTAGGACGCATAGGCGTCGGCAAAGTTGACAACGGAACAATAAAGGTCAATCAGGAAGTAGTCATCTGCAACCACCATGATCCTGAAAAGCAGAAGAAAGTAAAAGTAAGCAAACTGTACGAATTTGACGGTCTGAACAAGGTGGAAGTAAAGGAAGCCGCGATAGGCTCCATAGTAGCGATCTCGGGAATAGCCGATATCCATATCGGCGACACTCTCTGCTCACCTGATGACATACGTCCTATTCCTTTTCAAAAGATAAGCGAGCCTACCATTGCAATGCACTTTATGGTAAACGACTCTCCGCTTGCAGGACAGGAGGGAAAATACGTCACAAGCCGCCACATACGCGACAGGCTTTTCAGGGAGCTTAACACGGATGTCTCGCTCCGCGTTGAAGACACTGAAAACACTGATGTCTTTAAAGTATCAGGGCGCGGCGAGCTTCATTTGTCGGTTCTCATTGAAAATATGAGGCGCGAGGGATATGAATTTGCGGTCAGCAAGGCAGAAGTGCTCTACAAGACAGACGAAAACGGCAAAACACTTGAACCTATGGAGCTTGCCTACATCGACGTTCCTGATGAATTTTCAGGTTCAGTCATCGAAAAGCTCAGCCAGCGCAAGGGCGAACTCAGAAATATGGGAAAAGCGGGCGGCGGATATGCAAGGCTTGAGTTTTCCATACCTTCGCGCGGCTTGATCGGTTATCGCGGCGAGTTTATGACCGACACAAAAGGAAACGGTATCATAAACACGATTTTTGACGGATACGGTCCGTATAAAGGTGATATCCAGTATCGTAAGCAGGGTTCTCTTATCGCTTTTGAAGCCGGGGAAGCCATCACTTACGGTCTGTACAACGCTCAGGAGAGGGGAACTTTGTTTATAAGCCCCGGCGAAAAAGTATACTCGGGAATGATAGTCGGGCAAAACGGCAAGGGTGAGGACATCGAGATCAATGTCTGCAAGAAAAAGCAGCTTACAAATACGCGTTCATCAAGCGCGGACGAAGCACTCCGCCTTACTCCGCCCAAGGTGCTGAGTCTTGAACAGGCTCTTGACTTTATCGACACTGACGAACTTTTAGAGGTAACTCCCGAAAATCTCAGGATAAGGAAAAAGATACTTGACCCTACACTCAGAAAGCGCGCATCATTTAAAAAATAACATTAAAAAAATAACACAAATAATAATTGCCGTTCCATACAATATGTGGTAGAATATTTTTAAATAAAATCAAATTCTGCTAAATTTTTTTCAAAATATACCGATAATAATATAAACAGCAGAATATTATCAAAATGACAATATGATCAAATAATAAAGGAGTGAGCATCTATGTCAAATATTTTTTGGAATTCTTCATCAATAAACAGCTTTTTTAATACTTCGCTTAACACAAGCAACAGTATGAGCAGCCTTTACAGCGCGTTCAACGATTCTGCCATGATCAAGTCCGGCAGCTACAAAAAGCTTATGAAGTCATACTTTGATACTGTCGGTGAATCCGATTCTTCAAAGAGCAGCTCATCAAGCTCAAGCAAATCGGCTTCAAGTTCTTCAAAAGCTTCAAGACATGCCTGCACCTATACATATGACAGTCAGAAGAAAACCGTAAGCACGATAAAGAATAAGGTTTTAGAGGATCTTTTGAGCGATGAGCCCAAGAAATCCTCTATCACAAATCCTGTACTTGATGAACTTCTTAAAAAGGACGACAAGACAGACGGAACTGTTACCGATAAGACCGAGAATACTTCTGATGCTGCCGTTTCAGAAGCCGCAGCAGGAAGCGTTATAGACGAAGCAATATAATTTGATACCAAAACCGCGCATTTACGTAATGCGCGGTTTTTTTACCTGTATCCGCGGTAACGCACAGCATATTTTCCGCATATATTATCTAAAAATATCTACGGAGATTCAACATGCCAAAAATAAAGCAGGCAAACGGTCCCGCTTACTCAGGAAACCTGACCATAAATGTCACATCGTCAACGGGGCTTATACCCGTAAACAACGCCACTGTCACAATATCACTTACCGGTGAACCCGAATCGGTAGTGGAAACGCTCACCACCGACTCTTCAGGACAGACACCGACTATCTCACTTCCCGCTCCGGACATTTCTTACAGCTATAACCCGGACAGCACACAGCAGCCATATTCACAGTATAATATAAGCATAACTGCCGACGGATACGAGTCTGTATATGTCTCGGGAACAGAGATACTCCCCGAAACAAACGCAATACAGCCTGTAACAATGACACCTGCTGCCGATAACGATTCCGACGCCGAAGATTTTCCTGTAGTGATTCCCGATCACACTCTCTATGGCGACTATCCGCCCAAAATACCCGAAGAAGAAATAAAACCTATAGATGAATCAGGGGAAATCGTCCTGAGCCGTGTCGTTATTCCCGAATACATCGTAGTGCATGACGGTCCGCCGCAGGATTCAGGCGCAAAAAATTATTACGTACGCTATACCGATTACATAAAGAATGTAGTTTCATCCGAAGTATACGCCACTTGGCCTGAAAGCACGATATACGCAAATACTCTTGCCGTCATGTCGTTTACTCTAAACAGGGTATACACGGAATGGTACAGAAATAAGGGATATGATTTTACCATTACTTCTTCGACCGCATACGACCAGAAATGGGTATATGGAAGAAATATATACGAAAACATCAGCAGAATAGTTGACTCGATATTTGCCAATTATCTCTCACGTCCGGGCGTAAAACAGCCTGTTTTCACCTCATACTGCGACGGAAACCGCACGACCTGCAGCGGTCTGTCTCAATGGGGAAGCAAATATCTCGGCGAACAGGGATATACGCCTATTGAGATCATAAGATATTATTACGGAAACGATATGTATATAAATTCGACCCAATATATATCGGGCGTACCTTCGTCATGGCCAGGGTATGACCTTGGTATCGGTGCTTCGGGACAGAAAGTAATGCAGCTCCAACAGCAGCTAAACAGGATATCCCAGAACTATCCTGCCATTCCCAAATTAGCCGAAGACGGAATATACGGAAGCGCTACTGCCGAGGCGGTGCGTGCTTTTCAGCGTATATTCGGTCTGCCCGCCACGGGCATAACGGACTATCCCACATGGTATAAGATCTCGGAAATATATGTAGGCGTGTCAAGGATCTCAGAACCCGGATGACATAAAATCATATGGTATAATAACTTCTTTCAAGCTCTTCAAGCTTTACGCGCGCGCTTGTAACCTCTGTCAGTTCCCTGCACAGGCGGTCATACTCCTCTATCGGGACGATGACCGTCATTTCCACGTCAGAAGCATATGTGCTTTCTATTGTATTTATGTTCATGCCTGAAAGGATATGCTGTATTTTACCTATATTATTATAATCTGTTTTTATCCTGAGCTTTACGCAAAAGCACTGTGTCTTTATCTCCCCCGCGTCGAGCGCCGCTTTCAACACGCCCGAATATGCCCTCACAAGACCGCCTGTGCCAAGAAGCGTGCCTCCAAAATAACGCGTCACTACTGCCGCCGCGTTACGTATGCCGCTGTTTAAAAGCACCTCAAGCATAGGTTTGCCTGCGGTGCCGCCCGGCTCACCGTCGTCACTGCTCCTTGTCAGCTCAGCATTGTCTCCTATTACGAATGCAGAACAGTTATGACGCGCATCATAATATTTCTTTTTCATTTCATCTATAAAATTTACGGCTTCTTCTTCGCTTGCCACCGGACGTACCGTGGCAATAAAACGCGACTTCTTTTCCACTATTTCCGCCGTTGTCTCACCGGCAAGAACTGAAATGTTCCCATGTCCCATACTGCTGCATGCTCCCTGTAATTTTCTTTATTTAAAGCAGTTTACCACATTATTGTATAAAAAGCAAAGGCTTAGGTTATATTAAAATAAAGAATACATAAACAATAAAAAAATAACTTTATTTAACTGTTTTAATTTGGTATAATATATAGAATGTATTGTAATTGTATGGGGGTGACTCTATGAATTATGGTAAAAGGGGTATACATAAGATTCAAAAATCCCTTACTTCAAAATCCGTAAAATATAAAAAAATGTTTTTTGTAACGATACTGCGCGTTATGATCGTCGCTGTTCTTTCCATCGGCGTTATCGGCGCATGCCTTGGTGTCGGCATATTCAAGGGTATACTGTCCTCTGCTCCCGACATTGATCCCGCATCCGTACTTCCTATGGGATATGCTTCCGTTATGTACGATTCAGAGGGCAATGAAATGACAAAGCTTATTGCCGCCAATTCAAACCGCAGTCAGGAAGATATGAGCAAAATTCCACAAGATCTTGCCGACGCTTTCGTTGCGATCGAGGATGAACGTTTCTATTCCCACAACGGTATTGATATCAAAGGTATTCTCCGCGCAGGCGCCGCCGTGTTTGAGAGCAGCGAGCTTTCGCAGGGCGCTTCTACCATCACACAGCAGCTTATCAAAAACAACGTATTTGAAAACTGGACAAATGAAAGCGACATCCAGAAAATAAAGAGAAAAATACAGGAACAGTATCTTGCTGTCGAGCTTGAAAAGAAGATGTCAAAAGAAGACATTCTCGAAGCGTATATGAACACCATAAACCTCGGGCAGAACACTTTGGGTGTAAAAGCCGCGGCACGCCGGTATTTCAACAAAGAGACATATCAGCTGAATTTGTCGGAATGCGCCGTGATAGCTGCTATCACGCAAAGACCCACAGCGCTCAATCCCATATCAAATCCCGAGGCGAACGCCAAGAGGCGCAAGGATGTACTTGACAAAATGAAAGAACTTGAATTTATCACGCAGGAAGAGTACGACGAGGCAATGGCGGACGATGTATACAGCAGAATAGCTGAAACCAACGCAGAAGTTTCAAGCAATTCGGTCTATACATACTTCGAGGATGCCGTGACCGAACAGGTTTTTAACGACCTTATGGAAATAAAGGGCTACAATGAATCGCAAGCCTACAATGTCCTCTATAGCGGGGGATTAAGCATATTCACCACACAGGATCCGCAGATACAGTCGATCTGTGACGACATATACAGCAATGAGGAAAACTTCCCCGACAATTCAAAATGGCATCTAAGCTATGCCTTAACAATTGAAAAAGCGGACGGTACAAAGGAAAACCACAGTTCTGAAATGTTCAGATCGTATTTCAGGCAGTCAAATTCCAATTTCAATATGCTCTATTCGTCTCAGGAAGACGCTTATGCCGCTATCGAGGAATACAAGGCGGCAGTGATGTCGGACGGCGACAAGGTGGACGGCGAGAATGTTTCGCTTGTCGTACAGCCTCAGGTGTCGCTTGTAGTCGAAGATCAGTCCACAGGTTACGTCGTTGCTCTGATCGGCGGGCGCGGCACAAAATCGGCAAGCCGTACCCTCAACAGAGCGACAGATACGGTAAGGCAGCCCGGTTCTACTTTCAAAGTACTCTCGACATATGCGCCCGCGCTTGACAGTGCCGGACAGACGCTTGCGTCAGTGCAGAATGACGCTCCGTTTGCCTACGCCAACGGAAAGCCTGTAAGAAATCACTGGTCAGACGGATACCGGGGGCTTCTCTCCTACCGCTACGCGATACAGCACTCAGCTAACATCATCACCGTAAAAGCGCTGACACAGATATCGCCGCAGCTTGGCTTTGACTATCTGCAGAATTTCGGTTTTACCACGCTTGTCGAGCGGCGCGTGGAAAGCGACGGCACTATAGTTTCCGACATAGGTCAGCCTCTTGCGCTCGGCGGCATCACGGACGGCGTAAGCAATATAGAGCTTAACGCGGCATACGCCGCCATCGCAAACGGCGGCACATATATCAAGCCAAAGCTTTATACAAAGGTACTCGACCATAACGGCAATGTGCTTATAGATAACACCCAGCCTATTACTTCACAGGTCATCAAACCTACTACCGCATGGCTTCTCACAAGCGCTATGGAAGATGTTATAACCTCAGGTACAGGTACAAGATGTAACTTCCCGAACATGTCGATAGCGGGCAAGAGCGGCACCACCACATCAAGCAAAGATGTATGGTTCGCGGGCTACACGCCTTATTATACGGCAACTACATGGACAGGATATGACAACAACGAAAAGCTTGTCACAAGCGCAGAGCAGAACCTCTCAAAAACACTGTGGCGTGAAGTAATGTCGCAGATACATGCAAACCTTGAATACAAGTCGTTTCCTATGCCAAGCGGCATCGTCACCGCTACTGTCTGCTCCAAGTCAGGCAAGCTTCCAATCGCGGGCGTATGCGACGGCTGTATGACTTCGGAGTATTTTGCGGAGGGCACTGTCCCTACGGAATACTGCGATGTCCATGTGTATTCAAATATATGTGCATATACGGGGCTTACCGCCACAGAGGAATGTCCGTTCAAGCAGGCGTCTATCGTAGAGCAGATACCGACAAGGCTTCAGGACACATCACTTGCAAGCGCTCTGACAAGCCAGAGCGGTACGCTCTCTCCCGATGACGAAGAAGGCGAAGAAGTTCCCGCCAATACCGGCGCAGCCACGGATATAACACAGATGTGTCCGCATAATGCAGCATTTTTCGCAGCGCCGAACGCTCAGGAAGTAATACTTCAGCAGGCGGCACAGCTGCAGCAGATGCAGGCAGCCACAGCGGCACAGAACGCAGTTGTGGATCCGCCTCCAAGCGACACTTAATAAAATAATGATGCAACACAAAAACGTCCATAACCGCCAATAACGGTTATGGACGTTTTTATTAAAGCTGGCAACGGGAATCGAACCCGTGACCTCCGCACTACCAATGCGACGCACTACCGACTGTGCTATGCCAGCCAGCTACCCACGTTTTACGCTGTCACCGAAAAATATATTATCATAAATACTTTGATATGTCAATTATTGTTTTCTGCCGCGTCGAAATATTACGATTATATTAATAAAATATTTGATTTTTTTACATTTTGTGCGATTTCTTGCCAATATAAGCGTCTTACGCTATACTATAGTAACAATAACAATTATTGCGCATTATCTATTTTATATAGTACATCAGATCATATGGGGGATCATTATGAAACAGACTACTATCAACCGTATACTTATAGGCATCATAACTTTGATGAGTCTTTCGATATGCTTTCTTGTAGTATGTATTGCGACAAGACCCAGATATATAAATACAAGCGAACAGGAAACCACTGCCATTATTGAGGTTCCGCCCGACGCTGACATATCTGTCTCATCCACGCAGGACATTGCCGCGGCTTCAGACACATCCGTCGGCAGCAGCACTGCCGCTGATGACAACGCGGATACCGCTATGCGGGGCAAGACATCAACGAGGGTCAACATACGCGACGCCGCATCAGAGGATGCCA
This sequence comes from uncultured Lachnospiraceae bacterium, assembly GCA_947629525.1. GTDB lineage: Bacteria > Bacillota > Clostridia > Lachnospirales > Lachnospiraceae > COE1. The sequence continues at coordinate 12,002 of CANREB010000016.1, forward strand.
AGGTACTTGCCACTGTCGAAGAAGGCACTACATTTGAGATCGTCGAGATACTTGACAGCGGATGGACGCATATCATATACGAGGATCAGGATGCCTATATATCATCAGCTTACGTTATCGTTATCAACAGTTAAAAAAGCGCTGCTTTTCGCAGCGCTTTTATCATTATTTCAGCAATGTAAGTTTCAAATCTCCCTCATACTTTTCCATATAGTAATCATAGACGCGTCTGTGGTTATATCCGTACTCGGCATATTTGCGAAGCACCACATTTATCTCCGCCCCTATAAATACTATGTTCATCGTACCGTAAAGCCACAGTATGAATATGACTATCGTAGCAAGGCTTCCGTATGTGACGGAATAATGCGCGAAATTTGTTATGTAAAACGAAAACGCCCACGAATATACCAGCCATGCAACGGCAGCGAACACCGCGCCCGAAAATTCATATCTCACCTTTGACTTCCTGTTCGGCACGTTCATATATATAATAAGGAAAAATGTTATCAAAATCACTAACATACATATGTATTTGCCGTATTTAAACAATCCGTGAAAGGCTTCAAGCTGCGGTATAAAATGAAGCAGTCCGTTAAAAATATTGTTTCCCAGCACGATAAGCACTATCATAAGCCCCATCATAGCAAAAAAAGCAAGCACATACACAATGGCAAGCAGATACAGAAGGGGTTTGACACGGCTTTCCCTTATGCCGTACACCGCGTTCATACCGATTATGACCGCATATACGCCCTTTGACGCACAAAACAGCGTTACAAGCATCGTAAATGACCGCATCATCGACGGTGTGCTTACGGAATAAACCTCATCTACTACCTGATTATAGAGCGGTTTAAGCGCCTCGGGCATGACCGTGAGCAGATACGATGATATAATACCGGGGTCAAGCGGTAAAAACTTAAACACGGATACGCAGTACATAACCATAGGGAAAAACGACATCAGTATGAAAAGCGCCGAATTGCCTGCGAAAGCGGAAACATGGTCGATCTCAAGCTTTTTCATAAAGCTGTATATGAACCCGACACCTGTTATAAGCCGTCTTTTATTTATCACTATGCTTTCTCCCTTGCCTTTTTCATAAGGAACAGGTCGCTTATCGCCTTTCCGAGATTATGAGGATAGATCTGAACCATCGGACTGCTGAATATATCGCCTATCTTCATGTCAAAGCTTACTTTTACGAGTTTATCTTCTTTCGGGAACTCATACCCTATATACTGTCCGTTTGTCATGTGTTTTGTCTCAGGTGTTGAAATATCCGTCTTTCTGTCAAGCATAATGCTCATCGACGTTGCCGCCGAACCCATCATCTGATTCATAGCCTCCGACACCGCGCTAAGATGCAGTTCGCTAAGCTCCATATTGGCAAAATCGCCATGTCCGTTGCTTCCCATCATCAGATCCGCTATCGCTTTCGCATCCTGCTCGTCAAGCATCAATATGCTGCAGCCCATAACGCCCTCGACATAATTAACTTTAACAAATACCTTTTTTGTCGAAACGTCGCTTGTAAACTCGCTCTTTTCAACTATCTCGACTTTGGGCGGCGTAATGTCGATATTCTGATTTAAAAGTTTGCTGAGTGCAGACGCTGAGTTGCCGAGACAGATGTTTGATATCTCGCCGATAGCGTCTATTTCCATCTCCGAAAATACATAACCCATAATAATTCCCCCATTCAAACAATTATTTATTCTTAGTTATGCCATAAGCTCTTCGGGCTTGCATTTAAGCGCCGTAGCAAGCTTATACACCAGCTTCTCGGGCTGTCTTGACAGGTCACAGTTAAATTCTTCGCAGTTTCTGACTGTCGATACGCCGTACCCTATCTTTTCCGCAAGCTGCTCTCTTGACATATCCAGTTCGAAACGTCTCATCCGCGTCGGCGAAAACTTGGCAAAACGCAGATACATATATCTGCCGTCATAATTGACTGAATTGACAAGCTGTACCACATCGCCCCTGTTGCTCATAGGATCTTTGTCTACCTTATATATCGACACTATCGCAGTCATAAGCTTGCGCATTATCTTCTCATCATTATAATGACCCAGATTTTCCATAGGTATGTACAGGTCTATGTACATTGCCTTAAGTTCCTTGATCTCGTCTTCGTTAAGACGCAGTATGTAATTGTTCTGACGCGCCGCAGGATACATCGACAATATTTTGACGCTGAATTCGTCCTTGTCAAAACCAGCCACTTATACCACCACTCTTTCCACAATCTCTCTATTATATTATCTATTATACGATAACCCAATTTTAGTGTCAATTAATAATAACGGTAGTTTCTTCAAAAATTATACTTGCTTTTTACATGTGTTTTATGCTATACTAGTCATTGTGAGTAAAGGGGCATAGTTCAGCGGTAGAACAGCGGTCTCCAAAACCGTCAACGCGAGTTCGATTCTTGCTGCCCCTGCTTTATAAAACGGCTTGGCGCAGTCCGGGGCGTTTCTTTTTTATATTATTTATATTACGGTCATAACGCAAAAAATGTCGAGGTAAGTTTGAGCATATATTCCATATCCTTCACTCCCGCCGTCTCATACGCTGAGTGCATTGCAAGCTGTGCAAGCCCTATATCAGCGGCAGGCATTGACACCTGAGCCATCGATATGTTGCCGAGCGTTGAACCGCCCGCTATATTGGAATGGTTCGCGTAATCCTGTACCGGTATGTCATTTTTCCTGCAGTGGCGTCTGAAATAAGCGGCAGAGTACGCATCAGTCGCGTATTTCTGTCCTCCGTGATGTTTCAACACTATCCCCTTGTTTATATACGGTCTGTTGACAGGGTCATATTTCGACGCGTAATTGGGGTGGCATGCATGCGCGTTGTCCGCGCTGAGCATGAAGCTGCCCGATTTCCATATTCTGTATACGGCGTCCGATACGCCGAGCGCATCCGCAATATTTTCCAACGTATCTTTAAAAAATGTCGAGTCTGCTCCCTGACGCGTCAGGCTCCCTACTTCCTCATTATCAAATACCGCAAATATATCGATATATTCCTGCGGTCTTGCGTCAATAATGCCTTTCAGCCCCGCATAGACGCATCCTAAATCATCGTAGCGCGCCGACATGATAAATTCATCATTTTCCCCCGCAAGCACTGCCTTTTGTGAATTGACCGCATACATATCATAGGCGAGTATATCATCCGCATCGTACTTTTCTCCTGCCTGCCGCGAAAGTTCCTTTGCAAGCAGAGCAGTAAAAGTATGCGCATCGTCCGCGCATACGCCTGTCGATACGAGCGGTATCATATCATTCTGCACATTATATGATGTCCCTTCATTCACTTCCCTGTTCAGATGGATGGCAACGTTTGGTATAATACAGAAATTGTCTTTTAATCTAACCGCATATGATGTTATCTCTCCATCCTTGTCAACACATACTCTTCCCGCTATTCCAAGCGGTCGGTCAAACCATGTTGACAGTATCATCGAACCGTATTTTTCCACATTCAGGCAGGCGTATATGCCCTCTTTTGTAAGTTCGGGAATATCCTTTACCTTGAAAGCAGGCGAGTCGGAATGAGCCGCATATACATGGAAGCCTTTTATATTGACGGTTTCATTATCCGGTATGCGAAAAGCAATCAGAGAAGAAGCGTTGCGTATGCAATAATACGCCTTCCCACATTCAATCTTCCAGAGTTCATTCTCGCCAATTCCCTCAAAACCTGCCTTTTCAAGCATAGTTTTCATATTTTCCACTGCATGATAACTTGTAAGACTTCCGTCAAGAAAGTCCATCAGTTCTTTTATATTATACATTTTACACTCCTTATCGTCATACTAAATCCATTACTTCGCCGATGCCGCTTACACCGATGATGTTTATGCCGTCAATGTTCTCAAGACCATCAACGCACACGCGCGGCAGGATGACCGTATTAAATCCAAGCTTTTTAGCCTCCTGCACTCTCTGCTGCGACATACTGACAGCTCTCACCTCACCGCTTAAGCCTACCTCGCCGAACACAAGCGTCTTGTCATCTATGACCTTGTTTTTGAAACTTGATATTATCGCCATAACTATCCCAAGGTCAAGCGCGGGTTCATTGAGCTTCATGCCGCCCGCTATATTCACATAGGCATCGCAGTCGCCTATCTGCAGTCCAAGGCGCTTTTCAAGTACAGCCATAAGCAGATTTATCCTGTTAAAATCTGTTCCCGTCGTCTGGCGTCTGGGTATTCCGAAATTTGTCCTGCACACTAACGCCTGTATCTCTATCAGTATCGGACGCGTGCCCTCTATCGCGCATACTACCACGGAACCGCTTGCTCCGGCAGGCTTGCCGCTAAGCATATACTCGGAAGGATTTTCAACTTCTATAAGTCCTTCCTTACGCATCTCAAAAACGCCTATCTCATTGGTTGAGCCAAATCTGTTTTTCACTCCTCTCAGCAATCTGTATGAAGCATATCTGTCGCCTTCAAAGTACAGCACGGTGTCCACCATATGCTCAAGCACCCTCGGTCCTGCCACTGTCCCTTCCTTTGTAACATGCCCGACTATAAATATCGCTATACCGCTTCCTTTTGCTATTCGCAAAAATACATTTGTCGCCTCTCGCACCTGCGATACGCTCCCTGCCGCCGATGATACTGTCTCCTGATACATAGTCTGTATCGAATCGATGACAACTGCTTCGGGTTTGGCTTTCGTTATCGCATCCTCTATGACGTCAAGATCCGTCTCGCACAAAAGCAGCATATTTTCCTTAAAATCGCCTATTCTCACGGCGCGCAGCTTTATCTGTTTAAGAGACTCTTCTCCTGATATATACAACACCCGTCTTCCCGCATTCGCAAGCTGTCTGCACACTTGAAGCAGAAGCGTTGATTTGCCTATGCCGGGATCGCCGCCCACAAGAGTAAGAGAGCCTTTCATGATGCCTCCGCCAAGAACTCTGTCAAGCTCGGCTATTCCTGTCATTATGCGTTCTTCTTCTTTCATCGATATCTCGTTTATCCCGACAGGCTTTACCGCCCCGCCGATATGCATGCTCACTGATTTTGACGCAGGTGTCACTTTTTCTTCAACGAACGTGTTCCATTTTTTGCATGCGGGGCACTGTCCGAGCCACTTTGACGATTCATGTCCGCATTCCTGACAAAAAAACGCCGTCGTTATTTTGCCTTTAGCCATCTGTCCCTCCCTATAAAAAACGGGCAGGTACAGTAATTCACCGACCTGCCCGCCATATTTACATTATTTATTTTTTGACCAGTCTGACAGCTACTTTGCCATTGCCTCCCAGTTCAACGCTTATGCTCAGTTTGCCCGAAAGATTTGTTTTCATAACTCCCGCGCTCTGATCCGCGACTATCACTTCGTACTCGGCATCGTCAGCAACTCCAAGCGTTATCTGCGCGTCCTGACTTCCCTCGACCATAAACGAAATGCCGTCGGCATTCTCACTGAAATCATATACGGAAGTTCCGGGCACGGATTCATACAGAAATGATCCGTTCTTCTCAAGCTTGGTAATCTCATTGTATGTCTTTACCTTATAAATGTCACCGGCGTGCTCATAATTTTCCAGTTTAGCCTTTTTATCAAGTTCATGATTGCCAAAGCTGATGCTGCCATTGTTCTCGGAACGCAGCAATTCCTCAACCACTGCCATTTCTTTTGTCCTCCTAAATAAATGATTATATTGGTATTTACAGTATATAACATATCTGCATAATTTTCCAGTGGGAAAATTTTTTCCAGTGGGAAAATTTTTATTTTTTAACACTGAATGTCACTTTGTCGCCGCGCACTCCTGCCGACACTTTATCGCCGCGCTTTACTTTGCCCTCAAGGATGGCGGTGGCAAGTTCGTTCTCAATAACGTTTTGGACTGCACGTTTTAACGGTCTTGCTCCCATTTTCAAATCGGAATGTTTTTTCACGATATATTCTTTGAGTGAATTTGTTATCGTAAGTTCAATTCCCATCTGCTCCCTGCATCTGTCGCACAGGTTCTTTGACAGCAGCGTGATTATCTGCTTCATATCCTGCTTTGTGAGCGCATGGAATACCATTATCTCATCTATCCTGTTGATGAACTCCGGCTTAAATGTCCGCTTGACTTCATCCATAACGTTTGACTTCATCTTCCTGTAATCGGCATCGGCATCTTTTGTCGTGGCGAAACCAAGGTTCTTGGGGTCTATTATCCTCTGCGCGCCCGCGTTTGACGTCATGATGAGGATAGTGTTTTTAAAGCTTACCTTGCGTCCTTTGGAATCCGTGATATGACCGTCGTCAAGCACCTGAAGCAATATATTGAACACATCCGGATGAGCCTTTTCTATCTCATCAAACAATACCACTGAATACGGATTGCGGCGAACCTTCTCGCTCAATTGCCCGCCTTCTTCAAATCCTACATATCCGGGCGGTGAACCGACCATTTTTGATACTGAATGAGGCTCCATATATTCCGACATATCGACTCTTATCAAAGCGTTTTCAGAGCCAAACATGGCTTCGGCAAGCGCTTTTGAAAGTTCTGTTTTGCCGACACCCGTAGGACCGAGAAACAGGAACGAACCTATCGGACGGTTTGAATCCTGAAGCCCTACACGCCCGCGTTTCATTGTCTGAGCGACTGCTTTGACAGCCTCATCCTGACCGATGACCCTTTTGTGAAGTATCGACTCGAGTTTGAGAAGCCGTTCGCTCTCTTTCTGTGTAAGCTTCTTTACAGGTATCTTTGTCCATCCCGCGACTACTTCGGCTATATCGTTTCCTGTCACTACCAGATTTTTCTCAAGCTGTACCTTTTGGTATCTCGCAAATGCCCTATCGTATTTCTTAACGACCTCATCCTGAGCCTGACGAAGCTCGGACGCCTGTGTGTATGCTTCCATTCTTATGGAACGCTCTATCTGAAGGTCATATTTCTTTATCTGCTGTTCCATCTCTTTAAGATTGTCGGGCAGGCTCATATTTTTAAGACGTATAGCCGCTGAAGCCTCGTCTATCAAATCTATAGCCTTATCGGGAAGATTTCTGTCATTGATATATCTGTCGGAAAGCTTCACTGCCGTTTCTATCGCTTCCTGCGTGATAGTCACCTTATGGTGGTCTTCATATTTATGCGCTATGCCTGACAATATCTCTATTGCTTCCTTTTCGGTGGGTTCCTCTACCGTCACGGGCTGGAAACGCCGCTCAAGCGCCGCGTCTTTCTCGACATACTTTCTGTACTCCGCTATCGTAGTGGCGCCGATAAGCTGTATCTCGCCTCTTGAAAGCGATGGCTTAAGTATATTTGAAGCGTCTATAGCTCCCTCTGCGCCTCCTGCGCCTATCAGCGTGTGTATCTCGTCGAGGAAAAGATATATGTTGCCTGCTTCGATTACCTCTTTAATGACTCTCTTGATGCGCTCCTCAAATTCACCTCTGTATTTTGAGCCTGCCACCATTCCCGCAAGATCAAGCGTCACAACACGCTTGTTCTTGACCGTGTCGGGTACCTCTCCGTTGACTATCCTGAGCGCAAGTCCTTCCGCGATTGCCGTCTTGCCGACTCCCGGCTCACCTATAAGACAGGGATTGTTCTTGGTACGCCTTGAAAGTATCTGCACGACACGCATTATCTCTGTGTCCCTGCCGATAACGGGGTCAAGCCTGCCTTCACGCGCAAGCATAGTCAGGTCACGGCTGTACTGGTCAAGAGTATTCGTTTTGCCGTCTTTTTTCTTTTTATTCCTGTTCTTGTTAAGATCGTCCTTGTGCTGATTGGCATCTTCACCAATGGCGCTCATGGTGTCCATATAGAGCTTCTGTACGTTGACGCCTATCGTATTGAGCAGTCTCAACCCGACATTCTCGCCTTCCCGTATTATCGCGAGAAGAATATGCTCCGTACCTGTCATCGTACTCTTATATTTTGCCGCTATCTTATGGCTTTCCTCAAGGATCTTTACCGCCCTTGGCGAATATCCTTCACGTTCAAGCATAGCAACGCTTCCCTCGGGGGCGATAAGTTCCCTTATCATCTCCATAAGCTGGCGCTCGTCAACACCGTTGTCCATAAGCACCCTCGCCGCTACCCCTGTACGCTCTTTAACAAGTCCTACAAGTATATGCTCGCTCCCGATATAGCCCTGACGCAGATCCTTTGCCGTCTTCGCCGCTTTCTGCAGCGCAACCTTAGCTTTATCCGTAAATTGTTGCATCACTGTATCCTCCATTACCACTAATATTAATTTTCATAGTTCTCATATATTTCGTCAATAAGCTCGTGGATTTCCTGACGCGATATGTTCTTACATCTGCTTTTTGCCAAAAGCACCTGCATTTGCGCCTTAAGTTCGGCAAGGGCATTGATCTTATTGATATCGACCGCTATGACCGCACCCTTTCGCCTGTCCACTTTGACAAATCCTTCCTGTTTTAAGACAGAATACGCTTTATTGACTGTATGCATATTGATCCCTATGGTATCCGCAAGCTGCCGAACCGACGGAAGCGCATCCCCTTCCTGAAACTGCGAGGTGGCTATCCCAATGATTATCTGGTTGCGCAGCTGCAAGTACAGAGCTTCATCACTGTTAAAATCTATCTCTATAACCATTATTGACAACGCCTCCTTACTTCAATCGGTATCTGTTATATAAATTGTAGCACACTGATATTATGTATACAAGTAAAAAAACAAAAAAAGTGCCGCTTTAACAACGGCACTTTTTTACATTATATCTTAAATATCAATGAAATCCATATCATCCTGCCCATTTGATGAATTTTTGGGTCTGGGTCTTTGCTGTCCCTGCTGTGGCTGCGGACGGCGCTGCGGCTGTGCAGGTCTTGCGTTACCTTGTCTTGTCACTACTCTTCCGTCGCCTTCCGGTCCTCTTCTCATACCGCCTTCCGACTGTGGACGGCGCTGTGGCTGTCCCTGCTGCGGCTGCGGACGGCGCTGCGGCTGTCCCTGCTGCGGACGACGCTGCGGCTGTACATCCTGCTGTGGCTGCGGACGGCGCTGCGGCTGTGCGGGTCTTGCTGCCCTGCGCACAGGTGCAGGCGGTATATCGTCCTCCTCATCGTCCTCGAGTTCCTCAAGGTCATCATCGTCGTCGCCATAATAGTCGTCATCGTCTTCATCATCATATCCGTTGCCGTACTCTCTCAGCTTTAAGAACATCAGACCTATTACGGCAAGCAGTATAACTATTATCACCGCAAGGACTGCTATAGGAAGAATGCCTCCCGCCACTGCACTGTCCTCGGGGATAACAGCATCAGGTGTAGCGTAAACATATCGCGTATATACTACATTATCCGAATTGGAATCCATAAGATACCATCCCTCAACGCCGTTTACCTGTGCGTAAAAAATAAGGAAATCGCCGTTTTTCCAAGCCTTTATCTTCTGGTCGTTCCAACTGAGCTCTACCGGAACAAATTCGGGCATAATATAAGGGGTCTCATCAACGTTCATAAGCACTACACCCTGTGATGAACCTGAATTTGAGTCTTCCGCCGGCGGCTGCTCTGCAGACTGCTCTTCCGTGGGCGCTGCCTGCGTTTCGGTGCCTGCTTCCTGCTCTCCTCCCGCTTCGGTTCCGGTTATGTTTGACACTGCCTCATCTGCCGGAACATCATCAAAGCTTACCAAATCGGAACGTATAAAGCCTGTTATCTCTCTATCGTTATATGTAAATGATACCTGATACCATGTCTTGCCGTCCGAACCTGCTGCCTCTCCTGTCACGGTAAGCACCATTCCGCGGTTCGCCGTCGCCACTGCCTCATCATTTGTTGACGCGCCTTTTCTGATATTTGCACTGCTTGTCGAAACTGTCGCACGCCTTGCCTCCGTAGGGGTAACTGATGTATCTGCCGGCTGTGCCGTTGTCGCCACATTGTCGGTGCTTTCATTGGTCAGCGTGCTCACGGTGCCCGCATCGTCCGTACCCTGTGTACGTTCTATAAGGTCAGCCCTTATATATCCTTTATCGGTACCGTTGACCCATACCTGATACCAGTTCTTTCCGTCCGTTCCTGCCGTCTCGCCGATGATGTCAACTGTTCCGCCCTGCTTAACGCTGCCGACCTGTTCGCTTGAGGCGTCTGCCGCCGCTCTTATCTTAGCGCTCTCAACAGTTACCTTGCCTTCATCCGCCGAGCAGACAGTGCCTGCGCCAAGTGCCATACAGAAAACCATTGCAGCAAGTGTCTGCTTTACTTTTCCTCTTTTCAGTACTTTTTTCATTTCAATCCTCCATATCTGCTTCATCAATAGCTTTACCTATATCGTGTCTCATATATTTATTTTCAAACCCGACCCACCCTGCAGCGGCATAGGCATTCGCCCTTGCCTCTTTCAGATCCGCGCCTTTTGCGGTAACGCCGAGTACACGACCGCCGTTAGTGACAATCCTGCCTTTATCATCGAGCTTAGTCCCCGCGTGGAAACAATAGTACCCGTCTTTATTATCAAACTTCTCAAGTCCTTTTATCTCAAAACCCTTCTCATATTTTACGGGGTAGCCGTCGCTTGCAAGAACGACACAGACCGCCGCATTATCCTCAAACTGCAGATCTATACGGTCAAGTGTGCCGTCGATGCATGCCTGCATAACGTCGATTATATCATTTTTCATTCTGGGAAGCACGACCTGTGCCTCGGGATCGCCGAACCGCGCATTGTATTCAAGCACTTTAGGTCCGTCCGATGTCAGCATAAGCCCGAAAAATATAATGCCTTTGAACTCTCTTCCCTCGGCTGCCATCGCATCTACCGTCGCCTGATAAATATGCTTTTTGCAATATTCATCCACATCGGCTGTGTAGAAAGGGCTTGGTGAAAAAGTACCCATTCCTCCGGTATTCAATCCCTTATCTCCGTCTTTTGCGCGCTTATGATCCTGCGCCGACGTCATCGTTTTTATTGTTTTACCGTCAACATATGACAGTACCGATACCTCGCGCCCCGTCATAAACTCTTCAATGACCATGCGGCTGCCCGCTTCACCGAATTTCCTGTCAAGCATTATTGACCTGACGCCGTCTTTTGCCTCGTCTAACGTATTGCATATAAGTACGCCTTTGCCAAGCGCAAGCCCGTCAGCCTTAAGCACTATCGGGAACTTTGCGTTCTCAAGGTATTCAAGTGCCTTGTCCGCATCGTCAAAATTCTCATATGCCGCTGTAGGTATATTATATTTTTTCATCAGATCCTTTGAAAATGCTTTTGAACCTTCAAGTATCGCCGCATTTTTTCGCGGACCGAATATCCTGAGCCCCTGCGCCTCAAACACATCTACTAGACCGCCCACAAGCGGATCATCCATACCTACGATAGTAAGGTCTATTTCTTTTTCTTTGGCAAATGCTGCAAGCTTATCGAACTCCATAGCGCCGATCGGCACGCACTCGGCAATCTGACCAATACCCGCATTGCCCGGGGCGCAGTATATTTTGTCGGCTTTAGGGCTTTTTGCCACACTTGCCGCAATCGCATGTTCTCTGCCGCCGCTGCCTACTATTAATATTTTCATTTTTTCCTCCATACCGATTATTGATGCCTGCGTGCAATCTCGTCTATAGCCTGTGGAAGTATCACCCATTCAGCCTGTTCCATCACACGCCTCTGCAATATTTCAGGCGTATCGCCTTCAAGAACTTCAACCGCTTTCTGACATATTATAGGACCTGTATCGGTTCCCTCGTCAACATAATGTACTGTTGCGCCCGTGACTTTTACTCCGCGCGCAAGCGCCGCTTCATGCACTTTAAGCCCATAGTAGCCCTTGCCGCAGAAAGAGGGGATGAGCGACGGATGGATGTTGATTATGCGCCCCTCATACTTTCGTATCATCTCAGGCGGCAAGACCACCAAAAAGCCCGCAAGCACTACTAAATCGGGACTGACCGCATCGACCGCCGAAAGAAACGCGCTGTTAAAAAGTTCACGGCTGTCATAATCTTTAGGCGATACGGCTATGGCGTCAATGCCTTTTGACTTTGCCCGCTCAAGCGCGTGCGCGCCCTTATTATTGCTTATTACCCTGACTATCTGTGTATTTGTAATACTGCCGTTATCTATCGCGTCCATAATTGCCTGAAGATTGGTGCCTCCACCCGATACGCACACACATATTCTCAGCATAAGATTACTCCTTTTTCGCCTTCTTTTGTCTCGCCGATGATATAGCAGTTCTCCCCTGCTGCCTTTATTGCCTCAACAGCTTTATCCGCGTCTTCGCCTGATACGGCAACGACCATTCCTATACCCATATTGTATGTGTTGTACATCATATGTTCATCTATATTGCCCTTTTCCTGAAGCATCCTGAATATTGCGGGCACTTTATAGCTGTCTTTTCTTATCACGGCGCAGATGTTATCAGGCAGCATCCTCGGAACATTCTCATAAAATCCGCCGCCTGTTATGTGGCTGCATGCCTTTATGCGCACTCCCGCATCCTTAATACCTTTAAGCGCCCTGACATATATACGCGTAGGTTCAAGCAGCGCTTCGCCAAGCGTTCTGCCAAGCTCATCATAATATGTATCAAGGCTCTCCCTTGACATATCAAACACTTTTCTCACAAGTGAAAAGCCATTGCTGTGTACGCCGCTTGACGCTATCCCGATAAGGACATCGCCCGCTTTCAAATCTTTTCCGGTTATCAGGTCTTTCTCGTCAACCACACCGACAGCAAATCCTGCCAAGTCGTACTCGTCCTCCGGCATAAGTCCCGGATGCTCCGCCGTCTCTCCTCCGATAAGCGCCGCTCCCGACTGTATGCAGCCCTCGGCAACACCCTTTACGATCGTCGCTATTTTCTCAGGCTCGTTTTTTCCGCATGCTATGTAATCAAGGAAAAATAACGGTTCCCCACCCGCGCAGGCTATATCGTTGACGCACATTGCGACACAGTCTATGCCTATTGTGTCATGCTTGTCCATGACAAACGCGAGTTTTAATTTCGTGCCTACTCCGTCCGTACCTGATACAAGTGTCGGTTTTTCCATTCCTTTTATCTTTTCCATTGAAAAAGCACCCGAAAATCCGCCAATGCCGCCAAGCACTTCGGGGCGCATCGTCGCTTTTACGTGCTCTTTCATCAGCTCTACCGACTTGTAACCTGCTTCTATATCTACACCGGCTTTTTTATAATCCATAATTTCCTCTCATTCTGCCGCTTTTACGGCTGTGTACAGACTGTATCAGTGCTGATCTTTCAAGTATTCCTTATATCCTTTTTCTTTTAATCCGGCATCTTTTTTTTCGACCTGCTCCTTCAATGACTGCGAGTAGGCTTTGAGCCTGCTAAGCAGCTCCTTGTCGGATGTGGCTAATATCTTCGCCGCAAGCAGCCCCGCATTTGTACCTCCGTTTATCGCAACCGTCGCCACGGGTATGCCTGACGGCATCTGTACTATGGAATACAGTGAGTCACGCCCTCCAAGCGATGTGGTGTGCATAGGTATGCCGATAACAGGCATCGGAAAGATAGCCGCGCACATACCCGGCAGATGCGCTGCCATGCCCGCACCCGCTATTATAACCTTGAACCCTTTTTCCTCCGCGGTCTTTGCGTATTCAAAGAATACATCAGGTTCCCTGTGCGCCGAGATTATCGTCATCTCGTAGGAAACGCCCAGTTCTTCCAAAATATCAGCCGCTTTAGCCATAACAGGCATATCTGAGTCCGAACCCATAACAATGCCAACCTGTGCCATATATTATATCCCCTTTCATTAATGTGATCCTTGATATCAGTTTACCGATAATATCCGCAAACGTCAACTGATTTAAGTGCGATCGTCAAATGCCTCGTTAAGCTTTTGTGTTCCTTCAAGCACAAATCTGCCGTTTTCTATGATCGGATAGGCATTTTTATCACTGTCATAAGCAATTATCGAGCCAAGCTCATCATAAGGTATCGTAATGTCCGTATGGCACCCGAAGTATGCTTTTGACGGATCGGTCTTGCGCAGAATGGACACTGAATTATCTTTTGCCACTATCTCCCTGCCGTCTTCGTTGTATACCCTTACATCTTCACTGCGTGAATAACACGTATCTCCCACAGCAAAATGCGGTCCTGTCTTTTCGGCAATAAGGATCGGGAAGCGGCTTTCTATGTCATATTTTTTTGCCGTCATATACGCTGTCGTGTTCGTACCTATCGCGAACTCACCCATAGGCAGCGTATCATAATTGAACATTACATTCGCTTTTATATATTTTTTGTTTTCATCGTCAGTCGCAAAGTTGGCGCATGTGTACGCGCAGATCATTCCGTCCTTAAAATCTATCTGCAGATCGTGGTACTCAAGTTCATTCAAAAACACCCTGCTCACATGAAGCCTTCCGTCCGTTCCCTCGAGAACAGGCGATGTGAATACCTCACCGACTGGGATGTTGACATCCGCAACGCAGTTTTCAAATTTCGTTTCTTTTTCAGGGTCATTTAAACGGTATAGCTGTACCCTTAAGTCTGTTTTGTTGCCGTTCATACCTTTTATCTCAACGTAGTCGGCTTTGTTGAGCGTATCGATGATAGTCGCCTGAACCTGCTCGTACGTAGTATAGTCGAGAGTATTAAGTTTAACGGTCTCATCAAAGATTTCCTCAAATTTATCTCCGATGTCGGGTACGGGAAACGCTATTATCGTAAAGCTGCGCTCCTCCTCATTTATATAATTGCTTACGATATCAGCCTGTGCTCCCATCAGTTCAGATGAAAGCTTCTGCTGTTCTTTGCTCAACGCACACGCCGTTTTTTTGGAAATCGGTGAAAACGGCGTCTCTCCAAACACTTCTACGACTGCGGGTCCTGCGTATTTTGCCGCTTTATCCTTGTATTCCTCATACGCAAGCCTTAATACTTCAAGCCTGCGGTTTACCAGCCGTCTGTCAAGGAAAAGCGCGATATCGTCTTTATGGTCGTACTCGTACTGTTTATTGGCAGACGCGCCATAATATCCTGTCCTGCTTGTACCCCTTTTGTAAAAAATACTGTCTCTTGACCTGTATACTGTCGGTTTAAGCCCCATTTTTGCAAAATTGGCAATCGCCGCCTTTATTATCCGCTCAAATCCAAGTACAAACCGTATATCAACAGTCTCTTTTTTACTCAGATCCTTGTTGCCTTTTATAAATCCGATGCGATACCCTTCCGTATAAGTGTCGGCAATCATCTGTATGCGTTCATGTGAAAGAGTGCTCAAATACTGTGCCATTTTTTCAATCCCGGGCGAAATATATTCGCCGTAACGGTACAGATAGCTTATGTCATTAAGGTCGCTCTCCATAATTATCCTGACCGCAAAATCACGCTCCGTATCTAACTGTTCTCCCACTCTCTGCTGTGACGCGGGTTCAGAGTAATCGCTCACGAACCAGTACATATTTTCACGGATGTCATTCCCTGACGGCACCTGCGGTTCTTCATTATTCAACTCTGCTTCGCTCTTGGCATACTCAAACATATTGTATATTTCAACAAAAAGTTCCATGCGGATGACAAGCGCTTCAAGCTTTTCTTCAAACGCGCATGCTATCATACTGCGAAGTTCCGCGTATAAGAATGAAAGAAGAGCGCCGAGCTCTTCGCCGAGCTTTTCACAGGCATAATCAGGGTTGGCATAACTTACGGCATATCTGTCGTCCAAAATGTCAGCATAAAGCGCCCTGTTCACCTTTCGCAGTTCATCGATGGAAGTCCTGCCCTGTGTGAAAAATCCGTCTCTTACTTTCCCGTAAGCGTCTGCCGTAAGAAGTATGAACTCTGCCGTTTTCTTAAAGTAATCTTTATATTGTTCAGATACTTCCTGCGTTTCTGCTATCTCGCGTATGCGTCCGCAGGAAAGTTCGTATCTTTCTTCTATAACTGACATATCTGTCATATTCCGGTCACTCCCAAATACAAAATAAAACCGCACTCTGCAAATGCTATAGCATTAAAAAGTATTCCGGCTGTCGGGAAAAAACGGTAAATATCTTTCTGCGACAGTGAGCGTATTCCAAGTATCAGACCAATACCCGCATACACTATGGACAGCAATATCACCGTGCCATATTTCATAGGCGCGTCTCCGCCGTTTCTCACGGTAAGATAGAGTGCAAGGAATACCGATATTACTGATATTGATCCCAAAGCCAAAGACATTATGCCTGATTTCGGATTTTTTTTGTCCGTAAAAATATATCCCGATTTATTGATCAGTTTTATCATTAATACGACATCCTTTCATCATATGAAATGGGCATCCCGTGTGAAATGCCCATCAAACAGCCGTCAGAATAAAATCTTTGATTTGCCTGCAAGCAGTCTTCCGCCGCTGATCAAGAGCATAATGCCGCTCGCCAGTCCAAATACTATTGAAATAACTCCTATTGTGATCGCAAGAGCGCCTGAGCGCCCCATCGTCTTAAATACTTTCTCGTCCATATTATCTATCTCCTATTTCGCGCCGTACTGTTCGTAGTAAGCGTCTATTTTAGATTTCATATCATCATCTATAAGGACTCTGCCGTTATATTCTTTGTTGTACAGGTATTCCACCACTTCTTCCATAGTAACTATGGCACCTGTCTTTATACCGTATACCTCACGTATCTCAGCAAGAGCGTTCATCTGCGTCTTGCCGCGCTCCTGACGGTTAAGACTCACCATAAGCCCTATCACATTGACATCCGCCTGCTCTTTTAATATAGGGAAAGTCTCTTCTATTGATTTGCCCGAAGTGGTCACGTCCTCTATGATAACTACTTTATCACCGTCATTTAAACCGCTGCCCAAAAGTATGCCTACATCTCCATGGTCTTTTATCTCTTTTCTGTTTGAGCAGTATCTTATATCCTTGCCGTACAGTTCACTGAATGCTATCGTTGTGGCAACCGCAAGCGGTATTCCCTTATATGCGGGTCCGAAAAGCACGTCAAAATCCACACCGTAGCTGTCATGGATAGCCTTTGCGTAATATTCTCCAAGCTTTCTGAGATGAGAGCCTGTCACGTATGCTCCCGCGTTCATAAAAAACGGTGATTTCCTGCCGCTTTTGAGCGTGAACTCACCAAACTTCAAAACATTGCTGTCAACCATTAATTCTATGAATTCTTTTTTGTACTGTTCCATAAAATCCTCCATTCTGCCGCTTTCCAAACAGCAGGCGCTTAGACAGCTTAATCATATAAGCCTGAATACACTTATACAGTGTAACATAAACTCTGTCTTTTTTCAAGTAAATATTCATCTTTTAGTTGAACATAGGTTTGTATTTTATATTTCAAGTCGAAAGCATATCTTTTGACTTTTGTTTTCCGAAAGCAGCTCTACCGTTATCTCGCCTCCGTTCTCTTTAGCTATGCGCCTTGCCTGATAAAGCCCGAGTCCTCTGCCTTCGCGGTTATTCTTTGTCGTATAGCCCTTCTCGAAAAAGCGCTCTATATCACTCATTTTAAGCCCGTTTACCTGATTTTTTATCATAAATATGAGTTTGTCGTCCTTTGCGTCAAGCACGATGCCAACATCGCCAAGCCCGGGGGAAGCCGCCTCAAAAGCATTATCCGTAAGCGTTCCTATTATTTCCACAAGGCAGTGTTCGGAAGCAGTCGTGACTATCTCGTTATTCAGGACTTGGATATCTATATTTATATAGCTTGGCGCACTGATTATCTTACTGTAAAGAAAACCCGCAAGTATTTTATCGGAAATGCGTAAAAGTGCAGGATCGCTGCGTACCTTATCGTCATATATGCTTTTCCCGTATGCGGACTGCGCTTTGACAAGCTCATCATATGTGTCAATGGTAACATGCATATTCAATATCGCGTTCATATGGTTGTCAAACTCGTGCTGCCTTGCGCGTATGTCTTTTATCATTTCCTCCAGAGGGCGTATATAATATTTGTATATCTTAAGTTCCCTCTCCTGCTTTTTCATAGCCGCATAGCTCTGCCCCCAGTCAAGGAAGCCTAATATTATCACCGAAAAAATTATCCCAAAAAGCAGCGCTACTTTAAAATCAAGCGTATTGCTCAAATACAGGTCAGCCAGCAGATAGACCGCTGCCAAAAGCGCTATAACGCAAAAAATCCTGTACAGGAAACGCCATCTTTTCTCATTCATCCGTGCTTCCTCCCATAAGCTTCTGCTTGAGCGTATTTCTGAAAGTCACACCCATCTGCGCTGTGACGCCGCCTTTTAAGGCTATTATGCCGTTCACAAAATCAACGTTTTCAATATGATCCGTATTTACCACGCACATTCTGTGTATCTGCACAAAATTCCCCTCCGGCAGCTTTTCCAAAAGGCGTTTTATCGTGACATACGGAACATTTAATTCCCCATCCGCAAGCACAAAACATACGCCTCTTTGCACTGCCTTTAAACATATTATGTCACTGCATGAAAGCTTATAATTTATTCCCGATTTTTTCACAATGATAAACCGTTCCTTTGTCTCATCCGGCTGCTGCATGAAGAGAAGCCTGCTTATGAGCGTCTTAACTTCATCCTCGTTGTACGGCTTTATGAGATACTGGTAACAGTGCAGTTCCCTGTATGCCTTAAGCTCCATATTTACAAGCGACGTTATCATTACTATCGGTGTGAACGCGTATTTTTTCATGGCGCGCACCTCGCCTGCAAAGATAATTCCTGAAATATCATTTTTGTCGTCCGCATCGAGATTTATGTCAAGCAAAAAAGCCTGAAACGGAGCATCAGCGTCCTTTACAGCGCCTCTTGCCTCATTCAGGCTTTTGACGGGAACTGCGGCGACTTTGTCGGATACGCTTTTTACCATAGCCGTGAGTGCTTTTAAGCTCTCATCGCTGTCTTCAAGTATCAATATCCTTGTCATAAACCGCACCTTCCCGAATTTTTCCAAATATTTTTATTTTATATCTTTATTTTATATTTTTATTTTTAATTATTTTAATATTTCTCCTGCCGATTTTACAAGCCCTGCAACGCCTTGAATTTCGGACGGTATTATTATCTTTGTCGCGTTGCCGTTTGCAGCTTTTTCAAACGCTTCAAGTTTCTTTATGGTAAGCACGGCATCATCCGCCCCTGCTTCTCTAAGGAATTTAATACCTTCGGCATTTGCCATCTGTACCACGCGGATAGCTTCCGCCTGACCTTCCGCCTCGCGTATCCTTCTTTCCTTTTCAGCTTCGGCACGTAAGATTGCCGCCTGCTTTTCAGCCTCCGCCTCAAGGATCGCGGACTCCTTTTGACCTTCCGCAACAAGGATCGTGGACTTCTTTTCGCCCTCTGCTTTAAGGATTGCCTCACGTCTTTCACGTTCTGCTTTCATCTGCTTTTCCATCGCGTTCCTGATTGCTTCGGGCGGAATGATGTTTTTAAGCTCCACACGGTTTACCTTGATGCCCCAAGGGTCTGTCGCCACATCCAAAGCGGAACGCATGCTTGTGTTGATGACTTCTCTTGATGTAAGAGTCTGGTCAAGTTCCATCTCACCGATGATATTTCTAAGCGTCGTCGCCGTCAGTTTCTCGATAGCCATTATAGGATTATCTACGCCGTATGCGTACATCTTAGGGTCTGTTATCTGAAAAAACACGACCGTATCTATCTGCATCGTTACATTATCCTTAGTGATAACGGGCTGAGGCGGAAAATCTACTACCTGCTCTTTTAAGTTTACTTTCTTTGCCACTCTGTCAAGGAAAGGTATCTTGAAATGAAGTCCTACTCCCCAAGTTGCGGCATATCCGCCGAGGCGCTCGATAACATACGCGTATGCCTGCGGCACTATGCGCACGTTTGACGCCAATATCACTATGATCACAAATAATATTATCAGAAACGGTACCATTTATTTATTCCTCCTTTTTATATAACGGGCTCTGCCCTGCCTTATTGTGTACTGTCTGTTTTTATTTTATGTTCTTTTTGGTATTTTGTCTACTGTCTTTTTCACCGGTCCTCGTATTTTTCGACTATCAGCTTTACGCCTTTTATATCTACTACCTTTGCAAGGCTTCCCGCGGGTATTTTCATGTTAATGTCCGCGGCTTTGACTGTCCACTCCTGTCCGTTCACAACGGCATTTCCCGTGTCGCTGATATTGTCCACGTCCTTGGTTATGCGCACTACCTTGCCGATGATGCCTTCGTAGTTTGTCTTTATCTTTGATGTGTTTATGTATTTTACAGCCAATGGTCTTGTAAATATCAGCATTCCCAGAGACACTGCCAAAAATACAATCACCTGCAGAAATACGTTGTCGCAAAACGACGATACTATCACCGCCGCAAGCGCGCCTATCGCAAACCATATCGTGGTAAGTCCGACTGTGACGATCTCAATCACTATAAGTATTATCATAGCTGCAAGCCATACCATTGCATTTACGTTCATAGATGCTCCTCCTTTCGCATAAGCTTCTCTGACTGCGCCGCCTGTATGCACGCTTTGATGTTCCTGTGTCTGCGCCACATCCCGACTGACACAAGTGTCACAAATGCTATATAATACAGTACCCACATATACCATTTTGTCAGAAATGTCGCTTTGTCCAAATCGCCCTTGTAATATAAGCGTATATGTCCGTCTTTACCTTTTGGCGCTGTAAATATGTCTGTTCCCAGATTGTACATATGATAATTGTGGTTCGTGTCCAAATATGATGCTGTTTTGTTGCGCTCATTATAGGCGGCATCAATATAGCTGCCGTTAAAATACAGGTCTGCTTCCCGGACAGTCCCCGCAATGCAGATTATCAGGCACACTGCCGAAAGAATAATGAGGACATTCCATACCGAGTTCTCATATCTTAATTCGGAACGCGCGTATCTAGGGACTTTGTCTTTATTAAATCCGGCTATTAAATTTTTCATTTCTTTCTCCTTGATTAAAGCATTTTAATCAAGCAAGCTTACCTGATAATCCTATATTACTTCAAATTTCGTGTTTTAACAATAGGGATTGAGTGAATTGGGGGATTTTCGTATTGAATGAAAATAATACTCTCCAGCGCCTTGATTTGAACGGCTTCGCATTGACGGTAAAGAATTTATGCTCAATAGATGCAAAAATTATAGGGCTGCCGCAATAGGAATTAATGTTTCCCAGTTGCAATAGCCCTGCGCAAACATTTCTGTATCTATGCATTTTTATTTCTATTTCTCTGAATTACGGAACTCCGAAAAGCCTTATACATGGCTGAAGATAATTCGGGGGCATCTTCATCAAATATGATTGGCTTTTTCTTAGCTTCCATTACTTCCTGCAGCTGCTCATCTGTTGGTTTTTGTCCTTTATTAATAATAAATGTTTCTGTCATAGTATAATCTCCTCTCCATGAGGTTTTTCTCGCTATACCGTTCAAAAGTCAAATTAGTACCTCATCTCTGTCTCAATATTAGTATAATCTGTAATTATAAACATATTTTTATTTTTAAAGTAACATATATTCTTTTGTTTTTCAATAATTTCACTGTTTTTTTATGTGCTTTATAGCTTTTCACGGCTTTATCAAAACAAAGCAGCCACCCTGCAGAATTTAATCTGCAGGGCAGCCGCTCATTATTATCGCCTGTATTTAATTATACTTTTGTCAGATGCTCTCATGGAATGTTCTTGAGATTACATCCGCCTGTTGTTCGGGCGTAAGCTTGATAAAGTTTACGGCATAGCCTGAAACACGTATTGTAAGCTGCGGATAATTTTCGGGATGCTTCTGCGCATCAAGAAGAGTCTCCCTGTTCAATACGTTTACGTTCAGGTGATGTCCTCCTTTTGTAGCGTAACCGTCCAAGAGGCTTACAAGATTGTCAACCTGCTGTGTATTATTGTCTGCCATAATAAATCCCTCCTATAATCATTATTATTTGAAATTTTGCTGTTTTGTTTGTTCCTTGTAGTTTTAGTATATTCAATTATAAGGATAAAGTCCGTAACATTTGTTACATTTTCAAAAATTTTTTAAATTTCTTTTTCTGCAATATCCGCTAAACTGGCATTCCACTAAATTCCAGCTCGCTATCCGTGGGAATATACATTTTCAAGCTCCGCCCTGTCCAGAATTTTAATCCTGCTCTTTTCAACCTCTATCAGCTCTTCCTGCTGCATCTTCATCAGCTCGCGTGAAAGTGACGGGCGCGTCGTGCCTATGTAATCGGCAAGCTCTTCCCTGTTCATTGAAAGCCTGACAGTATTTTTATCCCCTGCCTCATCCATGAGCCACAACGCAATGCGTTCCCTCAGCGTCGTACCTGACAACAGATGCAGCTTTCTTGTCATAGTGAAATTTTTCTCCGACTGTATCTCAAGCATATTTCTTGTTATCATTCTGTGATGCTCACAGGCGTTGCTGCAGAAACAGTAAAAAAACGACCACGGAATTTCAAGCACGCGCACATTGCCCTGCGCTATCGCGTCATACCAATAGCTTTTTGCGTCCGAAAAGAGAAACATCTCTCCGAACACGTCTCCTTTTTCCACTATAAAAAGCACATCCCGCTTGCCTGACGCAAAATCCTTGGCAATCATCACCGCACCCTCCAAAAGCACAAAAAGCTGTCTCGGTGTTTCCCCCTGCCTGAAAATATAGCTTTGGTCTGTGTATATGCCTTCCTTTGTTTTTGAGCATTTGAGCATTTTTTTGGTTTCTTCCGCATTTATATCCTTAAACAGATGAAAATCCTTAAGCTCACCCAGATAAGCCTCGTAATTTTCTACCATATTTGCAGCACCCCCGCCCCGCAAAAACTTCCATACAAAATTAAATAGAAAAACGCTGAACCTCCTCACTAGTTAATTCAACAAGTTTTTTCCCACATTTTTTTGCATACCGCGACAATTCCAGCAAATTAACATGGCAAGACGGTGCATTTTCATATGGATTAGGTGCTGCGTAATATTGTGGCAGCAATGTAATATTTTCCAAAAATTTAGGTTTCGTTCCATTCATAATGATACACCTCCAATAATTCCTTAGCCTTTGTCTCATCAATAAAAAACTGATATTGATGCAGCATCCCTAAATATTCAGCCTGAAATACCTTTATATAGTGATTTAGCAGTTCTTCATTTGCAGCAAAGCCATGAACAGCGCCTTCATATCCCCACTGAATAGATTTATCCGCTGCTATCGCAAACAAATGACCGCCTACCCCTGTATATTTTTGCTTTCCGAAATCGTGAATATTATTATGCGGTGCTGTACAAGCCCAATGCAGATATGCCGCATTAGAATCTTTGTCGTTTCTCACTCCAACTAACCCTTGGATTTCATTTGTATCTTTTAACGCAAGCGCAAACACTTCTACATCTTTAGGTACTTCGTTCCAATTTATATGCCACCCGTCTTTTTTCTGAAACTTCTTTAAATATGCTCTGCTTTCGATTTTAAATACAACAGTTTCTTTTACTTCGCCTGTTTCGACATTCTTTAAACATGGTACTATTTCATCTATCCAAATATCAATACAGCCCTGTTTAATCAAATCCATTAAAACGCTCCTTTTAATCAAAAATAAATGTAAAAATCATCTGCTTAATTTATTATACCACGCTGCATACTATTATTCCACCAAAACCAACATATAAGTCTGCAAAAAAACAGCCTTGCACATTACGCACAAGACTGTTTTGTATTTCTCATATAAATTTATTACATCATACCGCCCATCCCGGGACCGCCTGCAGGCATTGCGGGAGTTTCTTCCTTGATGTTTGCCACAACAGACTCTGTTGTAAGAAGTGTGCTTGCCACACTGCATGCATTCTGAAGAGCGCTCCTTGTAACCTTTGCGGGATCAAGGATTCCTGCCTCTATCATATCAACATACTCTTCCTTGAAAGCGTCAAAACCGTAACCTGTCTCAAGCTCTTTTACCTTGTTTACGATAACGCTGCCTTCAAGACCTGCGTTTGCAACGATCTTGAACATAGGAGCTTCAAGCGCTTTAAGTACGATCTTAGCACCTGTCTTCTCATCACCGTCAAGTGACTCGACAAGCTTTGCAACCTCTTTTGAAGCGTGGATATAAGCAGAACCGCCGCCTGCGATGATACCTTCTTCAACTGCTGCCCTTGTAGCGTTGAGAGCATCCTCCATACGGAGTTTAGCTTCTTTCATCTCTGTCTCTGTAGCCGCACCTACACGGATAACTGCTACGCCGCCTGCAAGTTTTGCAAGTCTCTCCTGAAGTTTCTCTTTATCGAAGTCTGATGTCGTCTCTTCGATCTGCTTCTTTATCTGGGCAATCCTTGCGTCGATTGCTGCCTTATCGCCCTCGCCGTCAACAATTATCGTATTCTCTTTCTGAACCTTAACTGATTTAGCGCGTCCGCACTGCTCAAGCGTAGTCTCCTTAAGGTCAAGACCAAGTTCTTCGCTTATCACCTGACCGCCTGTAAGGATCGCGATATCCTCAAGCATAGCCTTTCTCCTGTCGCCATATCCGGGAGCCTTTACAGCTACTACATTGAATGTACCGCGGAGCTTATTTACGATCAATGTTGTAAGAGCTTCGCCCTCTACATCCTCAGCGATAAGAAGAAGCTTAGCGCCTGACTGCACAACCTGCTCCAAAACGGGAAGTATCTCCTGAATATTTGAAATCTTCTTATCTGTGATAAGGATATACGGATCTTCAAGAGTTGCTTCCATCTTATCCATATCCGTAGCCATATATGCTGAAATATATCCGCGGTCAAACTGCATACCTTCTACCAAATCAAGCTCTGTCAGCATTGTCTTTGACTCTTCGATCGTGATAACGCCATCGCCGGAAACTTTCTCCATAGCATCCGCTACCATATTTCCTACTTCATCATCACCTGCAGAAATGGCAGCTACTCTCGCGATATGCTTCTTTCCGTTTACTTTTGAGCTCATAGACGCGATAGCTTCAACTGCGCGATCAGTGGCTTTCTTCATTCCCTTTCTGAGTACGATAGGATTAGCGCCTGCTGCCAGGTTCTTCATACCTTCATTGATCATCGCCTGTGCAAGAACCGTAGCTGTTGTAGTACCGTCGCCTGCCACATCGTTTGTCTTTGTTGCAACTTCCTTTACAAGCTGTGCGCCCATATTTTCAAAAGCGTCCTCAAGTTCAATTTCTTTTGCGATAGTAACACCGTCGTTTGTAATCAAAGGTGCTCCAAATGACTTGTCGAGAACTACGTTTCTTCCTTTAGGTCCAAGTGTTACGCTGACTGTATCAGCAAGCTGGTTTACACCGGATTCCAATGCCTTACGTGCCTCTGCACCATACTTAATTTCCTTTGCCATGATAATCAAACCTCCAAATTTTAATCACTATTTTTTATTTTACTACAGCTAAAATATCACTCTGCTTTACGATAATGTATTCCTCGTCGTCAAGCTTAACTTCTGTTCCCGCATATTTAGAGAATATAACGTTGTCGCCTGCCTTGACCTGCATTGTAACCTCTTTGCCATCGACCATGCCGCCCGGTCCTACTGCGATAACCTCTGCCTGCTGGGGCTTTTCTTTATTCTGTCCCGGCAATACGATACCTGACTTTGTTGTCTCTTCCGCAGCTAACTGCTTTAATACTACTCTGTCGCCTAATGGTTCTAACTTCATGATAAATGCCTCCTTAATGATTTATAAAAAATATTTTTGACCTTTTCAGTTAGCACTCTTTTCTATTGAGTGCTAACAGAACATATAATAATTTTTTCTCCAAAGTTATGCAAGCAAATCCAGCGTTTATTTTCTTATATTTTCTTCTGTTATCTCTTTTTTTCTTTTATTTTCTCTTTTTTTCTAAATTTCTTCTACTTAATAATTATTTTAGAATTGTCATTTATTTGTACTCTTAGCATGCTTTTCCAGCCTTATTTTATACTCCTGTGAATTTTTAATTTCAAATTTATTTTCAAGCATCGCGTATTCCGCATCGGAAAATATCTCCTTAAAGCTTTCCTCCACATTCGTCTTTATTACGCAGCCTGTCGCGACACTGGGGGCAAGTATCTCATCTTCAAAATCTATGCATGCTTTCTGAAGCTTATCACAGTATTTTCCTGCCTCTTCTTCTTCGACCAGCGGCAGAAGCACATAAAACACATCGCCCTCGACCCTGCCGAGCACGGCGTTGTCCATGCCGCATTCCCTTGTAACCTTTTTTAAGATATCAGCTACTGTCACGATAAGTCTGTCGCTTTCCTCCTCGCCGTAATTGTCATCAAAAAATCTCCAGTCGTTGATGTTCACACATACGGCGGCAGTCGGAACGATGCCGCGCTTTTCCAGTTCTTTCATATGGCTTATGAAATAATTGCGGTTCAAAAGCCCTGTAAGCGGATCGTTCTGCGCGGAATATTTTACCTGATACGCGTCCTTTTCTATCTGCTGTTCCAGTTCATCTATGTATGCCGCCTGTTCACTCGCCATATACGACTTCTCGCTGTAGCCTTCCAATGTTTTAATATATGCGTCAAGCAGTTCGTTTGCCGCATCATTATCCTGTGCCTCATTCTTGTATTTGACGTAAATATGGCATACAGTCCTGCCTTTCACCCTTATCTTGTTTCCGGGTTTGTTGACCACATCAGGCTTAAATCCTTCAAAGTCGCCATTTACCATTATTATGCCGCCATGTCTGTCGCACATAAGCGTCTCAAGGCCAAAACTCCTGTTTAACTGCAAAAGGAACTGCTGCGCTGCCTCCAGCGAAAATAAATCCTTGGGAAAATAATTTTTGCTGTTCTGCTCTACTCTTTTTACAAACGCGATTTTCTTGTTGTTCATAAATTACCTCTCTCATCGTTTAATATGAATTTATCTATCAACTCGGCTACGGCATCATTGTTATTGTCGTTAAGCGTAACATAGTCGGCACTTTCTTTTAAAATATCTTTGGCATTTGCCACCGCCGCCCCTACTCCTGCCGCTTTTATCATGGAAATGTCATTCTCCTCATCGCCTGCCGCCACGCAGTTTCTCAGCGGAATATTCAACTTTCTGCACAGAGCGCGCAGCGCATTCCCTTTTCCCGCATTCTTGTTATAAAATTCAAGATAATACGCATTTGAATACGCACATACTATTTCGCCGCACACATCCAAGGTCTCCGCCATACTGCGCAGCGCTTCCAGTTTTGAGCGGTCGTCAAGCGATATCGCTATAAGCTTATGCGTCTCGTGCTTAATCACTTTTTTCAGGTCTGTTTCAACTATATGCGGCATATCCACCTTTTTAGTATAAAAATCAAGTTCGTCGTCTTCGCGGCATGTCACAATGCAGGTATCAGTGTACGTCTGTATATGAACGCCCGCGCTCAAAGCCATATCAAATATTTTCTGTGCCGTTTCGAGTGTTATCGCGGACTGCTCAATCGTTTCATTATTAAGGCAGTCATACACTAGTGCGCCGTTATATGCCGTAGCGTAAACGCCGCCCGCCACTTTTTTGTCTGCAATGTCAATCTGTCCGACAACATCCATAATGCTGTTTATCGGACGCCCGCTTGCAAACACAAAATGATGTCCCTTGGAAAGCATCTCCAAAATCTTTTTTCGCGTATGTTCCGATATCTTTTTATCCGAATTTAAAAGCGTGTCGTCTATATCCGCAAAAAGTATCTTAGTCTTAAGCGCTTTTTTCTGCTTCTCTAGTATCTCTTCATCCACATACAGCCTGCCATAGCCGACTGCAAGATCCAGTCCCGTCTTATTGCTCCCGTGAAAATCAGAACCGCCGCTTGGCAGCAGGTTGTACTTTTGGGCAAGCGCCTTTATGCGCCTTGTCTCTGCGGGGGTGTATGTGCTGTATTCAGTTTCTATACCCATAAGCCCCTCTGATTTTAGCAAAGATACGAGCGTTTCAAGCTGCTCTTTCCCCATTCCGTAAAGCGTCGGGTGTGCAAGCACAGGTATGCCGCCCGCCGAAAGCGTCACGTCGATAACTTCCTGCGGGGTGATTTTTTCACGATGGACAAAGTACGGCGTATGATCGCCCAGATACTTGTCAAATGCTTCCCTGATACTTTTTACATACCCTTTTTTTAATATAAGCTTTGCGTAGTGCGCCCTTGTGATGACCGCATCAGGAAATTCGTCCATAAGCTCATCGTATGAAATATCTATGCCCGCTTTTTGAAGGTTGGCGCAAAGCTTATGGTTACGCTCAGTGCGCGACTTTTTAAATCTGTCTAAATAAGAGACGAACTTCGGCGCTTTATGGTCTATAAAAAGTCCCACGATATGCACGTCACGACCATTATACTCTGTAGAATACTCTATGCCCGGTATTATTTCTATCGGCTTGTCCGCGGCGTATTCAAGTATCTCGCTGATGCCGTCCACCGTGTCATGATCAGTGAGCGCCATCGCTTTTAATCCTTTTTCAAGCGCATAGTCTACAAGTTCTTTAGGTGAAAGCGTACCGTCCGAGCGTGTCGAATGCACATGCAAATCCACAAATCCCATCCTGCGTATGCTCCTTTCTGCAATCTGCCGGTTCATTGCATTGCGTCTTATACAAAAGCAGGCAGATTTCTAATCTGCCTGTTCTCCTGTTTCATCTTCCGCTTCAGCAGTATAGACCGCTGTTCTCTTTCTTGCCATCTCATCACTTGCAAGGTATTCGTCATATGTTGTTATCTTGTCTACAAGCGAACCGTCCGGAAGTATTTCCATTATGCGGTTTGCCGTAGTTTCCACAAACTGGTGGTCATGACAGGAAAATATCGCAACTCCCGGAAACTTGATTATTCCGTTGTTCAAAGCTGTTATCGACTCCATGTCAAGATGGTTGGTCGGCTCGTCAAGTATAAGGCAGTTAGCTCCGCTTATCATCATCTTGCTTAAAAGACAGCGGACTTTCTCGCCTCCCGAAAGCACTTTTACCTTTTTGACGCCGTCTTCGCCCGCAAATAACATACGTCCCAAAAATCCGCGCACATATGTGATATCGTCAACGGGCGAATAGCTCATAAGCCATTCCGCGATAGTATAATCGTTGTTAAACTCATTAGTCGGGTCTTTGGGGAAATACGCCTGCGACGTTGTGACTCCCCACTTGAACGAACCCTCGTCAGGCTCTATTTCACCCATAAGGATTTGGAAAAGCGTGGTTTTCGCAAGTTCGTTGCCGCCCACAAACGCCACTTTATCTTCACGCCTAAGTATAAATGAAATATTGTCAAGTACTTTCTCACCGTTTATCGTCTTGGAAAGGTTTGTAACCGTAAGCACTTCGTTGCCTATCTCGCGGTCAGGTCTGAAATCTATATATGGATATTTGCGGCTTGAAGGCTTGATTTCATCAAGTTCGATCTTCTCCAACGCTCTCTTTCTTGAAGTTGCCTGCTTTGACTTTGATGCGTTCGCAGAGAAACGTGAGATAAATTCCTGAAGTTCTTTGATCTTTTCTTCTTTTTTCTTGTTTGCTTCCTTCATCTGTCTGACAAGCAACTGGCTTGACTCATACCAAAAATCATAGTTTCCCGCATAAAGCTGTATCTTGCCGTAATCGATATCCGCTATCTGTGTACATACTTTATTAAGGAAATATCGGTCATGCGATACGACGATGACCGTATTTTCAAACTCGATCAAAAACTCCTCCAACCACGCGATAGCATCCAAATCAAGATGGTTCGTCGGCTCGTCAAGAAGCAGGATATCGGGATTACCGAAAAGCGCTTTTGCAAGAAGTACCTTTACTTTGTCACTGCCGTTCAGGTCACGCATAACGGAATAGTGAAGCTCCGTGCCTATTCCGAGTCCGTTCAACAGCTGCGCGGCGTCAGACTCTGCTTCCCATCCGTTCATCTCGGCAAATTCGCCTTCAAGTTCGCTCGCGCGTATTCCGTCCTCATCGGAAAAATCTTCTTTTGCGTAAATGGCTTCCTTTTCTTTCATTATCTCATACAGACGTTCGTTACCCATAATAACGACGTCCAAAACGGTATAATCATCATACTTGAAATGATCCTGTTCAAGCACTGACAGTCTCTGTCCCGGTGTGATCGATATATCGCCTTTTGTTGTTTCAAGCTTGCCTGACAGGATTTTCAGAAATGTGGATTTTCCCGCGCCGTTTGCACCGATCAATCCATAGCAGTTGCCTTCGGTAAATTTAATGTTTACGTCTTCAAATAATGCTTTCTTTCCCACCCTGTAAGTCACATTGTTTGCACTAATCATAATAAAACCTCATATTTCCAATATTTTCACTGTTCACAGTCACTTATTTCATTATACACAACGGGAAGGGGTTTTTCAAGTGGAAATGAGGGGTGATGGGGCAATGCGCCGCTTATTTTGTATATTCTGCCTTAGTTCGTCCGTCATTGTAAGAGGGGCTGGCTGGGTGGGGATGAGGGGTATTGGGGTTAGAGGAAGTTTATGGGGATTATTTTGTCTGAGCCGTTGAGGGTTATGAGTTTGTCGTAAAGGCAGACTACGCCGCCCGGTCCGCGTTTTATATTTGGAAGTTTATTTAGAAGGTTGAAAGCGTCGGTGTCTTTTTTTTGCGGGTCGGCGTGCTTTTTCATTTCTATCGGATGCAGGATGCCGTTTTCTTCGATTAAAAGATCGATTTCATTCATGTCCTTGTCGCGGTAGAAGTACAGGGGAAGTTCTAAAATTCCCCGATTGTAATAACTTTTTATGATTTCTGATACTACAAAGCTCTCAAAGAATGCTCCCGCCATCGCGCCGTTTTTCAGTACGTCCGGTGTGTTCCATTTTGTCAGATAAGCGGCAAGTCCAGTGTCGAGGAAATACAGCTTCGGCGTTTTTATTGCTCTTTTTGCAATATTATTGAAGTATGGCTGAAGCAGATATACAATGTTGGACGCCACGAGAACTGAGAGCCATCGTTCAGCTGTGGGCTGGCTGATGCCGACATCTCTTGCCAAAGACGACAAATTCAAGAGTTGTCCTGTAGAAGCGGCAGCAGCCACCATGAATTTTGTAAATTTTACAGTGTCCCCAATATCCGATAGTTCCCGCACATCACGTTCAATGTAGGTGCGTACATACGCACCGTAAAACATCTGCCAGTTGAAATCGGGATTGTCCTGCAGCTCCGGCATAGAGCCGCGATGTATCGTGTTCCACACTTCATCGTAGGAAATGTCCGCCATGTGCAGCTTTCGCTGTGAGAAGTATTCTTCTGTAGGCAGAAACGGTACATCGAATGTTATCCCGTGGGACTCGCGCAGAGAAAATCCAAGCAGTGTGACCAGTCCGATGCGTCCGGCGAGGGACTCGCTTACTCCTTTCATCATTTTGAATTGCTGAGAGCCGCACATGAAGAACTGCCCTTTTTTTCGCTCTCGATCGAGCGACATTTTAATCTGCTCAAATAAAGCCGGCGCTTTTTGAATTTCGTCCACAAATACGGGGGGCGGATTATCTTTA
Organism: uncultured Lachnospiraceae bacterium; assembly: GCA_947629525.1. Lineage (GTDB taxonomy): Bacteria > Bacillota > Clostridia > Lachnospirales > Lachnospiraceae > COE1. The sequence goes on from CANREB010000016.1 coordinate 43,393, forward strand.
AAAAAGGTTCCGCTTTCCTCTTCGGCGCTTGCCCGAAGTATAGGATCGTCCAGTGTGGCGTAATTCATTCCGTCTGTCATTCTCTTTAACATGGTGGTTTTGCCGACTTGTCTGGGTCCGGCAACAAGCACGGCTCCAAACATTTGTGCAAGCTCCTGCACGGTTTTTTCAGCGTGTCTATTGATATACACAGTGTAGCGCTCCTTTCGGCTGATTTAATATTTGATATTATTATAGACGAAAATTGGGGTGTTTATCAATGGGTTTTTATGAAAAAAATTTTTAAAAAAAGGGCGTGGGACGGACGAAATAAGGCAGAATATACAAAAACGCGGCGCTGCTGTCGCAATGCGCCGCTTATTTTGTATATTCTGCCTTATTTCTGTGTTGTTGTGAGTGGTGCTGAAAGGCTGCTTGGGAAGTTGTTTTGGTTCTGTAGGATTGATGCTGTAATGTATTTATCGGTTATTATTCGATTGTTATATGATATTCTTCGTCATTGTTTTCATCTGTGCATGGAACGGCATAAAAGCGTTTCCCTATGAGCGTCCTCAGCTTTCGGATATCCTCTATTTCATCAGAGCCAAATTCCTGATAGCAGGTCGTTTCACTCTGCTCGTTCAGTTCGTCGTAAAAATCGGTAACATACACATTAAATTCGTCCATAAGATCCTCAAACGGTATCTGACTGATATCTTGTGGTGAACCTTCTTCTTCACCATAGCACTCCGTCTCCATTTCAAACGAAAGTGAAGTGACAAATATATCCTCGTCCTCATATGGATTTTTTGTCCTATAAATTCCTTCCTCAATCTGCTTAAAATCCGGTGAGGAATACTTTTCCGGTGTGTAACTTTTAAAATTTTTCATAATTGATTTTCTCCTTTAAATCTGTATTATGTTTATTTTACCACAATTGCACCCACAATTCCATTAAATGCTTCTCCATTATACCCCCCCCTCTGTATATTTCTGTCAATCATTTTTTATGATATCCACCAACATATTTTTTACCATTTTCAATTTTGGCAGCAATACAAACAATTGAAGTCACCTCATCAATGATACCACTTAGATTGTGCAAGCCAAAGCTCGTAATATTTGCCATGATTATGTATGAGAAAGTCATGTGTACCTTGTTCCACTATTTTTCCGTTATCCATAACAACAATTTTATCAGCCTTTTTACACATCCCGATCCTATGGGATATTACAATACAGGTTCTTTCTTCCGCTATTTCTAAAAAACGATTTAATAAATCAAACTCAAGCAGAGGATCTATTGCGCTTGTCGGCTCATCTAACACTATGATATCCGCATTTTTATACATGGCTCTTGCCAAAGCTACTCTTTGCCATTCCCCGCCCGATAAATCTGCATCCCCGAACTCAATTCCCAGCATTGTATCATATCCGCCTAATCTGTCCCTAATCTCTGACAAATCACACATGGAAAAGAATGAGTCTATGTTAAGCGTACGATTATTTATATTACTTATCAAAACGTTGTCTGCCAAAGAAATCGCGTATCTTTCAAAACTTTGGATAGCAATTGAGAAATTCTGCAAATACGAAGTGTTTTGAAAATCTGATTGAGGCATCCCATTTACAAATAAAGATCCTGTCTGTGGTTTATATAGTCCCAAAATTAATTTCGACAAGGTGGTTTTACCTGAACCATTCTCCCCGACTATAACAATCAGCTGTCCTTTGTCAACAGTCAAATCCACATTTTCAACAGCATATTTTTGGTTATTTTGATAACTGTACGATACATTTTTTAATTCTATCCTTTTTATACCATCTTCCATTTTGACAGTACCGCTTTTATCTTTTGGAAAATCCAAAAAATCATAATAATCATCTGCGTATTTACATATATTGTCAATTTCCGAAAAATAGGAAAACAAATCGGAAGCTTTTCCCTGCATAGTAGTAAATACGCCGATACAAGCGGCAAACATACCTACTGTGATAACATCTTTCCTAACCAATCCGATTGCTGAAATCAACGCAAGTATATATAATGAATTTTTCAAAAGCTCTGCCAGATTTCTGCCTGCATCTTCTTTTATCAATAACTTTTTTCTGGTCTTTAAAACTTTGTGCTGTACATCAAAAAAATATTTTTTTAAGTAATCTCCAAAATTATATATCCTGTTTTCCCTAATCGTTTCCTTCTTTGTCATAATTTCCCAAAGATAAGCGCTTAATCTGCTTGTCTGTGTCTGTTCAACAGAAAACCGATATTCTTTTCTGCCAATCCAAAATGACACCATTGCTGATGGAAAAACGCTCATAAAGGCTAGTATAACAAGTGATAAACTATAACCGTAAAGAATCATCATAGTGCCTGCTAACTGGATCATAATTGGAACTATATGAAAAGCAGTCATAAACACAGACATAATTCTATCCTGATAGATTGCGTCTTTCGCTCTCCAAAACATATTTTGTATCTGCGGGTTATGAGTCACTTCCAAAGAAATATTTACCAAATGCTCAGATAGTCTATGATGGAAATGTTCCATTTTGGGTATAATCAGTATATTATCAATATAGTACATAACAACAGAACTCATTTGAAGTACAACATAACATAAGACATAGCCTGTTACGCTTATGATAAAGTCCTTTTTCACCTGTTCCGAATTTATTAATCTTCCTGCGTAATCAATAATATCCGCTAAAAGATTTACATTTAAGACTGCTATCAAAGCAGATACAATGCCGATGACTATCTTTACTGTTACTATACCGGGCATTATTTCAAATAAATCCTTTGTGGCTTTTTGTATTGTAACCACATTACTTCCGGATTTTGATTTCATTTGTCCTCCAAAATTTCCTACTGATACCAAGAGCGTTGTTTCATAAACATTTCCGCATAGTATCCATTATTCCCCATCAACTCTTCGTGAGTTCCGCTTTCCTGTATGTGTCCGTCTTTCAAAACCATAATTTTATCAGATAAAATACAAGATGCCAGCCTATGTGATATTAATATTGAAGTTTTCTTAGCTTTTATAAGCACATCATGTATCACATGATACAATTCACATTCTGCAATGGGATCGAGTGACGATGCGGGTTCATCTAAGAGAAGCATATCTGCCTCTCCCGCAAAAGCTCTTGCTATTAAAACTCTCTGCCACTGTCCTCCTGACAAATCAACCGCATCTTCAAAAATGTTTCCAAGGTTTTGATCCAACCCTTTTTCCAACTGAAACAAATCTTTCACACCCGCTGCAGTTAAAGCGTCTTTCAGCCGATTATCATTCTGCATATCATCTATATTTCCAAGTCCGACATTTTCTCTTAGTGACAGCATGTAATGCTGTCCGTCTTGAAAAACAACAGATAACGCTTTTCCAATCATTTCATTCGGCATATCCGTAATATCAACCCCGTTTATACGGATCGTCCCCTTGTCCGGCTGATATAATCCGCACAAAAGTTTTATGATAGTAGATTTACCCGAACCATTTATTCCAACAAAAGAAACAATTTCTCCTCTTTCTACAGAAAAAGACACATCATCAAGCACAATGTTATCAGAATCGGGGTAAGAAAAGGATACATGCTCAAACTCTATCGCCTTTTGGTCATTCCATAATTTATTCTCCAAACCACAAAATTCTGTTTTTTTGCTGCCCTTTGTTTCATCCAATTCAAAGAAAGCCAAAATAAGATTTATTTTTTCGGAAGTTCGTGCCAAAGTAGAAATGTTACTTGACAGGCTTTGCTGTGATCTGGCAAAAATTGCAATGCTGTTGATTAAAATCGCATATGTGCCAATTTGTAACCGTTCCGCAATGATCATTTCGGAAGACACGCAGATTACCAACACAGTAAACATACATATTGTCATTGTAAAAAACAGTTTATATTTCGTAACTTTTCCGATATTTGTTTTTAAGTCATTATTAATTGATTGTGTCAATTTTTCACTCTCATTAATAAAATAATCTTTTGCATTAAACACTTTTATTTCCTGCAAAGCGTTTTTATCGGCAAAAAGGCTTTGAAAGTAGTATCGTTTTCTTATATCTTTTGTCATAGTCCATCGCTGTTTCATTTCAATATAAGCTGCGGATAAGCAAAAATACACCAACGGTATCGTCAACAAACCTGCAATCAGCCCCACCCACAAAACAGCCCATGTAAAAATACAGATGACTTCAATCACAGCAATAACAGATGATACTATATTGATGGAAATATTAAGTACGGAAACAATGTCCGTATAAGACGACGCATTAACATGTTGGAATAAGTCTTGATTTTCGCTGCATTCATATTGCCAATATTCCAATTTGTTATATTTGTCAATGACATCCGGAAGAAAATTTTTTTCCATTTCCGCGTTGATGTGAATATTGATGTACTTATTTAATAAGTAAAACAAATTCATCGCTAATACACTTAAAATCCAAACAGCAATCAATTGATAAATCTTAGTACTTATCGCTTCTTCGGATAAAGCATTAATCATTTTTTCAAGAACTCTTGCATTTATTAAAATGCTGAAAGAGGATATCAGAGCAGCAGCAATTAACACAATGCTCCAAAACCGTGAATATTTCATAATATTCTTCCAACAGAAAGCAATTGATTTCCTGATAATACTTATTTTTTCTTTCATTCATTGCCCCTTAACAATACTCATTATTACAATCTGTATTTCCATACATCCGGCATCCTCTCATCCGTCAAATCTTGAAAATGTCCTCTGCATCAAGTGATTTCGCCTTATGCTGATGTTCTATTCCGAAATCTTTTTATATTATACACTATTTTTTGTTATTTTCAATATGCGGCGTATGACTAAACGTTTTGAGTGGGACGGACGAAATAAGGCAGAATATACAAAAACGCGGCGCTGCTGTCGCAATGCGCCGCTTATTTTGTATATTCTGCCTTATTTCTATGTTGTTGTGGGTGGTGCTGTGTTTGTATTTTTTCGGTTTGATATATTTTTGTTACGATTTCTGTTGAGAAACAGCTAATGTATAGCAGATGAATTTTGGTTTAGAGTGTTTTCATTCTTCGGAACTTGAAAAATTCCAATGTTCTAAACAAGTTAAAATCAATATTCCGACCGTGTCCCATCATCACTCTCACTTACTCATCCAACCTAAATATTCTCCGCCTATATACACTTTTACGATTACGTCGCTTCCATCTGAATCCGGTTCAAATGCCAATGTAACAATTATATTCTCATCAATGCTAGCCGGGTACTGATATACACCGCCTCCTAACGATATGATTGTTTCAGAGCTAACCGGCTGATAATCGTTACCATGCCAATACACGCTCACTGGAATGTGATCATAGTGTTCATTATCAACATAAACTGCTCCTTCAAGCTCTACATACATCTCGTTGTCTTCCTCCCAAGCATCGTATGTTTCATAAATGCCTTCAAACGCCTTGTCAAACACCACTGGCGCTGCTGCCTGTGCTTCTGCTGCTGCCTGTGCTTCTGTATCTGCCTGCGTTTCCGTTTCTGTGTCTGTAGTATTCGGCAGCGTCAAAATCTGATTAGCGTAAATAACATTCGGGTCTTTTATCTGACTCTTATTACTCTCATAAATCTCACGCCACTTGAGGGCATCGCCATATACCTGCTTTGCGATTTTGCTAAGGTTGTCACCCGCTTTAGTCGTGTAAGTCTCCTCTGCCGCAAATACAGTCATACTCGACATAACCATTGTCATAGCTGCCACTGCCACTACCGCGGCTGTTTTCTTCAAAGTTCTTTTTCTCATTGTGTTTTCCTCTCTCCCTTTCAAAGTAAGTTTCTTCACACTATCTTTCAAATGCCCCTCTATTATACCCCCCCCCCCTGTATACCTCTGTCAACCATTTTTTCTAAAATCCACCAACATATTTTTTTAAGACATAAAAAAATCAGGCATCCTCTCCCCAAAAGCAAAAATCAAACACCCAATTCCACCCCAAAATCTTATTCTATTCTCTATTCACCCACACAACACCCACCAGTCCTGCAGACCAAACAGCCCGAACAGGGGCATGCACCCCCGCAGACCCTTGAAAAGCGTCGGTACTTAACGAAACAAGCTTTAAAAGCGCAAGCTTTTAAGGCGCCGTTGAGTTTAGTACCGCTACGCTTTTCACGAGCGCAAGCGCGTCTGCGGGGGTGCATGCCCCTGTTCGGGCGTCCCCCCGCAGACCAACTCACCTTCCATTCGCCATCTCGCACAACTCCGCAAGCATCTTCGGCAGATCCGTATCCATATTTTCATCAGTAAACTGGCAAGTCCCAACTTTCTTGTGTCCGCCGCCATTATATTAGTAATCGTATTTATGTTATACAAGCCTTAAAATCATTATCAGAAACTTTTCCCATATTAACATTCCCCAATAATTCAAGCATACTTTTTTCTAAATATTTCGTTTTGGAACAAATTCGATTTTTAATGCCATATCCATGCCCTCTGCTAATCTTTTTAAAAGATTGATAGATGGATTTCTAGTTCCATGCTCCAACTTACTGATATCCGCCTGATTGATTCCCGTGCGCTGTGCCAATTCTTTCTGTGTAAGGTTTTGTGAAATTCTTGCATCTATAATAGCCCTTATGACATCAAATTCCGGTTGCATATCCTCATATTCTTTTTTAAATTCTTCATCTTGTAACTGCTCATTTAAAAAATCATCAAATTTTCTCATTTTCCACATACCCTTTCCAAATAATCCTTACGATATGTTTTTGCCCGCTCTATTTCCGCCTTTGGAGTCTTTTGTGTTTTTTAACAAAACCATTTGTTAATATTATTTTTCCGTCATAACAGAAAAAATATAATACTCTTGAAATATTACTGCCTAATTTACCTCGAAATTCAAATATCCCATCCTCTAAATGTTTACTATAAGGTTCGCGTAAATAAGTTCCATACTCCTGCAAAACGCCTATGATTCCAGATATTTTAACCCGCATTTTTCTGTCTAGGCTTTTCAAAAAATCTTCAACAGGAACATCCCCATTTTCCTTTTCATAAAATATCACCTCAAATTTTGCCATATTGCCACCTCAATCATAGTATATGGCAAATATGCCATATTGTCAATTACATCTTTATATATCCCATTTTTCAAGACATAAAAAAATCAGGCACCCACTCCCCAAAAGCGAAAGCAAACACCCAATTCTCACACCAAAATCCTATTCTATTCTCTATCCACCCACCAGTCCTGCAGACCAAACAGCCCGAACAGGGGCATGCATCCCCGCAGACCCTTGAAAAGCGTCGGTACTTAACGAAACAAGCTTTAAAAGCGCAAGCTTTTAAGGCGCCGTTGAGT
>CANREB010000017.1 GCA_947629525.1 uncultured Lachnospiraceae bacterium
AATACTGCCTGCTCACGAGAGTCGTCGCCGTCGCCGTCATCAATGATAACCCAAACGGGAGCCTCTCTGTTGAGGTAGCCGCCCCAAGTATCCTTAATTTCCTGAATAGGAGGAAGCTGTACTAACTCAGGATCAACTTCGTTCTTGATTAAGTTGTCTGTAAGTGTCTGATACCATGAACCTGCCCAGTATGTGAATACGCCTGATGAACCTGTCTGGTCATTTGAGAACCATTTCTCACGAGCTGTCTTTGTAGAAGCCGTAAGTGTTTCAGGATCGATTGCGCCATCAACATAGCCCTGATGCATTCTTACAAGAGCGTCCTTTGTCTCCTGTGTCTGGAAACCGTCATACCATACACCGTCGTCGCCCTGAATAAGTGAAGGATATGCGCCCTGCCAGAACTCAGGCAGATAATTGATGAAAGGAGCCTCTGCGTTGTCAGGCAGATAACCTGCTGCTATAACGCCGTATGTATCGCCGTTTGTGCCGTTTCCATCAGGATCCTCGTCATGGAACTTCTTTAACATATTGTAGTAATCATCAAATGTCTTGATGTCATCTACAGAAAGTCCTACAGCGTCAAGCCATGCTTTCTTGATATATGTAACGCAGCCATTGCCGTATGTAGGAGCGAAGCCATAAAGATGTCCTTCACTGTCTTTAAGGTTTTCATTGATATCCTTCAATGTAAGACGGCTCTGGAACTCAGCGTTTGCATAAGCATCTGCCATATCCCAAAGAAGGCCTGTAGGAGCATACTGCTTGAACATATCTGCTGACATGATCATAGCGTCAGGATAATCCTCGCTGGCGAAAAGACGTCCGACTGCATCGGTATATCCTGAGTGGTCGATCTGGTTGATATTAAGTTTGATATCATGACCCAATTTCTCGCTTACTGCCTTGTTCCACTGCTCAACGAAAGCGTCCTGTCCGTTATCAACTGTAGCTGTCAGAGTACCGTTTACTACGATATTAACTTCTGTAAGCTCATAGTCTGATGCAGGAGCCTCTGACTCTGCAGCGGCGCTCTCTGTAGAAGCAGCATCGCTTGTTTCTGTTTTTGTGTCTGATGAGCCTGTGTCTGATGAATTTGTATCAGCTGCAGGCTGGTCTGAACTTCCGCCGCAGGCTGTCATTGAAACAACCATAGCTGAAGCTAAAAGTAAAGATAATGCTTTCTTTTTCATTTCTTTTCCTTTCCTCCCATTTTTAATAAATTGTCTGTTTGTTACTGCGGGGATATGTCCCCTGTTAATTATTTTAGCACTGAAAGCGCTTACATGCAAGTATTTTTTTTGCCATAATCTCATATTTTATTTGTTTTTTTGTGCAAACTATATGAAATTTGAACAGTATGCGATATTACCGCCCACAATGGTATATTTTATTTTTCCTTTAAGCTCCTTCCCTGTAAATGGCGAATTTGAGGACTTTGAAGCATATTTTTCCGGTCTGCGGATCTCATCGGCATCAAATATCACTACGTCAGCAGAAGCATTTACTGACAAAGTACCTGCATTTAACCGATACATAGCGGCAGGAGCCGTACTCATTTTCCATATAAGTCCGCTCATTGTAAGCGCTCTCGTGTCAACGAGGTTCATGATACCGAGGGACAATGCGGTCTCAAGCCCTATTATGCCGCTTGGAGCCTGTGTTACAGGCTTTGCTTTCTCCGCAGCGCTGTGCGGCGCATGATCGGTAGCTATGATATCTATTGTACCGTCTTTCAGCCCCTCTATTATTGCTATCCTGTCCTGCTCATCGCGCAGGGGCGGATTCATTTTGGCAAGTGTACCGTATTTTATCGTATCGTCTTGTGTGAGACTGAAATGATGCGGAGTTGCTTCCGCATGGATATTTCCTCCGCGTTTTTTTGCCCTGCGTACAAGTTCCACGCCCTCTTTAGTGCTTATATGCTGTATATTCAGTATTGCATTGGTATCAAGCGCTATTTCAAGATCCCTTTCTATCATCGATATCTCCGCCTCCCGCGGTGAACCGCCGATCTTAAAATACTCGGAAGCTTTCCCTTTGTTTATTCCGTTATTCTCTATCAGATCGGGATTTTCTTCATGAAGGCTTATCGGAACGCCTAAGCGCGCGGACTGTTTCATTGCCTCTGTCAGAAGTTTTTCATCCATAATCGGCATGCCGTCATCGGTAAATCCCACTGCACCTGCTGCCAGAAGCCTGTCCATATCCGTAAGTTCCTTCCCTCCAAGCCCTTTTGATACAGCCGCACAGGTATATACGTTGACAGCTGTCTTTTTCCCCTTTTCGAGTACATACTTTATTGTCTCCTCATTATCCGCGGCAGGTTTCGTATTTGCCATAAGGACTACGCTCCCAAATCCGCCTGCCGCCGCCGCTTTTGCACCGCTCTCAATATCTTCTTTATATGTAAAACCGGGGTCGCGGAAATGCACATGTACGTCAACAAGAGCAGGCGCAGCTATACATCCCGCGGCATCGATCACATCGCAGGCAGCTTTCCCTTCATACCGGCTTATTAGGGCAGGGTCATCACTGACCGCACAGATCCTGCCCTCATTTATTATAATGTCGGCTTTTTTTTCAATGTTGTTTGCGGGATCGATGACAAACCCGTTCTTTATTATCAGCATCTTCATGTCCTCCTGCGCTTTTTGATTCATTTTAGCATACGTATGATTTCGTGTCCAGCCGACTGCGCGGCAGTCAGTGAAATTCTATCGGTTTATCTTCTATATTCTGTGTCTTTATTACTATGTACGGATAAGTGAGCACATCTGTCACGTTTTCCGCACTTCCGGGTCCCAAAAGAGTAGTGTCTATATAAAGTATGGCATCACCCTCATAAAATTCATCAACCGTAATGCTGTAGCCCCCGCTTTTCTGCTCGCCGTACCCTATCGCTATGTAAAGGTCGCCGCCCAAAGTATAACTTATCTGAAACGGTTCCTTCTGCTTCTCCGCGATTATCTCTTTCAGCTCATCAGGCTGCTCATCCGCACCGATAACCGTAAAATCAAGTTCACGGATTTTATCGGCACTTTCCTCTTTTTTACCGCACGCTATGAGCAGGGTGCTTATTACTGCCAATAGGACAAAAATGCGGACTTTATGACTTAATATTCTTTTTAACATAGGATATACTCCTTTTGTGTTTGTCTAAAGAATATCTATGCGCGCTCAGCGTAAAATATGCTTGGTTTTTGATAGGGGTGAAAATATTTGACATAAATATTTGAAATAAAACAGATGACAACAAGGCGAACATATGTTACAATTATTTCGGGTGTTGTCGGGAGCGGCAGCGGTTCGCCTTTCGCCAAAATGAGTACATTTTGAGAACTTCCGGTATCTTTTGGAGGTGATACATATGGAAAATACGATGAAAGGTTCAATATTGGTGCTTGAAATAATATTAAAAATTTCTTCTATCATGTTAAACATAACTAATATCACATCAAAGATAGTGGAAATTTATAAGCAAAAGCATCAAAAAAGCAACCGCGACTCCCAAAGTTAAGTTGCTTTTTTGATTTGCAATAAACTGAGGTGAACCGCTATACCCGATAACACCTTTTATGACTATATAATAGCAGATATTTATCATATTGTCAAATATCAATGGAGGTTCTATGATTAGATTATTTTTTGTGGGCGGATTTGTAGTTTTATTTTTGATTTTAAGTATTCCTATTATGATTGTCGAATGGATCATAGGGAAATTCAATCCTGATGTGAAGAGCCGTTCAAGCCTTGCTATTGTCAATTGGGCGTTTCGATGTGTGCGCTTTCTTGCCGGAACTAAGGTCGAATATATAGGCGAAGAAAATGTTCCTGCCGACAGTGCCGTTTTATATGTCGGCAATCACAGAAGCTTCTTTGACATCGTTCTCACGTATCCAAGAGTGCCGCGCCCCACGGGATATGTGGCAAAAAAAGAAATTGAAAAGGTTCCCCTGCTCAATGTGTGGATGCGCGACCTCCACTGCCTCTTCCTTGACAGAAATGACGTGAAAGCCGGGGCGAAAATGATTTTGACGGCTGTTGATATGATTAAGAGCGGCATATCCGTGTGCATTTTCCCCGAGGGCACACGCAGCGAGACGGAAGGTGAGTTTCTGCCGTTCCATGAGGGAAGCTTTAAGATAGCAGCAAAATCCGGATGCGCTGTCATACCTATGACAATTGTAGGAAGCGCCGCCATATTTGAAGACCACTTCCCCAAGATCAAAAAAGCCCATGTTATAATAGAATACGGCAAACCCATATATGTCAAAGATATTCCCAAGGAACAGCAAAAACAGCTTGGTCCGTACTTTCAGGATATCATCAGGACAACATATTCCAAACACAGATAATCATGCGAGAAGTCTTTTAATTATTCCGTCAAACTCCATACCATGCGATGCTTTTACAAGCACAGTATCGCCTTTTTCAATGAGTTTGTCGATTTCGGACAACATCTGCTCTTTGCTCTCATAATAATATATTTTTTTCGTGGTATCGCCTTTATTTTTTGCGGCATTATACATATTAACGGACAATTTTCCGACGCATATCATAACGTCTATCTCTTTATCGGCGGCATACGCGCCGACTTCCGAATGAAGTGACGCTTCATTTTCGCCAAGTTCAAACATATCGCCCAATATTGCTGTCCTGCGTCCCTCATGTGTCTGTACTAACAGATCTATCGCCGCTTTCATTGAAACAGGATTAGCGTTATAGCAGTCGTCGATTATCGTCAGTCTGTCAGTCTTTATCACATGACTTCTTCCACCGACAGGTTCAACATCACTTATTCCCATGCTTATCTGCTGCGGCGTCATGCCAAGCATTGTTCCCACTGCCGCTGCTGCAAGCGCATTGTAAACCATATGCCCGCCCAGAAGCGGAATAGATACCCGAAACTCTTCTACGGCATTACCGTCCTTAATATGTATTGTCATCTCGCTGCCGTCAAGTCCTTTATTCACATAATTATCGGCATATATGTCATTATCTTTTCCCATTCCGAAGAATACAGGTACTGTGCCGTTTACCTCTTTTATGGAAACGAGTTTGTCGTCATCGCCGTTAAGGCAGACCTTCCCGTCCCTGCTCATAAAATCAAATATTTCTGTCTTGGCTCTGAGAATACCGTCCCTCGTGCCAAGCTTCTCGAGATGACATTGTCCGATATTTGTTATGACACAAATGTCAGGTTTTGCTATTTTGCTTAGTCTGTGCATCTCGCCAAAATCACTTATGCCCATCTCAAGAACCGCTGCCTCGCAGTCACTCCTGATGCGCAGGACTGTAAGCGGAAGCCCTATCTCATTGTTGAAATTACCTTCTGTTTTTAACGTATTAAATCCCTTTGAGAGCACGCTTGCCACAAACTCTTTCGTGCTTGTTTTGCCTACGCTCCCGGTGATACCGATAACTTTTATGTCAAGCTGTCTGCGGTAAAACTCAGCCGCGTCCTTAAGCGCCTGAAAGCTGTCTTTTACAAGTATATACGCGCCTTTGGGATTTTCGGGTGCCCGTTCGCATATAACGCCAACAGCGCCTTTTAAAAATACGCTGTCTATAAAACTGTGCCCGTCTACACGCTCTCCGCGTGTCGCTATGAAAACATATCCTGATTCAACTTTACGTGAATCGATCACAACTCCCAAAGCATCCGTAGCATATGCGTCGATTCCCGCACCGATGTTCTCCGTGTGAAGTTCCCCGCCTACAGCGTCCGCAATATTTTTCAAGGTCATATTTTTCATACGGATATTACACCCCTTTATATTTATCCAATGAGATATCTATTATCTTTTGGCACAGTTCATCAAAGCCAACACCTACTGCTGCCGCTTCCTGAGGTATAAGCGACGTAGGCGTCATCCCGGGAAGCGTATTCGCCTCAAGGCAGTAAAATCTGCCTTCCCTGTCCATTCTGAAATCCATACGCGCATATGTGCAAAGACGCAGCGTTCTGAATACCGCCTCAGCACACGACTGCATCTTTGCAGTTGTATCGGCATCAAGCTCCGCAGGACATGTATCAACGGTAGAGCCCGCCTGATATTTATTCTTGTAATCGTAAAATCCGACTTTAGGCGCTATTTCAATAATTGGAAGCGCCTTTCCGTCTATAACTCCTATCGAAAATTCCCTGCCATCTATGTACTGCTCGATTATTATGCGTTTTTCAAATGCAAACGCTTTCTTAACAGCCGCATTGAGCTCATCCCTGTTATCCGCCTTGTACACACCGACACTTGAGCCGCCGCAATTTACCTTTACTATGCAAGGAAAAGTATTCCATTCTTTCACAGCTGCCCTGCTTTCTTCCTCACCGCTTACCGTAATGCCTTTTGCCGTGGGAATACCGTCTTTGATGAACAGTTCTTTTGATACAGCCTTATCCATTGCAAGAGCGCTTGAAAGATAATCTGTTCCTGTATATTTGATGTCAAGCAGATCGAACATTGCCTGAATCTTACCGTCTTCTCCGTTTCGCCCGTGAAGCGCAAGAAATACGATATCGGCTTCCTTACAGATATCGATTACATTCGGACCGATAACACACTCCGGATCATCCTTCCTGAGTGCTTTTACTGCGTTTATGTCAGGGTCGATTTCGGATATAGCGCCAAATCCTTTGCTCCAGTCTTTGTCCAGTTCAAAGATATTTTCGATTTCGCCCTCATAACCTAGATACACGTCAAGAAGCACAACATTATGCCCCTTATTTTTAAGCGCTCTGTATATCATCGTACCTGTGACAAGCGACACATCCCTTTCTGTACTTATACCTCCCGCCAAAACTACTATTTGCATAACTCTCCCCCCGCATTTATTATTATTGAGCCTCAATCGTGCTGCCGTTCTCCATATCGCTAAGATTTTGAAGCATATTGCTATATACAAACAGAATTATTCCGTTCCATTCAAAGTTTCTCCCGGCTGCATTGTCAGTTTCCTGCCAGACACCGTCGGCAGAAATATAGGAATTGCCTGTCTCATTCAGCCCGCCTATATATTGTATGGTATTCTCGATTATTGCCGTGTATTCCTTGTTCGGAGTTATATAGTTTGTGAAGCCCAAAAGCCGCATATTGTCAAGACATTTCTCTACAGACCTCTCACCTGTACCGAAAATGTCATCTTTTCTTGCGTCGATCGATATTTTTTCAGTCTCATCCACCAGCTTTATCATAATCCGCGTGCAAAGATCCCTGTCGGGGGCGCTTTCCGAACCCATATAGGCAATAATGCCGTGAAAGATAAATCTGTTATCGCTGTAGCTTTCAGGTTCATTTTCAAAAAAGTTCAGAATAATGTCATTGTATTTCTTTGTCCCTTCAGATTTGAACAACTGTGCCGCGGCGTAAAACTGCGCCGCTTTTTTTGCTTTGGTATCACAATCCTGCTTTTCAAGCCACTGCCATGCTTTCTCTGCCGCACTGCGGTACTCTTTTGCCACATTGTCCTGATATATTCCGAATGTGTTAAGACTCATTGTAATAGCGCCGCAGAACGCCGCCGTTGCATCATAATCCTCATACAGACTGCCGTCACCGTCCTGCTGCGACAAAAGCCACTGTGCCATATGAAGAAGTTCAGTAACCATGTCGTCATCATATCCCGAATTACTCAAATGCGCATAGGCTTCTTCATAAACAGATCCGCTGCACTGAAGCGAATACATCAGAATATCCATGCCAAAGCTTACATTGCATACGCTTTCCGCACTTTCCTCAAGTTTAACATTCGACACGTTTTCCAAAAGGCTGAGGAAAAAACTTTCATACGCATCCTGCGCTATCGCAAACGGATATGACTGCCCGACTATATCACTTTCTATGTAATATATGCCCGTTTCCGTAACTTGTGAAAAATCGCCTGTTCCAAGCTGTACACCGCTGAGCGTGTCTTTTTGCGACACCAGAATATTGCCTGTATAGACAGTCTCTTTATCTGACTTGCGCACTACCCTGAAAGTATCGCCATGCTCATCTCCAAAAAACATTACTTTTTTGGGGCGCTGCGCGCTGTATCCTGTCTGATTGACAAATATCTTTGTCCGGCTCTCGGGAAGTTCTATCCCCTGCTGCAAAAGCGCCGCTGCATACTGCTGGCTGCTCTCTGACGATTGCTGCAGATCCGCTAACGGATTGGGTACTTTTTCAGAGAAAGCACCGCATCCCGATATTAGGAACGGTATACTCAAAAATGCGCAAAACAGCTTAATGTTTTTTCTTATATCAATATTAAACATATAACACCTGTATCATTAAAACATTGTACTCATATACGTTTATTATTGTACACGCATTTTCGCCGCAAGTAAAGAAAAAACTAGGCAGCCCTCAAGAGCTGCCATTTAAAACTTATCATTTTTATATACTATATCCCCATTTATTATTGTCATTACCGTATTGGTAAATATCTCCATAGGATTAGCGTCATATACAGCCAAGTCGGCATCTTTTCCTATTTCTATACTGCCTATCCGGTCATCAACTCCGCATATCTTAGCCGCATTTATCGTCATGGCACGGTATCCTTCTTCCGGCGGCAATCCTTGTTTTACGCACATACCAACGCACAATGGCAGGGATTGGATAAGCGATACAGGGTGATCCGTTGTAACCGCGACCATTACGCCTGCCCTTGACAGTACTCCTGCCGTTTTGAAGGCAACATTCTGCACTTCTATCTTATTCCTGCTTGCAAAATCAGGTCCTACAATAGCCGGAAAGCCTTCCACTGCTATTTCCTCCGCTATCAGATGCCCTTCGCTGCAATGATCAAGAGTCACATTAAGTTCAAACTCTTTGGCTATCCTTATTGCGGTGAAAATGTCGTCCACGCGGTGAGCATGCGCTTTGAGTGGTATCTTTTTCTCGAATACAGGACGCCACGCTTCATAGTGAAAGCTGTATTCGGTCTTATTTTTGTCATAATCTTCCAAATACCGCCGTGCCTTTGTAAGCTCATCCCTCAGCAGTCCAGCGATCGCCATTCTTGTGACAGGCGACACACCCATTCCCGCATAATTGACTTTCGGATTTTCTCCGAAAGCAATCTTCATTGCTGAAGGTGCTTTCAACACCATATCGTCAATACGCCTTGCTCCGCCCGTCTTTACAACCGCAAATTGACCGCCGACAACATTAGAGCTGCCGGGGCCAATATTTGCTGACGTAATGCCTGTCCTGACCGCATCATGAAAAGCCGCGTCCATCGCGTTAATAGCGTCTATGGCGCGCAGCATAGGCGTTATCGGGTGGACTGTTTCATTACAGTCGTCACCTTCCTGTCCTTTTTTCTCCTCGGTAATACCCATATGGCAGTGCGCTTCAATAAGCCCCGGCATCACTAATCTGTTACTCAGATCTATCACATTACAATCTGCCGATTCCGGCAGTGTGATCTCAGGCGCAACGTCAAGTATCTTGCCGTCTTTTATAAGTATACTGCCTTCAAAAGTACCTGCGTCGCCGTTTTTCATGGTGCGTATCACTGCATTTTTTAACATGAGCATCCGCCCTTTTTTATTCATCGCTGCTTCCATTAGCCACATCCATAGGATTTATGGGTTCTCCGTCTTTCGTCAGCTTATAGTATATATTTGTACCCTCTTCGGTATAATATATTGTCGGCTTCGCTACCTTTCCTACCATATCGCCTGCGTTTACCATATCGCCGACGCTTAAATTGATATCGTCAAGCTGCCCGTATGTCAGTTCATATCCGTTTCCGATATCAAAACTTATGGTATTTCCTGTCTGAGCGTCATAATAAATATCCGTCACTATGCCATTAGCCGCTGCCGTGATTATCTCGCCTTCCGTCGCCGCCACAACAAGAGCAGGATTATATCTGTACTGCTGCATCGTACTATGATATACAGCCTTGTCCATGCTGTAATTTAAAAGTATATCCCCTACTATAGGAAGCCTGAGCGTCTCTCCTTCTCCAAAATTGACTTCCGGCTTTGCCACTGTCTCCGTCCCGTTTTCGATGGCTGGTTCACTTGCCGTATTATTCTCATCCATAAATACAGCTGCCTTATCTGTGCCTTCTATCGGTGTATTTGACACATCGCCCGAATTTACCTCTGTATATGCGGGATCGACATCCATATCGTTATTATTGCTTAAGTCACTGTAATCTCTGGTAAATCTCGTGTCCGGCACTGTGCCCGCCAAATCGCTTACTTTTCCTGAAACGGATTTTTGGTTATTTGCAGTGCTTTCCTGTTCGGTATCCTGAGTCTCTGCGCTTTCCTGTTCCATCTTTGCAAAATCTATCCGATTTTCCTCAGAGTCTGCCCTGCCGTGTGACGACATATATACACCTGCAAGAGTAAGGGCTGACAGCACGAATACTGATGCTGCTATTATGCTCACCTTTTCTTTTTGTAAGGCGGGCCGTTTCTTATTACGTCTATTCATCTTCAACCTCCATTTGTCTTCTTCCTGTTTATTTGTCGCTTAGCCGCTCTGCTTTTGCAGCTTGGCTTTACTACAGTAGTAGCATTTCCGAAATTTACTGATTTATTCAGTCTTAAATCAATTTCCGGAAGATAGGTCGATTTGAATATCGTCATAAAAATAATTTAAGATCTCATTGAAATCTTTACCCTCTTTTGCAAGTTCTGCCGCATAATTGACAGAAAGCCCATCCCCCCTGCCTGCCATGCCAATCGAAATATCCCAGTCGGAAGTAGTATAAAACGGAGCTGCAATTACCGTCCTCCTTTCAGAGTTTTTATCCGTAATTACAGCTCCTGTTGTGTCGCGGACAGCCTCGACTATCTCATCAAATCCTGACGGATTGCCGCTTCGTTTCTTTATATATAACCCGCTTTTATACAGATCCAGATGTTTCGGACGCATATGCTGTTCCCATTCATATACAAGATTTGTACGGCATATTATTGCCAGTGCCTTTAGATATTCCTGACGTTTCTTAGCAGGGTTTACCGTATCGTCAAAATCTGACAGAACATCCCAAGGCACAAGCGCGCTGACCATATACGGCACTATATCCTCGGGGGTATATTCATATGTACCATTGCTCTCTTTGACAATAACGCTAAAGGGCAGTTCGGTGACATCTATGTCATTTTTTCCCTCCTCGGATATACGCTGCTCAGGCTTTATTATAAAACTTGCTGCCACAGGTACACATATGATAAACATAAAAATCCAAATGAGCTTTTTCAATGCAGTCCCTGCTTTCCAAATATGGAAGTTCTCTGCTATTTTATGCACGATCGGGATTTTTATGCTTTTTTGCTATTTTATCAAATATCACATTTAAAACTATCACGACCGTATTGTCAAATACCACTGCCATAACAAGGCATACCGCAAGCGTAAGCAGGACTGTAACTGCTATTCCCCCGATACATCCGAAACGCAGCGCGTTCACATGCAGTTTTCCCTGCACTACGACAAAAAGCGCATACCAATGGATAAGTATTATCGAATAGCTGTACTTTGACAAAAGCCTTACGGCTAAATTGGAATGTCCCGCAAACTGCTTTTTTAGTTTTAAAAACAGTAAAAATATGCCGCTTGAAGTTAATATCATAGTAGTCGCGCTGTTGTATACATAATTCATCCGCGACGGATCCAAAAATACTACCGCCGTCATAATAATATATGAAATGACAGCCGCGGCAAAAACTGCCGTATCGCGCTTGCCGTCCGGTTGTTCCTTATCTTTTCTATACATAATATAGCCAAGCAGGAATATGCCTTCCCAGCCTGCCAAAAAGTTTGACGCGCCGAATGTCATTCCGAAAAGCGGCAGATATGTCGTAAGCATATTGAGCGTCAATATAACAGCCGCAAGAGCGGTAAGCTGTCTGTCACTTAGCTTTTGCACCATTACACGGAAAAACGGCGTTGCAATATAAAGTGCAACAATCGTATAAATAAGCCAAAGGTGCGGCCCTGCATCGGGCGCCCCCGTCACAATACGTTTAAACGACGACGCTATGTTTTTTGGCGGAAGAAAACTTACTTCGTTATTTAATGATAAAAGCAGAAGATAATATGCGGCTAACGGTATTATAACCCTTGAGGCACGCTTAACGTAAAACGTACCGACACTCTCCTTGTCCGCGCTCGCGTTCAGCAGCAGCGCGCCTGAAAGCATTACATATATAAGATTGCAGCATAATCCAAGGCTCAGACCGCACACAAGTATCAGCCGTTTCCAGTCTGAATCCGCAAGCTCTGTCATCGGCGAACATGTATGGGCAAGTATGACCAGAACTGCCGCCGATACGCGCATATAATCAAAATATACTGCTCTGCCCGGTTCAGGTTTTGAGCCGAAAAGAATATATGAAGCATATCCGCCCATGCCAAGCGACAACTCTCTGCGCTTTGCCCCATGCGCCCAAAATATAAGGCAGAAGCCGATGATTATAGCTGGGAAATACCATAGACAGTGGTTTATCGTTTCGTTTGACACAAACGGTTCCGAAACAGTTTCGCCCGTTGATATATTGATCTGCGTTATCGTAAAGCTGCCGTCTATATCAATACGGAATACGCTGTAGCCATCAAGCGGAACAGGGATTATGACGCTGTCCTTACCTGCGTTCAATTTGGTTTTCACGGAATTTTTCTCGGAATAATCCTCATTTTCTTTTGCATAAAAAAGCTGTATCGGAAGCTCCTGCTGTGATGCAGTCACGTCATTGTCAAAGACAAGTTCCACGCCCCCTATGCTTTTGCCGCTTAAAGCCACCTCATTTGCAAATGCAAGATAAAACTGCGGGTCATCGCTTTCTGCCTCAAAGTGCTTTTGAGTACCAGCATCCGAAACCTTATAGCCTTGTGCGCCAAAATAGCATTTCTCCAATACGCTTATCTCTTCTCCCTGCTGCGTATAATTGTAATCAAGATTGATATAAAATGTCACGCACATTGCTATTATTATCGTCGCTGTCAATATAATGTATTTTTTCATGGTCTTCCTCATTTCAAAACTGTATTTTTATATAATTAGAATAACCGCTGTAAGAAAATAAATCAATAAAAAAAATCCCGCTGCCAATACAGCGGGATTTTTTTGTCTATACATTTTTTCTTTTCTCAACAAATACAGGGAATGAATCCGTACCCTTAAGCTCCTTGTAAGCCGAAATATGCACATTCTTGTCTGTTATCGTATATTCCACATCGGCGCCTGTCTCTATAACTGTATCCTGCATAAGAACACAGTTTCTTACTTTAGCGCCTTTGCCGATCTTAACGCCTCTGAAGAGAATGCTGTTTTCGACTTCGCCCTCGATAATGCAGCCGTCTGCCGCCATCACATTCTTTACATGGACGCCGTTCATATAGCGTGTCGGATTATCGTCACGTATCTTTGTGTATATAGGACTGGGTGAGAACAATCCTTCCACGTTGTCGGCATTAAGCATCTTCATATTCTCTCTGAAATAACTTCTGGTGCTGACGATACGCGCATAGTAGCCTGTATGCTGATAACCGCGTACATTCAATGTGCCAAGTTTAGGCGCGATGATGTCGCGTTCAAAATAGGTAAGACCGCTCACATACGCCGCCTCTATCTGCTCTATCAACAGCTTTCTGTTGATAACGTAGATGTTCATCGATACATTCTTTTCACCGCTCTCTTTATCATTGACTACAATGTTTTTGACTCTTCCGTCGTCCGCTACATCAAGCGTATAATATAAGTCTTTTTTAGTTATGTCAATATTTACCAAGTCAGCGGGTATCTCTTCCTTAGTGTATGCAATTGTGACATCCGCGCTGCTGTCTATATGCTGCTGCAGCAGATCCGCGAAATCAAAATTTACCGCAATATTGGTGTCAGCCATAATAACATATTTCTCGCTTTGGCGTTTAAGGTAATCAAGAATACTTGCAAGCGCCTCCACGCGTCCGTTATATACGTTTACCGTCTTCTGGGCAAACGGCGGTATTATATTAAGTCCTCCCTTTTTACGGGTCAGATCCCATTCACGTCCTGAACCAAGGTGATCCATCAATGAATGATAATTTTTCTTAACAATAAGCGATATATTGTCAATGCCGCTGTTTACCATACTGGACAGCACAAAGTCCACCATCCTGTAACGGCTTGCAAACGGTATCGATGCCATCAGACGCTCGGCAACAAGCTCAGGCACCAATGAATCATAGCTGTTTGGGAACAAAATCCCCATTGCTGAATCTGCATTTGAATTTACCATACCTTGCCGCCTCCCTCTACATCACTTGATACCATAGCTTTAGGTCCTATGACAGCACCTTCTCCTATGACCACATTTGAACCTATCGTTGCAACACCTTTCTCATCGCCCTCGGGCATCGCACCGACAACCGCGTCTTTTTCTATCACTACGTTTTCTGCTATTATGCAGTGCTTAACCTGCGCGCCTGCTTTAATCACGCTGCCGCCCATAACGACTGCGTCCTCTATCACAGCGCCTTTCTCAACCTTAACACCCGCAAACAGTATCGAATGATTGACTTCTCCCTCAATATCGCATCCGTCAGTGATCATTGAGTTCTCAAGTATGGCATTCTCGCCTATCCTGTGACCTGTCATACCGCTGTTCCTGCTGTATATTCTCCATGAGTCGTCGAACAGGTTGATACCGCTGTTTTCAGGGTCAAGCACTTCCATATTGGCTTCCCAAAGTGATGATATCGTTCCCACATCTTTCCAGTATCCGTCAAAGCGGTAAGCATACATATCTCTCTTATCGCGCAGCAGATTGGGTATGATGTTTTTACCAAAGTCATTCTCTGAACTGGGGTCATTCTCGTCTTCTATCAGGTACTGTTTGAGAATGTTCCAGTTAAAGATGTAAATACCCATTGAAGCAAGGTTTGACTTAGGCTCCTTTGGCTTTTCCTGAAATTCCGTGATCTTGTCATTCTCATCAGTTACCATCAAGCCAAAGCGTCCCGCTTCGTCCCAAGGCACCTCCATAACGGCTACGCTGAACTCCGCGCCTTTTGCCTTATGGAACTCAAGGAAATCACTGTAGTCCTGCTTACAAATCTGGTCGCCTGACAGAATGATGACATATTTCGGGTCATACCGCTCAATAAAGCTGATATTCTGATAGATAGCGTTCGCTGTTCCTTTGTACCAGTCAGAACCGCTTGCCTGCTGATACGGCGGCAGCACATGAACGCCTCCATGTAATCTGTCCAAATCCCAAGGTTGTCCATTACCGATATACTCATTCAGCACAAGAGGCTGATACTGTGTAAGTATACCGACCGTGTCAATGCCCGAATTGACACAATTTGACAGCGGGAAGTCGATGATACGATATTTCCCGCCAAAGGGGACCGCAGGTTTTGCCAGCTTCTGCGTCAGCGTGTACAGACGCGAGCCCTGCCCTCCGGCAAGCAGCATTGCAATCATTTCTTTTGCCATATTTTACCTCCTCATAATTTTCTTTGTTTTATCAAAATTATACTATAAATTTCCAAAAAATGGTAGTCTTTTGTGCAATTTCATTATAATTTTTATAAAATGCGGTGTTAAGCCGCATATAATTTTTTAATAAGGCTATATTATTTTATGATTTTGATTTTTAATTTATGAAGACAACCTCATAGTAATTTTAAGCAAAACTGGAATGATAAAAACTGCCGGCTATCCCGCAGCAACAAAAAAACGGTCAGAGTTATGCACATTTTTCAAATTTTGCATAACTCCGACCGGACTTTAATTCATTATATTCTGTTATAATTTATCAAACAGCCCTTAAGAATGATCTGCCTCTCCTCATCGGTCAGTTCTCCAAGCGCAAGTTCAAATTCCTTATTTGCGCCGCCGCCCACAACATACGCCTTTACACTGTCCGCCTTATCCTCGACCGCTTTCCTGATATCAGGTATGAATATATAGTCAAGATTTTTAAACGGAAGCTGCCCTTCCTTTATAATGAAAGGAAGCATACCCCAGTTGATAAGATTAGAACGGTATCTCTTTGTAGCGTATTCATTTGCGATATTCGCCCATCCGCCAAGCACTTTCTGACAGCTTGCCGCCTGCTCTCTTGCCGAACCGTCTCCGGGCTTGACAGCAAAGATAGTACTTCCGATACCTGTATTTTTACTGTCAGCGTCAGCCTTTATCTTTTTCATTTCATTCCAAGGCATTTCAAGTTCAGGGAACTGTTCTAACGGACACTTGCCCGCCTCTCTTGCCTTTTCCGCTGCCTGAACCTCTTTTGCAAGTCCTACGTAATTCGGGTCTTTCCTTGAAAGCGTGAACTCGGCAAGTCCAAGCGGATTAGAGCGGTATGACGATGTCTCTCCTGACGGGATAAGCTCATCCGTGGTCGTTACCGGATCATGTATTTCCGAAACTACTTTTAACAGAAGATTGTCAGTCAGCGCTGCCATGGCGGGCCAGTCTTTGATGTTAGGTCCGAATTTTATCTCTACAGACTCATCTGCAACGCCTTTTGAGTCAAATACGCGGTTCTCATAAATCTTCTTGTCGAAGAAATACTTGTATTTATTAAACTCGCCGTCAAACTCAGTGGCAGGTGTAAGATATCCCTTATTCGCCGCAGTAGCCGCAATCGAGCGCGCGTCCATAAGCGCAACCGAAGCGATCTGTCCGCTTTGAAGCTTAGAGCCTTCACGGTTTGGGAAGTTCCTTGTTGAGTGTCTGATTGAAAATGCGTTGTTGGCAGGTGTGTCGCCCGCACCAAAGCATGGACCGCAGAACGCTGTCTTTAACACCGCTCCTGTCTGCATGATCTTCGCGGCACATCCGTTTTTAATAAGTTCCATGTATATAGGCATTGAAGCAGGATATACGCTCAGAGTAAACTCATCGGAACCAATGCTTGCATTCTCAAGGATATCAGCCGCAGCGCATATATTTTCAAATCCGCCGCCCGCGCAGCCCGCTATTATTCCCTGCTCTACATAAAGCTTTCCGTTTCTTACTTTATCCTTTAACTTAAAGTCAACAGCACCGTCAAGGCTTACAAGCGCTTTTTTCTCACAGTCGTCAAGTATGTCCATAAGGTTGGCATTAAGTTCGTCAATAGTATATGTATTGCTTGGATGGAACGGCATGGCGATCATTGGTCTTATCCTGCTCAGATCTATTTTTATGCAGCCGTCATAGTACGCGACACTTGCGGGTTCAAGTTCCGCAAAATCTCCGCTCCTTCCATGAATATCATAAAATTCTTTTATCTTGTCATCCGTTTTCCATATTGACGACAGGCAGGTGGTCTCCGTAGTCATTACATCGATGCCGATACGGAAATCCGCAGAAAGCGATGCCACCCCGGGACCTACAAACTCCATTACTTTATTCTTCACATATCCGTTTTTAAATACCGCGCCGATAATCGCAAGCGCCACATCCTGAGGTCCTACGCCTTTTACGGGTGCGCCGTCAAGATATACCGCCACTACACCCGGCATATTTATATCGTAAGTCTGGTTAAGAAGCTGCTTTACAAGCTCAGGTCCGCCCTCACCCATAGCCATAGTGCCAAGCGCGCCATAACGCGTATGGGAATCGGAACCCAATATCATCTTGCCGCCGCCTGCAAGCATCTCCCTTGCGAACTGATGTATAACTGCCTGATGCGGGGGCACATACATTCCGCCATAACGCTTTGCGCAGGTCAGTCCGAACATGTGGTCATCTTCGTTTATAGTACCGCCTACGGCACAGAGTGAATTGTGACAGTTCGTAAGCACATAAGGCACAGGAAACTTTGTAAGCCCCGACGCACGCGCGGTCTGTATAATACCCACAAATGTAATATCATGCGATGTAAGCTTGTCAAATTTTATCTTAAGTTTATCCATATTGTCAGATGTATTGTGGGCTTTAAGTATATTGTAGGCAATAGTACCCTCCGCCGCTTCTTCCCGACTTATATCTTTGCCTGTCTTTGCCTTTACGGCAAGTGCCGCGTCGGCGTTATCTTCAATAATTTCCGTACCGTTTAAAAGATAGACGCCCTTATCAAATAATTCTACCATTTATACTCCTCCTGATTTCATAATAGTTCATTTCAAAAATGCCGTAACCTCTTCTCATAAAAGATCACGGCATTTTAACGTTTATTTTTATTCTATAACGACCTTGTCAAGATGCCAGATATCATCAACATATTCCTGAATAGTTCTGTCTGACGTAAACTTGCCAACTTTTGCGACATTGAGCATCGCGCTCTTTGCCCAGCCGCTTGTATTTCTGTATGCTTTCTCCACCTTTTTCTGCGCTTCCGCATATGAGCGGAAATCTTTTAATATGAAGTAGCGGTCTGCCTTATCCGTGCTCTGTGTATTGAGCAGTGAATTGTAAAGGCTTCTGAAAAGTTCCTTGTCGCTTGAATATGTGCCGTCAACAAGCTGGTCAACAACTTTCTTGATATCGGCGTCACTGTTGTAAATATCCATGGGATTATAACCGCCGTTGTTCTCATAATTGATGACCTCATCAGAAGACAATCCGAATATGAACGCATTCTCCTGACCGACTTCCTCAACGATCTCAACGTTAGCGCCGTCCATAGTGCCAAGAGTAAGCGCGCCGTTAAGCATAAATTTCATATTGCCTGTACCGCTCGCCTCTTTACTTGCCGTTGATATCTGCTCTGATATATCGGCAGCCGCAAAGATTATCTCAGCGTTTGATACACGGTAATTCTCAATAAACACTACTTTAATCTTATTCTTAACCGCAGGGTCATTGTTGATCTTATCCGCAACTGAGTTGATAAGTTTTATCGTAAGCTTGGCATTCATGTATCCTGCCGCAGCCTTAGCGCCAAAAATGAACGTTCTCGGATAGAACTCCATATTGGGATTGGCTTTGAGCTGATTATACAGGTACATTACGTGCAGTATGTTAAGAAGCTGCCTCTTGTACTCATGAAGCCTCTTGACCTGAACGTCAAAAATCGAATCAGGGTCAACATCTATCCCGTTATGCTCCTTGATATATTTTGCAAGGCGCACCTTATTCTTGCGCTTGATCTCCATAAACTCTTTCTGTGCGGCAGAGTTATCGGCATATTTGGCAATGCCTTCGATGACCGGAAGATCCGTGATCCAGCCGTCGCCTGTTTTTTCAGTTACCCAGTCCGCAAGCAGCGGATTGCCATGCAGCAGGAAACGCCTCTGCGTAATTCCGTTAGTCTTATTGTTGAACTTCTCCGGGAACATCTCATAGAAGTCCTTAAGCTCCTGCTTTTTAAGTATCTCCGTATGAAGCTGTGCAACACCGTTTACGCTGTAGCCCGCAACGATAGCCATATGTGCCATCTTGACCTGACCGTCAGAGATAATAGCCATCTTCTTGATCTTATCAGCGGGTTCAGGATATTTATTTACGATATCAAGCAGGAAACGGCGGTTTATTTCTTCAACTATCTGATAAATTCTCGGAAGCAGTCTCTGGAAAATGTCTATAGGCCACTTCTCAAGCGCTTCCGCCATGATAGTGTGGTTCGTGTACGCACATGTCTTTGTCGTGATCTCCCATGCTTCATCCCATTCAAGCCTGAAATCATCAAGCAGTATTCGCATAAGCTCCGCAATAGCAACTGTAGGGTGCGTATCGTTGAGCTGGAACGTAACTTTCTCATGGAACTTGTGAATGTCGTCGTGCTTTGACATGTATTTCTCGATCGCGGTCTGCACTGATGCCGAGATAAAGAAATACTGCTGCTTTAAACGAAGCTCTTTACCCGAAATATGATTATCGTTAGGGTAAAGGACTTCAACAATATTTTTCGCCAGATTGGTCTGCTCAACTGCCATCTGATAATTTCCCTTGTCAAAAGAGTCAAGGTTAAAGCAGTCCATAGGTTCCGCATCCCAAATCCTGAGCGTATTGACAATGCCATTGCCATATCCGACTACAGGAAGATCATACGGCACAGCCTTAACAGACTGATAATTCTCCTGATAGAATATCAGTCTGCCGTCTTCTTCCCTGCATGCGACATTGCCGCCGAATTTGATGACCTTTGTATATTCGGGACGCCTTAATTCAAACGGATTGCCGTCCCTAAGCCAGTCGTCAGGCACCTCTCTCTGATATCCGTCTTTGATCTCCTGCTTGAACATACCGTATCTGTAACGTATGCCGCAGCCGTAAGCCGCATATCCGAGCGTTGCAAGCGAGTCAAGGAAACATGCCGCAAGTCGTCCGAGACCGCCGTTGCCAAGCGCCGCATCAGGTTCCTGATCCTCCACAACATTAATATCAAGTCCAAGTTCCTCCAACGCTTCGGAAAATTCCTTATACGCCATAAGGTTGATCATGTTATTACCAAGCGCGCGTCCCATCAGAAACTCCATTGACATATAGTATACGATCTTCGGGTCTTTCTCGTCATATGCCTCCTGAGTTTTAAGCCAGTTGTCAACAATAGCATCCTTTACAGCGTAAGATACAGCTTGGAATATCTGCTGCGGTGTAGCTTCTTCGAGGTTTTTTCTGTACAGTGTCTTTACATTATACAGCACGCTCCTCTTGAAAAATTCTTTGTCAATAATTGGTTTTTTAGGCATTTTAAAGTTACCTCCCCGTTCATTTTGCACCTTACTGCCATCAGGATCCGTTTTGCAATGCCCGTCAAGCATGATGCTTAATTTGGTTATAAATTTGTTATTCTTTAAAAAATCTGTCCTCATTTTATAAATTATACTATAGATTAAAAATTTTTTAAACAGATTTATTTTATAAAAGGCGAACATTGGCGAATTGTATATAAATGTTTGAAAATTTTATACAATTTACCGTCAATAGTACCATAGTACCATGGTATCCTATGCGTTCCGCGTGTTCCTCTCGTGAAGCAGGCTCATCTTCATATCGTAGTAATCAGGCGTCATATCCATATAATGCACGTGGGGATTTATAAACCGCTGCTCTTCTTCCCAGATTTCCTCCGAAAGCTGCTTCTTTACATACGCCCTTATCTCCTCAAGCGTTGGAAGTTTGTATACAAGCCTGCCGTTTTCAAATATTTTTACCTGAAGCGGCTTCGCCGTACAGTTTGTAAACCGCAGATTTCTCCACGGCATCTGCGGATCGACAAACCTGAATTCACCGCTCATATCTACTTCCTCATCAGCCTTTGCGAGCAGATCTGCCTTTGCCTTGCCGTTCTGATCGTAGATACGGTATACTTTTTTAAGCCCGGGGTTTGTAATCTTTTCAACCGTTCCGGAAATCTTTATGCGCGGTGAAAACTCGCCGTTTTCTTCGACTGCCGCGATTTTATATACCGCGCCGAGAAGCGACAGGCTGTCCTCAGAGTAGTCGCTTGACGCTCCGGTAATAAGCCGTTCACCCACGCCATAGCTGTCTATGCATGCTTTTTGGCTGTTAAGAGACGAAATGGTATGCTCATCCAAACTGTTTGAAACTATTATCCTGCAATCGGTAAGTCCTTCTTCATCAAGCATCTTTCTGACTTTTATCGACTGATATGCAAGGTCTCCGCTGTCGATCCTTATGCCTTTAAGGCGCTTTCCCATAGGTTCAAGGACTTCATGCGCCACGCGTATCGCATTTGGCACGCCTGACTGTATCGTATCATATGTATCGACTAAAAGGACTGTATTGTCGGGATAATTTACGGCATAGTTTTTGAATGCTTCAAACTCGTCTTTATAATACATTACCCAGCTATGCGCCATCGTGCCGCTCACGGGTATGCCGAACATCTGCCCCGCAAGCACCGTAGCCGTACCTGACGCACCGCCTATATATGAGGCTCTCGCTCCGTAGACTGCGGCATCCATATTATGCGCACGCCTTGCGCCGAAATCCGACACAGCCTTTCCTTCCGCTGCCCTTACGATACGGCTTGTCTTTGTCGCCACGAGTGACTGATGGTTTATCTGCGCCAGTATTGCCGTCTCCACAAGCTGCGCGTCAATAAGGGGCGCGATCACTGTCAGGACGGGTTCATTCGGGTACATGATAGTCCCTTCCGGAAACGCATAGATATCGCCATGAAATTTAAAATCTTTAAGATAATCAAGAAACGCGTCAGTAAAAGTGTTGAGCGAGCGAAGATAATCAATATCTTCACTTGAAAAATGCAGATCTTCAATATACTCTACTATCTGCTCCAATCCCGCAAAAATCGCAAAACCGCCTCTGTCGGGATTTTTCCTGTAAAATACGTCAAATGCAACTTTGGGCTGTATATCCCCGTCATTAAAGTAACCGTTTGCCATGGTAAGCTCATACAAGTCCATTACCATTGTCAGATTTCTCTTGTCAGCCTGTTTCATTGTCTCCTCATTTCTGCGCTGTCTTCTGTTCAAAACCGCATCGGGTTCACGGAACTGCCGCCGCAGCACAGGCTCAGTTCCTTTTTTACTTAAACTGCTTATATCTTATAATAGTCCTATTATATGGTAATTGGCAAGTTATTTTTACTTTTTTCCCACAAGCGAAGATTTTTGTGGTATTATTTTAAAGAAATTACTTTTTAACGGAGGATCATCAATGCTTCAAAACAAAGATATAGCGGAACTTAAAAGACGCTTTAAAAAGGAAAGCTGCACGTTTACGCGGATGTGCGGCTGTTATGTGGATGCCAATAAAAATAAGATAGTGGAACTTAACGAAAATTTTCTTAATCTGGATGACGAAGAATTTTACAAATATCTCGAAATAGCAAAAAAGGCGCTTTCCGGAACTATCGGCAACAATCTGCTTGAACTTAAATTCGCCGAGGGCGAAGATATTTCCGGCGGGAAACAGCAGTATCTTCTCGGGCTTCGTGAAAGCGGACTTAAAAATCCTGAGCTTTTAGAGCATCTTTATGATATGATCATCGAAAATTATGATTATGTAGGAAATTATCTTATCCTTATTTTCCACGATACATATGACATTATCACAAAGACAAACGATGACTTAAAGCTCGATGAGTCAGAAGAAGTGTTCCAGTATCTTCTCTGCGCTATCTGCCCCGTAAATCTCTCAAAACCGGGGCTTGGCTACCGCGAAGATGAGCACAGGATAGGCGCGCGTATTCAGGATCGCGTAGTCGGCATGCCTGACGTCGGTTTCCTGTTTCCGTCATTTGTGGACAGAAGCGCCGATGTCAATACTCTTACATATTACGTGCGCGACGCTAAAGACTCGCATAAAGATTTTGTTGAAAACGCGCTCGGATGCGGAGCAAAGCGCACAGCCACAGAAGAACAGAATACATTCCACAGTATAGTAAAAACCGCTCTTTCACCTATTATCGAAAAAAGCGACGATGTACTTTTGGATATACAGGAAAGCCTTAACGACATCGCCGAAGAGCATGAAGAGGAAATGGAAAATCTGGTCGTTATAGAACCCGAAGCGTTCACTCTTACCACAGAGATCATAAGAGACGTACTTGCCAAAAACGATATCCCCGATGCCGCCGTATCGCTCATTCAGGAACAGTTCACAAGCGAATTCAGCGATACGCCGCCCGTGGTCAGAAATCTTGTCAATGAAAAGGCTATCGAGAAAAACAACAAAGAAAAAAAGGAAGTAAAACTTCTTGAAGAAGTCACCGCACTTAAAAATAAACTTAAAGAAACCAAAGAAGAAAATCAGGAAAAGGACAAGCAGATAGAAACACTCGTAAGTATGGAAGCCCCCGTCAATCCCGAAGATACACAGCATTGGGCGGAAGTATTCCTTCGTATGAAACCTGACAAGGCGGAGCACGTAAAGGCTCAGACGATCGACGGTCAGAAATATCTTCTTATACCTATGGAAGATGACGAACATATAAATCTTAACGGCGTAGACACTACCGTATAAACAACAGGGGGGATTTCATCATCGAAATCCCCCTGTTAAACCTTTAAACCTTCTCAACACCGATCACAACGTTCTCCCCATTGACATTCCATTCCTTGGAAATGCCGCCGTTTTCATATTTAAACGCGTTGGCGAGAACCTTTTCACCGATCGAACCTGAATTTTTCTTCACAATCTCCGCAATCTTTTCATTTCTGCTGATGTAGACGTTGATGTGATCCATAACCTCAAAATCAGAGTCCTTACGCATTGTCTGGATCTTGCTGATCACCTCATACACAAAACCTTCCTCAATAAGCGCATCAGTCAGGTTGGTATCAAGCACTACGGTAACTGTATTATCCGCTTCCGTGACATAGCCCTCCTTCTGCGTGATATCGATAAGCAGATCCTCCTCGGCAAGCCTGACCTCGGTACCGTTCACATCAAACGAGATAGATCCGTTTTCCTTAAGCTCAGCAAATGCCGCGTTTCCGTCTATTTCTGCAAGCTTCTTCTGAATGCCGCCAAGCTGTTTTCCATATTTAGGTCCTACCGTCCTAAGCTGCGGTTTAAACGTATAGGTAGTAAATTCCCTTACATCATCCGTAAACTCCACGCTCTTTACATTCAGCTCGTCACGTATTATTTCCTGATAAAATTCGCTCAGCGTAAACGGTGCTTTTATCAACATCTTACCGATTGGCTGACGGTTCTTGATATTCGCGGCATTTCGGCATGCACGTCCCATAACTACAGTTTTTAATACCGCCTCCATATCAGCCTCAAGCTGCGCGTCGATAAGATTTTCGTCCGCAACAGGGAAATCACACAGGTGAATACTCTCAGGCGCCGATTTATCTATGCTGCATACGAGATTTCGATAAATATCCTCTGTCATGAAAGGTATCATAGGTGCCGCTGCCTTAGAGATAGTTACAAGCGCTGTGTAAAGCGTCATATACGCATTGATCTTATCCTGCTCCATTCCTTTTGCCCAAAAACGTTCGCGGCTGCGTCTTACATACCAGTTGCTCATCTCGTCCACAAACTCCTGAAGAGCCCTTGCCGCTTCAGGTATACGGTAATTCTCAAGGTCGCTGTCCACCTCTTTGACTACCGTGTTGAGCTTTGACAAGAGCCATTTATCCATTACAGGCAGCTTATCATATTCAAGTGTGTATTTTGTTGCGTCAAAATCATCTATATTAGCATAAAGCACAAAGAACGCATAGGTATTCCAAAGAGTACCCATAAACTTTCTCTGCCCTTCCTGCACTGCTTTTCCGTGGAAACGGTTCGGAAGCCATGGTGCGGAATTAATGTAAAAATACCAGCGGATAGCATCCGCCCCGTATGTTTCAAGCGCCTCAAACGGATCCACAGCATTACCCTTGGACTTGCTCATCTTCTGACCGTTCTCATCCTGAACATGCCCAAGCACGATTACGTTCTCATATGGCGATTTGTTGAACAAAAGCGTTGACTCTGCCATCAACGAATAAAACCAGCCTCTTGTCTGATCAACCGCTTCCGAAATAAACTGAGCGGGGAATTGCTGCTCGAAGAGATCCTTATTCTCAAACGGATAATGATGCTGCGCAAACGGCATCGCACCTGAGTCAAACCAACAGTCGATTACCTCGGGAACTCTGTGCATATCTTTTCCGCATTCGGGGCACTTAAACGTCACTTCATCAATATAGGGTCTGTGAAGTTCAACTTTCGCATTGTCGGGATCACCGCTGCGCTGCGCAAGCTCCGCACGGCTGCCTATGCATTCCTGATGCCCGCATTCACATTCCCATACGTTAAGCGGCGTACCCCAATAGCGGTTTCTTGAAATGCCCCAGTCCTGAATATTTTCAAGCCAGTCACCGAAACGCCCTTTGCCGATAGACTCAGGTATCCAGTTGACTGTATTATTGTTACGCACCAAATCGTCCTTTACTGCTGTCATCTTTATAAACCATGACTCGCGTGCATAGTAAATAAGAGGTGTATCACAGCGCCAGCAATGAGGATATTCATGCTCAAACTTCGGTGCGTCAAACAGCAGTCCCTTTGCCTCCAAATCTTTTAATACCATAGGATCAGCTTTCTTTACGAAAACGCCCGCATAAGCTGTTTCCTCGGTCATCTCGCCTTTGCCGTTTACAAGCTGTACAAACGGAAGATCATACTTTCTGCCTACGTTTGCATCATCCTCACCGAATGCCGGCGCAATGTGCACGATGCCTGTACCGTCTGTCATTGTGACATAACTGTCACATGTAATATAATGAGCTTTTTTGTGCTGCTTTTCTATTATTTCCGCGGCAAAGTCAAACAGCGGCTCGTATTCCTTGCGCTCCAGATCAGTGCCTTTGTAGGTTTCAAGTACCTCATACGCTTTTTTGTCCTTATCATCTTCATTCTCAACAAGCTTTCCAAGTACGTTGTCAAGAAGCGCCTGTGCCATATAATAAGTATAACCGTCCGCAGCCTTTACCTTGCAGTAGGTTTCATCAGGATTTACACAGAGCGCAACGTTTGACGGAAGAGTCCATGGCGTTGTCGTCCATGCAAGAAAATAAGAATCCTCTCCAACCACTTTAAAACGTACTACCGCGGAACGTTCCTTTACAGTCTTATAGCCTTGCGCAACTTCCTGCGATGAAAGCGGCGTACCGCATCGCGGGCAATACGGCACGATCTTGAAGCCCTTGTAAAGAAGATTTTTGTCCCATATCTGTTTTAATGCCCACCACTCGGACTCTATGAAATTGTCGTCATATGTGACATAAGGATCATCCATATCAGCCCAAAAACCTACCGTGCCGGAAAAATCCTCCCACATTCCCTTGTATTTCCATACGGATTCCTTGCACTTTTTGATAAAGGGCTCCATGCCGTACTCCTCGATCTGGTCTTTTCCGTTCAGACCAAGCAGCTTTTCAACCTCAAGCTCTACGGGAAGTCCGTGCGTATCCCAGCCCGCTTTTCTTGGCACCATATAGCCCTTCATTGTACGATAGCGCGGTATCATATCTTTGATCACGCGTGTAAGCACATGACCTATGTGCGGCTTGCCGTTTGCCGTGGGCGGTCCGTCGTAAAAGGTGTATGTCTCGCCCTCTCTGCGGTTCTCCATGCTCTTTTTGAAAATGTCATTTTCTTTCCAAAACTTCTCGACTTCTTTTTCCCTTTCGACAAAATTCATGTTTGTGGAAACTTTTTGGTACATAATAATCCTCCATCTGATTTTTTGTTTAACTCAGGCAACAGCACCAAAAACAAAAACCCTCGTCCTTCGTAAAGGACGAGGGTATAATGCCTCGCAGCCACCGTTACGCCCTGTCAAGCACTAATTAACTCCAAGCGCTGCCCAGCTTGATGCACCGATAATAGGAAGCGCAAACTGTGTATAAGCTGCTGACTGAGGAGTGTCTATGAACTTATATACATTATAGATCTGCTTAGGCGTTGTAGCCCATCCGTTAGCGTCACAGTTGTAAAGTCCGCATGCGATGCCGTCTGCTGATTTCTCATATATATTATCCACTGTTCTGTGAAGTATAAATGCCTTTATATAAGGATTTTTCGCGGCAAGCTTATACGCATACGCGAATGAAGCTGCCTGTGTCGCCTCGTTAGAACCCTGTGCGTTGAACAATATCTCAGATATAATTATATATCTTACCTGACCATTAGGTGCAAGGAACGCAGGCTGTGCCATATAATTGGTAAATACTTCCAAATTCTGAGGATTTATCATCTTTGAGTTTGATGTATGGTCAATCAGGTTAAGCGCTCTGTAGCTTGCCGGCATATCCCAAAATCTGGCTGCCGTAAGCGGTACAGGATGAGGATGCCATGCAACACCCCAGTCAATATTACCATGTGAAGCCACATCAATATTGAAGTTATCCATAAATGACTTCGCGCTGTACTGATTAGCCGTACCGTCTGTGAAATTCCATCTCTGGTCAATGCATGTAAGAACTCTTGCATTTGCATTTTGGCTCTTGATAGCGTTATAGCACATACGGAATGCTCTCTCATATTCAACTGCAAAACCTGACACGTTATAATTTCCGGCAAAATACCATGGATTGTTATTATTTACTTCGTTACCGATGATCCAGTTGCTGATGAGACCCGTTGCAGGATTGCTGTAGCGCGTTGCAAGGAAAGTCATAAGAGCCTCTATAGACTCGGCGCCAAGCTGCTCATCCGTATTAAACGCGTAATGTCTGTATTTTGCAACACGTCCTGTAGGCTTAACGGTAAACGCCGTTGCCGCATTGTAATAATTTACGATGTTCATTGTAACTTCAACATGCTGAGTAGCAAAGAGTGTCATGATCATATCGTACTCTGCAACTATAGCCTGATTGAAGCTGTATGTTTTACCATTATAAACGTAGGGAATACCCGCACCCGGATTAAAAAATCTGTCAATGGCAAGCTCATAACTTGCATGCTGTACTCCAAGATCTGAAAGCGCCAATATTGCCGCATTGTCAGCCGTAATTCCCTTTATCGATGTCGTCACGGGGTTGGCTGCCGTATGTGTCGCAAGAACTTCAGGATTAGTAATGTAAAACTCCTGACTTACTGCCGTAAATACGCCACCTGTCTTTACAGCCACAACAAACTTTGAATAAAGCTTTGATGCCGCAGTGCCATTATCAAGCGTAGTCACAAATGTAACCGTGCCCGCCTTTGCAGCCTGTGCACAGAAGTCCTGTCTGGCGCCTATGGCATTCTGATAAGGCTTAAGTTCAAAAAGATAATAATTATTGTCATCACTGGGTACTGCCGCAGGCGCTGTCGCAACAACAGTCACCTGATTGCCGCCGCTGATAACACACTGGTTAATGGTTACGTTTCCCGCTGCCAATGCCGTTATCTGCATAACGCAGGCAAGCACAAAACAGAGAACTGCGTAGAAAGTTAGTTTTTTCTTCATCTTTACCTCCATAAATAATGAAATTGATTAGTTAAGCCCAAGCTGCGCCCAACTTGTCGCCCCTATTATCGGAAGGGCAAAATCAGTATACTGCGGTGTGTTTCCTTTATCCATATTGGCAAATACGCCGTATGAATATTTTATGCTTGTC
Organism: uncultured Lachnospiraceae bacterium; assembly: GCA_947629525.1. Classification (GTDB taxonomy): domain Bacteria; phylum Bacillota; class Clostridia; order Lachnospirales; family Lachnospiraceae; genus COE1. The sequence continues at coordinate 28,911 of CANREB010000017.1, forward strand.
TCAGTCCTGATACCTACCGCCATACCGTCGCCCGCGATCTCTGACGCATGATCGACCTGACGGTGGAATATTATCCCTTCGATAATCGGATTTGACGATGTAAGTTTGTATGCGTAAACTATAGCTGCCGCCTGAGTGAGCTCATTCGTCGGGATCTGTTTGTTAGACGATGTAAAGCCCATCTCAGATATTATACAATGCCTTACCGTTCCGCTCGGCGACATTAATGTCGGAAGCTTTAAGTGATTGGTAAGCACATCTGTATTCGTAGGATTTAAAAACTTTGAATTGTCCGTGTGGTCTATGAGATTCATTCTCGCATAGCTTGCGGGCATAGTCCAAAACGTACAATTATATAAAGGTGCAGGATAAGGGTGGAACGATACACCCCAGTCAATGTTACCGTTTATATTTACGTATGATGCGAAAAGATCGAGGATCTTCTTTGCGCCAAACTGCGCCGGAGTACCATCCTCAAAGTTCCATCTCTGGTCAAGGCTGATAAATACGCGTGCGCCTGAATTTTGGCTCTTTATCGCATTGTAGCATACTCTGAATTCCTTTGCGTAGTGATAAGCCAACATATCCGCAGACACATTGCCCATATAATGCCATGGATTGCTTGTATTGACCTCGTTGCCGATGATCCATGTATGGATAGTACCGTATGCTCCCGAATAGCGGTTCGCGAGGAACGATATCAGCGCCTCAAGTTTTTCCGTCGCCGCCTGCTCGTCCACGTTAAACGCATAGCAGTTCTTTCCCGCAACGCGTCCTGTCGGAGCTATCATATCGAGAGCCGCGGGAATGTATGAATTTTTTATTATCATTACAACGTTGCAGCCCTGCCCGGCAAGCTTGCTGCATACTATATCATACTCTCTTACTATGCTGGCATTGAAGCTGTATGTTTTGCCGTTATATGTATAGTTGATACCGCCTCCCGTAAAGAAACGGCTGACATCCAGTTCATATGAGGCAAATCCCGTTCCCAAATGAGCAAGTTCATCGCTGAATCTCCAGTCCGCCGTGAGTCCTTTCTTGCTTCTTACAGGATATCCCGTAGCTTTTGTGGATACAGCTTCGGGATTAGTGATGTACATCTCGTTGCTCACAGGTACGTAAACTCCGTTACTCAGCACAGTTACAACAAAACGTGAGTAAAGCTTTGATGTCGAAGTATTATAATTAAGCGGTGTGGTGAAAACTGCTGTCGATGCGGCGGGCGCCGTAGCACAGTAATCAGTTCTCGAACCGACTACATTCTGATATGGTTTAAGTTCAAACAGGTAATATGTCCCGTTCCCTACAGCGGGCACTACCCCCGATGTGACTACCGTGACGTCACTTCCCGAGATCGTACACTGGTTTATCGTCACGGTAATTGCAACCGCGGCTTTAGCGCTCAGTCCCGCAACAGACGCAAGCACAACCAGTATCGCAAACCCAATACTTAGTTTCTTAATGATTTTCTTCACTTTGCACCTCCATAAATTTAACAAACAGTAAGCTGTGTTTTTATAGTATATCATTTTACAATGACTAGCACAATGATAAAAAAGCAAAAATATTTAACAAATTTTTCCCGAATATTTAAGGTTTTGTTTGTCAGTAATGCTTTATATAAGTAATAAAGGCATTATTATTCTCGCGAAACAAATTCGTCGCGTCATTCATCCCGACCTTATACACAGTACCCGTTTCAGGATTCATAAATACCACGTTAAATTCATTAAATCCGACTATCAGCACAGCGCCGCCGTCCTCGAACGTCGCAAGGACAGGGATATCCTGATTGACGTAGTAGAGTACCGCGTCAAGCTGCACGCCCTGCAGTTCCAGTACCCGGACATCATTAAGGTTCTCTTCCAGTATCTGCGCTGCAGTCATGCCGCTGTCAAGCATAGGCTGCACATTTTTTGTACTTCCCGAAAAAGCAAGCATAGTCTCCAGACATACTGCAAGACTTGTGCTTTCATCGTCGCTTGCCCTCCCTTTTATCGCCATGATTTGGTTTCGTGCGCTTCTGGAAGATCTTTTCCAAATACATTCACCTGCTTTGTCAACAACAGTGCCGCTTATCGAATATGCAAGGTTCACGGCGTCCGCCTCATGGGTAAACGTCCCCATTACGCCGTCTTTTCCATAAACATAATACCGATCAACGGGATTTGCGATTTGTATCTCCATATCCCTTGAACCTTCAAACAGCACCTGCATCGGCATAGTATGCTTTAGCGTCTTGCTGTCTATCGTGCTCTTAAGTACAAGCTGTACGATTTTTTCATATGTCTGCGTCGCCACCACTTCCAAAGTGTTATATCCTTCATCCTCAGGCGCACTGTTCATTATCTGATCGTCGGCGATCTCGCTGTAAACGCCGTCTTCATCTCTTTCAACTCTCGACAATGTGATAAGATTGTCGTTTATCTGCGCCCCGACCACATAGATCCCGTCATATTCATAGCGTTTCAGGACCTCGCCCTGTTCATTCTGTATATACACCGCATACATGGGGAATGCTATCGTTCCCGCCGAATCTCTTTCTATATCATCATACCTCACAAGACCGTATATCAGATCTTCATTTATAAATCCGAGCGGAAGTATCCTGTTACCGCCTTTTGCCTTAACTTCTTTGGTGTTCCCCGTATTAAGGTTCATAAGTATAAGACCCGTGCAGTCATAAGCGTCCGCGGAATTCTGCCATACAAGCATTTTGTCGCTGTCGGACACTTGAAAACTTCCTTGTTGAAGCTCCTGCGCTATCTCGCTGTAGCTGCGCTCCAACAGATTGACTGCAAGTATCGAGCCGTCAAGATAAAGGTAAAGTATGCCTCTGCTGTTTATATATGACAGTTGATCCATATCTGCCTTAAGCAGCGAGAAAGATTTGTCATAAGGAATAAAAAGCAGCTCCTCGACCGTATTGAGCATACCGTTATATTCATACACCTGTATTCCTATAGTACCCTCATGGCTTCCCCTGTTCATATAACCGTATACAAGAAAACTTACATTTCCGGTTTCATCCACGCTTAAGATCTTGATCTCATGATTGCCGTAAATGCTCCTTAAATCAAGGTCATCATAAAAACTGAACAGACAGGCAAGCTTTTTATCCGCCGAATGATAGCAGTATAACTGTTTTCCGTTCACAAACGCAAGGTTTGAACCGCCGTCGCTTTCCATCATCTGAACCTGCGTGTCCCTTATCCCGAGCATTATCTTATTGCTTGCATATATATCTGCCTCAGGGTCAAAAATCTGGTTCATTGTACGCTCATAGTCGAGCAGATATGTCCTGTCCGGCGTGTATCTTATGCGGAAGTATTCGCTTATATTGTATCGGTATTCGTTTTTGCCTTCTTTTGTCTGTACAATATAATACAGATGGATCGATGCCGTCTGAGACTCTATCTCGTTTATCACTATACGCGGCTCAACGATCTCTTTTACGTTCAAATCGCCCCACGATACCTGATTAAGACTGTTATGGATATTTACATAGCTTAGGAATGTATTGTCGCCCGTAGAGTCAGGTTCAAGATACGGGGTAAGCTCCTTTGCCTGTTCCTTGTCATAGGTCTTCTTATGAAAATCCGTAACATACGCAAGTTTTTCGCGGGTATAAAGGTTTTCGCTCTCTATTATCCTTGTATAATAACGAATGGTTTCTCCGCCTGTTTCAAGCAGCAATACCCAATTGTATTCTGTCTGCGGATCTATCAGATCCTTTATAGTGACTGTGGCGCGTATCCTGTCTTCATCCTCATGAAAATTATTGACGCGCGTACTTTCCACAAGCCGTTCTCCGTCAATACTGCGCACTTCAAATGTTATCTTATCGATTTTATTTCCATATTTATCTATCACGAAACTGAGCGTCCTGTCTTCCCCGACAGGGGTGAGCGTATCCCTGAAAAAACTTACGTCTACGCTCTGTTTCAGCCCATACATGTAATTATAATCAATACCGTCCGCGTGTATATGCACAAGCGGAAGTGAAGCCTCTGACATTCCCGCTGTCATTTCGCCATTCCCGTTATTATAAATTCCGCTGCTCACAAAAAGCGTAAGTATAAATACGGCTGCACATACCAATGCCTTGCTGATTATGTTTCTCATCTTTACCTCGTTTCCATAGATAACAGTCTTTGAAGCGTCGGCGATACATTAAGGAAACCGATAAGTTCCGAAACACGGTTCGGGCTGCTGTCCTTACTGTCTTTGCGTTTTACCGCCCTGATCAAAATATTTTTAGGCGTATGCTCCATATCTATAAATTCAATAAGCTGCGTGTCATATCCTTGTTGTTCGAGCAGCTCAGTCCTTATGGCATCTGTCATAAGCGCAGCCATTCTTTCCTTTATAATACCGTATTTTAAAAGCGGTTCAAGTTCTTTGCACCTTATCTGCCTGTTAAGTTCGTGCTGACAGCAGGGAACGGAAAGGATCACGTCCGCATTCCATTTGACCGCCTTTGCGAGCGCATAGTCAGTCGCTGTGTCACACGCATGCAGAGTGACGACCATATCTGCGCTGTCCGCACCGTCATATGAACCGATGTCCCCCACAAGGAATTTTAACCCATCATAACCAAATTTATCCGCAAGACGCTGACAGTTTTCTATTACATCTGCTTTCAGGTCAAGTCCTATGACACTTATGTCATATTTGTTCATCACTTTCAGATAATAATAGAGTGCAAAAGTAAGGTAAGATTTACCGCAGCCAAAATCGATTATACGCATCGGCTCGTTTTCCTTTTTTGGCAAACTCGGCAGAATGTCACGGACAAATTCAAGATATCTGTTTATCTGCCTGAATTTGTCGTACTTCTGATTTATTATCTTCCCATCAGGTGTCTGAACTCCAAGTTCTACCAAAAACGGGACGGGTTCGTCCTGCGGCAGTATATATCGTTTTTGCTTATTATGTGTAAAGAGTTTTTGCCGTTCCTGCATATCTTTATTTTTCGCTTTTACGCTCACGCTGCCTTTTTTGCTTATAAGGGCGGTCACGCTGTGGAAGTCTGTTTCCAGTTCAAGCTGCCTGAAATCTGCCTGCACGATATCCGTAAGAAAACCGGCAAGCTCATCCGGTTTAAGATTTTTGTGGAAAACCTTGCTTCCGGCAAAACTCTCCGCCTGATAGTACAGCCCGTTCTTATTTGATACGGGGCGCACTTTCAGCTTTGATATTTTTTCCCTGTCGCGTGGATTGCTTGCCGTAGCTTTAATGACCACTTCACCATTATTTATATAACTGTCCAATAATTGCTTTAACTTTTCCATAAATTTTATTATAACACGCTTTGTCCACATTTTAAATAAACAAACCGCAATTAAAAAAATCTTAACAAAAGCCTGATACTTTCCGCAAAATCAAGAAAGCATCAGGCTTTATCTCAAAACCGTGACGATATATAAATTATTTGTTTAAAAACTCTTTTACCTGCTCATACACGCCTTTGGCATCAAGCTTATACTTCTCGACCAACGCGGCAGCAGAACCCGACTCGCCGAACACATCCTGCATTCCTATCTTGCGCACAGGCACGGGATAAGATTTGCAAAGCGCGTCGCATACCGCACTGCCAAGCCCGCCTATAACGGAATGTTCTTCCGCCGTCACTACCTTGCCTGTTTTCTTAGCGGATTTAACGATTATCTCCTCATCGAGCGGCTTGATAGTGCATATGTTGATAACCTCAGCGCTTATTCCCTGTTCCTCCAGCATCTTGGCTGCGCCCAGTGCAGAGTCAACACAGATGCCTGTCGCCACAATGGTAACGTCAGTGCCTTCTCTGACTACAGTGCCTTTACCTATCTCAAACTTATAGTCAGGTCTGTCGTTGATCACGGGAACAGCCGCACGCCCGAAACGGATATATACAGGTCCGACATACTCGACTGCCGCACGCACTGCCGCTCTTGCTTCAACGTCATCGGCAGGGCACATGACAACCATACCCGGAATAGTCCTCATAAGAGCGATATCCTCATTACACTGATGTGACGCGCCATCCTCGCCGACTGTAATTCCGGCATGTGTAGCGCCGATCTTAACATTAAGGTGCGGATATCCTATTGAATTCCTTACCTGCTCAAATGCACGTCCTGCCGCGAACATCGCAAACGAACTCATAAACGGTATTTTCCCTGAAAGCGATAATCCCGCCGCTATGCCTGCCATATTGCACTCAGCTATGCCGCAGTCGATGTGCCTTTCGGGAAATGCTTTTCTGAATACGCCTGTCTTTGTAGCCGCCGCAAGGTCAGCGTCAAGGACTACAAGGTTGGGGTTTTCTTTTCCTATTTCTACAAGAGCGTTACCGTAGCTCTCTCTTGTCGCAATCTTCTTTACTTCTGACATAATTCTTCACCTATCCTCTCCAAATCAGCCATCGCAACAGCATACTCCTCATCATTAGGCGCCTTACCATGCCAGTCCACACTGTTCTCCATAAACGAAACGCCCTTACCTTTTAATGAGTGGGCTATTATCGCCGTCGGCATCCCCTTTGTCTGCCTTGCCTCCTTGAAAGCCGCGCGTATCTGGTCAAAATCATGCGCATTCTCAAGATTTATAACATGGAAATTAAATGCCTCAAACTTTTTGTCGATAGGGTTAGGCGAGCAGACATCATCGATCTTACCGTCTATCTGCAGCCCGTTATTGTCAACTATAACACAGAGGTTGTCAAGCTTTCTGTGACCGGCAAACATAGAAGCCTCCCAAACCTGTCCTTCCTCAAGTTCCCCGTCGCCAAGCAGAGTGTAGACACGGTAAGAGGCATTTGAAAGCTTTGCGCCAAGTGCCATACCGCACGCTACCGAAATACCCTGTCCAAGCGAACCTGACGACATATCAACGCCCGGAACATGCTGCATGCAGGGATGTCCCTGAAGATAAGAGCCAAGTTTTCTGAGTGTCTTAAGATCCTCAACCGGAAAATATCCGCGGTTTGCAAGAGCCGAATAAAGTCCCGGCGCCGTGTGCCCCTTAGACAGTACAAATCTGTCCCTGTCTTCCTTCTTAGGATTTTCAGGATCAATATTCATCTCCTCAAAATACAGAAACGTAAAGATATCTGCCGCCGAAAGCGATCCGCCCGGGTGTCCTGCCTTTGCCGCATGAACGCCTGTCACAATACCTTTACGAACTTCATTCGCCATTTTTTGAAGCTCTAAATTTGTCATTGCGTTTTCCTCCGTTCAATATATTTATGAATTTAATTTACCATACATTGCCGCATTCGTAAATGTCAAATTAAGCTATTTCTGCTCAATAATTGCTAAATCTTATTCCCGTAGTAAGCGTTCGCGCCATGTTTTCTGAAATAATGCTTATCCTGAATGCGCTGCGGCGCAGGTTCCACGCCGGGTCTTAACTGTTCCGTAAAAAGCGCCATTTTTGCCACCTCTTCAAGCACTACCGCGTTATGCACGGCTTCCTTGGCATCCTTCCCCCATGCGAAAGGACCATGGTTTTTACAGAGTACGGCAGGTACAGCCATGGGGTCTTTATCCTTGAATGTTTCTATGATAACGGTACCTGTATTCTTCTCATAGCCTTCATCCATCTCCTCTTTTGTGAGAACACGCGCGCAGGGGATCTCACCGTACATATAGTCGGCATGAGTAGTGCCATAACATGGGATGCTTCTTCCTGCCTGCGCCCAGCTTGTCGCATACGTGGAATGTGTATGTACTATCCCGCCTATCCCGGGAAATGCCTTGTAAAGTTCCAAGTGAGTGGCGGTGTCTGACGACGGGTTGTACTTTCCCTCGACTTTATTGCCGTTTAAATCCATAACCACCATATCTTCAGGCTTTAAGAGGTCATAATCAATGCCGCTTGGCTTTATGACGAACATACCCTTTTCCCTGTCGATAGCACTCACGTTGCCCCATGTAAAAGTGACAAGTCCGTATTTGGGCAGATCCATATTTGCTTCGTAAACTTTCTTCTTTAATTCCTCAAGCATAACCGTTTCCCTTCCTTATAATAAAATATAGATCCTATCTGAGCGAGTCAACAGCAGCGCGCTCGATTGCAAGACCTTTTTTATATCTCTCAATAAATATCTCAAATCCTTCGACGTCTTTTGCATCAGGCTCTACACGCACAGACTTCTCTCCTGCAAAAACCTTATTATTCAGATAATTGCCAAGCGTTTCGCCCGCTTCTTTTTTCATCATGTAATTTGCAAGCACGGCGATACCCCATGCACCGCCCTCGCCTGCCGTCTTCATAACCGAAACAGGCACATTTACCGCTGCCGCGACTACACGCTGCCCCACGCCTTCCGTCTTAAACAGACCGCCATGTCCCAAAAGCTCGTCAAGCGTAACTTTCTCTTCTTTAAAAAGAATATCCATTCCGATTTTAATCGCGCCAAGCGCTGTGAAAAGATTTACTCTCATAAAATTCGCAAGCGTAAATTTCGCATCGGGTGTCCGCACAAACAACGGTCTGCCCTCTTCAAAGCCTGTCACATGTTCGCCCGAAAAATATCCGTACGACAAAAGTCCTCCACAGTCGGCATCACCCTCAAGCGCTTTTCTGTAAAGCGTACCGTAGAGTTCGTTCATATCGACTTTTTGTCCCATGCTTTCCTGAAATTCTTTAAAAATATTTACCCATGCATTAAGATCGGACGTACAGTTATTGCAGTGTACCATAGCCACAAGACTTCCGTCAGGCGTGGTTACAAGGTCAAGTTCATCATATGCTTTTGACAAGTCTTTTTCTAAAACTGCCATTGCAAACACGGAAGTTCCGGCTGAAATGTTACCTGTACGTTTTTCGACGCTGTTAGTCGCAACCATTCCCGTACCTGCGTCGCCCTCAGGCGGACACATCGGTATTCCCGCCTGCAGCGTACCCGATACGTCAAGCAGTTTCGCGCCCTCCGCCGTAAGTTCACCGGCGTTATCACCCGCGACAAGGACTTTGGGCATGATATCTTCAAGTTTCCATCCAAAGCCTCTGTCTGAAATAAGCCCGTTAAACTGCGATATCATCGCAACGTTAAAGTCCTTTGACGCCGTGTCGATAGGGAACATTCCCGAAGCTTCGCCTACGCCTAGGACTTTTTTCCCGCTTAGTTTCCAGTGTATGTAGCCTGCAAGCGTCGTAAAAAATGCCACATCCTTTACATGCTCCTCACCGTTCAAAATTGCCTGATATAAATGCGCAATACTCCATCTCTGAGGAATGTGATAGTTAAAAAGATTTGTCAATTCTTCACTTGCCTGTTGTGTAATAGTATTTCTCCATGTTCTGAACGGCACAAGAAGTCTGCCGTCTTTGTCAAATGCCATATACCCGTGCATCATTGCGCTAAATCCGATAGATCCGACTGTCTTTAATTTTACGCCGTATTTCTTCTCCACGTTGGACGCCAAGTCCTGATAGCAGTCCTGAAGCCCGTTCCAGATATCCTCCAGACTGTATGTCCAAATGTTGTTCACAAGCCTGTTTTCCCAGTCATGATTACCAATGGCAAGTACCTCGTGCTTTTCGTCAATAAGAACCGCCTTAATACGGGTAGAACCAAATTCGATACCAAGCGCGGTCGCTCCGTTTTCAATAGCTTTTTTTGATGAGTTTGCACCAAATCCCATTAATTTTACCTCCTATATCTTTGCGCACATTAATATATTTCATTATACCAATAACATCCATTTTCTGCAACATTTTTTGTTTACTCATATGTAAAATATTTTAGTTTTATTTGTAATCCGTCAGGCTCTTAAAATACACTGGACAATATGGCAATAACCCTATAAAATATAATTGTCTACAAAAATTTAAGCATGCGCCAAACAGCGCAGAAACGAGGTAAAAATGGGATTAATTCGTGCATTCGGAAGCTCCGTTTCAGGTGAGCTTGCCAATCAGTATCTTGAATATTTTGTCTGTGATTCTCTTTCGGAAGATATTCTTATCGCAAGAGGCACTAAGAAAAGCTCCAAACGCTCTTCAAACCAAGGCGACGCGGATGTGATAAGCAACGGTTCAGGTGTCGTTGTAAGCGACGGGCAGTGCGCCCTCATCGTATCTCAAGGCGCTGTCGCAGAGGTCTGCGCCGAACCCGGCGTGTATACATACGACGCGTCCACAGAATCGTCCGTTTTCAGCGGCGGACTTGGGAAGGGCATTGTCGAAAGCTTTAAGCAGTTTGGACGCAGATTTGCACATGGCGGCGAGGCGCCGACAGACCAAAGAGTGTACTATGTAAATATCAAAGAAATAATGAACAATAAATTCGGGACGTCAAACCCGCTTCCGTTCCGTGTCATTGACGCGCGTACAGGGATCGACTTTGACATCAGTATGCGCTGCTTCGGTACATATACATTTAAGATCAGCGACCCTGTTCTTTTTTACAAGAGCATCAGCGGCAATATGACCGCATCATACAATCGTTCACAGATAGCAGACCAGCTCCGCAGCGAACTTTTAAACGGTCTTATACCTGCATTTACCGCTGTCGGCGCAAAAGGCGTCCGATACAGCGAGATAGCACTCCATGCAGACGAAGTCCGCGATGAGGCAGATGCAAGCCTTGCCGATACATGGGGCAAAAACCGCGGTATCACGCTTGTAAGCCTTGCTTTTAACAGCATCGACATTCCGCCTGAGGATCTGGAACGCATAAAAGATATCCAAACCACGGCTGTATATACGAACCAAAGCATGTTAGGCGCAAAGCTTGCGCTTGAACAGGCAGAGGCTATGAAAGCGGCTGCTTCCAATACATCAACAGGCTCTATGATGGCATTTGCGGGCTTAAATATGACAGGAATGGCAAAAAACAACTCCGATTATTCTGCTATGATGGCAAACGGACAGGGCATCGCACCTGTCACGGCATCTTCGCCTTCCGCGGCAGACCAAGGCAATGCGGCAGGCACACAGGAAAGCACTTCCAACACTTGGAAATGCTCATGCGGCGCGGAAAATACCGGCAAGTTCTGCAAGGAATGCGGACAGCAAAAGCCCGCTCCTGTTGAAGGCTGGGAATGTCCAAACTGCAAGACGATCAATAAGGGCAAATTCTGTACCGAATGCGGCGCAAAAAAACCTGCGGGCGCTCTGCTTTACAAGTGCGACAAGTGCGGCTGGGAACCCGAAGACCCTAAACATCCGCCCAAGTTCTGCCCTGAATGCGGGGATCCGTTTGATGAAAGCGATATTGTGAAATAGATTTACAAAAAACGCCCGCTATGCCGATATACACCGGCACAGCGGGCGTTTTTTCGTCCCTTCTAGTCTATCCCTTTATATTCCCACTTGCCCTTGTGGTAGCGTCCCATACTCACTACCGCAGTCAGTGCCCACGTAAGACCTGTCGTCAGGAAAATCCCCCACATTCCGATAAACGGTATCTTAGTAAGCGGCACGGCAAATCCTACGCGCCCTGCCACTTCCATAAGCCCGTTTATCATAGCGTACAGCGCATCTCCCGCACCGTTCAGCACACTTCTTGCCACATATATCATCCCAAGGAAAAAGTAAAACCAGCTTGTTATGGAAAGTCCCTTAGCGCCTATCGCGATAACATCCGCATCCGAAACAAAAATACTCATTATCGCATCCCCGAAAAACTGTGCGGGAATAAGCATTATCGCGCTAAATACTGCCACACAGACGAAGCCTGTCTTATACCCTTGTTTTACCCTGTCAATTTTTCCCGCTCCTATATTCTGCCCTGTATATGTAGTTATCGCCGCACCAAGCGAATTGTACGGCTGCTGCACAAGCTGCTCTATCCTTCCAAGCGCCGTGTATGCCGCTACCGTCTGTTCACCAAAACCATTGACTACACGCTGCAGAAAAATGCATGAAAACGCAATCAGTGAATTTTGAAGCGCGATCGGAAGCCCCAGTGTAAAACACCTTGATATGATGTCCATCCTGACTTTCCTGTATTCTTTCCTTATCCTGAAATACGGTATTTTCCAAAGAGCATACGCAAATGCGCCAAGCGCCGCCGCAAGCTGCGCTATAACCGTGGCAAACGCTACTCCGAATACCGACCAGTTAAATTTTATCACAAAAAGCAGATCAAGCCCGATGTTTATAAGGCATGATACTACCATAAAGTAAAGCGGCGTTTTTGAATCGCCAAGTGCGCGCAGTACGGCGGCGACTCCGTTATATGCAGCTATGGCAAGTATGCCCGCGCATGAAACGCGCATATAAATAACAGCATCCTTAAGGATAACTTCCGGTGTATTGAGCGCCTTCAGCACCCATTCCGCACATATCACGCCAAGAACTCCCGTTACCGCCGACGCTATCGCAAGCAGATAGATACCGTTTATAATGCTGCGCTCTACCATATCTTTTTTATCCGCGCCGAAGTACTGCGATACAACTACGCCGACACCTGCCGAAATACCGAAACTCATAGCAAAAAACAAAAAGTTGAGCGAACCTGTCGCGCCGACTGCCGCAAGCGCGTTAGCGCCCACAAAGCGTCCTACGACGATCGAGTCCACCATATTGTAAAACTGTTGGAAAAGATTGCCTATGAGCATAGGTATCGTAAAGGATAAGAGAAGCTTTGCCGGGCTTCCCTGCGTCATGTTATAGACTGTCTGTTTTTCATTTTCCATAATGTAATCTCCTCATTATGCTATAATAACACGATTGCTATGAAATGCAATATGTTTATCAATTATTTTAACAATATATGTCAAGCTCCACGCTAAGCTTTCCCTTACGCGTCTCTCCCGATACGCCGCCGTACTGAAAACGCCCATAGCCGCGCACCGTTACCTTGTCGCCCGCCTTTAGCTGTCCGCTGTTGTTTTCATCGAGCCGCCCGTTTACAAACACACGCCTTTCTCTAAACAACTCCACGCTGTCGCTCCTTGACAGATTATACGTCTTGGCGATAACGCTGTCCGCCCTCTCCGCGCTTACCTGCACGGTTTTATGCTCCACCCTTGCCACAGTGCTTTCAGGTATCTGCTGCGCGGGTCTGCACAGCACTATGGTGTGGCGCACCTTGTTAAGATTGTCCATTATATACGGCGCCATTTTTTCACTGCAGAACAAAAACGCGCTCTTGTCCTTTATCACTATATCGCCAAACGTACTGCGTTCAATCCCCAAATTCATCAGCGCCCCAAGGTAGTCTCTGTGCGTGAGCGTCTCGCCAAACTTTTCAACCGCGGGGGAAATCTCTATACAGACAATCGGAAACTCCTCATCATATCCGCAAAGCTCCTCGTCGCCAAACCGCAGCATGACGCGCTCGCAGTCATTTGTCCCACCATACGCCGTAACCGTCACGTAAGACAGCTCATTTTCCATCTGATAATATATATCAAGCTCAGCCATAGACAGAAAGCCTGTAAAAAAATACTTATTATGAGAATAAGCCTTATCTGCAAGCTCTTTTAATCTCTTTTTGAATAGTTCCTCTTCTCCGCCCATATTCCCTCCAATGCTTTAAAGCTTGTCAGCGTTCATTTTCAAGTGCCTCAAGATAACCGCCGTCCCAAAGCAGTATCTTTAATTTGCGCGCCGCGTCGATTGCCGCCTTGGTAAAGTACTGATTGGTGAGGACGCATCCCACCATACGGTCATAATAATCCCGACCCGCATATGCCTCCTGCACAGCCTTCACTCCCACCGGGTTATTGTAGCATTTGCATTGGATAGCATAAGTTATTCCTTCCTTTTCAGCAAGGATATCCACTCCATAATCACCGCTGCCTTTCGTCACTTCCACTTCGCAAAAGCCATGCCTTTCCAAAAGTTGCGCACAGTAATATTCAAAATCGCGCCCGTCCATCTCGTCAAAACGCTTTAAATACCTGCTTTTTCCATAATATCTGAATACCGCTGCCACTGCAGCCGCGGCAAGGATAAGTCCTGCAAAAAGCATTATATAAAATACCGCTTCCGTCATCTGTATATACTCCCGTGAAAAATGATCGACTATTACAACTATAACATGCAAACATAGGTTCTTCAATATTAAATTTTGGATATTTTCCTCTTTACAAATCTTCGGGCATAGTGTATAGTGTCCCTATAAAATACAGATTAGTCTGCAGAGTAGGATCGTGTGCGTTAAGTGCCTTGTGAACAGGGAGTTGTCACAGGGACGAAAAGGGTTTTGACATACAGCCCTTGCGGTACAGGATCCGCATCCCGCTGCTACATATTTGAAAATGTTTTTAATTCTCATTTGTGTAGTTAAAGGTCACTGCATAAAGGAGGATTTTATTATGCAAAAAATCAAAAAGCTTTACTCAGATTCATTAAAAGAATTATCGCTCACAAAAAATCTTGTTATCTGCGGTCTTATGGCAGCGCTTGCAATAGTTCTCAATTACACCACATCGATATACATCACGCCCAACATACGCATAGGCTTTTCGGGACTTCCGAACAGAGTTGTCGAGTACATGTTTGGTCCCGCTATCGGCGCCATATTCGGCGGTATGCTTGATATACTTAAATTTATCCTCAAACCCGACGGAGGCGCATTCTTTTTCGGCTATACATTTAACGTGATCATCGCGGGCATCATATACGGCTCTATTTTGTACAAACGCCCTGTAAGGCTGCGTTACATACTGACTGCCGAGTTTCTCGTAAAGGCAATAGTAAACTGCATACTCAACACCTTGTGGCTTTCCGTTTTGAACGGCAGCGCTTTCGCTGCCATACTTCCTGCCAGAATATTAAAAAACATCATAATGCTTCCTATAGATACAGCGATCATATATTTTACACTTAATTTGGTCAACCGCATAAAAAAAGCACTATAACGCCAGCCAATTTTTACCGAATGTAAAATCAGGCTTTTATATGCCTGTCCGATGTGCTATAATAGACAAAAGCAGTTTTTTAACGGAGGGAGTATCTTCAGATGGAGGATACAATGATACATAACTACAGTAAAATTTTTTCGGAAATCAAGCGGTTGATAAACAAACATATTTTTATATGCCTTGGATTTATGACATCCATATCAGTCATCATATGTCTGCTGTGTCTTTTTGATGTACTGCCCGTCTACGCGCTGTATTCACTCATATTGTTCGTACCCGCAGCGGTCATCCTGCTGTCTGCGGTACATTTTATTGACCACAGGATAGAGCAGCTTGCCAGGACTTGGCTGATTTCTATGATGGCTTCCCATGCAAAGCAGGTATTTGAAACTTACAGTCATGATTTTCCCGACACGCATATAAGCGACAGCCGGATAAAAATGTGCTATCTGTCAAAAAACGGCATTGACGTTGACGGCGCTTTAAAGCGGCTTAATTCAGATGTCGATGCCTACAATAAACTTGTACTTTCTTTTATCGGCGAATGCGGCAAGTGTGAAGATGAGATATACGATCTGCTCAGTCCGCAGACACTTTTTCAATATGCCCACAAAGTGCATGCATTGCGGGTGCGTTCAAATGAACTGGGACTTATAAAGCTTACCGACACAACATTTTTCCATGAGATTGAGGCTTACGCCGGCAATTACGATGTGGTAAGAGCAAACTGGCGCAAACTTTCGTCCGAGTTGGACGAGGTATACGAATGTCTTTCAAAATATGCCGATTCTCTTGGAATAAAAGATAACTCCGCTGCTGTTAAAGATGATATGACTCTCAAAAAATGGGGTGAACAGTTACAGGATGCGTTTAAGGCACTTGAGGCGTATGATACCGATAAGGCAAAGCAGTTATTAAATGAACTTATGCAATATCACATAAATGCCGATATGACTAAAACTCTTCAGGAAATCATTTCAGGTATTGACTATATAACAACAGGATCATGCTGACAAAAAAGCCAAGGCTTTTCCGCCTTGGCTTTTATTATATTGTCTTAATCTTATTGTGCCTCGTCCGTATCAAAGAGAAGCATCTCAAGATTTTCGATGTCGCTTTGGTTGGGAGTCCACACATTGTCAACAAGCTCAACTTTAATTGTTGTTGTGGCAGGTTCCGCATACTCGACACCTGTAAGATTGTTCTCCATACAATCTTTTAACTTGGCTATCATCTGCTCCATCATCTCGTCTTCACTTGGCGTCTCTTCGCCTGCTGTGGCTGCTGCCGTCCAGTCTGTGATCATGTCCGTAATAGCCGTCTCATATTCCTCCATAACAGGCGCAAATATAAGCATCTTCTCATAAGTAATGTTTACTACCCATGTCTCTTTGTCCTGCTCTTCGGCGCTGTCTACGGTATATTTTACCTGACTGAGCATATTCTTAAACATCTCGCGGAACTCGCCCTCAAGCTCCTCTGAAATGCTGAGCTCTGAAAGGAAAGCATCCATCTCCGCGTCAATGCCTTTTTCATATAACGCTGCCGCTTCCTCTTTTGTACCGATCTTCATGTCTACAAACTTAGTCGGATCGTTCTTGTAAGAAGCATCAAGCATAGCCTCCATATAAGCCTTGGCATCAAACTTGCTGCCGCATCCTGAAAGCACACCGATCACCAATACACATACAAGTGCAAGAGCAATTCTTTTTACTTTTTTCATTTTCTTTTTCTCCCTTTATTTTTATTGCGGATGCCTGCCTGAAACATTGCATCCAAGTAAAAACTTTAACACTTGTCCTTTTTCGTGTCAATGTTTATCTTTATTTTTATGCACTGTTTACATTTTTTTGTGCATCTTGGGGGAATTTCAAATCAAATTATACAACTTTAACAGGTAAAGCCAAAGCGTTATAAATATTGAGCTGAGAAATGTGGTCGAAACGACGCAGCTTGACGAAAGCACGCCTTCATGCCCCATATTCCTTGACATTATGTAGCAGCTTACGGTGGTCGGCGCGCCAAGCATTATCAGTACCGCCACCATCTTTTCGTTTGTAAAACCAAGGTATGCCGCTATCGGCAGAAAAACAGCCGGCATTACAAACAGTTTGATAAGAGTACTCACGATCGTCGGCTTTATCTTTGCAAGCGCTTTCCTGCCCTCAAAGCCTGCTCCTAGTCCTATAAGCGCAAGCGGCGTCGCAAGCTGTGAAAAATTATGTAATGTCTTGCTTATGATTACAGGCATATTTATCCTTGCGACTGATATTATCATTCCGAGCAGTATTCCCAAGATTATCGGATTTGTGACTATTCCTTTAACAGACTTTTTCAATCCCGCCATGTCAAATCCGCTGCTGTTTGGCGCTGTAAACGACAGGATTATAACTGCCGCCACATTATAGAGCGGCACTGTGGCAAGTATCATCAATGGCGCTATTGAGCTTGAACCGTATATATTTTGGATAAACGCCACACCGAGCACGGCGGCGCTGCCTCTGTAGGACGCCTGTATAAACTCGCCTCTTATCTCTTTTTCTTTTACAAACAAAACGCTAAACAGTGATATGACCAATATGCACAGCAGCGTCACGCCAAAGCAGAACGCCACGAATTTAAAATCCCACACGGCATAAAAATCCGCTTCCGAAATATCAACCACAAGCAATATCGGAAGCGTCACCTTGTAGTTAAATGAATTGAGCGTTTTTACAAAATTGTCGTCAACCATATTTATCTGTCTGAGTATGTAGCCCGCCACCATTACAAGAAATATGGGAATAGTGGCGTTGAGGCTGAAAATTAAATTTTCCATTTTACTATTTGCCTTTCACATATTTAATCTGCCTCTCTTATAATAAAGGAATAACAAAAAAAAATCAACTTTATTGTAAAACAGGGGATCTTTTTCTAAAAAACGGGGAAAGTCAAATAATGTGCGAATTAATTACGCCTGCTCCTTATTGATAAAATAGTTAAAATCTGATATGCTAAAGTTAGCTAAAGGAGGTGCGACATGGTTATTTCAACCGCTACTGCAACGGAATTTCAGAACAATTTTGGAAAATATTTAAACCTTGTTATGAACGGACAGGAAGTCATCGTAACCAAAAACGGGCACGAAGTAGGACGATTTATTCCAAGGGCTGCCACCGTATCGTATTTGACCGATTCCCTGACGGGCATTTTAAAGGAAGACTATGATTTAGATGAAGCAAAATCAGAAAGGCTTAAAGAAAAATATGAAACTGTTGATTGACGCAAATATTCTGCTTGATGTCCTCCAACACCGCAAACCATATGTCTGTGACTCATCTGCTATATGGAAACTGTGCGAAGCTGACAAGGTAAACGGTTATGTTTCAGCATTAACTTTTGCAAATTTAGTCTATATTATGCGTAAAGAAATGACTCCGGGAAAAATTGAGGAAATCCTGCATTCATTATCCTTAATTTTTAAGTTTACTGAGGTAAACCCGTCTGACCTTATGTGTGCAGCGCAGTTAAACTGGGATGATTTTGAAGATGCCATACAGAGCGTAACTGCTGAACGGATACGCGCAGACTATATAATTACAAGAAATGTAAAAGATTTTGCCCAAAGCAGGATAACAGCACTTACTCCTGCTGAACTAATTACAAGAATATAGACAGTGTAAATTTTCGGAGATTTTGCAGCTTGACATAACAAGTCATTGAAATAGAGCAGTAACATTCATTAGGGCGTATAGATATACCATATTCCTCTTTTAAACCGCATCCGCATAATTAGGCAGCATTACGGATATGTAAAATTCTTTTGCATCATGATGAATGTCAACTGTACCGTTAAGCTTTTCCGCGCATTCTTTGATATTCTCTATTCCAAGCCCGTGCATCGCACGGGTGTCTTTTTTGGTGCTGACATATACGTTGTGCTTCTTGATAATGTTTCCGGCGTGATTATTCCGGCAGACAATTTCCAAATAAGAGTCTATCTGTGTAATCGAAAGACATATATATCCATGCGACACTTCGGCGGCGGCAGTGATTGCGTTGTCCAGTATGTTGCCGAGGACTGTCATAATGTAAAAGTCATCAATCAATATCTTCCCGATGCTGTGCGTCACCTGAAAGTCGATCTGTTTTTTCTCACACTGCATATTTTTAGCGTTCAGAATGGCGGAAATAAGAGCATTTGATGTATCGTAGAGCCTTGTCGCCGTAACCTCGTTCTGCAATTTAGCAATATACTTTGTCAGTTCCTCGTATCTGCCCTGCTTAGCATAGCTGTCCAGTACAATCAACTGGTTTTTAAAATCATGACGGATTTTTGACACCTGCTTTAAGGAAGCGTCAATGTCCTTGGCGTAATCGTATTCATATTGATACTTCTTTATCTGTACTTCCTGCATAGTCTGTGTTTCCAATGACAACAGCATCCTTGTATATAGATATATGTTGAGCAGTTCAATGCCGATTACTGAAATATAGATGTAAAAATACATAGACGCTAACTCAGGATA
>CANREB010000018.1 GCA_947629525.1 uncultured Lachnospiraceae bacterium
TATCCGGCAGCAGCTAATTCCTCATTGAGCTGTCGAATAATACGATAGCCTTTCTGCTTTGATACACCCAATTCCTGAGCGACATCATCAACAGTCATCATGTAGTTTGTCTTTGTCATAGCAATTCTCCTTTCATATATTTATTATTATTTTACGCATTTAGTGTTTGCGCTAATCTTATATTATTACTCATTGCGTATTTTGTCAATACTATTTTAAAATTATCTTTTTATATTTACTAATTGCATAACACATTGAAGAATGTTATAATATACAAAATACTTTTTGGCAGGTGGTACTCTGCTAGCCAATATGCTCTTGTAATTTTATTAGAAAGGATTTGAAATTTATGGGATATGGACAAAACTTGAAAGAAATACTAGACCGGAAAGGAATGACGGTAAAAGAACTTGCTCTAAAGGCAAAAATTGCGCCAACAACGCTCTATTCTATTATTCAAAGGGACACTGCTATTCGCTTTGATACCGCACTAAGGATTGCTAACATACTGGACATCCCTATCGATTCTATCTGCAAGGATAATCCGTATGATGATATTGAAACATTACCGACACTTCCCTCAGATCATGAAAAGAGGAATATTAATAGCCACAAAAATAGCTACATCTCAGACCGCACCGCTCGTATCCTCAAAAAATTTGATTATACGGAGCTGCCTATGGTAGATGAGCTGATTGCCGACTTATATGTATTGGATGACACAACCAGACGCGATCTGTTTGAATATACTAAAATGCTAAAGAAAAATCATACCTCTCCTGAAAGAGCCGCTGACTTGAAAGATATAAAGTAGAGAAACATTACCTTTAAATCTTTAACTATAAATAAATTTGGAAAGGATAACATTGCCTTTTGTTATAAGTGTATACATATGAATAATCATTTAATATTTCTTTATAATTGGTTCTCAGAAACTGATAACTATCCTCAATTTCCTAATATACAGTTTTCTCAGTCAACCATTCATGTTGTAAAACAGGAATTGCAACAGTTAAGCCAAGATGTCATTCAAACTGATTCCTTTATAAGCAAAGAGATTATGCGTTTAAAAGAACGCTTATTTAATCCATTTGGCGTAAATCCTGCTGTCTTCGGAATGACTTTTGGTTATATCACTTCTTTATATGAAAATCAAAAACAACCATTAAATAATATTTGGAATTATATACATCCAAAAATTCAAGAAGTATCCAAAGGTCAATATCTTGCTGGATTCTATGCAGACGCTGCAGAAAATGCTTTTAAAGAAATCAACGCACGGACAAAACGTATATATGCAAATGCGTGTCCAAATACTCCTATTCCAGATGGTGCCGCTGCTATGACAAGAGTATATTCTTCAAACAATCCTATTGTAGAATTTTGTGATAGACACACCGAGAGTGGACAAAATACTCAATTAGGTTTTATGAAAATGGCAGAAGGTGCCATGATTGCTTTAAGGAATCCTGTTGCACATGAAAATCTAAACATGTCACAAGACGATGCAATGCGTCAGCTCATGTTTGCAAGTATGATAATGTATAAGATTGACGAAGGAGTTATTTATTCAGGAATTACTGAGCAAGAATAAAATATTGTAGCCATTTTGTAGCCACTTTAGTCCTCTAAAGTGGCTTTTCATGTAAAAAGGGTTTCGGAAAAGTCTCCGAAACCCTTGAATTTACTGTAATTCTATTGATTACTCGATGATCGTAGCAACCCTACCGGAACCAACCGTTCTGCCACCCTCACGAATAGCAAACGTAAGTCCCTGCTCCATAGCGATAGGATGAATTAACTCAATCGTCATCTCAACGTTATCACCGGGCATGCACATCTCTGTACCTTCAGGAAGGTTGCAGACACCTGTTACGTCAGTTGTTCTGAAATAGAACTGAGGTCTGTAGTTGTTGAAGAAAGGTGTATGACGACCACCCTCGTCCTTTGTCAGTACATAAACCTGAGCCGTAAATTTCTTGTGGCATGTAACTGTACCGGGCTTAGCAAGAACCTGTCCTCTCTGGATTTCTGTTCTCTGGATACCACGAAGAAGAGCACCGATGTTATCACCGGCCTGAGCCTCGTCAAGAAGCTTACGGAACATCTCGATACCTGTAACAACAGTCTTCTTTGTCTCATCGCTGATACCAACGATTTCAACTTCCTCATTGAGGTGAAGAGTACCACGCTCAACACGACCTGTAGCAACAGTACCACGACCTGTAATTGTGAAGATATCCTCGATAGGCATAAGGAACGGCTTATCTGTATCACGCTGAGGATCAGGAACATACTCATCAATTGTATGCATAAGTTCCATAATCTTGTCGCCCCATTCTCCTGAAGGATCTTCAAGAGCTTTAAGAGCAGAACCCTTGATGATAGGGCAATCCTTGAAGCCATACTCCTCAAGCTGCTCGGTAACTTCCATCTCAACCAGCTCAATAAGCTCATCATCGTCTACCATATCGCACTTGTTAAGGAATACAACAATGTAAGGTACGCCTACCTGACGTGAAAGAAGGATATGCTCCTTTGTCTGAGCCATAACACCGTCAGTCGCAGCAACAACAAGGATAGCGCCATCCATCTGTGCCGCACCTGTGATCATGTTCTTTACATAGTCAGCATGACCCGGGCAATCAACGTGTGCGTAATGTCTCTTCTCTGTCTCATACTCAACGTGTGCTGTAGAGATAGTAATACCACGCTCTCTCTCTTCAGGTGCCTTATCGATCATATCGAATGCAACAGCTTCGCCTGTGCCAAGTCTTGCGTTAAGTGTCTTGGTGATAGCCGCTGTCAGTGTTGTCTTACCATGGTCAACGTGTCCGATGGTACCAATGTTACAATGGGGTTTACTTCTTTCAAATTTAGCCTTTGCCATTTTAAAAGTCCTCCTTAAAAACTAATAAATTGTTAATTTGGTTTCATAGTTACAAATTACTCAACTAGCTTGATTATATTAGAAAATATTGGTTTTTTCAAGCCTTATTTATAAAATACCGCTTAAAATCTATTATTTAGCTCTTGAAGCGAGTACCTTATCCTGAACTGACTTAGGAACCTGCTCATATTTTTCAAAGAACATTGAGTAGTTTCCTCGTCCCTGTGTCTTGGAACGTAAATCCGTAGAATATCCGAACATCTCTGCAAGCGGAACATAGCCTTTTACCATCTTACCGCCGCCGATATCCTCCATACCTTCAATACGTCCGCGGCGTGAGTTGATATCGCCGATAACGTCGCCCATATACTCCTCAGGCATTGTTACCTCAACCTTCATAATAGGCTCGAGAAGTACCGGAGCCGCTTTCTGCATAGCCTCCTTAAACGCAAGTGAACCTGCGATATGGAATGCCATCTCGGATGAGTCGACCTCGTGATATGAACCGTCATACACATTGGCGTAAACTCCGACTACCGGGAAGCCGCCGAGAATGCCCGCGTGCGTAGCTTCCTCAATACCCTCGCCGACTGCGGGAATATATTCTTTCGGAATGGCACCGCCGACTACCGTAGACTCAAATTTAAATACTTCATCGCCGTTGACATCCATAGGTGCAAATTTGACCTTGCAGTGTCCGTACTGACCGCGGCCGCCTGACTGCTTAGCATACTTAGAGTCAATATCGACTTCTTTCGTAATAGCCTCTTTGTAAGCAACCTGGGGTGCACCGACATTTGCCTCAACCTTAAACTCACGCAGAAGTCTGTCCACGATTATCTCAAGATGAAGCTCGCCCATTCCGGCGATAATAGTCTGGCCTGTTTCGGCATTTGTATGAGCACGGAAAGTCGGGTCTTCCTCTGCAAGCTTTGCAAGAGCCTCGCCCATCTTACCCTGTCCTGCCTTTGTCTTGGGTTCGATAGCAAGCTCAATAACGGGCTCGGGGAACTCCATAGACTCAAGGATAACAGGATGCTGCTCATCACAGATCGTATCGCCGGTAGTAGTAAGCTTAAATCCTACCGCTGCCGCGATATCGCCCGAATAAACCTTATCAAGTTCCTGACGCTTGTTGGCATGCATCTGAAGGATACGTCCAACACGCTCTTTTTTATCTTTTGTGGCATTAAGTACATATGAACCTGAGTTCAATGTACCTGAATATACTCTGAAGAATGCAAGCTTTCCTACAAACGGGTCAGCCATGATCTTAAATGCAAGTGCTGCAAACGGCTCATCATCAGATGAGTGGCGCTCAATCTCATTTCCCTCTAAATCGACACCCTTGATAGCAGGGATATCTGTAGGTGCAGGCATAAAGTCAAGTATGGCGTCAAGAAGTTTCTGAACGCCCTTGTTTCTGTATGCCGAACCACAGCAGACGGGAACTGCACTACATTCGCATGTACCCTTTCTGAGAGCAGCCTTTAACTGTTCAACCGAAGGCTCCTCGCCTTCAAGGTACATCATTGTCAGATCATCATCCAACTCACAGATCTTCTCAATCATTTCAGCATGGTAAACTTCTGCATCGTCAGCCATATCTGCAGGTATATCGCCAACAGTAATGTCGTCGCCCTTATCATCATTATAGATGTAAGACTTCATTTCCATCAAGTCGATGATACCCTTAAAATCATCTTCCTTGCCGATAGGCAGCTGGATGATAATAGCATTTTTACCTAATCTTGTCCTGATCTGGTCTACAGCACCATAAAAATTAGCGCCTAATATATCCATCTTATTGATGAATGCCATTCTGGGTACATTATAGGTATCAGCCTGACGCCATACATTCTCTGACTGTGGCTCTACACCACCCTTTGCACAGAAAACACCTACAGCGCCGTCAAGTACACGAAGTGAACGCTCAACCTCTACGGTAAAATCAACGTGACCTGGGGTATCAATGATATTGATACGATGCTCCAAAGCGCCCTCAAGCGGTTTTGTCATATTCTGATGCGTCCAGTGGCATGTCGTAGCGGCTGACGTAATTGTGATACCTCTCTCCTGCTCCTGCTCCATCCAGTCCATAGTAGCAGTACCCTCGTGAGTATCACCTATCTTATAATTAACACCGGTATAGTACAGAATACGTTCCGTAAGAGTAGTCTTACCTGCATCTATATGAGCCATAATACCGATGTTTCTGGTCCTCTCTAAAGGATATTCTCTTCCAGCCAAGGTTTTTCCTC
The DNA here is from genome assembly GCA_947629525.1 of uncultured Lachnospiraceae bacterium. GTDB lineage: Bacteria > Bacillota > Clostridia > Lachnospirales > Lachnospiraceae > COE1. The sequence continues at coordinate 5,152 of CANREB010000018.1, forward strand.
CTCTTATAATTGAAACAATACTATGCAGCGGTCAAACAACTAAAATCTGTAATGTGCAAACGCCTTGTTTGCCTCTGCCATTTTGTGCATATCTTCTTTTCTCTTAACGGCAGCACCCGTGTTGTTTGCTGCGTCAAGTATCTCGTTCGCCAGTCTCTCTTCCATGGTCTTCTCGCCTCTCTTACGAGAGAAAAATACTAACCAGCGAAGACCTAATGCCTGACGACGTTCGGGCTTAACCTCAAGTGGCACCTGATATGTCGCACCGCCGATACGTCTTGCCTTACACTCAAGCATTGGCATTATATTGTTCATAGCCTCTTCAAACACGTCTACTGCAGGCTTCTGAGCTTTCTCCTCCACTCTTGCAAATGCTCCGTATACGATCTTCTGTGCAACACCTTTCTTACCGTCTAACATAACGTTATTGATAAGCTTGGTAACTACCTTATTGTTGTAGATAGGGTCAGCCAATACATCTCTCTTCTGAATATGTCCTTTACGTGGCACGGTTCTTCCCTCCTTAATTAATAATAGCGGATTGCGCTATTTGATTAAATCAACGGTACTCACATTATAAAAACTTTGTGTTCGCGCGGTTCTCTATTAAAAAAAGAATCCCAACACTAATTAGTTTTTTGTGGTACAGGGTAAATCAAAGATTATTTACCCGCTTTAGGCTTCTTAGCTCCATACTTAGAGCGTGCCTGCTTCCTGTTGGCAACTCCCGCAGTATCAAGCGTACCTCTGATTATATGGTATCTTGTACCGGGTAAGTCCTTAACACGTCCGCCTCTGATAAGAACAACGCTGTGCTCCTGTAAATTATGACCTTCGCCCGGGATGTAGCTTGTAACTTCCATTCCGTTTGAAAGACGAACTCTGGCAATCTTTCTGAGAGCTGAGTTAGGCTTCTTGGGTGTTGCAGTCTTAACTGCCGTACATACACCTCTCTTCTGGGGAGCAGATGTATCCGTCACTCTCTTCTTTAATGAGTTGTAACCTCTCTGAAGAGCGGGAGCGTTAGACTTCTTAACTGATTCCTGACGTCCTTTTTTTACTAATTGGTTAAATGTTGGCATTCCTTTTCACCTCCTGTTATGAACTATATGCCATTTACACGCATACTAGATTAGTATAATTTCCGCATATGGATTTGTCAATTGTTTTTTGGGGAAATTTATTAAAATTTTTTAAATTTTTTCGTCAAAGCGCAGCAGGTTGTATTTTCTTATGTAATCATTGATCAGCGAATCTGCATATGTCAATGATGTCGCATAGCCGCACCTCTGCAGACCGCGCGCCGTAAGCTCATAGTCCTCACAGCCTATTATTTGCGCATACCTTAATGTTTTTCCTCCGTCCGTAGTCCTTGTGGCTATATAGTCATTATGGTCAATTATTGACTCTTCCCAACTGCTGTATGCTCTCCATTCCGTATTATTTACCGGGTAATAACTCCCATCTGCTTTTTGTTCGACTGCTGTTTTTATATATGTTCTGCCTGTCCAACCGTTCTTTTTTATTCCAAAAAGCGCATTCGCCTGTGTTGCCAGCTCTGATTTTCCCCATGCGGACTCCTTTATAGCCTGTGCGGTTACAACTGACGGCAGTATAATCTTTCTTTTTATCCAATCTCTATGTGCAATTTCGCCGACAAATTCATCGAACGGAACCGATAATGCCTTAAAAATCGCCTGCGCCGCAGCTTCATACGCCCCTGATCTTAAATATATATTAACATCCTTCTCATTATCGCAAAAGCATACCTCTATCAGTATAGCTTTTGCCTTAGTTTTTCTGATAACATATAATCCGCTGCCATCTTTCACCCCCCTGTTTTTTAATCCTATATTAGAGAGGCTGCTGCATATGCTGACTGCTTCCGGATGCTTCCTGCCTCTATAAGTGTATACCTCCGTACCATTACCGGAATGGCTCGGTGATGCGTTAAAATGTATGCTTATAAATAAGTCTGCTTCTTTTTCATTAACTATCTCCACTGTCTTTTCCAAGTATTCCTGCTGTGTGGCGGCTCTGTCCACTGTGCAGTCAATGACATTTATTCCTGCCGCCTTGAGCATGTCCATGAGTCTGTACCCTACCAGCCGTGTCTGCTCAGATTCTTTTATAAAGCCTACTGCACCATATCCTGCCCCTTCTATCGTATGCCCGCAATTTATTCCTATCTTCATACACATCCCTCCTCGATTATACTTACATTTTGTTATGGTTTGAGTTCCGGCAGTCCCGCAATGGAAGTAAGCAGCGAGAACACTCCTGATAGCAATGATGATGAAATGACTATCAGCCAGTCCACGTCACTTAACACAACCGCCGTCCCTATCATTGCCGCAGCTGTCTGCGCCATTGTTTTTACTGCCCTTCTTCCTGCTGCCCTAAACCATCTTACTGCTTTTTTACTGTCCATCAGACCCTCTCCCTCCTCTGCTGATTTTCACAGCATCTCTTATCTTTCTCAAAGCGCGTTGCTTTAACTGGTTTACAGCCTGTCTTGACTTATGGTTTGCTTTTGCTATTTCTGCTGTTGAATAGCCTTGAACATATACCAGATAAATCACACGACTCTCTTTTTTATTGAGGCAGCGCAGTATGCCATATTCAGTCAATATATCCGTTTTGTCATAAACTGCCGACTGCGCTTCAACATAGTAACTCTGCTCATCAGTAAGACTTGAAAATAATATTTCTCTTTTTTGATTAATAATGCTATGTATTTTCTTGTTATAAAAATTCCTTATTGACACACAGATATACGATACTATTATTTCATCGTTTGTAGACGCAAGCCTGTTTAGTTCCATAGTTTTTGCAAGCTCAATAAAATATAAGATCACATCCTCATAAGCGTCCTCGCTACCAAGTCTTTTAGCATATTTGAGAATAATCGGTTTAAAACGCCCAATAAGTTCAAGCATCGCCTTATTATCATTATTCTGCACCTGTTCAATAATATCTCGCAGCATATTTATTCCCCCTTTGTTTCCTAAGGAGGAACTTTTTATCAATATGTAAACAAAAAAATGCCCTCTTACTGTAAATTCCTAAATTTACGCAAAAAGGCACGCTTTTTTTCAGATTTATTTTTTTTTAATAATTTTAATAATTTGGATATGATAGAAGAGGCTGCCTCGGAACGGGCAGTCTCTTCTGATACAAACATTATTTGCAGATATTATTTTTTCGTAAAACGGCTCTTTATTTTTTGGATAAATTTTTCATACGGAGTCGACTCTCTAAAGTAGCTCTTCAGATTTTCGTACATACATTGACATGCTTCTTCCTCTGAACACAAGAACTTAACATATGTTAGTTCTCTTTCATACGAGTATACACACCATTGATGCTTCACAAACTCTATTGTAGCGGAAGCATTTCCGGCATAAGCATCTATTGCCCTCTTTCTTGCTCTCTGCGCTTCCTCCTCTGAATCATAAGGTCCCATTTTTGTTTCTTCAGTAAATGAAACAAACCATTTGTTCTCTAAAAGACGTAGTATATAAGCATTATTTAGGTTGGGGTGTTTTTTGAGTCCTAAATCATACAGATATTCACTTACATGGTTTTCTCTTAATATATCCGCCAACTCCATTCTGTTCACATCAGCCATCTCCTTCCTACTTCTATTTCTTTCAGTGAATCTCCCAATTCTTTAACCTTTTTATCCAACATATATTGTATACCGCCTCCTTTTTGTCCGAATGCTTTTGCGGCACGCGATATTGTAACATTTTCCAAGTCTTCCTGCAGCACGTACATATGGTAAGCATAAGGATTTCTTACATACGGCAGAGCCCTCGCCTTAAATGATGTTCCTACAGGTGAGACATATTTTCCATCCGAGCCGCCATATCTGTCAACAATAGTCCCCGCCTTCAGTACTTGATTTTCTATTCTTGTTCCCGGCATCTCTCCGTTATGAGGCGCAAAACTCCAATCGGGGAGGCCGTTTTTAAGCATATATTTTTTGTATCTCACACGCGATTCGTTCTTTTGCAATGCGGTTGTTCTTTTTATAATCATGCCGCCGCCATAAAACGCCGCGCCCGATACTCCGCCAAGCAGCGCGCCGAGCAGCGCCTCCTTAAAAAGTTCTTTAAGGCTGAACTGTCTGCCGTTTTCACTTTGCCCGTTGCCATACGCGTCATAACGCATATTATCCGCATTCGGACATTGTACCTTAGGGTCATTCTGTGTTTGATTTATTGTAATAATCAGCGTTGTTCCTTCCGGAAGCTCCTTAAGCGCATCATATACCTGTTTTTTCTCAGACGGTGTGAATGTATCAAATATGTAATCGATTACCGATGTTGCAGCCCCCGACGATGCACCTCTGCGGAATGCCTGCACCACGCTGTAAAACGGATCATTGCCAAACAGTGCGCCGCCTATGGAATTGACAAGTCCGTCACGTATCGCTTTTTTCCTGTCTATATGCTTATTTTTGTTTATTTTCTGTTCGACTATACTACCCAGCACTCCTGCCGCAAAATCACCTGCCATTAACGCCATCGGTCCGGCTCCTGAAGACACAAGCGCTCCCTTTGCCGCTCCTACTATAGCTCCTTTTGCTGCCGAGCCAATCGCTTCTCTCATACTGAAGCGGCTCTTCCTTCTTTTCTGATCTATAGCTGAACCCAAAAAGCCTATTGCGCCCCCAACGATACCGCCTATTGCCGCACCCGCAAGTATGTTTAGTATCTCCCCCGTATGATCTTCATAATTTAACGGGTCGCCGCCGCAATACAGATATAAGTTGAATCCTCTCTTTACAGGATCTTTTGCGCACATTCTCCCGGTTACGCTGTCATAAAACCTAGCCTGTGCAAAGTGTTTGTCAATTACAGGGTCATAAATATAATTTGTAAACGTGAATCCTGCACTGTACACCGATACATCTGCTTCGCCCCATACACCGCATAACGAACATCCTGTCAGATTACCGAGCACATCTGTGGAAAATAGCGGGCTTCCTAACAGGTCAGGCTGAAAGTATATATTATTCTGCGCTATTTTCTCATACGAGAAGCCAAACAACGAACGTTCCGCTTTTCCGCTGTCATCATATGCCATAAGGTCATTGAGGGATTCGCTCAGATAATCAGGAAGATATGATGTTTTCTTATTAATAAGGCTTCCATCTTCCGGTATCGTGCGTGTATTATTTATTCTGGCATATAAACCGTTATAGCCGTATTCTGTCTGTTCGCCGCTTTCAAGGTTTTCCCCAAGCGTCATATGATTAGTTGAATCATATGTGTACCTGCGCATAAGGTTTCCATTCCTGTACTCATGCGTCAGATTACCTCTTTTGTCATAAGTGAATGAATACGGAATGCCATCCTGAGTCATTGATATAAGCCTATTTGCCTCATCATATCCATAGACTGCTTTTTCTGTGCCGTTAATGTTCTTGGACATTCTGTTTCCGAAAGCATCATAAGTATATGAACGTGTATTTATCCCTTCATTTACCGATATCAATCTTCCTAAAGCATCATAAGCATAAGCGGCATTCCTTGTAAGGCTGTCTATGCTGCCTTTTCTCTCAGAACTTACAATGCGCCCCATTACATCATACGCAATGCTGTCATCCATATATGTGCCATCATTTAGCTGATATTTAATCTTAACCGGCTGCCTGTTTGCATTATAAGAATATGACGCTATGCTACCCGGTCTTTTTATCGAAAGTATGTCTCCATTTGGCGCATATGTATATACTGTCTCATGACCGTCAACATCTTTTATACCTATAAGGCGACCGCACTTATCATATGAATAGCCTGCCGTTTTACCATCGGGATAGGTAATTCCCGTGCGTCTGCCTGATACATCATACGAATATCCCACTGTACGCCCGTTATGATCCGTCATCTTTATCATCCTGCCTAATGCGTCATGTTCCATTGACGATATACCGTTCCAATCCCTCAGCTCTACCAGTTCGCCTCTCTTATTGTATCTGAACAATACTTCATTTCCGTCATTGTATGTCATCTGCACCGGTTTATTGTTAAGGTCATAATGCACCGTCGTCTTGGCACCATCTTCATCGATGATATCAGTAATATTACCATTTCCATCATAGGAATACATCAGCTCATCCGATACAGGATTTATTTCCCTGACCATGCAGCCGCGTTTATCATAGTAATACAGGGTTGCACACATCTGTTCCTGTCCGTCATCATCCGTCATATACTCCTTTATCTGATTATTCATCGCATCGTATTCAAACATAGCGATGCTGCCCAGAGGATTGATAATCTGCCTAATATTGCCACAGGCATCGTATCCATACAAGGTTACTCCGCCGGCAGCGTCTGTAACCGATGCAATCTGTCCCACAGCATTGTATGCGAATGACGTTTTAGCGCCGAGTGCATCCGTTATCGAAATCATACGTCCGTTCAGATCATATTCATATGATATTGTATTTCCGTCCGCGTCTGTTTCGGATATAACCTTTCCCAAAGCATCATAAGCATATGTCACATTATTATTCCCTGCATCTGTAACGCTTATAAGATTTCCTGCAGGCGAATAGTTATATTGCGTAGTATTTCCGGCGGCGTCTGTCTGGGTCAAAAGCCTGCCCATACTGTCATATGTAAAGCTTAACTTATGCCCCATAGCATCCGAGAGTTCTGTAAGCCGTCCCACAGCATCATACAAGTAGCTTGTCTTAGCTCCTTCCTGATCTGTCACACCCGACACTTTGCCCGTATTAGTATATTCAAAGCTTAGACATCCCTCATCCTCACCTGTTACTTTAACGATTCTGTCAAGTGCATCATAGTCGTATAGCCATTTGTTCTTATTTGCATCAGTATACGATGTAACATTACCCACTACATCATATACAAAACTTTGTTCATATCCCTCCTCGTCAACCATATTGATCAAACGGTTCATACTATCATAATAATATGTCCTTATACCGCCTAACGGGTTTATCTCTTTTACTACATTTCCATTACCGTCATATTCATAATTTGTTTTTGCTTCATTAGCAGCAGTAATACAGATAAGCTTACCCCTTGCATCATACTCATATGAAGTCTCATTGCCAAGCGGGTCTGTTTCTTTAACAATTCTGTTATTCTTATCATACTCATACAGATATGTATTCTCTTCTGCATCTGTGATACTTGTACAATTACCATTTTTATCATATGTGTACGAGGTTTTACCTCCGTTAGGGGCAGTCGTCCGCACTACACGCCCCAATACGTCATACTCATATGAAGTCTCATTTTTCTCCTTATCGACAAAAGATGTAATGTTTCCATCGGTATCGTACAAAATTGCATCCGCATACCCTAAAGCATCCTCAATCTTAATAATATGTCCCAGCTTATCATACGTGAAACTTACAACACCTGACTCTGAAGCCACTGATTCAATTCTGTTTTCTTTATCATATGTGTATGATATAACCGCTCCATTTTCATCCGTTTTAGTAAGCATATTACCGCATTCATCATATGTATAGCTTATGCTGTTGCCTAACGCATCCGTTTCGCTGATTACGCGTCCTTCCTTATCATAAGCAAATGCGATTTCACGTTCAAGCGGGTCGATAACAGTTTTCACCTGTCCCATTGCATCATACACATATCTTACTGTACTTTCATCGGCATTTTTTACCGCTATTAACTGGTTTTGGGCATCGTAGAGATAAGTGGTGCTATTACCATTACAGTCAACATACTCTATCTGATTTCCGTAAGCGTCATAGCTGTGCCTTATGACATAATCAAGAGGGTCTGATTCGGAAACAAGATTTCCCCTTTCATCATAATCAAAACGGTATTCATTGCCACAGCAGTCGGTCACAAGCGATATCTGCCCCATTTCATTGTACTCAATACTCCGACGGCTGCCTGCCTTGTCTGTAATACCGATACGGCTGCCGTTTTCATCATAGTCAAACAGTATTGAGCCTTCCGTATCTTCAATACATAACAGATTTCCGACGGCAGAGTACTTATATGAAATTTTTCTACCCTTTGGCGAAGTATAAGATATCAGCCGCCCGGCTTCATCATAAGCGTAAAGATAAATACCGCCCTCAGGATCAACCGCCTGTTTTAAATGATTATTACTGTCATATGTGTATGACCATTCGCTGCCATTCCTGTCGCTATATCCTATAAGGTTATCATTGGCATCATATGTATATCTGCCTATGCTGCCTCTCTCATCTTGCACATATATAAGATTATTGCGCGTATCATACTCATAAAGGCTCTGTGTACCGTCGCGGTTTATCAGTTTAACAGGTTGATTATTCTCATTATAAACTGCCTGCTCATAGGTATCGTCCGGGTGCACTATACGTGTAAGTCTTCCGCGTTCATCATATTCTATTTGTGTTGGATTGTCAAGCGCGTCAACCCATTGTATCAACTGCCCGTCCTTGTTGAATACACTTTTTGTTCTGCTCTTTCCAATCTCTACAAATATCTTTTCTCCATCGGCATCACCGGTAAACTTAGTTTGATTGCCTAACTCATCCGTAAACAGACTTGTGTTATTGCTTTCATCATACTCCGCATATGCGCTTCCTCTTCCGGCAAGCTTCTGTTCTATTACCCTATCCTTTGCATCATATTTATTGCAAAGGTATACTGTCCCCGCAAAGTCGGATATTGTAATAAGATTTCCGTTTTCCCCATATGCAAACTTAATACTGTTGCCTTCAGCATTTGTTATTGATACAAGTAATCCGTTATCATAGCCGAATATGATTTTATTACCGGCAATGTCAGATACCTCTTCAATCTGCCCGTCTTTATATGAAAATTTGATTTTTGACCTGTGTTTTCCCGAAATAGCGTTTATTTTACCTTCGGTATCAGCAGCGTAATTATAGGCTGGCATTCCGTCTTCAATAATCTGTTTAAGCCTCATTCCTGCGTCAAAAATATACTCAGTATTATCCATGCAGCTTACGGAATATGTACCGTCAGCATTTTGTTTCATAGTATATGCGGCTTCTGTTCCTTCTACTATTTCAAAACTCTTATTGTCAGGGGATGCCTTAAATGGAATTTCATCACCATATGGCGTGATAAAGAATACATATCCTCCATCTTCAATAAGCAGATAATTTAGAGAGTGCGTCCACTTGTTCCCCAATATATTGGGATTGTAATCCATCTGCGAATCATAAATTGTGGTAAAATCTAAATTATCATTTCCATAATCCTTTAGCCACGTATAAGCCCAGAAAAATGCACCTGTAATTGCATTTACAGGGTCAAACTGAATATATTGCTTTTCACCGGTCGGATATCCTTTTCCTTTTTTACGTGCTCCAATCTTTGATGAACCTTTCCTTATTTTCTTTCGGGTAACGACTGTGATCAAATCGCTGTCTTCACCGGCTACATATGAATTTTTTGCACGTACATGGCAGCTATAGCTTGTATCAGGTTCAAGATTGCTGATTTCCAACTGTGGAACTGTCGTGTCATAATTTTTGCCGTTTAATACCACATTATAACCGGTTGCCCCATCCACTGCATCAAACTTGAACAATACAGTTTTAGATGTAGAACCCACACGCACATTACCCGGTTTTTTAAGCAGCGTCCTCACACTTTGCGTAGAGCTGTATCCGCTTGAACCGCTGACATTTTTAGCACTAACGCTGTAACTGTATTGAGTATTTGGAACAAGTCCTGTTATTTCTTTGCTGTTTTTTGTTATATTATCATAAATATTGTTATTAAATTTAACTGTATAACTATCTGCCCCTGCTGCTTTATCCCAATTTATTATTACAGAATCTGCTTTAGCAGCCGCACTCACATTAGTGGGCGATTTAGGTACTTCCGGTTTTGTTCTGATAATTTTTGAAGCACTATAGGAACTCGTTCCCGCTGCGTTTTTTGCTCTTACAGAATAAGAATAATCAGTTGCGGCAGTAAGAGCAGTAAAGGTTTTTGATGTGCCTGTTACACTATAAGCACTACCATTAAACATAACATCATAGCCGGTAGCTCCCGAAGAAGCACTCCAGTTTACAGTTACGGAATTCATTGTTGATGTTGCGGTAACATTTGCCGGTGTTGCCGGAGGTTTTTGCAATGTCTTAACTGTCATTGCAGACGAATATGCGCTTGTGCCTCCTGCATTTTTTGCCCTCACCTTATAGGAATAGCTCGTATTCTGTGTTAACCCGGTAATCGTTTTTGATGTACCTGTTACACTATATGTAGTTCCATTAAATACAAGATCATAACCGGTTGCCTTTGATGACGCATTCCAACTTATCTTCACCGAGTCATATGAAGGAACTGCTATTATATTAGTCGGGATGCCGGGAGGACTTATCAATGTTTTTATTGATTTAACAGCGGAGTACGCACTTGTGCCTCCTGCATTCTTTGCCCTCAGTTTGTATGAATAACTTGTATTCTCAGTAAGTCCTGTTATCGTCTTGGATGTACCTGCAGTCTCGTAAGTATTATTGTTAAATATAAGTTCATAACTGTCTGCCCCCACAGATGCTCCCCATTTTATGGTTGCCGAGTTTACAGTTGATGTCGCTTCAATATTTGTGGGAGTGCTTGGAGCGTTTGGAAGAGTTGTAAAATTTTTTGTCGTACTGTACGAACTTGAGCCGCCTGAGTTATTTGACCTGACTGAATATTTATGATTTGTTGATGGCGTAAGTCCCGTTATCGTTTTTGATGTTCCCGTAACTCTGTATGTCTTGTCATCAAATAATACGTCATAGCTCGTCGCTCCGCTTACTGCTCCCCAGCTTATCGCAGCAGAGTTCTTTGTTGCAGTTACATTTGGCGATGCTGGCGGCATTGGCGCTGTTTTTATTGTTTTTGACGTTGAATATGAGCTTGATCCGTCTGAGTTTTTAGCGCAAACCTGATAAGAATAACTCGCGTTAGCTGCTAATCCTGTTATTATTTGAGGCGGAGAAGTCACAGAATATGATTTTCCATTAAATAACACATCATAACCTGTTGCACCTGCTACAGCATCCCAATTCAATGTTGCCGAATTTTCATTTGTTACCGCACTGGATGTGCCCGGTGCTTTCGGTGTTGTCCTGACACTCTGCACCGGACTGTATTCACTTACCCCATTAGCGTTCTTTGAACGCACTTGATAATTATAGCTTGTGTTTGGTGCCAGTCCTGTAACTGTTTTTGAATTAGCAGATACACTGTAATTACTGCCGTTGAATTTTAAATCATAACCTGTTGCACCGCTTACAGTATTCCAACTTATAACTGCGCTATTTTCTGTAGACTTCTTTGTTATGCCCGAAGGTACTGCCGGCAGTAAAGCCTGTGTCATAATTGTTTTAGCCGAACTGTAATTTCCTGCACCGTCTACACTTTTAGAACATACCTGATACGTGTGTGATGTTTTAGACTGCAAACCGCTAAATGTTTTTGCCGTGCCTGCCACACCATAATCTTTTCCGTCAAATTTTACATTGTATCCACTCGCCCCCGTTACTGCTGTCCAGTTTACAGTAACGGAATTTGTAGTGCTTGACGCTGTGACCGATGCAGGGGCATTTGGTGCTGTTGTAACAGTATAAGACGCTGAATAATTACTATATCCGTCAGAATTTTTTGCGCGCACCTGAAAATTATATCCTGTTGCCGCCTTTAAACCTGTAATAGTTTTGGAAGTACCGCTTACGCTATATGTACTCCCGTTAAACAACAGTTCATAACCGGTTGCCCCGCTTACTGCATTCCAGCTTATCGTTGCAGAATTGCCTGTAGCAGTCTTTTTTATCCCTGTCGGCGTTGCCGGAAGCTCCGCTGCTGTCCTTATTGTTTGCTTTGTGCTGTATGCCCCTGTTAAAGTTGAGTTTCGTGCGCGTACAGCGTAAGTGTGGCTTGTCTTAGGCTTAAGCCCGGTAAATGTACGTGTTTTTGTTGACGCTGTAGTCTTAGCAAGCGTATACACCGTTCCATCAAAATTAATGTCATAATCTGTAGCCCGAAATACCTCACTGAAGCTTATCTTAATTGTGGTAGTTCCCGCCTCGGCTTTTATATTCTGTGGTATTCCAAGCTCATCAGAATAATAATAGTCCCATGGAATTTCTATAGATGCCGTTCCATATGCAATTTGCTTAGTGCTGTTAAACGCATAAACATTCGCATAATACTCTTTTCCTGCCGGTAAATTTGCATCGCTCGTATATGTAGTCGTTTTTAAATCAGATCTGTTATAAATTGCAGTTGAGCTATACCGTGCCGCCAGCGTTGCCTTATACTTTACCGCTCCTGAAACACTATTCCACGATGTAGTTATTGAACCGTTTTTGTTTAGTTTTAATGTTACCTTAAGTGTAGTTGTTGCCATATTTATTTCCTCCTTTATATTATTCACACATATTACATGGCTATATATAAAAGAGAAAATAATTTAAAAATGTAAACAATGTTCATTCAACAAAGCTGCTGACACTTAAAACTCCTGATTGGTTATTTAATTGTACACATAAGGATTAGTTTCTGTATATAATGACAGTTCTTTTCCATCCTTTACCGCATAATGAATGCAATGAGCTTTATAACTTTTCCCTGCTTCAGGATTGTTCAAATAAAATCCTCCTAAATAGGCATCTGTATTTTCCGAATAATCGCTTTTTACCACTATGTCTTTCCATACAAGACCATCCTTCCGCTCAAGGGTAAGATTTCTGACGCCAATCTTACTTGCTGTACCACGACACCCTGTTGAATATATTACAAGAAGCTTGTCATCGCTTTTAGATATTCCAAGCTCACAAGTACCAAGGTCAGAGCATACCTGTATTTCTTTGTCAGCCAGCATTTGATAATATAATTCCTCTGCCTCCTCGAGTGACAGCATCCGAATAATCGGTTCTTGCGCCGAAACCTTTAATGGCATACATAATATTGCTACTATACATATATACGATACTAATTTTTTCACATTCATATTTTCTCCATTTCTACGCTGCTTCATAATATACTGGGATTTGCGACAGCAGCGTGAATACAAACCTCAGTGAAGATGAAATAATATATCAGTTCATCTTCATAATTACCTGTTTCAATTCTTCTAAGTCTATATTAGTTTCAATAATATAGATAAATTGTTCGTCTTGAAAGATTGCCTGAAATGCATCGTCTGATTTATAAAAAGCTGTTTCTATATTATTTATCTCTTCTTTAGCAATCAATCCCTTCAGTTTATCTATCGCAGTCAAAAGCTCTCCATTGCCGCCTATAGTCCTGATTATGAATCTCATACTGTATTCTTCATTAAAGTATTGACGCGACACACCTGCATTACGCATATCGGCTCCCTGATAATGTATGGTGCCGGCTTCTAATAATTCAGGAATATAATGCGGTATCATAAATGCAAGATTGGTTGCGGACTGTAGTTCTTCCCATGATGAAAATTCCATTTCACTAATATTTTGTATATCATCCTCTGATATATGGCTTTCCTCTTTTTCAGCCGCATTTCCCATAACATTAAAATATATTATATATGCTTTCTCTTTAATGAAATTAAATATATTCTTGTCAGTTGCCTTTACCGAAATACAATTAAATGCACATACCGCCAAAATCACTAGTAAAAGAACTGCCACAGCCTTTAACGCTTTCATGTATGAATCAGATATATACTTTTTATCGGCTTTAGTATAATTGTTCAAATACTTCCTTGCAAATAATTCAGTGGTAATTTCCTCTTGATCTTTCTCCATGGGACTGATTTTATCTAATAAATGTATAATATAATCTATCTTTTCTGAATCAAGTTCATCCGGTGACTTTGCAAGTTCTCTATCAAGATCCTTTTCTAATTCATCTTTTAGCTTCCCGTTTCCACCTTCTTCACTTATATATTTGGGAGCTTTACCTTTTAACTCCATTTTTACCTCCTTCTACTAGTTAATTCCTAATATGTAACAAAAGGTAACACTGTTTATTGTTTTTTAATAATTATATTTTTTAATTTTCTTACAATTCTTGAAAGCTTCATTTTACATCCTGCAACACTGCTGCCTGTCATATCAGCCAGCTCCTTGTGTGAATATCCTTCATCATATTTTTTTATCAACAGCAAATATTCATCTTCCCTTAAAATTTCCCTATACTCATCTAACTCGGAAAAATTATCCCCTTTAAACATTACCGCCCAATCTTCGCACTCTTCCAAACTTACGGAACAACTCATATTGCGGCTATATATATAATTAAATTTCTTGATTTTATTGTCAGCAGTTTTATATATCCATCCGATATTGTTTCCATGGGTTTTCAAATGGTCTATATGTCTATACACTTCTATATATACTTCTTGTAATATATCATCTACTATATCATTATTCATACTTCTTCGTTTTACAAATTGACGCAGGTTGTCATATGTAGTTTTATACAATTCATCAAAATAGTTATCGTTCATATTTTTATTATATTTTCTCCTATGAAATACGAGAAATATTTGTTTCCAAGCGAAACAAACGAAAGCATAACGTGCATCCGTAAAATTTACAAAAGTCCCAAAATCCGCTCTCGGAGCGGATTTTCAGGACTTCCTTCAAGATAATGTCAAACTCGGGATTTTTCGCATATGCGCAATTAGTATAATTTCCGCATATGGATTTGTCAATTGTTTTTTTGGAAATTTATTATATTTTTCCCAAGTTTTTTTAATAATACCACGCAGGATGGTTGAATTTCTTCACTGAATATATTATAATTGCTTAACATCAAAAAATTATTTTATTTATATTTATATCAGGAAACGATACTATTATGAAAACCGGTAACTTATCCGCTGTCACATTATTCGCTGTATGTGTGCTCATGCTTGCAGGATGTACAAAACAGTCGCCCACCTTGGGCAATACATCCGAAATAACTGAAAAAATAAACTGGGAAACGCTCGTTGATGAACGTGTTCCCACCGCTGCTGCCGACGCTGTTTCTATCCGCGACAATACACCCATATGCCTTGTGCCCGAAGCGTCAGGTGTCACGGTTTACTCCAATGAGCTTGCCTCTATAGATGCCTCAAATGTGTCCGAGGGGTATATCATGGTCAATTACAAAGGTTTTAACCCCAAAGTAAAGCTCCAGATAACCAAGGACGACGGTACTACGTACACATACAATCTTCATGGCGGTTATGAAACATTTCCGCTGTCGGAAGGCAGTGGCAAATACAAGATAGCCGTATACGAAAATATAACGGGTAATCAATACGCAACAGCGATGTCTCAGGATATAGACGTAAATATAACGAACGAATACGGCGCATATCTGTACCCTAACCAGTACGTATATTTTAACTCATCCAGCGAAGTCGTAAAGCGCGCATGCACACTTGCCGAAAACTGCACGAATGACCTTGACGTTGTCGCTAAAATATACAACTTTACCACTACCATAGTCTACGATCAGGTAAAAGCCGATACGGTCGAATCGGGTTATACCCCTAACGTTGACGCGATCTTGGAAAGCGGGACAGGCATATGCCTTGACTACGCTGCCGTCATGGCAAGTATGCTGCGAAGCCAGAATATACCTACCCGCCTTGAAGTCGGGTATGCCGGCAACGCCTATCACGCATGGATAAGTACATATATCACCGACATCGGATGGATAAACGGCATTATTGAATTTAACGGCACAAGCTGGACTCTGATGGATCCTACTTTCGCCGCCAATTCAAGCGAAGCCATACTCAGGGATTTTATCGGCGACGGCAGCAATTATACAACCAAATATATATATTAATATATCAGAGGTCCTATGAAAAGAATAAAAAAATTGAGCAGCAGCGAAACCGCCGTATTCTGCGGTCAGCTTTCCCTGCTTTTACCCGCTGGCATTACTCCGCTTGAAAGCATACGCCTGATGAGTGACGATTCGGAATCCGCTCAGGGCAAGGCGCTTCTTGCCAAAATCGAAGCCTCTCTTACAAACGGCGCCGGTTTTTATGAGGCTCTTGCTTCCACGGGCGTCTTTCCCGAATATATGACATCTATGGTGCTTCTCGGGGAAGAATCAGGCAAGCTTGACATCATTATGAAAAATCTCGCTGTTTATTATGAACGCCAAAACACAATATCCGAGACGGTAAAAAATGCGATCAGCTATCCTTTTATAATGATATGCCTTATGTCTTTCATTATGGTCGTACTTTTATCCAAAGTGCTTCCTATATTCAGTCAGGTGTTTTCGCAGCTTGGCAGCGGCTTAAACGATACGTCAATACATCTTATCCGTATCGGTGAAAACCTTCGGGCAGCGTCGGGATTTCTTATGTTACTGCTTATACTTGCGGCAATATTTTTCTTTATTTTAGCTAAAAGCCGCCACAAAAGTGTGCGCTTAAAGCATATGCTTTACTCATGCCGCGTTACAAAGCATTTTTTCTTATGTATTTCCTACAGCCGTTTTGCCGATGTCATGTCTATGATAACATCGGGCGGCATGGATATTTTTAAGGGTCTGGAACTTTCGGACAAAATCATCGACAATCATATAATGAAGCAAAAGCTTGAGATATTCCGCGCGGCGCTGCTTCAGGGCGAAAGTATTCCCGATGCCCTAAAAAAATCCGAAATATTTCAGGCACAGCACCGGCGCATGATACAGACAGGCTATAAGTCAGGCAGCATAGATAAGGTATTTTCCAAACTTTCAGAATATTACGAAGACGCCGCGTTATCGCGTCTGCAGAGATTTCTCGGCGCTGTTGAGCCTACGCTTGTGATTATTTTTTCACTCACTGTCGGTATCATATTAATGTCAGTCATAATGCCCCTGATAGGCATTATGTCAGGTATCGGACAATAAATCAGGAGTATATATGGATCGTTTTGGCAAAAAAACGAAAACGCGTCTTGACCGCGCGTGGCATTGTTTATCGGTCATATTTGCAGTATTTTTCATATTATTTTTTATAG
The DNA here is from genome assembly GCA_947629525.1 of uncultured Lachnospiraceae bacterium. Taxonomy (GTDB): domain Bacteria; phylum Bacillota; class Clostridia; order Lachnospirales; family Lachnospiraceae; genus COE1. Next base: position 22,136 of record CANREB010000018.1, read on the forward strand.
GCGGTACAAATATCGCAGGTTCGGTTTCCAAGGAAGAACAGGCAAAAAATCTCGAGATATCGCTTCGGCGCAGTATTGCCCAATGCTATGCAATAGAGGGTACTTATCCGCCGAGCCTTGACTATCTTATCAGACATTATGGTTTTAATTACGACGCGGATAGATTTTTTATAGATTATATAGCTCTCGGTTCAAATATCATGCCCGATATAACCGTACTTCTCAAATCAGGACACTGACGAAAGGCAGGATTTAGTATGTCCCCTAATGTACATAATCGTCATATAATTGATATTCTGTTTGTTTTATCGCTTTTTTTGTTATTTTCCGCATCTTCCGTGGTTTTGATAATTTTCGGCGTAAATATCTACAATAAGACGACCTCTTCCATGAGCGCCAACTACTCATCCCGCACATCTGCCGCGTACATAACAGAGAAAATCCATCAGTCCGATATGAACGGTTCCGTTTATATCGACAATAAAGACGGCGGCAAGCGGCTTGTTATGACAAGTACAGTGCAGGGTCAGGCATATGCCGCTTATCTGTATGAATACGAAGGCTTCCTGTACGAGCTTTATTCAAGGGCGGACTTATATCTTCCGCCTGATGCCGGTCAGCCCGTTATACCTTTAAGCGGACTTGATTTTGAATTTATCACGCCTTCGCTTCTTCAAGTAAGTTATACTGACGAATTTGGAAAGGACTCTGCTGTCTATATATGTGTCCATAGCGCTGCAGGCGCAGAGCAGAGCAGGGCAGGCGGCGTATGAAAACTTATCGGACATCGCGCACGGGTCTTTTTCTTATTGAGCTTATAATATCAATATTTTTTTTCATTATATCCGCAGCCGTTATTGTGATGCTTTTTGCAAGATCATATGAGGTGAGCAGTGAAGCTGTAAATATCAACAACGCATTGTTATACACCCGCAATATATCGGAAATTTTCCTCGGCAGTGACGACGGGTTTGAATTAGTCAGATCAATATACCATGATACCGCATATGAGTCTGATAACGGTTCTATACTTTTACTGTTTGACCAAAACTGGGAACCCGTTTTCGACGATGCGGATGCCAAATACGCTGTATGCGCCGCAAACCGCATCATTGCACCTTATTCTTATATTGATATATATGTTTACAAGTATTCAGACATCGGAAAATCAGTTCCCACCGATAACACAGACGAATATATATATCAACAATCAGTAAAAAAATATATTGGGGGGATATGACTATGCAGCCGGACGAAAATAAGCCTGAATTTAACTTAAATATCGGCATGCCTTCAATAATGCTTATCTTTACCGTACTGTGCCTTATCGCGTTCGGCGTACTGTCGCTTGCCGGCGCAAATGCCGATTTACGGCTCAGCCGTAAGGCACTTGAGCACTCGAAAAATTATTATAACGCCTGCAGCCTTGCCGCAGAGGATATAAGCCGTTTTGATGCCGCGCTTCGTCATGCTAACGACATCGATGCCTTAAGTCAAAAAGAACTTATTGATGGTTACTCAGAAAATTTTGTATATTATGTGAGCGATATACAGCACTTATCAGTTCAGTTATCCGTGAACTATCCTTTATCTCCCGATAAGCCGCTATACAAGATAGATGAATGGCGCGTCGTAACCGACACGGATATAGAATATGACGATAATCTGCACATCAATACGCAATAAAACGCCAAAAATAAAACACACCCGCTAAAAGGTGTGTTTTATTTTTGGCTTTATATTTTTATTCTACAGTTACCGGTTCTTCTTTTGACAACGCTGAGCGCGCTTCTTCTCTTTCCGCCATCAGTTTGTCGCTGAGCTCATACTCAAGATCCAAATCGATCTCATCGTCAAGGTCAATCGTGTCCTCTTGTGTTATGTCACAGTCAAGTTTAACGTTTCTGTAGCGCTTCATACCTGTACCTGCCGGAATGAGCTTACCTATTATGACATTTTCCTTAAGACCTACAAGCGGGTCGATCTTACCCTTTATAGCAGCTTCCGTAAGAACTTTTGTCGTCTCTTGGAATGATGCCGCCGAAAGGAATGAGTTCGTCGCAAGCGCCGCCTTTGTGATACCAAGGATAATATCCTTAGCCTCAGCAGGTCGTTTACCCTCCGCGACAAGTTTCTCATTTATCTCTTCAAGCTCTAAGCCGTCAACAAGCGTACCGGGAAGAAATTCCGTGTCGCCGCTTACCTCAACGCGTTTCTTCTTGAGCATCTGACGAACAATGACTTCGATGTGCTTATCCGCAATATCAACGCCCTGAAGTCGATACACTCTTTGAACCTCGCGTAACAGATAATTCTGAACAGCGGTTATCTTCTTTATTTCAAGCAGATCGTGCGGATTAACGCTTCCTTCAGTAAGCTCGTCACCTGCTTCGATCTCAGCGCCATCGGTTATCTTGATACGCGAACCGTACGGTATGAGATAAGTTTTTTCGTTGACGCCGTTAGAAACTATGATCTCACGCTTCTTCTTCGTGTCCTTAATCGTCGCAGTACCGCCGAACTCGGCAATTATCGCAAGTCCCTTAGGTTTTCTAGCCTCAAAAAGCTCCTCTACACGCGGAAGACCTTGTGTGATATCATCACCCGCAACACCGCCTGTATGGAATGTTCTCATAGTAAGCTGTGTACCGGGTTCACCGATAGACTGTGCCGCAATGATACCTACAGCCTCACCGATCTGGACAGGCTCTCCCGTCGCCATATTGGCGCCATAACATTTAGCACATATGCCGACACGCGACTTACAGCAAAGGATGTTCCTAATCTTTACTTTCTCGACAGGTTCGCCCTTTTCATTCACTCCCTTGCTCAGTATCTTTGCCGCACGGCTCGGCGTGATCATATGATTTTTCTTTACAAGGACATTGCCGTCCCTGTCAGTGATATCTTCGCATGAATATCTTCCCGTAATTCTGTCTTTCAGGCTCTCTATGGTTTCTTTTCCGTCCATAAAAGCAGTCACTTCCATGCCGGGAATAAAATCTTTTCCTTCACAGCAGTCAACTTCACGGATGATAAGCTCCTGACATACATCGACCATTCGACGTGTCAGATATCCCGAGTCGGCTGTACGCAGAGCAGTATCGGAAAGTCCCTTACGTGCGCCATGCGCAGACATAAAGTATTCCAAAACGTCAAGACCCTCACGGAAGTTTGATTTGATAGGAAGCTCGATAGTACGTCCTGTAGTATCAGCCATAAGCCCGCGCATACCTGCAAGCTGCTTTATCTGCTGGTTAGAACCACGGGCACCCGAGTCTGCCATCATAAATATATTATTGTACTGGTCAAGTCCGTCAAGAAGCGTCTGTGTAAGCTTGTCATCAGTATCTTTCCATGTCTCTACGACTGCTTTGTAACGTTCTTCCTCCGTCATTTGTCCGCGGCGGAAATTACGGGTGATCAAGTCAACTGTATTCTGCGCCTCTTCAAGCATCTTAGGTTTCTCTGCAGGCACTGTCATATCGGAAATGGAAACAGTCATAGCCGCACGCGTTGAGTACTTATATCCCATTGCCTTAATACTGTCAAGGACTTCAGCGGTTTTCGTCGCACCATGAATATTGATAACCTTTTCAAGTATCTGTTTAAGACCTTTTTTGCCTACATGGAAATCAACTTCAAGCAAAAGCCTGTTCTCAGGCTTCGTCCTGTCTACAAACTCCAAATCCTGGGGAAGTATCTCATTAAATATAAATCTTCCCAAAGTTGACTCTACTATATCGCTTATTACCTCTCCATCAGGCTGTTTCTGTGTGACTCTGACCTTTATCCTTGAATGAAGTGTACAAACTCCGTTTTCATATGCAAGAATAGCCTCATTCACATTTCTGAAAAACTTACCCTCGCCTACTGCTCCGGGACGTTCCTGTGTAAGATAGTAAATCCCCAATACCATATCCTGTGAAGGAACGGCAACAGGTCCGCCGTCCGACGGCTTTAACAGATTGTTTGGCGAAAGCAGTAAAAATCTGCACTCTGCCTGTGCTTCAACCGAGAGCGGAAGATGCACGGCCATCTGGTCACCATCAAAGTCAGCGTTAAACGCAGTACAAACAAGCGGATGAAGCTTAATAGCCTTACCTTCTACCAAAATAGGCTCAAACGCCTGAATACCAAGCCTGTGAAGTGTCGGGGCACGGTTAAGCATTACAGGATGCTCTTTGATTACCTCCTCAAGCACATCCCATACTTCGTGATCAAGCTTCTCGACAAGTTTCTTGGCATGCTTTATATTCTGTGATATCTGTCTTGATACCAGTTCTTTCATAACAAACGGCTTAAACAGCTCAATCGCCATCTCTTTTGGCAGACCGCACTGATAAATTTTAAGTTCTGGACCTACAACTATAACCGAACGTCCGGAATAGTCCACACGCTTGCCAAGGAGGTTCTGACGGAAACGTCCCGATTTACCCTTTAGCATATCAGACAGCGACTTAAGCGCTCTGTTGCCCGGTCCTGTAACAGGACGACCACGTCTGCCGTTATCGATAAGCGCATCAACTGCTTCCTGAAGCATCCTCTTTTCGTTGCGCACGATAATATCAGGAGCCCCAAGTTCCAAAAGCCTCTTAAGACGGTTATTTCTGTTTATGATCCTTCTGTAGAGATCGTTTAAGTCAGATGTGGCAAATCTGCCGCCGTCAAGCTGAACCATCGGACGCAGATCAGGCGGAAGTACAGGTATTGTATCCATTATCATCCACTCAGGCTTATTTCCCGAACTCCTGAACGACTCGACAACTTCAAGCCTTTTAACGATTTTTGCCCGCTTCTGTCCCTTGGTGCTGTCATTTTTAAGTTCGGCGTTCAATTCCTCACACTCTTTTTCAAGATCGATAGCCTGAAGAAGCTCTTTTATTGCCTCCGCACCCATGCCTACACGGAAGCGGTTGCCCCATTTATCCCTGTTATCCTGATATTCCTTTTCAGACAATACCTGCTTGTATTCCAAGTCCGAATCCATAGGATCAAGTACAATATATGAAGCAAAGTACAATACTTTCTCAAGTACCCTCGGCGTCAGGTCAAGTATGAGTCCCATACGGCTCGGTATTCCTTTAAAATACCATATATGCGATACGGGAGCCGCAAGTTCTATATGACCCATGCGTTCCCTGCGCACACTTGATTTGGTAACTTCAACACCGCACCTGTCGCAGATCACGCCTTTATACCTGATCTTTTTATACTTACCGCAATGACATTCCCAGTCTTTGCTCGGTCCGAAAATCTTCTCACAATACAAACCATCGCGCTCAGGCTTTAAAGTTCTGTAGTTGATCGTTTCGGGCTTCGTTACCTCGCCCTTTGACCACTCCCTTATCTTTTCGGGAGACGCAAGACCTATCTTGATGGCGTCAAAGGTAATGGATTGGTATGATTCATTTCTATTCTCAGACATTTTGGCACTCCTTCCAAATATACTTTTATATTTGCAGACAATTATTCATCAAAGCCATCATCAAATTCTTCATCGCTATCCGCGAAATCATCATCGGAATATTCAAAATCATCTTCCTCCTCCGCGTCCACCAAATCACCGTCCGCGTCAAATTCTTTCTGCTGATAGCCTTCAAGATTTTCATTATTGTTATATTTGTTGTCGCCTTCCATCTCAACCCTGAAATCGTTGTCAGTATAATCGACAGATTCCATGATCTCAACTTCGTTGCGGTCTTCATCGTATACTTTAACGTCAAGTCCAAGCGACTGAAGTTCTTTGAGCAGTACCTTGAAAGACTCCGGTATGCCCGGCTCGGGGATGTTCTCACCCTTGATGATCGCCTCATAAGTCTTAACACGCCCCACAACATCATCCGACTTAACTGTCAGAATCTCCTGAAGAGTATGCGACGCGCCGTATGCCTCAAGCGCCCAAACCTCCATTTCGCCGAAACGCTGACCGCCAAACTGCGCTTTACCGCCGAGAGGCTGCTGCGTGACCATACCATACGGTCCTGTCGAACGTGCATGAATCTTATCATCTACCAAATGATGAAGTTTGAGATAGTGCATATGTCCGATAGTAACAGGGCTGTCAAAGTACTCCCCTGTTCTGCCGTCTCTCAGCCTTACTTTACCGTCCCTTGATATTGGGACTCCCTTCCAGAGTTTTCTATGTTCTCTGTTCTCTGAGAGATATTCCATAACTTCGGGAAGAAGCTCTTTTTTATGCTTAGCCTCGAACTCCTCCCACTCAAGATTTACATAATCATTGGCAAGATCAAGCGTATCCATGATGTCATGCTCATCCGCCCCGTCGAATACAGGAGTTGAAACATTAAATCCAAGCGCTTTCGCCGCAAGTGAAAGATGGATTTCAAGCACCTGTCCGATATTCATACGTGAAGGAACACCCAGCGGATTAAGCACGATATCAAGCGGTCTTCCGTTTGGCAGATAAGGCATATCCTCTATAGGAAGGACACGTGAAACAACACCCTTATTACCATGGCGGCCTGCCATCTTGTCGCCGACTGAAATCTTTCTCTTCTGAGCTATATATATACGGACTGACTGATTAACACCGGGCGCAAGTTCCGTATCGCCGTTAGCCCTTGAAAATACCTTGGCATCCACTACAACGCCGTATTCACCATGTGGAACTTTAAGCGATGTGTCTCTAACTTCTCTTGCTTTCTCACCGAATATCGCCCTCAGGAGCCTCTCCTCTGCGGTAAGTTCCGTTTCGCCTTTCGGAGTAACCTTTCCGACAAGGATATCACCTGCGCGGACTTCCGCGCCTATTCGTATGATGCCTCTCTCATCCAAGTCTTTAAGAGCGTCTTCTCCGACTCCCGGGACATCTCTTGTGATCTCCTCTGGTCCCAGCTTGGTATCACGGGCATCCGTTTCATATTCCTCTATATGGATAGATGTATACACATCCTCCTGTACAAGACGCTCACTCAACAAGACAGCGTCCTCATAGTTATATCCTTCCCATGTCATAAATCCGATAAGAGGATTTTTGCCAAGCCCAAGCTCACCGCCGCTTGTCGAAGGACCATCGGCAATAACCTGACCTGCCTCAACATGCTCTCCCTTTATAACGATCGGTTTCTGGTTGTAGCAGTTTGACTGGTTGCTCCTGACAAATTTGTAGAGATTAAACTCCTCTTTCTCACCGTCATCATAAGTGATCTTGATAAGCTTTGACGATACATAAGTGATAGTACCTGCCTTTTTTGCCACTACACACACGCCCGAATCGACCGCAGTCTTGACCTCCATACCGGTACCCACAACAGGAGCTTCGGTAAACAAAAGAGGTACTGCCTGACGCTGCATATTAGAACCCATCAGGGCACGGTTGGCGTCATCGTTCTGCAAAAACGGTATAAGTGCCGTTGCCACAGAGAATACCATCTTAGGCGATACATCCATGTAGTCAAACATTGCCTTGGGATATTCCTGTGTCTCGTCAAGATAACGACCGGAAACAGAATTGCGCACAAAATATCCATTCTCGTCAAGCGCCTCATTAGCCTGTGCTACATGGTAATTGTCTTCCTCGTCTGCGGTCATATATACTACCTCGTCCGTGACACGAGGATTTTGCGGGTCTGATTTATCTATCTTTCTGTACGGAGCCTCAATAAATCCATACTCATTGATCCTCGCATATGAGGCAAGTGAATTGATAAGTCCGATATTAGGACCTTCAGGCGTCTCGATAGGACACATTCTGCCATAATGCGAATAATGCACGTCTCGAACCTCAAATCCTGCACGATCTCTTGAAAGACCGCCCGGTCCTAACGCTGACAAACGTCTCTTATGTGTAAGTTCGCCAAGCGGATTGTTCTGATCCATAAACTGTGAAAGCTGTGACGAACCGAAAAACTCCTTAATAGCAGCCTGAACAGGCTTAATATTAATAAGCGCCTGAGGCGACACATCATCGGAATCATGAGTCGTCATCCTCTCGCGCACAACACGCTCCATCCTTGACAGACCTATGCGGTACTGATTCTGCAGAAGCTCGCCGACAGCCCTGATACGCCTGTTACCCAAATGGTCTATATCGTCACTGTTGCCAAGCCCATACTCAAGGTGCATATTATAATTAATCGAAGCAAGGATATCTTCCTTTGTTATATGCTTCGGTATCAGTTCCGAAACATTTCTCGTAATTGCCGCGGCAAGTTCTTCGGGATTTTCCGAATATTCTTCCAAAATCTGCCGAAGTACGGGGAAATAAACCAGCTCCGTTATACCGAGGCTCCTCGGCTCACAATCAACGAAGTTAGTTATGTCTACCATCATGTTAGAAAGAACCTTTACTATCTTTTCCTCTGTCTGTATCATTACAAACGGTACGGCAGCATTCTGTATGGCTTCCGCCATCTCAACAGTGACCTTGTCGCCCTTTTGTCCAAGGACTTCTCCGCTGAACGGATCAACAACATCCTCCGCTAAGATCTGCTTTCTGATTCTATTCTTTAAAGAAAGTTTTTTGTTGAACTTGTACCTTCCTACTTTTGCGAGATCATATCTTCTCGGGTCAAAAAACATCGCTGTCACAAGATTTTCCGCGCTGTCAAGACTGAACGGCTCGCCGGGGCGTATCTTGCTGTAAAGTTCCTTAAGACCTTCCTGATAATTCTCGGCGGTATCCTTGGTAAAACTTGCATGTATCTTAGGCTCATCGCCGAACAGATCAAGTATTTCCTCGTTAGTGCCGACACCAAGCGCACGTATAAATACCGTGATAGGAACCTTCCTTGTCCTATCTACGCGCACATAAAACACATCGTTAGAGTCAGTCTCATACTCTAACCATGCGCCACGGTTTGGAATTACGGTACAAGAAAACAATTTCTTACCGATTTTATCATGTGTGATACCATAATAGATACCCGGTGAACGTACAAGCTGGCTGACAATAACACGCTCAGCACCATTTATTACAAAAGTACCTGTTTCTGTCATCAGAGGGAAATTACCCATAAAAATCTCATGCTCGTTAATCTCTTCTTTTTCTTTGTTGTGCAGACGAACTTTAATTTTTACAGGGGCTTCATAAGTTAGGTCTCTTTCCTTGCATTCCTCGATCGTATGTTTAATCTCGTCTTCAGCCAGAACATAATCCACAAATTCAAGGCTTAAGCGTCCGCTGTAATCAGTAATTGGAGAGATATCTGCCAACGCCTCCCTAAAGCCTTCCTTAAGGAACCAATCATATGAGTCTTTCTGTACTTCAATGAGATTTGGCATATCCAAAACCTCTTTTTGTCTTGAATAACTCATACGCATTGTCTTACCGTTGACAACCGGACGTATCCTGTTCTTTTCCATGACAATTCACCCCGTTCTTTATGATATACGTTATAATAAATTTTCACAATAGCGCACATTACATATTACCACAACGCTTTTTGGAAGTCAATAACATTTTTGGAAAACAGAAAATATTTTGAGAAATTAAGGAATAATTATTATAGGGCCGGGAAAAATATCCCGACCCACATAATCATTGAAATAAAGCAGAATAAAACATATGATTGAATTACTTAAGCGTAACCTTAGCGCCCTCAGCCTCAAGCTTAGCCTTGATGTCCTCAGCCTCAGCCTTTGCAGCGCCTTCTTTAAGCATCTTGGGAGCACTGTCAACTAAATCCTTTGCTTCCTTCAGACCAAGACCTGTTGCCTCACGGACAACCTTGATAACCTTAACCTTGTTAGGACCTACTTCAGTAAGCTCTACATTAAACTCATCCTTCTCTTCTGCTGCCGGAGCCGCTGCGCCGCCTGCTGCCGCAACTACAACGCCTGCTGCCGCAGATACGCCAAACTCCTCCTCGCAAGCCTTTACAAGATCATTTAACTCTAATACTGTAAGTTCTTTGATAGCATCAATAAATTCTGCTGTTGTCAACTTTGCCATTTTAATTTACCTCCATAAAAATCAATTCTAAAAACTGTTCATAATTACTCTTCTGTTGTAGTTGTCTCTGCCGCAGCCTCAGCAGGTGCAGCTTCCTCAGCGGGTGCCGCCTCTTCTTTAGCCTCAGGCTCACCTGCTCCCGCACCGCCTTTTTCAGCGATCTGATTAAGGACACGGGCAATATTTGTAATAGGTGACTGGATGCTTCCAAGGAATTTCGAAAGAAGCTCTTCTCTTGAAGGAATGCTTGCAATAGCTGCCATTCCTTTGGCATCATACGCAACGCCCTCTACAACTCCTGCCTTCATCTCAAGCGCAGGACACTCCTTAGCGAAATTGCTTAAAATTCTCGCGGGTGCTGTCGCGTCAGTCTTTGACACCGCGATAGCGTTCGTGCCTTCAAGGGAATCCGTGAGACATTCGAACTCTGTTCCCTTAAACGCGCGCGTCATCATAGTGTTCTTGTAAACCTTGTAGAAAATACCGGCTTCACGGAACTGCTTACGCAGCCTTGTATCCTGCTCTACGTTGATACCGCGGTAGTCAACAACAACAACTGTTGCAGCATCCTTGATATTTGCTGATATTTCTTCAACGACAGGCTGTTTTAATTCAATCTTTGCCATTTCTTTACCTCCTTATAGATTCTATGGAGCCCTTGAACGGCTCCTGCCGAAAAGGAGTTTTTGATATAAAAAACCTCTCTTATCCGCAAAGACAGAGAGGTAAAATAATCCAATAAAAACTCTTTCCCTCGGTAGGCGATATGCTTACGCCGTTTACGGCACCTACTGTCTTCGGCATGGTTTTACAACCTTTAGTATCTTATCATGACAAGATGCACTTGTCAACACTTAAAACAAAAAATCTGCCCGCAGAAGCCTTCTCATGTTTGTCCGAAATCAACATATCCGTCGTCATCGATAGTGACATCAGGAGACAGCCCACGCATATAATCAAGTATTTCTTTTTTATCATCCCCCTCGGGCATTCTTGTCCTGCAGTCAGACTGAATGCAGGGAATGAACCTGAAATATTCAAGCGCCCCCCGCATTATAGAAACTTCCACAAGACAGGTATTAAGAGTCCTTGAATTAAACCAGTAATTTCCAAGACTGTATATTACCGGCACTCCCGACACGCAGTCAAGACGCTGCAGGCAATGGCTGTGGTCGCCTATGATAAGATCCACTCCCGCCTGAGCATATATCGGCGCCTGTTCTTCCTGAAGCCAGTCGATATTCTCGTCGTTTTCAGTTCCCCAATGTATATATAAAACAGTAAAATCGCTGTTTTTTTCGGCCTCGTCAATGGCACCAAGAAGGTCCGACGGATCCATACAGCGCAGCACTCCCGCGGAACTTTCCGTTGCCCCTTTCGTATCAGGTGTCGCATTCCTCTCTATCTGTGTCGCGCTGACGATTGCGATCTTCATGCCGTTAGCTATTATATACAGCGGTTTTACAGCTTCATTAAGATTGGTTCCCGCACCTACATATTCTATATCCGCGTCTCTAAGCGTCTGCATTGTATCAAGAAGCGATACCTCTCCGTAATCATAAGCATGATTATTGGCAAGCGACACTACATCCACACCCATTTCCTTCAAAAACGAAACATTCTCAGGTTTAGCCCTAAAAGTAAATTTTTTATCCGGCGTGGGTGTGCCCTGAGTCGTAAACGTGAACTCATTGTTCAGCATAAACACATCCGAGTTTCTCATCTTTTCAAGCAGCGCTTCGGAAAAAGTATCTTCCATACTGCTCCCTCTGTTTTTGAAGTTGCTCATCATCGCATAACCGTCATCCAAAAGCACATCTCCCGCAAACGTGAAAATAACACGCTCCTCATCCGCGCATTCAATCAAACGCACCTTTTGTCCAAGCTGCACTGCCTCATTGTACATATCCTGTTCAATATCACTTTGGATATTATTGTCCTGCTCATCAATATTCTGCTGCTGTTCTTCAGAGACTTCCACTGGAAATTCCATCTCGATCATATTATGCGCTTCCTGTTCGGACTCCCGGACAAAATCGACACTGCCCGCATCATATTTGCCCGAGTTGCCAAGCTTCCTCGAATATACAGCCATCGCCGCAAAACCCACAGTCAGCACAAGCATAAGAACCGTTATAAAAAGCGCAAAACGTTTTGCCATCTTCTCACCCCAAGGATAATCATTTCTATTAAAAAGACCCCGTTTCAAAAAACGGGGTCTGATCATATACTGCAAAGATCAATACTTTGCCACGCTCATCTTAACGCCGGGACCCATTGTTGATGTAAGAGTAATACTCCTTAAATACTGACCCTTAAGCGCTGACGGCTTTGCTTTCATAATAGCATCGAGCAGTGCATTAAGATTTTCCTTTAACTGCTCCTCTGAGAATGACGCCTTTCCGATAGGGCAATGGATAATGTTAGTTTTGTCAAGCCTGTACTCGATCTTACCTGCCTTTATATCATTGATTGCCTTTGCAACATCCATTGTTACGGTACCCGCCTTAGGGTTAGGCATAAGACCTTTAGGTCCCAAAACCTTACCAAGACGTCCTACAACGCCCATCATATCAGGTGTGGCAACTACAACGTCAAAATCAAGCCATCCGTCATTCTGGATTTTCGGAATGAGTTCTTCTCCGCCGACATAATCCGCACCTGCGGTCTCCGCCTCAGATACCTTATCTCCCTTGGCAAATACCAAAACTCTTACAGTCTTACCTGTACCGTTTGGAAGTACGACCGCTCCACGGATCTGCTGCTCGGCATGGCGGCCGTCGCACCCTGTCCTGATATGAACCTCTACCGTTTCGTCAAATTTTGCGGTTGCTGACTTTTTAGCAAGCGCTACTGCCTCATCGATCTCATAGAACGTCATTCTGTCGATCATCTTAGCGGCTTCTTTATATTTCTTTCCATGTTTCATTATTCCATACCTCCGCTTAATCCTGTACTGTAATGCCCATGCTTCTGGCTGTACCGGCTATCATGCTCATAGCAGCCTCAAGGCTTGCCGCATTCAGATCCGGCATCTTTAACTCAGCGATCTCCTGAATCTTTGCCTTTGAGATAGTAGCAACCTTTGTCTTGTTGGGTGCTGCCGATGCAGTCTTAAGATTGCAGGCTTTCTTCAACAAAACCGCTGCGGGCGGAGTCTTTGTGATAAAGCTGAAACTTCTGTCAGCATAAACAGTGATGACTACCGGTATTATCATACCGTCCTGATCCGCTGTCTTTGCGTTGAACTGCTTTGTAAACTCGACGATATTAACGCCGTGCTGTCCAAGCGCGGGACCTACCGGGGGAGCCGGTGTTGCTTTGCCGGCAGGAATTTGTAATTTGATATATCCTTCTACTTTCTTTGCCATTTTGGCACCTCCTGTTTTATTCTCAGCCGTATCGGCTGTTTTGTGGTTATCGGGCGGATGACCCTCCCACCCGAAACGCGGATATCCGCGATCCGTTACAGTTACATATTCTATTATAATAAGGTGTCTGTGTCAACCCCTTATGCTAATAGCGGTTTAAATTTTTCTGACATCCGAGAAGTTGATCTCTACAGGCGTCTCACGTCCGAACATCTCAACGTTTATGGTAACGCTCTGCCTGCTGACATCTATCTTCTGGACAGTACCGACCGTATCTTTCCATACGCCGGCAATGACATTGATAACATCACCCTCCGCAAACTCTACATTTACCTCACTTGTAAAGTCAAGTGCCCTGAGTTCTTCTTCCGTCAAAGGCACAGGCTTGCTTCCGGGACCCACAAATCCTGTCACTCCGCGGGTATTTCTGACAACATACCACGCATCATTGTTATCCGCATCCATATGAAGAAGCACATAACCCGGGAAAAGCTTTTTCTGCGAACTTTTCTCCACGCCGTCCTTATTTACCTCCACCACATCCTGAAGCGGAACTCTTACTTCAAGGATCTCGTTCTCAAGATGCCTGTTTTCAATTGCTTTCTCAATATTTGCCTTGACCTTGTTCTCATAGCCTGAGTATGTGTGGACTACATACCACCCCATGCCAAGCCCGCTCTTATTATCGCTGAGCGCAACCCTGCTGTGCGGCGTATCGTCCTCTTTAGGAATGTCATCTGCCGCGAATTCCCTCACAGGCCTGATATCATTTATCCCGGACTTCTGAGGCTCAGGTTCAATATGCTTTTTTGCAACTACCTTACGTTCTTTATTTTCTTTCATACCAATATCCATACCCTTTCCAAAAACTGTTATCATTTATTATAAACTTGTTATAAAATTGATGCCGAACTGGATAAGAGTGTCCATAAAGGTAATCACAAGCCCAAGCACTATTGAGATACAAAGCACTGCTACCGATTGTCTGTATGTCCCCTTGCTGTCGGGCCATGCAATCTTGCCAAACTCCGCCTTTACGGATTTGAAGAAGCTTGTCTTTTGAGCATCTTTTTTTGATGTTTCTCCCATAGTATGCCTCCTAGCCTCAATGAATTACTTTGTTTCCTTGTGTAATGTATGGGTCCTGCAGAACCTACAGTATTTCTTGATCTCCATTCTGTCGGGATGATTTTTTTTCTCCTTTGTAGTATTGTAATTGCGCTGCTTGCATTCGGTACAAGCCAATGTAATCTTTGTACGCATAATTCCACCTCCGCGTGCGTTCTGAATTTAGTTAATGAACAGACTTTATGCGCCTGAAAAAGCGCATAAAAAAAAGACCTCTTCACATCTTGCCTATCTACTATATCACAACACTTGTGCGCCGTCAACTCATATTTAAAAAATTTAATATTTTTCAGCAAAAACACTTGATTTTATATGCTATTCATGGTAATTTTAAACTAATAATAATTATTAATTTTAGAATTAGCCGTATTGTGTTTATATAGCATTATCGGACGAAAGGAGGGGCTTATATGGCAGTTTCACCGGCTACGCTGCAGCTTTACGACCAATACCTGACTACATACAGGCATAAAGACAATAACAAAGAACATAACAGGAGCAACAGGCGTGCATCGCGCACTGTGACTCATGACCAGAATGAGTTAAAAAGCGTATACAGCGCCATTCAGTGGAAAAACCGCTTTGCCCCGCTTTACCTCAACGAACCTGCTCCGAAATCTATCGCGTACGCTGTCTATCTGAAAGAAAGTGCGCAGAATTTAAAACAGACGATAAACTCTCTGAGCGAAGAGGACGGAGAACTTTTCTCGATGAAGACCGCATACAGCGACAATGAGTCACTGGCAAGCGTTGATTACGTATCGGAGGATTCCGTCCAGGGAGCGCCCAAGGCTTTTGACCTTAAAATAGAAAGCTTCGCTTCGCCGCAGATCAATACGGGAGTATTTTTGGAGTCTGACGCGCCTGTCGAACTGCCGCCCGACAATTATTCGTTTGATATACTTACAAGCAAGCTTCATTATGAGCTGCAGTTTGTAGTCAACCGCAACGAGACACACAGCTCATTGCAGAATAAACTTGCGCGGCTTATAAATAACTCTGACCTCGGCGTCAGCGCAAAAGTACTTGAAGAGGACGGCAAAACAGCACTGGAGATAACTTCTGATGCGATCGGCAGACCGTTCAATAACAGGAACCATTTCACAATAACCGAAGAAAACACAAGTTATAACAAGGGCGTTGTGGATTATCTCGGACTTAACAATACGATAAAAAACGCTACAAACGCCGTATATACCGTCAACGGACAGCAGGAGTCTTCATATTCTAACATGTTTGACGTATACGGAGCATACCATATAACGCTCCACCCCGAAAATTCCGACAATACTAACAAGGCAAAGATCGGGCTGTATCCTGACGCGGAATCACTCTCTTATAATATAGAAACTTTCGTTGACGGATATAACAGTTTCTTAAAGGGCGTCTCAGCAGATGAAGACGACAGTACAGAGGAAAAGGGAAGCGCTATGGCGCCCCTCACAAGACTGCTTACAAACGATATGAGCAAGTTCTTAAAACTTCACAGCAATGATCTTAAGCAGTACGGTATCTCAATAAATGACGATGCCACCCTCGAATATACCAAGGTTGAGAATATGGCGGATCCAACCACTCTCAGGAGTTTCGGAAGCCATGTGCTGAGAAAGCTTAACGCTATCTCTCTTGATCCGATGGAATATGTAGACAGACGTATCTGTGCATATTCAAATCCTTCAACAAGTTACATCAACCCTTATATGACAAGCATATATACCGGCATGTTGTTTAATACATGGACATAAAACCATAAAACCCCGCTTTCAGCGGGGTTCTTGTTCTTCTTCCACCATATCAAGTGCTGCCGCTATCACCTTATCCATATCATAATATTTGTACTGCCCCAGTCTGCCTCCGAAAAGCACATTCTTTTCGCTTTTGGCAAGCTGCAGATATTTTTGATAAAGCTGCGCATTTTTATCATCATTCACGGGATAGTACGGCTCGTCCCCTCTGCTCCATTCCTTGGGATATTCCTTTGTTATGACAGTATCGGGCTGTCTGCCGAACTCAAAATGCTTGTGTTCTATTATCCGCGTATACGGAATTTCCCGCTGCGTATAGTTGACTACCGCATTTCCCTGATAATTAGGCTCCCCTTCAATAAGCTTCGTCTCAAAGCTGAGCGTGCGGTATTCAAGCGCGCCTTCGCTGTAGTCAAAAAACTCGTCTATCATTCCCGTATACAATATCTTTTTAAAACTATGTCCGCTTTTTGCCCTAAATTCATTAAATTCAGTGTTAAGCAGTACCTGCGTCCCGTCAAGCAGTTTCTCTGCTATCTGTGTATAACCGCCTTCCGGGATCCCCTGATATGTGTCATTAAAATAATTGTTATCATATGTAAAGCGCACGGGAAGACGTTTTATTATAAATGCCGGCAGTTCCTTACAGTCGCGCCCCCACTGCTTTTCCGTATATCCCTTTACAAGCTTTTCGTAAATATCTTTTCCCACGAGTGAAAGCGCCTGTTCTTCGAGGTTCTTCGGTTCGGTTATATTTAAGTCGGCAATCTGTTCCCGTATTATATTCTCTGCCTCCGCCGGCGTCTTTATCCCCCACATTTTAGAAAAAGTGTTCATATTAAACGGCATATTGTAAAGTTCATCTTTGTATATGGCAATCGGCGAATTTACAAAATTATTAAATGTGGCAAGCTCATTAACATAATCCCATATTTTCCTGTCAGACGTGTGGAAAATGTGAGCACCATATTTGTGGACATTTATTCCGTTAATCTTCTCGGTATATATGTTGCCTGCAATATGCCCGCGCTTTTCTATCACAAGGCATCGTTTTCCGCGCTTTTTCATTTCGTTTGCAAATACTGCGCCAAAAAGCCCCGCGCCTACTATAAGATAATCATACTCCATTTTTATTCTCCTCTTCTTTTTTTATATTGCCGACTCCTGCGGTTTCCACTCTTTTGCAAGCTGCTCATATTCATCTGCCTTCTGCAGCTCACCTAAAGTTCTGAAACATTCCGAAAGCGCCATAAACGCATCCGCTCCGCTGCTTGCAATATCAAGTTCACTCTCGCATTCGTGTGAAGCCCTGTAAAACCACTCTGCCGCTTCCTGTGTTTCGCCTTTATCCGCAAAAAACCTGCCAAGTTCCATACAAACCTCCGCCGACGGAACAGTAATCTCCTCCCTGAGTCCAAGCCTCAACATCGATACGGCTTTGTCCGTGATACGGTAAAGCCTCAGCAAAACGGCTATTATCCTGCGGCACATAAGCGTATTATCCCGTTCTCTCGCATCCTGAAGCGCATTTTCAAGAAAAGCGCCCGCGCGTTCAAGTGCTGCTCTGTCCCCCGCTTTATACAGTTCGCGCAGGTACATTCCAAGAAGCCTGTCGGACATTTCTCCCTTTTCGTTTATTATCCGCTCAAATACGCCAAAGTCCCGCAAACTGTGGTTCCCCTGAGGATAGTGAAGTACCTCTATATCGCTGTCATAGACTATCGGTTCCAGATTTACCGTCTCATGCACAGGTTCTATCCACACAAACTCCCTGAGCCTTTTAAAAAGTTTTGGGCGCAGATCTCTTGTAAAATTTTCCGTGGGGTGATTTTCCTGTTTTGTGACATAAACCATCTGAACGATTTCTACCTCGGGGATAAGCGCCTGCTTAAGCCGCTTAAACTTTGCCTGATTTTCCTCATCTATCACTTCGTCGGCATCCGCGGAATATATATAGTCGCCTGTCGCTTTTGAAAAAGCATAATTTCTCGCCGCCGCAAAGTCGTCATCCCACTCATAGTCATATATTTTATCAGTATACTGCGCGGCTGTTTTTTTGGTGTCGTCCGTTGAGCCTGTGTCCACGATTATTATTTCGTCCATTATTTCTTTTAGCGATTCGAGACATTTTCCCAATGTGCGCTCTTCATTTTTTACTATCATACATAAACTGAATTTCATCTTAATGCTCCACTCCAATGCCCATTCATAAAGTTATTATAACTTACTTTAAATAATTACTCAACCGCTGATTTTTATATATTTAAACTGTTTTTAAAACACATTTCATGCTATACTTATATAAAAGTGTTTATTTTAACCAAAAGGATGGATGCAGTATGCTAGGCATTGTGATCAGCAATTATAATAAGGGGAACGAGACTCTCAGATGTTTAAGATCAGTTTTTGATTCCCAAGGACTTGGCGAATACAAAATATTTATTGTCGATAACGCGTCTACCGATGATTCGTATAAAATAATTTTTGACGCGGTCATGGAAAGCCGAAGGGATATAACGCTTACGCGGTGTGAACATGATCTGGGCAGCGGCGGCGGTCTTAATCTCGGAATACGTCAGGCTTTGGACAGCGGATGCGGATATGTATGTTGTTTGGGCGAGGAAGTGACTGTCGAACAGGACACTCTTGCGACCATGCTTGAATATATGCACAGCAATCCCGGCACGGGCATGACCGGCGGCAAGGTATACCATAAACATATGCCGCATTACATACAGCAGTATGGGATATCCGTGGATTTTAAGCATTTCCGCGCTTCCTCTCTCTATGCTGATACTTATGACGACGACACTGTGCCGAATATAGTATACTGCGATGCCATAGGCGCCTGCGGCATGATGGTGTCAAAAAGAGCGATCGACGCGTCAGGTCTTATTCCCGAGGAAAATTTTCTCTACTGGGACGACACAGAGTGGGGATTTAAGATACGTCAGGCAGGTTTTACCGTGGCGGCGCTCGGTGATGCCCATCTGTACCATTCGGCAGATCCTATGCGGCGGTGTGATAATACAAAGGCAAACTACTATCTCACGCGCAACTGCCTTAATTTCTTTATGAAATACACAAAGCCCGAAAAATGTGCCCAAATGAGCATCGTTCTGCTGCGCTCGGTCTATGAGTCGTTTTATCTTCACAGAATGGGACATGCACACAATATGGCTCAATCCGATATATCTGCCCTGCTTGATGCGGCATACGGCGTAAACGGTCAGGCAAATGCGGACCGCATACTTGAAAATGATGAAAGCGGACTCGGTTTTGTGAATTTTTTTGAGGAACATGAGGAAGTATATATGGAAGATGACGATCCGTTTTTGGAACAGGTCATACGCCAGATCAACCCCAACATTATATTCGCGCAAATCCCTAAGCCAAATGCAGTCACTATCATAAGATGCAGCTCTATACTGGGAATAAAGGATTTTGAATATTCGATAGATTTCAGCGACTCTGCCGTATATATCGACAATAATTACCGCATGCTTGCCACGCGTGAAGACGCGGCGCAGGTAAAAAATTACGAACCCAGCCTGCAGCTTTTCTTATACGCTATGCAGCCCGTTATACTGCGCAGGATCGAAGAGCTTCGGAAAATCAGGTTATGATATGGAATACACACAAAAATATGAGAATATATTAAAAGAATTATGCCGATTATACAAGAAGATGCTTCCCCTGATAGATCAGGTTGAAGTTTACGACAATGCGTTATCTGCCGCCGTCAAAGCAGAGAAGCCAAACGTCCGTCAAATACACTCGATAACATCGCATAAAGACAGGATTGTCAGAAATCTTGACAGCATTTCCATAAATATAGCCAAACAGCATGTTAAGCTCAGCTCTATAGCGGAATTTTGCCTTGATATGGATCAAAACCCGCTCTACCGTTATATGGAAAAGCTTCACCTTGCAGCATATAACGGTATCCGCAGGATAAACGCCGCCGAGGATTCCAACAATCCTTATATTTTGAAGAGACTAGACACATTTAAGAAATATTTTGAGGGAAGGGCTTAGCTGTTAAGCAGCTTCTCTTTTTCAGCCTGAAGCGCCTCGTATTTCTCAACGAACATGTCCGCCATATCATTTTCGCCCATACGGCGGTATATGTCAATGATGTTTCTATAGCAGTCTGAAAAGTTCTCGCCGAGACTCTTAGCGTCAGGCAGTGTAGTCGCTTTGAGAAAAGTCGTTAATGCCTTAAGGTATTCTTCATTGTCAAGGTAGACAAGCGCATTCATAAATACAAAGCGCGCCGTTTTGCATTTGTCTTTATACCTTTCCATAAGCTCCATCGCTTCTTTATATCGCGCAACTTCGCGGTAAGTCTGAGCCAAGTCGCAGATTGTTATGACAACATATTCAAGCTCTGTCGTGGGCGCGTACTCAAGCGCCTTATTCAAATATATTATCGCGTCCTCATAATTGTTCATCAGATATTCGGACTGACCTATCTGGAACAAAATATATGGATTTTCAGGCTCTTTCTCCAGACTCTTTCTAAGCAGGCGCAGATTTCTTTCCTGTTTTTCTTTCAGTTCTTCCGGACTGATATCATAGCCATGGTGGATCACTTTTATCGGGGCAAGGAACTGCTTTTCTATTACGCTCTTGTCACCCGCTTTTTTTGAAACTATCTGCTCATGTATAGGATTTTCAAATGTAAAAAAGTTTTTGTTATAAAACCTCGTTACCTTTTCCGATGTAAACGATCTTCCATGTTTGCCGTTTACTATATTAACCAACTCGATCAATCCGGGCATACGGACACATTTCTGCATCAGTATCCGCACATCTTTCATATTTACGCTTTCCATATATTCATCACAGTCGATCGCCAATATCCAGTTGTTCGATGCATGTTCCATACAGAAATTCCTTGCCGCGCTGAAATCATCTATCCACTCAAAATCGAGTACCTTATCGGCATATTTCCGGGCGATCTCCTTAGTACGATCCGTCGATCCGGTATCAGTCACAACGATCTCAAAACCGTACGGCTTAAGGTGCCTGAGACACTCCTCTATATATTTTTCTTCGTTTTTTGCAATTATACAAACCGAAATGGGTACCTTAGACATTATTTGTTCTCCCTTTTTATAATACTAAAACACGCAGACCGCTTCACACAAACAGCCTGCGTGTTCATAACAGTTATTTTTTTCTATCCATCAGTTGTGGATCTACGCTGTTAATTTTGCTTGCCGCTTTATAATACCGAAGTGCAGCACTTTGCGATACTCTTTTCTGCTTAAGTTCTTTACGCTGCATCGACATCGCGGCGTCAAGCGAAGTCTTATTGCGTTTCTCCTGTACGTCCACTTCCACGCCCTTGTCTATCGCCTTGCGCACTAATTCCTGCAGCTTAAGCACTTTGTCACGGTATCGCGCGGGATCCGCTTTCACGTCATCCTTTACAAGATCATAGGTCGAAGTAAAACCTTCGTCGAGGTGTTCAAGTTCATCTATAAGACTGCTCTTTGCTTCCATTATACTGTCATACTCTTCGACATCAAAAGGAGTTGCAACAGAAATCTCATATTGACGCTTGTTGATCTCCCCGATCCTGTCAAGTACTTCGAGCTTTTTCTCAATGCTCTCTATCATAACCTGAAGATAGTCTTGCGTCATTAATTACTCTCCTCCCGCATTATACACACAAAATCAAGCGCCTGTCCCTGTCTTTCCCGCCTTATCGCTCGCCGCCTTTTTGATGACTTCTTTCCAGTTATCGCGCATCGAACGGAGATGTTTAAGGATCTCTTCCATAATCTCAGGGTCTTTTTTCATATTTGCCTCATGGCAGCGTCTTAGAAGATATACGTAAACATTCTCAAAATCCTGCCATACAGGATACCTCTTATCAAGAGTCTCCCTGAAATTCTGAATAATATTCTCAACCCTTACGATGTTCTCATGCGCTTTCGCGGGGTCTTTGTTCTCCATCGCCACAATGGCAATGTTTCCGAACTTAATAGCTCCGTCGTAAAGCATCAAAGTCAGCTCCGCGGGTGAAGCGGTCATGATCTTGCTGTTCTTGTACTGTGCATAACCGTTTTGTTGCAGCATTCAATTACCTCTCTCTTTATATTCAAACCCTGTTACATTCCAAGCATGCTTGATACTGTATTCTGGTTGGACTGCAGCTTGGAAAGAGCAACCTCCATATCAGAGAATTTCTTATACCATCTGTCCTCATAATCACTGAGTTTCTGTTCAGCTTCTTTTATCTTCTTGGTATAGTCGTCATATTCACTCTTAAGGCGCTTATCATCATATACCTTATAGATGCTGCGGTACTCTGTCGCTTCCATCGTCTTGTTAAGGTTGTCATACATATCCTTGCAGAACGATGCGAAGAACTCTATCGTGCCTTCCGTATCCTCTACAAGCGCTTTCATAAGCTTGTCATCTTTCGTGGAAGTGTTCTCGTCATCCGCGTCGCCGTCGATATGAAGCGCTTTTCTCTCATTCTCCTCAGCCTCGAAATAGTTGAGCGTGCCGATACCGAAATTAAACAGATACTTAGTTTCTCCGTTTACCTTATAACCCTTGCTCACGCCGCTCGTCAGACCATTCAGCACTTTGTAGAGATCGTTGTCTTTCCTCAGAAGGGAGTCCTTGATAGTATTTTCCCATTTCTCGACTTCCTCATCGGTCATGCTCTCTTTTTCTTCATCGGTAAGCATATTATACTTTCTTGCCGAATCAGCGTTATATTTACTGTAAACTTCGTTGACAATCTCGTTATACTCGCTGATGAAATCCTTGATGGTATTATAGATAGCGTCGTAATCCGTCTTGGTGTTTATCGAGATCTCACCGTCCGTAGTGCCTGTAGCCGTGATTGACAAACCGTTTACGGTAACAGTGTTGGATGCGCCTGTAAACTCAACGCCGTTAAGCACGATCTGTGCATCCTGAGCGTCAACTGTCGTGGCACCGCCGTCCTTGTTAAGCCCGAGGGATTTAAGCGCATCGCCCGCGCCTGTATATCCTTCCACTTCAAAATCAAATGAATTTTCCACGCCCGTATCGGAAGCGCTGACGAAAAATCTCTGGTTATCTGCATCAAACGAAGCTTTGACACCTGCTTCGTTAAGCTTGCTGACAAAATCAGATATCTTCATATCTGCAGTAATATCTATAGATGTAGTCTTGGCATCATCACCTGAGCCTGTCTTTACCTTTATCGTAGTGCCGACAAGCCCTCCGTCGATCGCAGAAAGTTTATCACTTGATTCAAGCTTAAGACCGTTAGCTGATGTGATCTTGCCTCCTGTTATGTATTTTGCCTTTGCAAGCCGCTTCACTTCAAGGGTCTGCTCTCCCTCTATAGCTCCTCCGTTAGCCACTACTGTTGCCTTGGTAGGGTCTGATACTGTCGTTGACTTCTTGGAATAGCTGCCCGCTAAACGTAAATTCGACAGTGTCTTGCTGTATAAATTATATATCTTGCTATTCAGATCCTGCCATGCAGTCTGTTTCCACTCAAGCTTCTTCTGCTCATTTTTCAGATCCGTGACTTTCTTGGACTTGGCGCTGACAAGCTGCTGTATAACAGCTTCCGTGTCCATTCCCGAATACAGACCCGTCATTCTCATTAAATCTGACATATGCTATACCTCCACAAATCATAATTTCTGATCAAGCAGTATACCTGCAAATTCCAAACGCTTAGCCATAAGATCAAGGCTCTTCTCAGGCGGAATCTCCTTGATGACTTCCTTGGTATCCTTGTCAACGATCTTGATGGTAATGTGGTTCGTCTTCTCATGAATACCGAATTTGGCTATTGAATGGTTGAGTGCAGAGGATATCTGCTCCATCATTTTTTTGCGCTTTTCCTGATTAGCCTGACGCTGATCATCCGTAAGCTGCCCGTCGGCAGGCTGTTCGTCAGATACCGCGTCCTTATATCCCTGTATCTCTACCACTACCTCTGCGGGCATCTGTGTCTGCCTATTTAACTCTCCATCCTTGGACTCTGCCTTAGGTGCTTCGACGGTCTTAACCGATACAACGGGGCTTGCTGCCTGAACCGCCGCACCTGCCATAGGTTCTACATACATGCTTATCACCTCCATGTCACGCACGTTATCATACTGTTCATACTTTATATCGGCTTATGACAAAAAAATATTAATAGCAAAATATAAAAAATATAACCTGTTTATGCCGTTTATTTATATTTTTTCAATATATCTGATATCTCTTCTTGTTGTATCGAATAATTCTTGGCGATAAGGGCGGCTGCTTTATCGTCGGGCATACCTATGCTTTTTAACATTGATATACTGCTTCTTATCGCCTGTTCGCGTGCTTCATCGAAGCCTTCCTGTTTGCCGCGTTTGCGTCCATCGTCTATTCCACGCTCATAGCCTTCACTTACGCCACGTTGATGTCCTTCGTCCACGCCACGCTCATAGCCTTCACTTACGCCACGTCGGTGTCCTTCATCTATTCCACGCTCGTAGCCTTCGCTTACGCCTAATTCATGTCCATCCTCATAGCCTTCCCTGTATATCGACTTTTTATATAGCTTCTCATCAAATTCTGTAAGTAACATGCTTGCCACCTCACTTCTGCATTTGATTAATATATCTGCCAGAATGTTTTCTTTTATGCACAAGTCTACCGCATTATCTACCGCTTCTTCCATTGTCAAACCGCTGTCTGCGTATTCGTTTACCTTCGCTATGAAGTAAGAATAATCATGCAGGCGGCGGCAGGTATTAAGCAGGGTACGGTTATGTCCGTAGTTAATGTTGAGCATAGTAGCACGGCATCCTCTGCGGCATTTGAAGCAGGGATAAACGCATCCGATAACTTCAAGACAATTTCATCGGGATATTCATCTCTTCCGTTATAAAAGATGATAAACTGCGGTCTTGGCAGTTTGATGAGTTTATGTCCGTATATGTTCAGACCGTGCTGCTTGATGTACGTTTCATATAATTTTGAAAAGTACATCAGCCCCCGGACGGGCATATTCGGGTTGAAAGTGGACTGATGCTCATACAGGTTAAGCGTTGATGAGACTATAAAAGACATGTCATTTTTCATTGACATATAAATAACATCTTCCAAGGTCGTAATCTCAAGCTCATCAGGATCTGTGTAATCCGTGCCGTTTATGGCGTTGTACAGGTCTAGCAGGTCTTTTTTATCCGCGAAAACCCGCTGGAACAGCCTGTCTTTGTGCTTCCTGTTTACCGCAAAGCGTTTTAGCATTCTGACGATATTTAATTTGTTTTGTTTCATGTTTTCTCCTTTTAGTATATAGTATTTCAGCGTATTTGTAAAATGGAAATGGAAATCTGTTTGTGTCAAGTAATCGTTGGCAACTTTTCCATTATTTTTTCTCAATGATATTTGACGTATTTTTCTGTACACTA
>CANREB010000019.1 GCA_947629525.1 uncultured Lachnospiraceae bacterium
GGTAAAAAGTGGGGGATTTTATAAAAAATGGAATTTGGAAGCCTATAGAAGGGGGCTTAGAGATTCCGAGAGATTATATGATTATTTTGGAGGAAACGGATTAATGGGAACAGGTGAAAATATTAACGGCAAGGGCGGCTTTACCATGCCCGGAGAGGCAGGATATGAAGCGTTGACGCTCGAACTTGCAAAAAAATGGGGAGCCGATGTGATAAGGGACAGCGACGGTACGGAGCTGTCCGATGAGATAATAGACGCGGGGTACGGCATATATTCGACAATATGTATTATCAGAGATCACAATGAATGGGCTAAGAAAAATCAGGATAAGCTGCAGCAAAGCTTTCTGATGACGCAGCCTGTAATGGCATGCGCTCAGAACGGTTCAAAACTGAATATACCGCTTATGGCGGATTACTTTGATGAGCAGTTCAGGATAAACGACAGCGATGCTTCCATGAAATACTGGCAGGTGTATGACAGGACGACAGACACGCTCGTTGACGCTTCAAAATGGAGTTACGATAAAGCGTCAGGTTCGGTGAACATAGAAGACGTATCTGCATGGCACAGATATACCGTCAGCTTTCTTGCCTACCGTATATGGGAAGAAATCTCGATGTATAACCATACTACCAACAACTGGGACAAGGAACATCTGATGCAGATAGATCCCGTATATCCCGAGACTCAGGAATATATGAAAAACTGGCTCACACAGTGGTGCAAGACGCATCCGGCGACGACAGTAGTGCGCTTTACATCTATGTTTTACAATTTTGTGTGGATATGGGGAAGCCATGAGAGAAACGGGCAGCTCTATTCCGACTGGGCATCATACGACTTTACGGTCAGCCCCAAAATGCTTGACGATTTTGCTTTAAAATACGGCTACAGCCTTACTGCGGAAGATTTTATCAATCAGGGCAAACTTCACGTAACACATATGCCCGGCAACAAAAAAAAGGCAGACTGGATAGATTTTATCAACAGCTTTGTAATAAGCTTCGGAAAAGAACTGATAGACATAACGCACAGCTACGGCAAGAAAGCGTATGTATTTTATGATGACAGCTGGGTGGGTATAGAACCTTATAAGCCGACATTTAAAGATTTCGGTTTTGACGGTATAATAAAGTGCGTGTTCTCGGGATATGAAGTAAGACTCTGCTCGGGCGTCGATGTGGACACTCATGAGATAAGGCTTCATCCGTATCTGTTTCCCGTAGGGCTTGGCGGCGCGCCGACATTTATGGAAGGCGGCGATCCCACGCTTGATGCCAGAAAATACTGGAACAGTGTAAGACGTGCGCTGCTGCGATGCCCGATAGACAGGATAGGGCTTGGCGGATATATCCATCTTGTTCAGGATTTTCCTGATTTTGTGGAATACATAGCGAAGATATCGGATGAATTCAGGGCGATAAGAGAACTTCATAAGACAGGCAGACCGTACAGCTGCAAAATCCGGGCGGCTGTGCTTCACAGTTGGGGGTCTATGCGCTCATGGTCGCTGTCAGGACATTTCCATGAGACATATATGCATGACCTTATACATATTAATGAGGCACTCAGCGGACTGCCGATAGATGTGAGCTTTATAAACTTTGAGGATGTTAAAAGCGGTGCACTTTCGGATTTTGATGTGGTGATAAACGCGGGTGCGGCAGGAAGCGCATGGAGCGGAGGAGACGCATGGAAAGATGCAGAAGTCATAGATAAACTGACCGCATGGGTATATGAAGGCGGCACGTTTATCGGTGTCGGAGAACCTTCCGCTGTCGGCGGATTTGATACATATTTCAGGATGGCTCATGTTTTGGGTGTGGATAAGGATATTATCGACAGGGTATGCCACGGCAGATGGAGCTATGAGATCGACAGCGAGAAAGCTAAACAAATGCTGATTGACGGAGCATATGTTGCGGATAAGACCAAGTGCCATCTTACTGACGGAAATGCCTGCGTGCTGCTGGCAGATGACGCAAATCCGCTGCTTACAGTGAACAAATTCGGAAAAGGGCAGGGTATATATATGTCTTCGTTCGAGGTAAACAATGCCAATACAAGGCTTCTATTTAATCTGATGCTGAGCGGAAAAGCAGAGGAGCTAAACGGAAATTATATTACCGACAACGCCGATACGGAATGTGCATATTATCCCGACAGCAGGACGCTCGTTGTGATAAACAATTCTGACAGGGCACAGGAGTGCTCGGTAAAAACCGAAAGCGGCACAATAAAAGTAAAACTTGACGCGTTTGATACAGTGATGAAAACAATTTAAGAAATAAAAAGCAGAGAAGTCTGATTTTCATCAGACTTCTCTGCTTTGTGTAAAAGGGGAATTTTTCCGGAAATTGC
Organism: uncultured Lachnospiraceae bacterium; assembly: GCA_947629525.1. GTDB lineage: Bacteria > Bacillota > Clostridia > Lachnospirales > Lachnospiraceae > COE1. The sequence goes on from CANREB010000019.1 coordinate 2,365, forward strand.
TAATTAGCAAGTTCAGCATTTCTACTAAACATATATTTATAATACACCGATAGGTCTTATAATGCTATAATTATATTGATAGAAAATAAAACTATATTGCTTTATTTTACATTTGTGTTAATTTCACCTCGAAAATCAATGGAAATATTTCATAAAAATTAAATATTAGGTATTTTTGCTGTACTTTTTGCAAATTTATGTTAAAATATATTTAATAATGCGCAGGGGAGGGACTTATATGGCAGACAGCCTCAGACTTTCAAGGGACGAGATCATCATATGCTTTAAGGATGATGTTGTCAAACTTATGAAGTTTTTGCCATGGCTGCAGAGCGCCAGCGGCGGGGCGTCGTCGAGCATATACAGCGGAGAGGGCATAGACAAGAGCTCTATGACAGTGCCCGTTTATGACACAACGCTTCTTAATTTTGTCAAAACGGCAAAGACGACGGACTTCATCAACAGGAATTACGTGTATACTTTTTCGCGCTACAGGATGAGGACTGCTGACGATGAACTCAGGGTGATAAGCGCATGTGCGCTGCAGGATATCTCTATTCTGGGCGATATACTGTCCAAATACATTTTAAAGGGCGAAGTAAGAGGCGCCGTGTGGTCGGAAGGAGTAAAGAACGGGGTGTATCTGGCACTTCTGCTCAAATTAAAAGAATTGATGGAAATACGGCAGCCATTAGAGTATTAAAGGCGTCACGGAGGATTATTATGGGAGACAAGTCAACACGGAAGAAAAATTATATTTTAGAGAAAGCACGCGGTGTTTTTCAAAAAAACGGGTACAGGGCAGTCACGATGAAAGATATCGTTGATGCATGCGATATCAGCCGCGGCGGTCTCTATCTTTATTTTTCAAGCACGAGGGAAATTTTTGAGGCGATTTTATCTCAGGAAGATTATGACGCCAAAACGATCATAGACGCGGCAAGGGGCAATGATACGACCCCTGCCGAGCTTCTTTTGATCTACTTAAGCGATCGGAAGAAAGCGATACTTAATAAGAAGGACAATCTTTCGGCGGCGACACTCGAATACCTTTTTGAAAGCAGACAGCTTGGCAATGCGTCGCCTGCAAAGAAGCGTTTTAACAGTGATGTCAATGAAATAAAGAAGCTGATAAACGAAGGTATAGAGCAGGAGTGGATAGTGTGTGATGACCCCGATGCAGCCGCAAGGAGCATAGTCTACACACTGGAAGGATTAAAGACAACGGCACAGACGATAGGGCTTACGGCGGATGAAGTTGACAAAGAGATAGAGTATATAATGGGGACTTTGGGTCTTGTAGTAGAGTGATATTCATATAATATAATTGCGGAGGGGTATAAATGGGGAATGTTAGACGTATCTACGTGGAGAAAAAGGAAGAATTTGCGGTAAAGGCAAGAGAACTTGAGGAGGAGTTAAAAAGTTATCTCGGCATAGGAGGACTTGAAAAAGTCAGGATCTTTATCCGCTATGACGTGGAGAATATTTCGGATGAAATATTTGATAAAGCATGCGGCTGCGTATTTTCGGAGCCGCCTGTTGACGTTTTATACCATGAAAATTTCGATATGCCGAAAGAAAGCAGATGCTTTTCGGTGGAGTTTCTGCCCGGGCAGTTCGATCAGCGCGCGGATTCGGCGCTGCAGTGCGTACAGTTCATAAAAGAAGATGAAAAACCTATAATCAGGACAGCTGTCACATATCTTCTGACAGGGAACATCTCGGACAGCGAATTTGACAGGATAAAAGCGTACTGCATCAATCCCGTGGACTCAAGGGAGACAGATATGGTAAAGCCTGCCACGCTTGTTACGGAGTTTGAAGAACCTGCCGATGTGGCAGTGTTTGAAAATATGCCGGGCAGAAAAGATTTTAAGGATATGCCCGATAATGAGTTGAGAGAGCTGTATGACTCTTTAGGACTTGCAATGACTTTCAAGGACTTTCTTCATATACAGAATTATTTTGCCAATGAGGAGAAACGTAATCCGACGATGACGGAGATACGCGTGCTTGACACATACTGGTCAGACCACTGCCGCCACACGACTTTCTCTACCGAGTTAAAAGATATCGACTTTGAGGACGGTTTTTACGCGCAGCCGCTCAAAAATACATACAAAGAATATATCGATGCGAGGAACGAGCTGTTTGCGGGCAGGAAAGATAAGTATGTCTGCCTTATGGATCTGGCGCTCATCGCAATGCGCAAACTCAAAAAAGAGGGAAAGCTTCAGGATATGGAAGAATCCGATGAGATAAACGCCTGCTCTATCGTAGTTCCGATTGAGATCGACAACGGCGACGGTAAAAAAGTGACGCAGGAGTGGCTTGTAAGCTTTAAGAATGAGACGCATAACCACCCCACGGAGATAGAACCGTTCGGCGGCGCGGCTACATGCCTTGGCGGTGCGATAAGAGATCCGCTGTCGGGACGCTCATATGTATATCAGGCAATGCGTATCACAGGCGCGGCAGACCCGACACTGCCCGCGGAGAAGACGCTGAAAGGCAAGCTGCCTCAGAAAAAACTTGTGCGCGGCGCGGCTGGCGGATATTCGTCATACGGCAATCAGATAGGGCTTGCGACGGGGTATGTTAAGGAGATATATCATCCCGACTATGTGGCAAAGAGGCTTGAGATCGGTGCGGTCATGGGAGCCGCGCCAAGAGAGAACGTTGTAAGGGAAAATTCCGAGCCGGACGATGTCATCATACTGCTTGGCGGTCGTACGGGACGCGACGGCTGCGGCGGGGCGACAGGTTCTTCAAAGGTACATACGGAAAGTTCCATTAAGACATGCGGAGCGGAAGTGCAGAAAGGCAACGCGCCTACGGAGCGAAAGCTTCAGAGGCTTTTCAGACGAAAAGAAGTGAGCCGCCTGATAAAAAAATGCAATGATTTCGGCGCGGGCGGTGTCTCTGTGGCAATCGGTGAACTTGCGGACGGGCTTATCATAGATATGGATAAAGTACCTAAAAAATATGCCGGACTTGACGGTACCGAACTTGCTATCTCGGAGTCGCAGGAGAGAATGGCGGTAGTGGTTGACCCCAAGGATGTGGCAGAGTTCCTCAAATATGCGGCGGAAGAAAACCTCGAGGCTGTCGAGGTAGCGAAAGTAACAAAATCACCGCGTCTTGTGATGCTGTGGCGCGGTAAGAAGATAGTTGACCTTTCGAGAGCATTTCTTGATACGAACGGAGCGCATCAGGAGACAGGCGTGCATGTTGACGCACCTGTTAAAGACGGGAACTTCTTAAAACAGGCGGCTATCGGCGAAGCCGGAAGGGCTGCTGCGGATAACGATATGAAAAAAGCGTTTCTTACAACGCTAAGTGACCTCAATGTATGTTCGCAAAAAGGGCTTGTCGAAATGTTCGACGCGTCTATCGGCGCGGGCAGCGTGTTCATGCCATATGGCGGTAAATATCAGCTCACGGAGACACAGGCAATGGTTGCCAAGCTTCCGCTTTTAAAAGGAAAGACAGACACAGTGACTATGATGGCATACGGATTTGACCCATATCTTTCAAGCTGGAGTCCCTACCATGGAGCTGTGTATGCGGTCACGGAATCAATGGCAAAGATAGTGGCTGCAGGCGGAGATTATAAAAAGATACGGTTTACGTTTCAGGAATATTTCAGGCGTATGACAGACGAACCTTCACGTTGGAGCCAGCCGTTTGCCGCACTTTTGGGAGCATATGCGGCACAGATAGGCTACGGCTTGCCCTCGATCGGAGGCAAGGATTCAATGTCGGGTACTTTTAACGATATAGATGTACCGCCGACACTTGTGTCATTTGCCGTGGATGTGGCAAAAAAGCAGGATATTATCACCCCCGAGTTAAAAAAAGAAGGCGACAGGCTTGTCGTATTTGAACTGCCAAAAGACGAGTATGACCTTCCCGACTATAAGAAGACTATGGCGATGTTTGACAGCGTAGCGGGATTGATAAAAGACAAAGTCATTACGGCGGCATATGTGCTTGACTCGAAGGGCATAGCGGCGGCAGCGGCAAAGATGGCGTTTGGAAATAAGCTCGGAGTTGAGTTTGACAGCGCCCTTGAGGTAAAAGAACTGTTTGAAAACAAAATCTGCGGTATCATTGCCGAAATCGCGGCGGATAAGGAGAATGTGCTTAAGGAAAGAGGCATCTTATATAAGACGGCGGCTGTGGTTGCCGATGGCAGTAAGGGATTTGTACACAGGGAGGCTGCCGTGTCTATGGACGAGGCGCTTGACGCGTGGACATCAAAGCTTGAAAAAGTATTCCCGACCAAAGCGGTAAAGAATAAAGATGCCGTACCGACAAGGCTTTATGACACAAAGGACATATATATATGTAAGAATAAAGTCGCAAGACCGACAGTGTTCATACCCGTATTCCCCGGCACAAACTGCGAGTACGATTCAGTCGCCGCGTTTGAGCGCGCGGGGGCTGACGTGGTGACAAGAGTATTCAGGAATATAAGCGCATCGGATATAAGGGCATCCGTTGACGAGTTTGAGAAAGCCATTTCACAGGCGCAGATAATCATGTTCCCGGGCGGATTTTCAGCGGGCGATGAGCCCGACGGCAGCGCCAAATTCTTTGCGACGGCATTTCAAAACGAAAAGATCAAAGAAGCTGTCAATAAACTGTTAAACGAGAGGGACGGACTTGCGCTTGGAATATGCAACGGTTTTCAGGCGATGATAAAACTGGGGCTTGTGCCGCACGGTGAGATAAAGGGGCAGAATGAAAATTCACCTACTCTTACATACAACACCATTAACAGACATATTTCCAAGATGGTATATACTAAAGTGGTCACAAACAAGTCCCCGTGGCTGCAGCTTGCGGAACTTGGCAGGACATATGTAACGCCTGCATCCCACGGCGAGGGACGTTTCGTCGCTTCAAAGGAGTGGATCGACAGGCTCTTTGACAACGGGCAGGTGGCTACTCAGTATGCGGACTTTGACGGAAATGTCTCAATGGATGAAGAGTGGAACGTGAACGGCTCATATTCGGCGATAGAGGGCATAACGTCGCCTGACGGGCGCTGCCTTGGCAAGATGGCGCACGTAGAGAGAAGAGGGGACGGTGTTGCCGTAAATATTTACGGCGAGCAGGATATGAAGATATTTGAGTCGGGAGTAAGATATTTTAAAAACTAATTTATAGAACGCGCATACTTATGTAAAGGCAGCGCAGAAATGAGGAAAATATGAAATATAAGATTTTACTTACAGGAAAAAATAATACCATAATTGACGATTTCTTTTCGCATTTGGACGATGTGTTTGACTCTGTGACATCTTCTCTGCGGTGGGAGGATATAGTGAACCATGTCAAGCTCTTAAAACCCGAAGCATTCTGCTATTGCGTCGGCAATGAGTTAAAAGAGCATGCGGAGAGAATGTCAAACCTGAAGGCAAAGCTTAGCACTTATAACATTCCTATAATTGTAATCGGCACGGAGAGCAACTGCAACGCATTTTTCAAGATGGCGGCATGTTCGGTTGACCTGACGCTCAGATATCCGATGAAGGTATCGGAAGTAAGGGATAAGATGAACAAGTTCCTTGACGACTGGTACAAGGAGGAGCGCGAGCGCAGGGAAGCGGAGGCGGCTAAGCGCGCCGCGGATGCGGAGAGAGCGATCGAGAACGCAAAAGCGCTTGAAGAAGAGATAGCCCAGGCGCTGCTTGACACCCAAAAAGTAAAGGCAAAAGCGCCGGAAAAAGAAACAGGGCACAAACATATCCTTGTTGTTGACGACGACTCGGCTATGCTTAAGACCATAAAGGAGCAGCTTCATGGTAAATATGACGTTGCGACGGCGTTAAGCGGAAAGATAGCGCTTAAATTCCTTGAGAAAAAGACGACAGACCTTATCCTGCTTGACTATGAGATGCCTGCCGAGAAAGGACCTGAGATTTTACAACAGCTTCGTGATAACGAGGCGACGAAGAACATACCTGTTGTATTCCTTACAGGCGTTACCGATAAAAGTAAGATAGTGCAGGTACTTACAATGCGCCCGCAGGGCTATCTGACTAAGCCCGTAGAGCATGATAAACTTATGGAGATCATAGAAAAGATATTGGGGGAATAGCTTATGGATCTGGAAGAGGGGATTGCTCTTACTGATCTTATCAGTGTAGAGAGACTTACGATTTTCCAAGAGGCAATATCCGAGTTTACAGGTATGGCAACGATAGTGACCGATGTTGACGGCAAACCTGTTACGAAAGGCTCAAATTTTTCGGATTTCTGCATGAAATATACTCGGAGTACGGAGATCGGCGGCAGGCGGTGCGAGTGGTGCGATAAGTTTGGCGCCGAGCAGACGCATGAAAATAATTATGCGACCACATATGTCTGTCATGCGGGGCTTACCGATTTTGCGGCGCCGATCCTTGTAAATGACAAGCATGTCGGGTGTATCATAGGAGGTCAGGTGCTTACCAAAGAACCTGACTATAACCGCATGCGCAAACTGGCGATTGAGATAGGCGTTGATCCTGAAGAATATGTGGCGGCGGCAAAAAAAGTCAGGATAATGCCGAGGAAAGTAATAGAGAAAGCGGCGGAATTTCTTTTTAAAGTCTCATATATACTTTCCGACATCGCATACGGCAATTACCGCATGATGCTTGCAAATGAGGAGATAGAAAAAGCGGCTAAGATGAAGTCGGATTTCCTCGCAAATATGAGCCATGAGATAAGGACGCCTATGAACGCTGTCATAGGTATGGCTGAGATGGCGCTAAGGGAGGATCTGCCGCCCGCGGCGCGCGAATATATACATCAGATCAAATCGTCGGGGCGTGAGCTTTTGACGATCATTAACGATATTCTTGATTTTTCAAAGATAGAGTCAGGCAAAATGGATATTATCCCCGTTGAGTATGAGACAATGTCCATTGTAAACGATGTCATGAATATTATTATGACGCGCCTTAAGGATAAGAATGTGGAGCTTATCATCGACTTGGATCCGTCTGTACCGAGGCTTCTCTTCGGCGACAATATCCGTATTAAGCAGGTGTTGATAAATATTGCGAATAATGCCGCGAAGTTCACGAGCGAGGGCAAGATAACAATAAGACTTGACTATGAGAAGCTGTCGGACGAAGAGGTCAATGTCAGTATAGCTGTCACTGATACGGGTATCGGCATTAAACCGCAGGATTTGGATAAGCTGTTCCAGTCGTTCCAGCAGGTAGACAGCAAGCGCAACCGCAACGTGGAAGGCACGGGACTGGGGCTTGCCATCTCAAAGCGGCTTCTTTCGCTTATGAACGGCGATATAAAGGTGGAGAGTGTGTACGGCGAGGGAAGTACGTTTTCATTTAACTTTCCGCAGAAAGTATTGGAGAAACTGCCCAGCGCCGAAGTCGAAGATGCCGACAAAAAGGAAGTCTTTGCAAATATCGCGAACGCGTATGTAAAAGAACAGCTTGAACTTGACTGTGGGAAGCTTGGCGTGAAGTATACGGACGTATCGTCGCCTGATGAACCGGCGTCGCTGATATCGTCTGACAATGGGAACGAGCATTTCCTCATCATAGAGAAAGAAAAATTTACGCCTGAATGGGAACAATTTACAAAGGATGACAATAACGTCAGGACGGTGCTGCTCACCGATTTCTTTGATACCGATAAGTATGATCTGACAAACCTTATGGTCATGAAAAAGCCGATTTATGTGTTTAACCTTGCGTCGCTTCTTAAGGGCAAGGAGCAAAGTTACGTGCAGGACGACGATCAGGATAAGGACTTTGATTATATTGCGCCTGACGCCGAGATTCTTATTGTTGACGATAACGCGGTCAACCTCACTATTGCGGAGGGCTTGCTTAAGCCGCTTCAAATGAAGATACAGACAGCGCTGAGCGGCAAGGACGCGATAGAGAAGATCGAGCGCCACCATTTTGACCTTATTTTTATGGATCATATGATGCCTGAGATGGACGGCGTTGAGACGACGCGTGTCATCAGGCGTTTTCACAAAGATTATGACGGTGTGCCGATCATCGCGCTTACGGCAAACGCGGTCGATGGCACAAAAGACATGTTTTTGAATGAGGGAATGAATGATTTCGTCCCTAAGCCGATAGAGCTGCGCACGATAATTTCTAAAGTAAAGCAATGGCTGCCCGTTGAGAAGATAAAGCGTGCCGAGGGCGTCGTCATAAAGGCTGACGACAGCGATAATGAGGAGATCATAATAGGCGATCTGGACACAAAAGGCGCTATAGCGATGCTTGGCAGCAAGGATCTGTTCTGGTCTATATTGGAGACATACTATAAGTCGATCGACAAGCGCGCGAACACGATAAAAGAAATGTACGACAAGAAAGACTGGGCGAGATATACGATAGAAGTACATTCACTCAAGAGCTTTTCAAAGCAGATCGGCGCCGTTGAGCTTGCAAAGACCGCCGCTAATCTTGAAAAAGCGGGAAATGCAAGAGATACTGACCTGATACGCGCCGATACTGAAGGTATGCTGATGCACTACCGCAGTTACATACCCGTGCTTGAGCCGTATTTCAAAAAAGAGGACGAGGACGAGTCGCAAAAGCCTGAGGTAACGAGTGATGTGCTTAACGATTTCTTTGTAAAGATAAGCGATGCTGTTGACAATCTCGATATGGACAGTATGGAGGAAATAGCAAAAGATATGAGGCAGTACCGCTATGAGGGCACTAATAAGGAAATGTTCGACAGGCTTGTCGAAGCGATAGACGGTATGGACACGGATGCGTGCGAGGCGCTTATCCTTGAGTGGGGAAGCAGGCTTTGACGCGGAGAATGTGAGGAATTATGCTTAAGTATCTGAAGAAATATTGGCTGTTTTTTATTTTGGCGCCTCTTTTTATGGTGGGCGAAGTCAGCATGGATCTGCTGCAGCCGCGCCTTATGGGCAGAATAGTTGACGAGGGCGTTTTGGGTCTGTCGAATGGCAAAACAGGCGATTTGGCGATTGTTATCGGCACAGGTCTTAGAATGATAGGACTTGTGCTTTTTGGCTGTTTTTGCGGTATAATGTCGGGTGTATTCGCCAATTTGTGCAGCCAGAATTACGGCAACGACATCAGAAAGGACGCGTTCCGCAGAGTGATGTCGTTTTCGTTTGAGCAGACCGACAGATTTTCCACCGGTTCGCTCATTACGCGTGTGACTAATGACATTACGCAGGTGCAGAACCTTGTTGCACAGTGCATCAGGGGATTTGTGCGGACATTTCTGCTGTTTGCGGGCGGCATCGTATGTATGCTTACGCTCGATATAAGTTTTGGAGTGGTTGTTGCGTGCGCACTGCCTCTGATAGCGGCATGCGTCATATTTTTTATCGCAAAAGCTAATCCGATGTTTACCGTTCTTCAGGAAAAGCTGGATAAGGTCAACAATGTTATGCAGGAAAATGTTTCGGGGACGCGCGTCGTCAAAGCGTATGTCAAAGAGGACTATGAAAAGGAACGTTTCGGCGCGGCAAACGGTGAACTTGTCGGTACACAGCTTGACGTACTTCTGCTGTTTTCGTATATGACGCCTATTATGAACATAATACTAAACGTTTCTGTAGTGGCAGTGATAAAAATCGGCGCAGTAGAGGTCGGAAACGGCGGCGTCACGCCGGGCGATGTTATGGCGGCAATCACATATATATCACAGATCTTAAACGCGGTCATGCGCATGACAATGATTTTTCAGACCGTGTCAAGAGGCGTGGCATCAGGAAAGCGCATAAAAGAAGTGCTTGACTGCGAACCGTCAATTGCAGACGGAAAGTTTGAGGGCAGTACTGCCGTAAAAGGCAAAGTCGAATTTAGGAACGTGTCATTTGCCTATCCTAACATGGGTGAAAAACAGGTGATATCCGACTTCAACCTCACGATAAATCCGGGTGAGACATTTGGTATTCTGGGTGCTACAGGGTGCGGAAAATCAAGTCTTGTAAATCTGATACCAAGGTTTTACGATGTGACTGAAGGCGAAGTGCTTGTCGATGACGTAAATGTGAAGGATTATACGCTCAGCGCGCTGCGCGGTAAAATAGCCGTAGCCTTGCAGAAGAGCGAGATATTCAGCACATCGATACGCGAGAACATCGCGTGGGGCAATCCTGAGGCGAACGACAATGAGATAAGACATGCGGCTGATACGGCACAGGCATTGGAATTTATAGACAATAAGGAAAACGGTCTTGACACGCAGGTGACGCAGGGAGGACATAGTCTTTCGGGCGGGCAGAAACAGCGCGTGGCTATAAGCAGGGCGGTTTTGAAGAACGCGGAGATACTGATATTTGACGATACGACAAGCGCGCTCGACTTGAAGACTGAGGCGAAACTTTATGAGGCGCTCAAAAGGGAATACCGCGATACGACAAAAATCATAATAGCGCAGAGGATAGCGTCCGTGAAAGATGCGGACAGGATAGCAGTCATTGAGAATGGACGCCTTGCGGCGTGTGCAAGCCACGATGAACTTATGAAGAGCAGCGCGATCTACAGGGATATTTATGATTCGCAGTTGAAAACGGAGGTCTATAATGGCTGAGAACAGAGAACAGTCAATGAGCAATTACAGAGTGCCGGGGTCACGTGCCCCGCGCAGCAGGCATGTGGAAAAGCCGAAAGAGGGCAAAAAGACTGTACGCCGCCTTATCGGATATTTTGCGGGTGAGATAAGGGTAGTGCTTTTTTTGCTTGCGGTAGTCTTTATCGTGGTTATCGCGTCGGTTTATGCGCCAAGGCTTCAGAGCGATGCGATAGACAGTATCACGGCGCTTGACTTCGGGCGGCTGCCGAAAATCCTTATCGTTATGCTCATAGTGTATGCTGTCCAAAGCTTTGGTACTTTTCTGCAGAGCAGGAACAGCGCCGTTTTGAGCCAGCGCGTGGTGAGGCGGATGCGTGAGGATCTGTTTGACTGCGTGGTCAATCTGCCTGTAAAATATATCGACAGCCATTCGCATGGCGATATCATGAGCCGCATGACAAACGATGTGGAAAATATCTCAAATACCGTATCGCAGTCGCTCAGCTCGATGTTTTCGGGCATACTGACTATTATAGGTACTGTGGCTATGATGCTGTATTTGTGTCCGCCGCTTGCGCTTTTGTCCTGCACTACCGTGATACTGACGCTTGCCGCGACTAAACTGCTGTCAAAGGCGATGCGTACTTTTTACAGAAAGAGGCAGGCGCTTTTGGGTGAGCTTAACGGCACTGTCGAAGAAATGGTGACAGGTTACAGGACTGTTGTGGCGTATGAGCATCAGGATGAGATAATAGAGAAGTTTGACAGTGTTTCGGACGAACTGACGTCAGCGGGAATTTTTGCCGAGATTTTGGGCGGTTCGATGGGACCTGTCATGAATGTCATAAACAATGTGGGTTTTGTGATAATTGCCGCGTTCGGAGGATATTTTGCGGTAAACGGTGTGATTTCAATAGGAATTATCTCGGCGTTTATCGTTTATGCAAAGCAGTTCGGACGCCCGATCGACGAACTTGCGCAGATCTACGGGCAGATACAGACGGCAGTGGCAGGTGCGGAGCGTGTGTTCGCGATAATCGATCAGCCGAGGGAGGACAAATCGGGAAGCCGGAATATGGATGACGCAAAAGGGGTAATTAACTTTAATAACGTCAATTTCTCGTATGTCGAGGGGCAGCAGGTACTTCATAATTTTAACCTTGAAGTGCGCGCGGGTCATAAGATCGCGCTTGTAGGCGCTACAGGAAGCGGCAAAACTACCGTGGTAAATCTGTTGATGAGGTTTTATGATGTGGACAGCGGAGAGATACTTATCGACGGAGTAAATATAAAAGATATAGACTGCCAAAACCTGCGCGACAATACGGCAATCGTGCTTCAGGACACGGTGCTCTTTGCCGACACTGTGAGAAATAATCTGAAATATTCAAATCAGGACGCGTCTGATGAAGAGATGGAACAGGCGGCGAAGATGAGCAACTGCCATGATATGATACTGCGCTTAAAAGAAGGGTATGATACGATGCTTTCGGGGGAGGGATATAATCTTTCGCAGGGGCAGAGGCAGCTTTTGGCGATAGCGAGGGCTTTTCTTGCGCAGCCAAAGATACTGATATTGGATGAGGCAACCTCAAGTGTTGATACACGCACTGAGAAGCGTATTCAGGATGCTATGGTGAAACTTATGGAAAACAGGACGAGTCTTATCATCGCGCACAGGCTTTCCACGATACAGGACGCGGATTTTATTGTCGTGATGGAGCAGGGCAGGATAATCGAGAGCGGAAATCACGAAGAACTGCTTCAAAAGCAGGGAAAATATTATGAACTTTACATGACACAGTTTGCGGGAAACGCGACTTGACATCATTTATGAAATTATTGCTTCGGTATTATTACCGGAGCTTAATTTTTTTTGAAATAAATGAGATTTTTTTTGAGTTAAATTGTTATATATATAGATGTATAAAGCGGGTTAGAACAAATGAGGGAGGAATGCGTTTGATGGAGGAATACACAAAAGAGCAGAAAATCGCATTATATTATCCTCTGATTTACAAATTTATTTATATTCAGCTTCAAGGGAATGTTGAGTCGCAGGATATAACACAGGAAGTATTTTGTAAATATCTTTCAAGCGATATAAAATTTGACAACTGCGCAAAGGAAAAAGCGTGGCTGTTTAAGGTGGCTTCAAATTTATGCAAAAATTATTGGAAAACGGGCTGGCACAAAAATAATATACTTCTTGATACCGATATTCCCGATCTAAACGCTGAACTCGAATTTGCGTATGAGAAAAAGGAAAGGCGCGCCGCGATAATAGAAAGCATTACCGCCTTGCCGAGGCGATACCGCGAAGTAATATATTTATTTTATTATGAGGATATGAGCGTTGCTGAAATAAGCAGTATTACAGGCAGAAATAAGTCTACTGTCCAAACTCAGCTTGAAAGGGGGAGAAAATTAATGAAAAAATCGATTGAGACACGGTTAAAATATTATATTTTCGGAATTACAGCGGTAATTTTTGCGGCGCTTATTTTATCATCATCAGTATATGCGGCTTATCTGTTTCAAAGAAATATAAAATTTACTGACCGGGGAGAAAAGATAGATGATTTCGCCTTGTCAGGCATTGACGGCGGTGACAGTTCAATTATAGCGCACAATTACCCCAATCCGCCTGATGATAAATCTTCCGGTGAAACAGGAGAAACGGGAAAAACGGTAGGGGAAGCTGTTACTTTAAATTTTGATACATGGGATGAAGCAGTCGGTAAAGTGAATTTCCCTTTGCCATATCCTGATATAGGAGATATCGAATTATCATCGCTGAAATATTGCGGTGATGACGCTGTTGAAAAAGTGACCGCCGTTTACGCGTCCGAACACAAAGAAATATGCCTGAGTTATAATCACTATACGGGCAGCGGCGGTTGGAGCTTTTCAACAGATTACAACGGCGAAATTTTAAAGCAATGGACACACGAAAATGTTTATGGATATGTATTTTCAATGTCAAAAGTTAAATACGATGAATTTGATGAAATTTTCTGTATGATTTCCTTTGAGGATTATTGGCTATGTTTTTCTTTCATCGGATACGATGAAGATTATGTTTATTCAGTGCTTGATGAACTTGATTTGTCTGTTTACCGATAAGTTACCCTTTTCCCCGTATGTTCATATAATAAAATATAGCAGATTAAGGAGATAATTGATTTATGGCTATTGGTTATTTATCTGTACAGGCGAGGATCGCCAGCGATGCGCTGCCTGTTGAGGGAGTGCAGATCATGGTCATGGATGATCAGGGGCGCAGAGTTTATGAACTTGTGACGGATGGAAGCGGGGAGGCGCCGATGGTTTCTTTGGAAACGATGGACGCAAGTTTTTCATTAAATCCGAATTATCAGGGAGCGCCGTACATTGGTTATGATGTGCTTGCGCAAAAGTCGGGATTTCAGACAGTACATATGACAGGCATTCCGATATACGAGGATGAGACAGCTATATTGCCGCTTGTGATGCTGCCCGAACAGGAATATCAGCGCAGCGGGAACATAATCGATATTTCGATTGAAAAGCCCGCCGCAGCAATGGACGAACCGCATTTTCAGCAAGGACCGACGGTTATGCCATATGTACTGCGACAGGTGGTCATACCCAATACGATAAGGGTACATTTGGGAACACCTGCATCTTGGGCGTCAAATGTGCGCGTGGGATTTACTGATTACATAAAAAATGTGGCGAGCAGTGAAATTTATCCTACATGGCCTGAAGCGTCGCTGCGCGCCAACATCTATGCGATAATTACATTCGCGCTGAACAGGATATACACAGAATGGTATCCGAGTCAGGGATATGATTACGATATAACAAACAGCACGGCATATGATCAGGCTTTTGTTTACGGCAGACCGATTTATGATTCCATAAATGTGATAGTAGATGAAATTTTCAATGAATATGTCAGGAGAAGGGGGCAGAACGTTCCTTATTTTACCCAGTTTTGCAATGGCACTACAGTAACGTGCCGGGGACTTTCACAGTGGGGTACAGTCACACTGGCACAGCAGGGACTTACGCCGCTGCAGATTTTGCGCAATTATTATCCAAATGACATTGAGATAGTCAGGGCGGATGCAATAGCGGATGTCGCTTCATCATATTCGGGTACACCGCTTAGACCGGGCAGTACGGGACTTGATGTCCAGACGATCCAAACGTATCTCAACAGGATAAGGAACAATTATCCTGCCATACCGCGGATAACCGATGAAAACGGAGTGTTTGGAAGCAGCACTGAGGCGGCGGTGAGAAAATTCCAAAGTATTTTTAATCTGGAGTCTGACGGTATTGTCGGAAAAGCGACATGGTATAAAATTTCGCAGATATATACGGGAGTGACAAAGCTTGCGGAACTTGACAGCGAAGGAACTGCGCTTGGAGTAGGTACGGTGCCGCCCAATACTGTGCTTCGCCAAGGGTCACGGGGTAACGATGTACTTACTCTGCAATATCTTCTGAATGTGATTGCCGAATTTTATCCGACTATACCGAACGTATCACAGGACGGTACTTTCGGCAGTATGACAAAACAGGCGGTAATGGCGTTTCAAAGGATGATGCAGTTAAAACCTGACGGTATTGTGGGACCTGCGACATGGCAGGTGCTGTATAATACATATTTGGGAGTTCAGGGAAATATACCGTCGGGGAAGCCGGAAACAGGGTATTTTGACTATACCGTGCGTTCAGGAGATACATTGTGGCTGCTTGCAAAGCGTTTCGGAACGACAGTGGACGCGATAAAGAGCCTGAACGGTCTGACAAGCGACGCGCTGTATATAGGTCAGGTTTTGAAGATACCGGTATCGTCGGGGGTGCCGTCATATTTTGAGTACACCGTGCGTTCGGGCGATACATTGTGGCTGCTTGCAAAGCGTTTCGGAACGACAGTGGATGCGATAAAGAGCCTGAACGGTCTGACGGGCGATGAACTTGATATAGGTCAGGTGCTTTTGATACCTGATTGACGAAAAAACACACGGTGCAGTGCGGTTGGGCAGTGTACCGTGTGTTTGCGGTTTAAATAAAAATATTGCAAATCCCCCCCAAATATGATAAGATGTGAGAAATTGAATATATAGCAGTAAGGTGCCGGAACGATCAAAATCATGGTTGGTTCCGGTGAAAAGGGAAACAGGTGTGATTCCTGTACGAACTCGTCACCGTAATTAGGGAGCAGAATCCAATATGTCACTGGGAAGCCGGGAAGACGGATGATGCGACGATCTTTAAGCCGGGAGACCTGCCTTACCGCTGTACGGAAACATTTGTTTCAAGCCACGAGTAACTGGTTGTACGTTTAAGTCTGAAGGAAAATGCAATATCATACTTCCTTTAGGTTTATTTTGTGTACGAACCCTTTACCTGTAATTTAGGAAAGGGTTTTTGTTTTGCATGCAATGAGTGCCGGATGCAGCAGGTTTGTAATAGTTTCTGTAATGATATATTCGATAATACAAAGCAGAGAACTGCGGAAAAGAGGAGAATATGAAAAAGAAACTGATAACTGCGCTGTCAGGCGGATTGATTGCCTGTTCATTATTTATGACAGGCTGTTCAGACAAGAAAGCTGACGATCAGAAGGCAGCCGATGAAGCTGCGGCGCTCATTGATGCGATCTATGTTCAGACAAGAACGGATGAGACAGATGAACAATGCGCAAAGGCGAAAGCCGCATGGGACGCATTGACGGATGCGCAGAAAGAACTGGTTCAGGGAGAAGAGGCAGATCCGGATTATTTTGGCAGAGATACAGGGGATGCTTCGCGCGACGATCCGCGCAATCAGGATGATATCGGAGAGAATGAGATACTTGTAGTCAGCTTCGGCACTTCCTTTAATGACAGCCGGGCGGACGACATTAAGGGAATTGAAGACGCAATACAGGAGGCTAATCCCGACTGGTCTGTGAGAAGGGCTTTTACGGCGCAGATAATAATTAATCATATACAGGCGCGCGACGGTGAGTTCATTGACAATATGGATCAGGCTCTTGAACGTGCAGTGGAGAACGGAGTAAAAAATTTAGTCGTACAGCCTACTCATCTGATGCATGGCGCGGAGTATGATGAACTGATGGACTCGGTCGGAGCCTATCAGGATAAGTTCGAGACGGTCAAAGTGGCAGAGCCGCTTCTTGGCGCGGTCGGTACGGATGCCGCTGCCATAAACCCCGATAAGGAAGCTGTCGCGGAAGCGTTGACGCAGACTGCTGTGGCTGACGCGGGATATGACAGTCTTGATGCGGCGGATAATGACGGGACTGCGTTTGTATTTATGGGACACGGCACATCCCACACAGCGAAGGTGTCATACAGCCAGATGCAGACACAGATGAAAGAGCTTGGATATGAAAATGTATTTATCGGCACGGTGGAAGGCGAACCCGAGGAGACAGCATGCGAGGCGGTCATAGACGCAGTGGCACGGGCAGGATATAAGAAAGTCGTTCTTCGCCCGCTTATGGTCGTGGCAGGGGATCACGCGCATAATGATATGGCAGGCGACGATGAAGAGTCGTGGATAAATATGTTTAAAAATTCAGGTCATTTTGACAGTGTGGATGCGCAGATATCGGGGCTTGGTTCCATTGAGGCGATCCAACAGATTTATATAGCGCATACGGCAGAAGCGGCAGGGCAGCAGGACAGCGGTTCGTCCGTGGAAAGCGCGGAGCTGTCTGATGGAGTTTATTCCGCGAAGTTCAGCACGGACAGCAGTATGTTTCATGTGAGCGAAGCATGTGACGGCAGAGGGACACTGACAGTAGAGAATGGGAAAATGACCATACATGTTTCCCTGGGTTCAAAAAATATTTTGAACTTATACTGCGGACTTGCGCAGGATGCGCAAAAAGACGGTGCGCAACTGTTGTTCCCGACAGAAGATACTGTTACATACAGCGATGGGATGACCGAGGAAGTATACGGGTTTGATGTGCCGGTGCCTTTTTTGAACAAAGAATTTGATCTTGCGCTTATCGGGACGAAAGATAAATGGTATGACCACAAAGTCAGCGTATCTGACCCGATGCCTATAGGTAACGCTGCGGACACCAAAAACGCGGCTACTTTGGATGACGGTTCATACAGTATTGATATCACCTTTGAGGGCGGCAGCGGCAAAGCGCAGATACTCTCGCCCGTTACGCTTAACGTAACAGACGGAGAGATGACGGCTTTGATACAGTGGAACAGCCCTAATTATGATTATATGATCGTAGACGGTGAAAAATATCTTCCGATAAATACAGACGGCGACTCAGAATTTGAGATACCGGTCACAGCGTTGGACACACAGCTTCAGGTCATCGGCGACACTGTGGCAATGAGTTCGCCTCATGAGGTGGAATATACCGTTACTTTTCATTCAGACACGGCGAAGGCTTCGGAATAAGATATGAGAAGCGCAAAAGAGGTATGTTGTTTTATTTTGGCGGGACTGCTGTGGCTTGGCGGATGCGCCGCCGCATCCTCAGATTTAGCGAAAGAGGGATTTTCTGATAAGGACAGATGGGGACTTATCTATGAAGACAGCATGGAAATACGATATGCACAAAATTTTACCGTTGATCATTTTAAAGGCGGCTATACACTGCTGACCGAAAAAGACGGCACCGAGATAATGGTCGTTCCCGAAAACGGAAAAATACCGGAAGGGTTGGAAGACGACGTGACAGTGCTACAGCGTCCGATAGAAAATATTTATCTGGTGGCGTCAGCGGTGATGGATATGTTTGACGCGTTGGGTGAAGTGGACGCCGTTACGCTTTCAGGGCAGAAAGAAGAAAACTGGTATATTGGCTCTGCAAAGGAGGCTATGACAAAGGGAGCTATGCGCTATGCGGGAAAATACAATCAGCCCGATTATGAGCTTATAGTATCGCAGGATTGTTCCCTTGCCATTGAAAACATGATGATATCGCACTCGCCGGAAGTTATTGAAATGCTGGAAGATTTCGGAATACCTGTCATGATAGAGTATTCAAGTTATGAAGCGCATCCGCTTGGACGTGTGGAGTGGATAAAATTTTTCGGCGCGCTTTTGGGTAAAGAAGAGGAAGCGGAGAAAGAGTTTGACAGACAGATGGCTCTTATGGATGAAATCTCGTCGAATGAGCGTACCGATAAGACAGTCGCGTTTTTTTACATTACGTCAAACGGTATGGTACAGGTGAGGCAAAGTTCCGATTATGTGCCTGAAATGATCAGGCTTGCAGGCGGCAGGTATATATTTGAGAGTTTGGGAGATCCAAAGTCGGCACGTTCAACTTTAAATATGCAGATGGAAGAATTTTATAACAGTGCGAAGGACGCAGACTTTATAATCTATAACAGTTCTATAGACAAAGGCGTTGCATCTGTGGAGGAGCTGATTGAAAAATGCCCGCTTTTGGCGGATTTTAAAGCTGTGAAAGAGGGGAATGCATGGTGCACGACAAATGATATGTACCAACAGTCTATGTCGATAGGTTATCTCATAAAAGATATACATAATATGCTGACAGGCGGAAGCGAAGATGAAATGGAATTTCTCTTCCGGCTCAGGCAGGAGGGCTGAATGTAATGGGCAGAAAGGCAAGGTACATAGCGGCGTTTTTGCTGCTTGCGACAGGCGCGGCAGGGCTGTGTGTCATAAATATATGCGTCGGAAGCGTAAGCATTCCTGTGAAAGATATTTTCAGGAGCGTTTCGGGACACATGATCGACAGGACAAAATGGAGGATACTTTGGGATATCCGGCTGCCAAGGACACTTGCTGCTTTGATACTCGGAGGCGCGCTTGCTCTTTCGGGGTATCTTTTACAGACTTTTTTCCATAATCCTATTGCCGGACCTTTTGTGCTTGGGATATCGTCGGGGGCAAAGATGACGGTTGCGCTTACTATGGTATTCCTGATGGGAAGATCGGTCAGGGTGGGTGCTGCGGCGCTTATTTCTGCCGCGTTTTTTGGCGCGATGGTATCTATGGGATTTGTCCTTTTGATGTCATACAGGGTCAGCAATATGTCCATGCTTGTCGTAAGCGGAGTGATGATCGGTTATATCTGTTCCGCGGTCACTGAGTTTGTGGTAACTTTTGCGGACGATGCCGATATCGTAAATCTTCACAATTGGTCGAGAGGCAGTTTTTCGGGAATGACGTGGGACAATGTGGCGGTTATGGCGGGAGTGGTATCGGCGGCATTCACCGCAGTATTTTTGCTGTCAAAGCCGTTGGGTGCATATCAGTTGGGCGAGGCATATGCGCGTAATCTTGGCGTCAACATCATGCTGCTTCGCACTCTGCTTGTGATATTGTCAAGTGTTCTGTCAGCATGCATCGTGGCTTATGCGGGTCCTATATCTTTTGTGGGGCTTGCCGCGCCGCACCTTGTAAAGAGCCTTTTGGGAACGGCAAGACCCGTTTTGATGATACCTGCCTGTTTTTTGGGCGGGAGCGTGTTCTGCCTGTTCTGCGATCTCTTGGCAAGGAATATGCTTGCGCCATCGGAGATTAGTATCAGTGCGGTCACGGCAGTTTTTGGAGCGCCTGTGGTGCTATGGGTCATGATAAAAAGAAACAGGGAGAAAGTCCTGTGAGAAAATATTATTTTTTTACGGAAAAAATGAGTGTGGGTTATAACAGGAAGCCTTTGATCGAGAATATAGAGATAGGACTGGACAAGGGCGAGATACTGACCCTGATAGGTCCAAACGGCGCGGGAAAATCAACTGTTTTGAAAAGCATTGCAGGACAGCTTGCCCTTATAGGGGGGACTGTATGGTTAGACGGGCACAGCGTGAGGCTGATGACGGGCGCGGAATTGTCCAAAAAGATGGCTGTCCTGCTGACACAAAGGCTTCGCTCGGAACTTATGACCTGTGAAGACGTGGTTGCCACGGGACGTTATCCGTATACAGGACGCTTCGGTATTTTGTCGAAAAAAGACCGCATAGCGGTAAAAGAAGCGATGGAGCTTGTCCACGTTGATGATATCTCATCACATGATTTTAACCGTGTAAGCGACGGGCAAAGGCAGCGGGTGATGCTCGCACGTGCCATTTGTCAGGAACCTGAGATAATTGTCCTTGATGAGCCTACATCTTATCTTGACATAAAGCATAAACTGGAATTTTTGTCAGTCCTGCAAAAACTGCAAAGGGAAAAAGGGCTGACTGTCATAATGTCGCTTCATGAACTGGAGCTTGCGGCAAAAGTCTCTGACAGGATCTTATGTATCAACGGGGGATATGTTGATAAATTCGGCAGACCTGAGGAGATATTCAGGCAGGGATATATAGCAAAGCTGTTTGGGATATCTTCAGGCAGTTTTGACGATGAAAACGCCGATATGGAGCTTGCCGCACCATGCGGTGAAGCAAAAGTCTTTGTGATAGCGGGAAATGGAACGGGAAGAAATATATACAGGGGTCTGCAGCGGCAGAATATTGCGTTCGCTACAGGAATATTGTTTCAAAACGATCTTGATTATCCGGTGGCAGACGCACTGTCCGTATGCTGTATCGCTGCGGAAAGCTTCGAGCCTGTTTCTGATGACCTTATTTTGAAGGCAAAAGAAAAAATAGACCGCTGCGTGAGCGTGATATGCTGCAGGCAGACATTTGGAACTTTTGAAGCCGCTAATCGGGAATTGTATGAATATGCTTTACAGAGTGGGAAACTGACCATATTAAAAACATTAAAATCGGAAGGGACGGACAGACCATGGCAAAAGTGATCATGATCCAAGGCACTATGTCAAATGTCGGCAAGAGTCTTTTGGTCGCGGGACTATGCAGGATATTCAGACAGGACGGTTATCGCGTGGCGCCTTTTAAATCACAAAATATGGCGTTAAACTCTTATATCACGGCAGAAGGGCTTGAGATGGGAAGAGCGCAGGTCATGCAGGCGGAGGCGGCGGGGATAGTTCCCAGAGTGTGTATGAATCCTGTCCTTCTTAAGCCGACAAGTCATACAGGTTCACAAGTGATAGTCAACGGGGAAGTTTTGGGAAATATGAACGCCAAAGATTACTTCGACTATAAAAAGCATTTGATACCGGACATCAAAAAAGCGTTCAGGGAACTTGAAGATATCGCGGATATCATTGTGATAGAAGGAGCGGGAAGCCCCGCGGAGATAAACCTTAAACAGAATGATATCGTAAATATGGGACTTGCAAAAATGGTAGACGCCCCTGTACTGCTTGCGGGGGATATCGACAGAGGCGGCGTATTCGCGCAGCTTCTCGGGACGCTGATGCTGCTTGAAAAACAGGAAAAGAAAAGGGTAAAAGGGCTTATCATAAATAAATTCAGAGGAGACAGATCCATTCTTGAACCGGGCATAAAAATGCTTGAAGAAAAGGGTAAGATCCCTGTTATCGGGGTCATCCCCTATATGGAGCTGTCATTGGAAGATGAGGACAGCCTGACAAAAAGATTTGACAAAGGGCAGAAAGGGCTTATCGATATTGCAGTGGTTCGTTATCCGAGGATATCAAATTTTACGGATTACAATGTTTTTGAACAGATAGAATATGTATCTGTGCGGTATGCGGCTTCCGTAAGCGAGCTTGGACATCCCGATATGATATTTCTTCCCGGAAGCAAAAATACGATTGACGACCTGAAATGGATGCGCAGGAACGGACTGGAAGCCGCTGTAAAAAAACTTGCGGAAGATATTCCCGTTTTCGGCATATGCGGAGGATATCAGATGCTGGGTGAGCGGATATCCGATACTGACTGTGTTGAGGGAGGAGGCAGCATCAGAGGAATGGAACTGCTTCCCATAACTACGCTGTTATGCAATGACAAGGAACGCTGTCAGACAACAGGTGTGATAAACAAACTGACAGGTACTTTGGAGGCGCTTTCGGGATGTCCGTTTGAAGGATATGAGCTGCATATGGGACGCACGGTAAGATGTGGTGGAAAAGAAGGACAGAAAGAAGACGGGATGCCGATAGTGTTTGGCGACGGCAAAAATATATACGGGTCTTATGTACATGGGCTGTTTGACCGTAAGGATGCGGCGCTTGCCGTTGCAGGGGCATTGGCGGAGAGAAAAGGGATAAAACTTTCGGATGAGAAAATTTCGGACTATCGGTTTTTTAAGGAAAAACAATATGATAAACTGGCAGATACTTTAAGGGCATATCTTGATATGGAGAAACTCTATGGAACACTTGGAGAAGCACATTTGGAATGAGAAAGCAAAAGCGCCGGACGAAGCGGCGCGCAGACGCGTCCTGAAAAACTGGGACGCGATAGCAAAGCCGATTGACGGTATGGGAAGATTTGAGACTATGACGGCACAAATCGGTGCCATTACAGGTACTGACAGAATAGATATTTCCAAAAAGGCAGTTGTCATTATGTGCGCGGACAACGGCATTGTAGAAGAAAATATAAGCCAGTCCGGGCAGGATGTGACTATCGCGGTCGCAAGAGCTATGGGTATGCGGCAGTCATCGGTATGCAAAATGGCAAAGGCAGCAGGAGCCGACATCATACCTGTGGATATAGGGATAAACAGCGTTGAACCGATACAAGGCGTGCTTGACAGGAAAGTGCGCAATGGCACGAACAATTTCAGAAAAGAGCCTGCAATGACTGAGGAAGAGGCGATACGCGCAATTGCCGTGGGGATAGATACGGTAAATGAATGCAGGGAAAAAGGCTACCGCATTTTAGCGACAGGTGAAATGGGGATAGGCAATACTACTACGAGCAGCGCGGTAACGGCGGCGCTTATCGGGGGCGGCGTGGGGGAAGTGACAGGCAGAGGCGCAGGACTTGACGATGCGGGACTTGAGCGCAAGAAACGTATCATCACGGAGGCAATAGAAAAATACGATTTAAAGCATGAAAAACCCCTACGTGTCCTTGCCACAGTCGGCGGACTTGACATCGCAGGTATCGCAGGTATATGTATCGGCGGAGCGCTTTTTCATATACCTGTCGTTTTGGACGGCGTTATCAGTATGGCGGCGGCGCTGCTTGCCGAAAGGATGATGTCGGGAACTAAAGATTATCTGCTTGCGTCACACAAAGGCAAAGAACCTGCGATGGCAAAACTTATCGGGGAACTGGGACTTGATCCGGTCATAGATGCCGGACTTGCACTGGGAGAGGGAACAGGCGCGGTCATGCTGTTTTCTCTTCTTGATATGGCTTTGGAAATATATAACGGTGGGATGACTTTTCACGATATGAAGATAGAGCAGTACGATAGGATAGTGAAAACATGATGATATTGGTGGTCGGAGGAAGCGGCAGCGGTAAGTCAGCTTATGCGGAAGAATGTATATCACGTATCGCTGAGGGAAGACAAAAATATTATATTGCCACTATGCGGATATTTGACGATGAGACACGCGTCAAGGTCGAAAAGCACAGACGGTCAAGAAACGGCAAAGGATTTATCACGATAGAACAGCCTGTATCTGTCGGAAGCGTCTTAAAGAAAATAAAGGGAGGCACCGCACTGATAGAATGTATATCTAATCTGACCGCCAATGAGATGTTTGGGGATGAAGAACCGCAGCCATATGAGGCAGTCACGGAAAAAATCATCAGTGATATAAAAAAACTGGACAGTGAGCTTGAGGCGCTTGTGGTCGTTACCAACAATGTATTTGAAGACGGTATCATTTATGATAAGGCGACTATGGAGTATATGAAGGCGCTCGGAAACATTAACAGGAAACTTGCGGCGATGGCGGATAAAGTTGTCGAGACAGCCGCGGGAAATCCTGTAGTTATAAAGGAGACGAACTGACATGAATGTCATAAAAGCACTGTGCATCTCGTTTTCTATGTATTCCCAAATCCCGATGCCGCTCTTTGACTGGGAAGAAGAGAACATGAAATACGTATTGTGTTTTTTCCCATGGGTCGGCGCTGTCATAGGCGCATCGGTATACTTATGGGGGTGGCTTAGCAGCGCATGCGGAGTAGGGAAAATATGTTATGCCCTGATAGGTGCGGCAGTTCCGATCATTATCACGGGCGGCATTCATATGGACGGTTATATGGATACTATGGACGCGTTCCGTTCATTTCAGGAAAAAGAAAAGAAACTGGAAATCATGAAAGACCCGCATATCGGCGCGTTTGGCGTGATATCGGCGGCTTTGTACGGACTTGTATATATCGGCGCTTTCTCGGAGATTGAGGATGCGGTTTTACTGAGGATATTCTGCGCAGGTTTTGTATTGTCACGCTGTCTTAGCGCTATTGGAGCCGTGACATTTCCTGCCGCAAAAACTGAAGGAATGCTCTATGCTTTTGTAAGCGGCGCGGATAAAAAAAGAGTGAGGAATATATTATATGTGCAGACAATTCTCTGCATAGGATTTATGATATGGCAGTCGGTATGGGAAGGTTTTATCGCGGCGGGGGCAGCTTTTCTTACGTTTGCGTATTATCGGTTCAGATGTCAGAATGAGCTTGGAGGGATAACGGGAGATACGGCAGGATGGTTTACGGTGGTCTGCGAGGGAAGTGTTGCCGTGACTGCCGCGATGCTTGGATGTGTGTAGAATGGAGAAAAAAATGAAACTGGTAATCGGCGGATTTGCACAGGGAAAACTGGATTACGTTTTGGAACAAA
Source organism: uncultured Lachnospiraceae bacterium (assembly GCA_947629525.1). Taxonomy (GTDB): domain Bacteria; phylum Bacillota; class Clostridia; order Lachnospirales; family Lachnospiraceae; genus COE1. Next base: position 27,559 of record CANREB010000019.1, read on the forward strand.
TAAAGCATGAAGATTATATGGTACTGGACGGGAAACTTGGCTGTGGCGAAGCACTTTCGGGAAAGCAGGTGATAGTCGATCACCTGCACCGTTTGATAAGGGAATGCCTTGAAAGCGGCATAGATCCCGAAGAAAAAATCTTTGATTTCGTGGAAAAACATCCCGGGTGCATCCTGATAAGCGATGAAATAGGAAACGGCATAGTTCCCGTGGACGGTTTTGAAAGAGAGTACAGGGAGCGGACAGGCAGGCTTTTGATAAAGCTTGCGGCTTCGGCACAGGAGGTCGTGCGTGTGATATGCGGGATAGGACAGAAAATCAAATAGAGTTTGTATTTATAAGACATGCTGCGACAAAATCAAATAAAGAACACAGATATGTGGGAAAAACTGACGAACCTTTGAGCGGTGAGGGCATCGACACGCTTCTTGAATTAAAGCGCGGGGGGATTTACCCGAAAGCCGATATTGTGTTTTCAAGTCCCATGAAACGCTGTATCGAAACGGCAAGACTTATATATCCGCTGAACACCCCTATTGTTGTACCTGAGTGGAGAGAAATGGATTTTGGGGAATTTGAGGGGAAAAATTATGCGGATCTGAAAAGCGACAGACGATATCAGGAATGGATAGACAGTTACGCGTCGCTTCCCTTTCCGAATGGAGAAAGCCGTGAAGATTTTGCGCGGCGGTGTGATACGGGATTTCAAAAAATACTGGGATTAATGACACTGATGTCAGAAAAAGACAGACGTCGATCAAAAACAGTGTGCGCTGTCGTCCATGGCGGCACGATAATGGCTTTGCTCAGCCGATACGGAGACGGCGGATATTTTGACTATCAGGTTTCAAATTGTGAAGGATATCGATGTCTTGTGCAGAATGATGCACAGATAACGGACATCGAAAAAATATAGATCGGAGCGGTTATGTATTATCATATGGCGGCGTTCCTGATGGGGTTTATTATGGATATGCTTTTTGGGGATCCGTACTTTCTGCCGCATCCTGTGCGCCTTATAGGGAGACTGATATCGGGAGCGGAAGGACGCTTATTAAGAAAAAACGATGAATATGACGATAGTGTCAGGTTAAAAAAAGGAGTAGCGCTTGCGGTCATAGTGCCTGTTATCACAATGGCGGCAACGGCATTTTTGCTCTTAGGCGCATACGGCTGCCATCCTGTTTTGGGTATTGCGGTGGAGACTGTGATGACATATCAGATTTTGGCGGCAAAGTGTCTGAAAACAGAAAGCATGAAAGTGTATAAGTGCCTTAAGGACAAAAACATAAACGAGGCAAGGACGGCGCTTTCCATGATAGTAGGCAGAGATACACAAGCCCTGAATGAAGAGGGCATAATAAAAGCGGCTGTGGAAACGGTAGCCGAAAATACTTCGGACGGCGTGACAGCCCCCATGCTGTATACGGCACTGGGAGGACCCGTACTGGGATTTTTTTATAAGGCAGTCAATACGATGGATTCCATGGTGGGGTACAAAAACGAGAAATATCTTTATTTTGGCAGGGCTGCCGCAAAACTTGACGACTTGGTAAATTATATTCCGTCAAGGATAAGCGCGTATCTTATGATAACAGCCGCATATATCGGAGGAGACGTTTTTTCTGGAAAGAGCGCCCGATACATATATAAGAGGGACAGACACAATCATGCAAGCCCTAATTCCGCTCAGACGGAATCCGTATGTGCGGGGGCGCTTGGGGTGAGACTGGCAGGCGATGCAAGCTATTTCGGACATATTGTCAGGAAACCATATATAGGGGATGAACTTAGGAAAGCAGAGTATGAAGATATCAGGCGAGCAAACCGTCTGATGTATCTTACGGCATGGCTTGGCGAATTTATATGCCTTTGTCTGATGACGGCGGTATGTATGTTTTGCGAAAGGATGTGATTTGCAGGTGAGAGGTATGCATGGCGGCGATATATACGGAAACCGCGTGCGCATTGACTTTTCGGTGAATGTAAATCCTTTGGGAACACCAAAGGAAGTGACAGCGGCTCTGCACAGCGCGGTGAATACAATCGCGGCATATCCCGACCCGGAAGCGCGGCAGTTAAAAGAAGCCGTAAGCCGTATGCTTTCAGTACCTAAAGAGCATATTGTTTTTGGCAACGGGGCTTCGGAACTTTTTATGGCGCTCGTCCATGCGATAAGACCCGAAAAGACCCTGATACCTGTGCCGTCTTTTTACGGATATGAGTATGCGGCACGGGCGTCGGGCAGAGATGTCGCGTATTATATGTTAAATCAGCAGACGGGATATCTGCCGCAGGATGATTTTTTGGAGGCGTTGGGAGATGATATTGATCTGCTTTTTATCGCTAATCCCAATAATCCTACAGGGCAGCTTATGAGCAAAGAATACTTGAAGCGGCTGCTTGATATATGCAGGCAGAAGAAAATCGTAGTAGTACTTGACGAATGTTTTATCGAATTTTGCGGCGCAGAGTATTCCATGATGACGGAAATCGGCGCGTATGACAATTTGCTTATCGTCCGCGCGTTTACCAAAATATTTGCAATACCCGGGGTGAGACTGGGATATCTGACAGGAAGCGATACATCCTTACTGGAGCGGATAAAGAGGCAGCTTCCCGAGTGGAATGTTTCCATATTTGCGCAGGCGGCAGGAAGTGCCTGTGCGGATATGGATGACTATATCAGAAAAACGGCTGCGTATGTACAAAAAGAACGGCAATTCCTTGAGGAACACCTTATGCGGATAGGATTAAAAGTATTTCCGGGCAGGGCAAATTTTATCCTTGTTTACAGTGAGAAAGACCTGTATGAGAAGCTGCTCAAGTATGGGATATTGATACGGGACTGTGAAAATTTCAGAGGACTGTCCAAGGGATTTTACAGGATTGCTGTGAAGGACAGGCACGACAACGAAAAATTACTAAAAGCGCTGCGGGGGTCAATATGAAAAATATAGAACATTTACTGCCGGAAGAGATAGAAAAGAGGAGTTTTCAGATAATTGCCGACGAACTGGACAAAAGGGGCATCCGTCTTCCAAAAACTCAGGAGATGATAACGAAAAGAGTGATACATACAACAGCGGATTTTGAATATACGCAGACATTATGTTATTCAAATGATGCCGTGGCGTCAGCAAAAAATCTGATATTAAATGGCGCCGACATCGTCACCGATACGAATATGGCGCTTGCGGGGATAAACAAAAAGGCGCTTGCCAAATTCGGAGGAAAAGCACACTGCTTTATGGCAGACGACGAGACGGCGCGCCTTGCGAAGGAGCGAAAAACGACACGTGCCGCCGTCAGTATGGAGATGGCGGCAAAAATCGACAAGCCTGTCATTTTTGCGATAGGCAATGCGCCGACAGCGTTGATACAATTGTATGAGATGATGCAGGGAGGCATTTGGAAGCCGATGTTTGTCATCGGAGTTCCCGTAGGTTTTGTAAATGTGGAGGCGGCAAAAGAACTTATTCTGCAGACAGATGTGCCGTATATCATAAACCGCGGAAGAAAAGGCGGAAGCAATGTAGCCGCCGCTATATGCAATGCCATTTTGTACGAACTGGAAAGGGAAGCGTAAACGATGCGTTACGGATTTACTACAGGAAGCTGCGCGGCCGCCGCGGCAAAAGCCGCCGCGTATATGCTGCTTATGGGAAAAGAGAAAACAGATATCACCATAGAGACGCCGAAAGGGATTTTGTATACGGCAAAGCTTACAGGCATTGAGCGCAGAGAACGGGAAGTCGTCTGTGCGGTGGAGAAGGACGGCGGCGACGATCCGGACGTGACGACGGGGCTTCTGATATATGCAAAGGTTTCTTTTGGCGAAAGCACAAAGCAGGAAATAAAGATCGAAGGCGGTAAAGGCGTAGGGCGCGTTACGGGACCGGGGCTTGACCAGCCCGAAGGGAGCGCGGCTATAAACCATGTACCAAGAGAGATGATAGAAAGAGAAGTGCTTCAGGTATGCGGATTTGCGGATTACAAAGGGAGCTTGAATGTTGAGATCTTTGTGCCCGGGGGCGAGAAAGCGGCAGAGCAGACTTTCAATCCGCGGCTTGGCATAGTCGGCGGCATTTCCATACTCGGTACAAGCGGTATCGTGGAGCCTATGAGCACTCAGGCGGTACTTGACACGATAAGAGTGGAGATGAACCGCAAGAGAGCACAGGGGTATGACCGTGTGGCTGTCTCTTTGGGCAATTACGGTCTTGATTTTATGAAAAAAACATATGGGTACAATCTTGATAAAAGCGTCAAGTGCAGCAATTTCGTCGGTGCCGCCGTTGACATCGCAATCGATATGGGATTTAAGGCGATGCTGCTTACAGGGCATATCGGTAAACTTATAAAAGTGGCGGGCGGTATCATGAATACCCACTCGAAAGAGGCAGACTGCAGGATGGAGCTGCTTGCCGCTTTTGCGGTCAGGTTTGGCGTAGAGCAGGATAAAGTACGGCGGATATTGGGATGCGCGACTACGCAGGAAGCGCTTTTTATTTTGGAAGAGTCGGGAAAGCGGCAGGAAGTGATGGATTTTTGCATGGAGAGAATTTGTTATTATCTTGGGAAAAGGGCAAAAGGAAGGCTTCAGGTGGACTGCATAATATATGACAATGATTTTGGAGAATTGGCAAAGAGCAGGGGGGCGGATAAATGGTTTACTTTGTAGGTGCGGGAACAGGTGCGCCCGACCTGATAACAGTCAGGGGAATGAGGCTGATACAGCATGCCGACATCATCATATACGCGGGTTCTCTGGTAAACCCCGAACTTTTGCGGTATGCGGGGGAAAAATGTGAGATTTACGACAGCTCAAAACTGATTTTGGATGAAGTGATAGAAATTATGCAAAAGGCAGAGTCCAATGGCATGACGACAGTCAGGCTTCACACGGGCGACCCCAGTATTTACGGGGCGGTCAGGGAACAGATGGATGAGCTTGACAGACTAAGGATCGCATATGAGAGCTGTCCCGGCGTAAGCGCATGCTTTGGAGCGGCGGCATCGCTCAATCTCGAATATACGCTGCCCGATATTTCACAGTCACTTATCATTACGAGAATGGAAGGGAAAACAGGCGTACCGCCCCGTGAAAGCATTGAAAGCTTTGCCGCACACCACACGTCGATGGCTGTATATCTGAGTACGGGAATGCTGGATGAGTTAAGCAAAAGACTCATCCGCGGCGGTTATGATAAAGAAACGCCCGCGGCAATCGTGTATAAGGCAACATGGCATGAGGAGGAAGCATATATATGCACTGTGGCGTCTCTATGTGAAACCGCAAAAAAACATGGCATCACAAAGACGGCTATAGTGTTGGTGGGCGATGTTATAACACATCAAAAATACGCAAAGTCAAGATTGTACGCTTCTGATTTTTCAACGGAATTTAGAAAAGCAAAGGACAAGGGGCAATGAATATAAGCGTTATAAGTTTCACGCAAAACGGCATCAGGCTTTCGGAAAAACTGGCTGATATACGAAAAGACGTAATACTGTATACAAAATGCAGCGCGGGGGAAAAGTATGAGACGGCACATTCTGTCACATATGCCCGGCAGAGTGTGAAAGAATGGGCGCAGGAAGAGATGAAGAAGGGAAACGCCCTGCTTTTCATAGGAGCATGCGGCATCGCTGTCAGGGCGATAGCGCCGTATATTTCGGACAAACTTTATGACAGTCCTGTCATTGTTGCGGATGAAACGGGAAAGTATGTTATCCCGATTTTGTCGGGACATATTGGCGGAGCAAACAGGATTGCCGTTGAGCTTGCGGACGTCTTGGGCGCACAGCCCGTTATCACCACGGCGACTGACATCAACCATAGATTTGCGGTGGATCTGTTTGCAAAGAAAAATAATTTTATGATTTCAAATAAAGATGGTATAGCAAAAGTTTCGGCAAAGGCGCTTACAGGGCAGGATATTACGATATCCGTCGAGACAGGACATATCGATGAAAACTGCAGGCGGCACGCCGGAGTAAATATCATACCTTATCCGCCTGACAGGTATGTCGATGTGATAGTCACGGGAGAAGACACAAAATCTGACGCGGCGCTGCTGCTTAGACCGAAGGAATACGCAGTGGGAATAGGGTGCAAAAAAGGCAAAGAAACGGAAAAAATAGAAGAGTTCATAAAGCGCTGTGAAGATGAGGCGGGAATTTTGGAAGAACAGCTTTTTGCGCTTGCGTCTGTTGACCTGAAAAAAGACGAACAGGGACTTTTGACGTGGAGCAGAAAGCATAATATCCCTTTTTTGACATATACGGCGCAGCAGCTTCGCAGTGTGGAGGGCGAATTTGAACCGTCCCCTTTTGTGCTTGAAAAAACGGGCGTTGACAATGTATGTGAACGGGCGGCGATGAAAGCGTGTGAACCGTTTGGAAGGCTTATCTATGGAAAACACGCACAGGACGGAATGACTATAGCGATAGCAAAGAGAAAATGGAGCGTAACGTTTGATGAAGAATAAGATTTATATCGTAGGGATAGGAGCGGGCGATGAAGAGATGATGACTGCGCAGGCGCTCAGGGTTTTGGAAGATGCGGATGTCATCATAGGTTATACTGTCTATATCGATCTGCTGCGCAGGCGCTTTGAGGGTAAGGAAATGATATCCACCCCGATGCGCCATGAGACAAAACGATGCAGGATATGTTTTGAAGAAGCTGTGAAAGGTAAAAAGGCAGCTTTGGTATGCAGCGGCGACGCAGGGGTATACGGTCTGGCGTCGCTGATGTATGAGATGGAAAAAGAATATCCCGAGACAGAACTTGAAGTTATCCCGGGCGTCACGGCGGCATGCAGCGGTGCGGCAGTTTTGGGAGCGCCTGTAAATCATGATTTCTGTGTCATAAGTCTGAGCGATATCCTGACGCCATGGGAAAAAATAGAAAAACGGCTTATCGCCGCGGCGGAGGGAGATTTTGCCATCGCTGTCTATAATCCCTCAAGCCGCAGGCGCAAAGACTATCTGATGAAAGCATGCGATATCCTGCTTGGATATATAGAAGAGGACAGGGCATGCGGATATGTCGAAAACATCGGAAGAACAGGTACAAAAGCCGTGACCTGCACGTTAAAGGAGCTGCGGGATGCCGATGTAAATATGTTTACGACAGTGTTCATAGGAAATTCGGAGTCTGAGATAATAAACGGAAGGCTGATAACGAAACGGGGGTATCAAATTGAAAAAGATACTGATATTTGCGGGGACGACTGAAGGACGGAAACTGTCGGAATGTTTATCGGCGGCACAGATAGAACACACATTGTGCGTAGCTACACAGTACGGAGAAACTGCTTTAAACGGGCATACGTCCGCGACAGTGCACAGAGGCAGGATGAAACGCGACGAGATGGCGGAATATATCCGCAAAGGCGGCTTTGCGGCAGTAGTGGACGCTACGCATCCCTATGCCGTAGAGACGACTGAAAATATCAGGGCGGCAATGCAGGGGCTTGAAATTCCATACCTGCGTTTAAAACGCGAAACGGACAGCAGAGGAGAAACAGAAGGGAAGATATATCATTTTGACACCATGGAAGCATGCGCCAAGGCGCTTGAAAAAACAGACGGCAATATACTGCTTACTGTCGGGAGCAAAAACCTGAATATTTTTTGTGCATCGGAAGAAGTAAAAAACAGGCTGTATGTAAGGACACTGCCGTCCGTGGAAAGCATAACGATGTGTCTTGAACAGGGTATCAAAGGTAGCAATATTCTCGCGCTGCAGGGACCGTTTACGGTGGAAATGAATGAGGCTGTTATACGCCAGTACCGTATCGGATGTCTTGTGACTAAGGAAAGCGGCAGTGTCGGCGGATATCAGGCAAAGCTCGAGGCGGCGCAGAGAACGGATATTCCCGTTTTCGCAGTCGGAAACAGTAAGGAAGATACAGGCTTTTCGTTTGGTGAGGTCTGCCGCATGATAGGAGATATATGCGGAACGGCTGTAAAGCTTCAGGACAGGATCGAGATCGTGCTTGCGGGCGTGGGAATGGGAGATAAAAGCAGCCTGACAAGAGAAGTGCAGTGCGCTGTCGAAAGCGCCGATGTGATATTCGGAGCTGAGCGCATGATTGCGCAGTATCGACCGAGAATAGAAAAAAAGCCATATTACAAGGCGGAACAGATCATTCCCTACATTCACAAAATGCAGGAAAACCTTACATCGGCAGGCGGAAAAGTCGTAGTGCTTTTTTCGGGAGACACCGGATTTTACAGCGGATGCAGGGCTTTGTACGAAGCACTGAGGACAGAGATAAATCTTGGCAGACTAAACGCCTTTGTACATATTATGCCGGGAATTTCTTCAATCGCTTATCTTGCCGCCTGTATCGGGGAAAGCTATCAGGACGCGGCTGTTTACAGTATGCATGAAAAGAAACTTTCCGGTATAGCGAACAGGATAAGGAAATCAGAGAAAAATTTCCTGCTGATGTCGGGAGCGGAGGATGTGAGGGAACTCGGCAAAGCTCTTTTGGAGGCGCAAATGTACAAGTGCGGTATTTTGGCAGGATATATGCTGTCATATCCCGAACAGCGGATAATGCCGCTGACGCCGGAAGAATGCTGCAATATAACTGAGGAAGGGCTGTATACCTGTTTTGTCAGAAATCCGTATGCAAATCGCAGGAAGCTTACTCATGGAAAAGCGGATGCGGATTTTATAAGGGAAGATGTCCCGATGACGAAAGAAGAAGTGCGCGAAGTCAGCATATGCAAGCTTAAACTGTATGAAGATGCCGTCGTGTATGACATTGGAAGCGGAACAGGTTCAATTGCGGCAGAAATAGCGGGACTGTCCGATGATATTCAGGTGTATGCGATAGAGCGCAAAGCGGAAGCCGCAAGCCTTATAGAGAAAAATAAAAAAAAGTTCTGTCTCGAAAATATCACCGTCGTTGCTGCCGAAGCGCCGGACGGCATTGAAGGACTGCCTGTTCCGACGCATGCTTTCATAGGAGGGAGCGGCGGCAGGCTGAAAGAGATACTGTCTGCCCTGTACGGTATAAATTCCGAAATGCGCATAGTCATAAACGCCGTCAGCATGGAAACGATATGCGAGATAAAAGAAATCCTGCATTACTATCCGATACAAAATGAAGATATCGTGCAGATGCAGATAAGCAGGGCGAAAAGAGCGGGCGGACATCGCCTGATGCTTGCGGAAAATCCTGTTTGGATATGCGCTTTTGATTTTTGCCCGAAAGGCGGAGGAAAATAAGATGCAGCTTAACAGGATAATGATAGCCGCGCCATGCAGCAAAAGCGGCAAGACGACGATAACATGCGCGCTGCTGCAGACATTAAAAAAGATGGGTGTTCGGACAGTTTCATATAAGTGTGGTCCTGATTATATCGACCCTATGTTTCATAAAAAAGTGCTTGGCATCCCGTCAAAAAATCTGGACACTTTTTTTACGGGAGAGGAAGAAACGAGGGCTTTGTTTTTAAAGGACAGAACCGAAGCGGACTTTGCCGTTATTGAAGGCGTCATGGGAATTTTTGACGGACTTGGCGGTGTGCGGAAAGAGGGTTCTTCATATCATTTGGCAGAAACGACGGGAACGCCGATAATCCTGACAGTTGACGCAAAGGGAATGGGGCGTTCCGTGATACCGCTTATCGCGGGATTTCTTGCCTATGATACAGAGCACCTGATAAAAGGCGTTATCTTAAACAGGATGAATAAATCTTACTATGAAATCATAAGCCCGCTTATAGAAAAGGAGTTAGGCATATGTGCGGCAGGGTATTTTGAAGATAGCGAAGAATACCGATTGGAGAGCAGGCATTTAGGGCTTAGGCTTCCTGATGAGACTGCGCATATCAGTAAATGGATAGAGGCAGTGTCGCAAGAGTTTCAAAAGACAGTCAGTGTGACAAAAATCATTCAGATAGCCCAAAATGCGCCGGCGCTTGAAAAAAAGACGACATATACCTGCATCGGTAAAAATACCGAAACGGATATGCCTGTAATCGCGGTGGCAAGAGATGAAGCGTTTTGCTTTTACTATGAGGATAATATCCGCATGCTTTGCGAGAATGGGGCAAAAACAGAATATTTTTCACCGCTTCGTGACAAAAAACTGCCGGACGGATGCAGTGCGGTACTGCTCGGAGGCGGCTATCCCGAACTGTATGCAAAGGAGCTTAGCGCGAATACGGCAATGCTGAAAGCGATAAAAGATGCGGCTGATGATGAAATGCCCATCGTGGCGGAGTGCGGGGGATTTATGTATCTGCATTCCGAGTTAAAGGATAAAAAAGGAAACAGCTATTTTATGGCGGGAGTAATTCCCGCGTCATGCCACGATACCGGAAAGCTTGTGCGTTTTGGATATATAGAATTGGAAGAAAAGCAGGGCAGTTTTCTGCCAAAGGGCGAAAAGATAAAAGGACATGAATTTCACTATTACGACAGTGAAGACAACGGAAGCGGCTGTCTTGCCGTCAAACCTGCCACAGGCAGAAGTTATCCCTGCGTTATCACCGCAAAAAACTGCTGGATGGGTTTCCCTCACATTTACTATCCGTCGAACCCGTCCTTTGTAAAAAGTTTCATCGAAAAAGCAAAAGAATATAAAGAAAGGAAAAGTAAGATCTATGACTGATTCGTATCGTTTTTTTGAAAATAAAAAGTGCATGTATTACCCGTGCCATAAAGGGGCGAAGGAGTTGAACTGCCTGTTCTGCTATTGCCCGCTGTATCACATGGAGAACTGTCCCGGAAATCCCCAATACATAGAAAAAGCGGGCAAAAAGATAAAGGCATGTACGAATTGTACCTTTCCTCATAAGCCCGAAAATTATGACACTGTGATAAAGCTGCTTAGTCTTGACTATAGTGGTGCTTGATGCTATAATTCGATAGAATTGTATATGAGGAGAAATAAAGATGAGATTTAAAAGCGGAAAAAAATATATTTCATGTTTTATATGTATGATGCTTATTGCAATTATGACATGTGTGTCAGCCGGATGCGGCACAGACGGCGACAGTCAGCCACAGACAAAAGCACAGGAGAATGAAGCGTCTGATATAAGCGTGCTTGGCAAGGGAGAGAAGACTTTTCCGTTTGCCGTAGTTGACAGGGACGGTAATGAAACGGACTTTGAGATACATACGGATAAAGAGACCGTAGGAGAAGCATTATCGGAGCTTGGCATGATCGAGGGCGAAGAAGGAGAATACGGCATATATGTCAATACGGTAAACGGCATTACGGCAGATTATGACGCCGATAAGACATACTGGGCTTTTTACGTCAACGGAGAGTACGCGCTTTCAGGCGTTGATTCAACAGTCATTGAAGAAGGTGCGGAGTACGCTTTCAAGATAGAGAAGTAATGAAATGAAACTGACGGTAAAAGAGACGGTCGTATTTGGAATGCTCGGCGCGGTGATGTACATTTCAAAGATGATAATGGAAGTTGCGCCAAATGTGCATCTGCTTGGTGTGTTTACGATAGCGTATACATTGGTGTACAGAAAAAAAGCATTGTACCCTATCTATATCTATGTTCTGATAAATGGGATATTCAGCGGATTTGCCGCATGGTGGATCCCGTATCTGTACCTTTGGACGGTATTATGGGGAGCAGTCATGCTGATCCCGAAGAAAATACCTAAAAAGCTGAAGCCTATTATCTATATGGCAGTCAACGCCTGTCACGGTTTTTTGTTCGGCACGCTTTACGCGCCCGCACAGGCAATCTTATACGGATTAAGTTTTGATGCGACGATCGCATGGATACTGGCAGGACTTCCATGGGATCTTGTTCATGGAATAAGCAATTTCTTCTGTGGAATGCTTATTGTGCCAATAGCCGGCGTATTGTCAAAGTTAGAGCGATATTAAGCTTTTGCGGGAAAAAGATGGCGGCGGTAACGCATAAGTACCTGCTGTAATAATAATCCAAGTATTCCGCATGATATGACTTCACCCGCGCCTACGGTAAGCATAAAATACGGTATCGTCCCCTCAAGGTGATAAACATATGCCAGTACGAACGGGACTATTACAGTGTTCGCCGCTATCGGCGGAACAGGCGTGAGCCATTTAAACTGACGGCATATATTGGACGATGCTTTGGCAGACCAAAACAGACGTCCTATGAGGTATGTCCCCACAGCCCCAAGCAAAGTGGCAATACTGCCAAACAGTACGTCAAGAGGCATACAGCCCGTCAATATGTTTGCCAAAAGGCATCCTGCAAACAATCCCGGAATTGCGGCAGGGGTAAAAAACGGAAGAATGGTGAGAGCTTCCGAAAAACGGATCTGAATGGAATAGCTTGCAAGTCCCATACTTGCAGCCAACTGCGTCAGCACGACATAAAGAGCAGCGATGACCGCTGCGTGAACAAGATACAATACTTTTTTATTCATTTCTATTCTCCTTTAGTTTTGTTTTAGGTGAGGAAGGTCTCGAACTCACCGCATACTGCCGATATATCAGAAATGGCTTCAGCAAATATGAATATAGCATATGCCGGATAAAAATGCAAGTATCCTCTATTTTAATTGAGTTTCCGCAAAATGTAAAAAAAGGGGAGCATATCTTCCTAAAGTACCAATTTGCAAAATTTATGAATAGCAGTTTCCTGATCAGGGGTACTTTAATAAACCCCACCTTAGCCGGGCTTTGGGAAAAATATTCTTTTATAGGATCTGCTGTCTGTATGAGAAGCAGAACGATCTGAAAGGGCAGAGGTGGAAGATTGAGAAATCGTTGGAACGATAAGAAATGTGGGGCGTAGCGGTTGCTATGCCCTATATTTGATAGTGGCAAATGAAGAACGGAAGTGATATAATCAAAACGTGAAGGATATGAACAAATCGGTGGTTATCGGGAGGTTTCCTATGACTTATTTTTTGGATAAAGCGGAAGTACCTACAATTCCAGTGCCGCATGACTGTGTAATTAATGATATTCGGAAATACAACTTTTCTTCCTTTGGCATGAAGCTGCCGGAGCTGTTTCATATTTGTGCTGACTGCCCGGTGGATAGAATATTTTACGGGGACGGGGTTGTTATTGCGGGTATGTATGTGGTCGAGATAGTATTCTGTTACCGGAAACATGTTCTGCAGCAGGAAGGCTGCTTTCTTTCCGTCAAATTCCCCTATAACGATAGTCAGGCATTTCCCGTACTTTTGTACCTGCTTATCATAGATCGCTTGAAATTTGTTTACCCGGCTGCTGAGCGGAACCATCCAGAAAAGCCCCGTCTTTTCATCCCGCAGGCAGTAAAATGTGGGACGGTATGCACCGTTCTCCTTATTTTGCATGAGCTTGTCATCTTTTACTTTTTCAAAGTATTCATCTTTGATATGGTAAACATACCCTTCCTGGTAAATCATAGTTTCCCCACCGTTCAGATAAAAATAGCCCTACCTTTCGATAGGGCTTGATTTTCGAGCCGGACATTTATTAGACGCCTCCGGTGAGCGAACAATATTTTCGGGCCGTTCATTTATAGGCCGCCAGCGGTGAGCGGACAATATTTTCGATGATGGATCGCTCCCTCATCACTACTATCATTATACGCAGGCAGTGAAAATATGTCAATTCCTTTTAAGAAAAATCAGTTTTCTCTATAATCTTTTATTATCGTGGAGAGGTTTTCAGTTAAAAATTCGCATGCCCGCATTTGCGCCGCGTCTTCCTCGGATGTTTTGCGGGTCAGAATACGATACAGCGTGTAACCAAGAAGGGAAAACTGCACGATTGCAAGCGGGATGAGGAAGGGAAGAAGTTCTGTAATCTTATCCATTTTGTTCGTTCTCCTTTTTGAAAATCTCTACGCAGAAGCCCTTATACCCGCAGCGCGTGCAGGTGAGCTTTCTGAGGGTAGGGGTATGTCTTGCCCAAAACGCCTCTTTCAGATTCGGCCGGAATACTTCGTGACATTGCGGGCAGATGTAGGCGACTCTTGAAAAATAGTACCTTGTTACCCACGCTGTATAAGGTATGACGAACAAGGCATAAAGCAGAAAAGGCCACCAGATTCCTGTCGTGATCCAGAGTATTATCGAGCCCCACTGAAAGATACTAAAGGGGATTCCTGT
>CANREB010000020.1 GCA_947629525.1 uncultured Lachnospiraceae bacterium
AAGGTTGTGATTTCAATGAAACATTAACAGTATCAGATGAGGGAGAATATTATTTTTGTGTTACCAACCATTCCAGCGAAAATGCCATAATAAAAAGTGGTAACATTATTGTTGAACGTAGCAAATAAATTTAACAAAAAAATATTAAAATATTTCAACAAAAAGCAGTCGAGGATAATTCGACTGTTTTTTATTTCGTCCCTACTTCCGATTATTAATAAAAATTTATCGAAAAACAATAAAAAGTTGTTGCAATTCGATTTGGCATATGTTATCCTTGTCATAACGGATGAGGAAACTTAACGTTAATACAATAAAAAACGGAGGAACGATATGAAAAAAGAAACAGTTGCTGCAGTTACAAAATTCCTGCTTGATTTTATGTATTTTTCAGGGATCATTGTGACCGTATCACTTCCAAAGACAGTAAGAGTCGTGCTCGATTTTTTTCACTATGAGAATTTTGACGGGCATTATTATGAGATAGTGGTCATTTACTTTGTGCTTGGCATACTTGCGATTTTAATACTGGGGGAACTTAGGAAAATGTTCCGCACAGTGCTTTCGGACGACTGCTTTGTCAAAGAAAACGTCGTGAGCCTGCAGCGTATGGGAACATACAGTTTTATAATCGCCGCCATATGTCTGCTGCGCACCCTGCTGTATATGACCGTCGCAATGCTTGTGCTGGTACTGGTCTTTATAATAGCGGGGCTGTTCAGCAAAGTGCTTGCATTTGTCTTTGACAAGGCTGTTGACTATAAAATCGAAAATGACTTGACTATCTGATAATAGAAAGACGAGGTAAGAATACGATGGCAATTATCATAAACCTTGATGTAATGATGGCAAAAAGAAAAGTTGGTCTTACCACACTTGCAAACGACGTGGACATAACGCTTGCAAATCTGTCGATACTTAAGAACAATAAGGCTAAGGCGATAAGACTGTCAACTCTTGACGCTATCTGCAGATCACTTAACTGTCAGCCCGGGGATATCCTCGAGTATGTGGCTGACGAGGAAATACAGGAATAAAAGGAGAAATTAAAATGGATAATGTATCAGGTTCAGACAGATTTAAACGGTTTGGGGCAGGGTGTATGCTGTATGCGTTGTTTTACACCTTTTGCCTGTATCACAATGCGTCGGGTATAACATATCCTTTTTTCGCAGGCGGAACGCTTTGGTTTTTTGGACATTATACCAAAGAGTTGCAGAGCAGCTCCGCCGACGGGAAGAAAGCTTTTAATAATTATTTCCTTATGGTATCTGTTCTTGCGGCAGGAACGCTTAACTGCCTTACGGATTCGGGTGTATTGATCTTCTTTAATAAAGTCCTTATGTATACGCTCTTTTTTATATGGCTTCTTCAAATGTCGCATGACATAAGCGGGTGGAGCATAGGGGAGAGTGCAAAGGCAATCCTGCGGATAATATCCGGCTCTGTCGGAAGATGTACTTGTTTGATATCCGACATGTGGGCGGCTAAGATGCTTGCGCCCGTTCAAAAGGATAAGAAAGAAGACATAAGCGGACGCAGGCATAAGGTCATTTCCATTGTTATCGGACTGGTGATAAGCATTCCAGTCGTGTTCTTCATATTGCTGCTGCTTGGAAATGCCGATGCGCTGTTCTTTGAACTCATAGACAATATGGTATCATCGATGATGCACATTGATATTTCCGACGATATCGTTGATATTCTTATAAAACCCGCGGTCAGAGTCGTGATAGTATTCTGCATTTCATACGGTATATTTTCTTACTGTACGGATAAAAAACGCGTCAGTGAGATAGATGATATCGCGTCAAAACAGCCTGCGCGTTTCGATGTATATATTGCGATTACGGTAAATGCCATAGTGGCAGTCATCTATCTGATATTTTCGTTTATACAGATATTCGGGCTTTTCCTTGGGAAGATGCAGCTTCCCGACGGCTTCACATATGCCGAGTACGCAAGAAAAGGATTTTTTGACCTTTTGTTTGTATGTGTTTTCAACGTCGTTCTTGTCTTGTGTACGCTCAGGTATTTTAATGCCTCGAAAGCGCTTAAGCATATCCTCACTCTGATAAGCGGCTGCACATATATAATGATAGCTTCAAGCGCGTTCAGAATGGTCATGTATATAAAAGAGTATAACCTTACTTTTCTTCGTGTGTTTGTGCTGTGGGCGCTGCTCATTATCGCCGTTATCATGGCAGGGGTGATATTCAGTATATATGATTCCGGCTTTAAGCTTTTTAAATATATTGTCATTACATTTACTGTCGGCTGGCTTTGTTTTTCGGCGCTTCACCCTGACTATTGGATCGCAAGATATGATATGAGCAGGGAGGCAGATATGTATTATCTGACACACAGCCTTTCGCTTGATGCTGTTCCCGCTTATATCGGAGCGGACGAATTTGTCAAAGAGGGTCATATCAATCAAGTAAATGAAAGGATAAAGGAAAAAGAAAACGGCTTACGGAGTTTTAACGTATCAAGGGCGTTTGCAAAATTCCTGATAACTTACAGGATGTTCTGACATATCCGGCATGTTTGACACAGATATGCAAATGCGATATTATATCTTTAAAATCGGTATTCGCATAAGACAGACTGCGGGAATAACGATAAGTTTATAGAGGATGTCGGAATTATGGCAGGATTAGTATACAATGTCAGGCAGATCGCAGGCAGGGTAATCGGTGATATAAAATCTTACCGCATAGCCCTTATCTGCATTATTATTTATAATGTAACAGTGAGAAGCATTTTTCATGCGTTCTGCCCGTTCCTTATAACAACAGGCTTTCCATGCGCGGGGTGCGGTATGACCAGAGCGGTATTTTATCTGCTCACAGGCAGATTTTCAAGGGCTGTACGGTTAAATCCCGCAGCGCCGCTGTGGCTGATATTTATACTGTGGTTTATGTATAATCGATACGTGAAAGGAAAGATGCCAAAGAAAACGCTGATATTTCTTGGAATAGTATGCGTTGTTTCGCTTATGATATATATATGGCGCATGGTAAACTTTTTCCCGTCAGATCCGCCGCTTGTATATTATAGAAATAACATTGCCGCAAAGATGATTAAAATTATTGGAAATTAAACTTTTCTTGCAATAATGTGCTGTGCCATGGTATGATAACATACATAAGAAACGATACTGTTTATGTTTGTACTATATCCGCGGCAATCAAAGCGGAGTGGTGCGGAAATGAGGTAAAAATGGATAACAATAATATGTACGATCAGGAAAATTCAGGCACAGAGCAGCCATATCAGCAGCAAAACCAACAAATGCAAAATCAACAAATGCAAAATCAGCAGGCGCAAAATCAACAGCCGCAGTTTCAGCAGCCGTACCAACAGCAAGGATATTATCAGCAGCAGGGTTACTACCAGCAGCCGCAGTTTCAGCAGCCGTATCAACAGCAGGGATATTATCAGCAGCAGATGTATGACAACGGCTTGGAGGAACCTGTAAGCGTTGGCGAGTGGCTGATAACGAGCCTTATATTGATGATACCATGTGTGAATATAGTGATGCTGTTTGTGTGGGCGTTCAGCTCAGATGTAAAGAAAAGCAAGTCTAATTACTTTAAGGCAGCGCTGATAATGGCAGCGATTGCAATAGCCATATCCGTTATAATCTTATTGGTGGGCGGCTTTGCGGCAACTACATTTTATTATTGATATTGTTGGCAGAAACAGTATAAAACGGGAGGATGATATGCCCCCCGTTTAAGTATGTAAACAGTCAGTTGAAGATACAGCGTCCGCTTGCGCCGCAGGGCAGGACAAGCCCGTTCGATGACACAGGCAGACCTATTTCATCGGCTTGCGCATGCCCCCCGAATTTCGATATGACGGCTGTCTCAAGCATATATCTGAGCACGGCGGGCTGAAGACCTGTCGTGTAGGAGTTTACAAGATAAAATAAAGGCTGCTCTGACAATATTTTGGTGGTAAGCTCTATAAAAGGAAAGATATTGTCTTCGATCTTCCAAATTTCGCCCTTGGGACCTCTGCCGTATGACGGCGGATCCATTATAATGGCATCATATGTATTTCCGCGTCTTATCTCACGTTCCACAAATTTTTCGCAGTCGTCAACAAGCCATCTTACAGGCGCCTCGGAAAGACCTGACGCAGCAGCGTTTTCTTTTGCCCATCCGACCATTCCCTTTGACGCGTCAACGTGCGTGACATGCGCGCCCGCGGCTGCGGCGCTTAGAGTTGCGCCGCCTGTATACGCGAAGAGATTAAGGACTTTGATATGTTTTTGCGGATTTTTCCTGCATTCTTCTTTTATAATAGAAGAAAACCAATCCCAGTTCACAGCCTGTTCGGGAAAAAGCCCGGTGTGTTTAAAGCTGAAAGGCTTGAGGTTGAACGTAAGCTTCCCGTAAGTGATGTTCCATTCGTCAGGCAGATTAAAAAATTCCCATTCACCGCCGCCCTTAGAGCTTCTGTGGTAATGACCGTTTGGGTTTTTCCATCCGGCGGCATTTTTTGGCGTTTTCCATATGACCTGCGGATCAGGACGCACCAATATATATTTCCCCCATCTTTCAAGTTTTTCGCCTGATGAGGTGTCGATCACCTCGTAATCAGTCCAATTGTCAGCAGTCCACATATTCACGCATCCTTTCCTGTTGATATCATATATAAAGTATACTATAATAGAAACGTCATTTACAATGGACAGGCATATTTAAAATTGTATTAAAAAAAAAACAATAAAAAATACCAAAAAATGCTTGCAAAAATCATATGCCTGCTGTATACTAGCAATTGCTGTGACATTGATAGCGTTGAAACGAGAGGTTGCCGCTTGAGACAGCGGGTTTTCCGTGGAGCGAATGTCAAGTTATGAAACTGGCGACAAGTCACTGTACAAAGTATTAAAACGATGTGTGCATATACAGCAGGTGCGAATTTGTGATGTATATAACAGGACACACACGGGAGAGTGTACAGTCACCGCTTGTCGTACTTATTTATAAAGAGTGCGAAAAGGAGGCGACTTTTTTTATGGCAAATCAGATAATGAGAATCACATTAAAGGCATATGACCATCAGTTGGTCGATGCTTCTGCCAAAAAAATCATCGAAACAGTAAAGAAGAACGGTTCACAGGTAAGCGGACCGGTACCCCTTCCTACAAAGAAAGAGGTAGTAACAATTTTAAGGGCGGTTCATAAGTATAAGGACTCGAGAGAGCAGTTTGAACAGAGGACCCACAAGAGACTGATTGATATCATCACACCGACACCTAAGACAGTAGATGCGCTGCAGAGACTCGAGATGCCGGCAGGTGTATATATCGATATTAAAATGAAAAACAAATAAGACCCCTACTAGTATGAGCAGTGTATATTAACTGTTCCGCTGTAGAACAAATGGAGGTAAGAAAATGAAGAAGGCTATTTTAGCGACAAAAGTCGGAATGACTCAAATCTTCAATGAAGACGGTTCGTTAATACCTGTGACCGTGCTTCAGGCAGGACCCTGTGTGGTAACACAGATCAAGACGGAAGAGAACGACGGTTACAAGGCAGTACAGGTTGGTTTTGTGGACAAGAAAGATAAGATCATCAACAGGGATAAGGGCGGCAAAAAAGAAGTTATCCACAGACACGGCACCAACAAGGCGCTCAAAGGTCACTTTGAGAAAGCGGGTGTTTCTTCCAAGAGATTTTTAAGAGAATTTAAATTTGAAAATTCAGAGGAGTACACGCTTGGCAGCGAGATAAAGGCTGACATTTTTGAAGCAGGCGACAAGGTTGATGCCTCTGCGATTTCAAAAGGTAAAGGTTTCCAAGGCGCTATCAAGAGACACGGTCAGCACAGAGGACCGATGGCACATGGTTCAAAATTCCATCGTCATCAAGGTTCAAACGGTTCCGCTACGACACCGGGACGCGTGTTTAAAGGCAAGGGAATGCCGGGACATATGGGCTGCGTGAAAGTAACTGTACAAAATCTTGAGGTTGTAAGAGTAGATGCAGAGAAGAACCTGATTTTAGTTAAGGGTTCGGTTCCGGGATCTAAGAAGGCACTGGTTACACTTAAGGAAACTACCAGAGTAGAAGCGTAAAAATGTGTTTCGCGTGATACGCGGACGAAAGGAGGACCATACAGATGGCAAAGGTATCTGTTTATAATATGGAAGGCAAGGAAGTTGACAGCATCAACTTAAGCGACGATGTCTTTGGTGTAGAAGTTAATGAGCACTTGGTACACATGGCAGTAGTCCAGCACCTTGCAAATAAGCGTCAGGGTACGCAGAAGGCAAAAACGCGTTCTGAGGTATCGGGAGGCGGAAGAAAACCATGGAGGCAGAAAGGAACATGTCATGCAAGACAGGGTTCCATCAGGGCACCTCAGTGGAAAGGCGGCGGCGTTGTATTCGCACCTGTTCCAAGAGATTATTCTTTTAAATTAAATAAGAAAGAGAAGAGGGCGGCATTAAAGTCAGCACTCACGAGCAGAGTTCAGGAGAATAAGCTGATCGTTATTGATGAACTCAAATTTGACGAGATCAAGACAAAGAAGTTCAAGAACGTTATGGATAATCTGAAAGTAGCTAAGGCTTATGTCGTTCTTAACGATAATGACGAGAAAGTCATTAAGTCGGCAAGCAACCTTCCTAATGTCAGCACAGCACTGACAAACACTATCAATGTGTATGACATTATGAACGGCGGCACGGTAATACTGACAAAGGACGCTGTAAAGACGATAGAGGAGGTGTACGCATAATGGCAGATATTAAATATTATGATGTGATCCTCAAGCCTGTTATCACGGAAAAGAGTATGGCGGGTATGAGCGATAAGAAGTATACATTCTTGGTTCATCCGGAGGCTAATAAAGTTCAGATCAAGGAAGCTGTCGAGAAAATGTTTGAAGGAGCAAAGGTTGCGAGAGTAAACACAATGAACCTTGACGGCAAGAAGAGAAGACGCGGAATGGTCGTAGGCAAGACGGCAAAGACCAAGAAGGCAATAGTGCAGCTGACAGAGGACAGCAAGGACATCGAGATCTTCGCAGGCTTATAATAAGCAGAGCGGCACAACTATACACAGACAAGTGTGATAATAAAATAGAAAAGGAGAAACAGTCATGGGAATTAAGACATATAACCCATATACACCTTCAAGAAGGAATATGACAGGGTCAGATTTTTCGGAAATCACAAAGAAAACCCCGGAGAAATCTCTCTGTGTTGCAAAGAAAAAGAATTCCGGACGTAATAATCAGGGTAAGATAACAGTCAGACATCGCGGCGGCGGCAACAGACAAAAATACAGACTTGTAGATTTCAAGAGAAATAAGGAAGGCATACCTGCAAAAGTTATAGGTATCGAATACGATCCCAACAGATCGGCAAATATCGCGCTCATCTGCTATGCAGACGGCGAGAAGTCATATATACTTGCACCTGAAGGACTTACGGACGGTATGAATGTTATGAACGGACCTCAGGCGGAGATCAGAGTAGGCAACTGCCTGCCCCTTTCAGAGATACCTGTAGGTACATTAGTGCACAATGTTGAACTGTATCCGGGCAGAGGCGGACAGCTTGTACGTTCGGCGGGCAACAGCGCACAGCTTATGGCTAAGGAAGGCAAGTATGCGACACTCAGGCTTCCTTCAGGCGAAATGAGAATGGTTCCTGTCGTATGCCGTGCATCGATCGGCGTTATCGGCAACGGCGACCATAACCTTGTAAAAATCGGTAAAGCAGGACGTAAGCGTCATATGGGTATCAGACCTACAGTCCGCGGTTCAGTTATGAACCCTAACGACCATCCGCATGGCGGCGGCGAGGGCAAGACCGGAATCGGACGTCCCGGTCCCTGCACACCTTGGGGCAAACCTGCTCTTGGCTTGAAGACGAGAAAGCGCAAGAAGGCTTCTAACAAACTTATTGTAAGAAGACGTGATGGAAAAGCTATCAAGTAATCAGAGATTATCGATTGAATAAGGAGGAAAAACCTAATGGCTAGATCATTAAAGAAGGGTCCTTTCGCAGATGAAAGTCTTTTAAAGAAGATTGATGCTATGAATGCGTCAGGAAACAAATCAGTAATAAAGACATGGTCACGTCGTTCTACGATCTTTCCCTCATTCGTGGGACATACGATTGCAGTACATGATGGTAGAAAGCACGTGCCTGTATATGTAACAGAGGATATGGTTGGACATAAGCTTGGCGAATTCGTCGCAACCAGAACCTATAGAGGACATGGTAAGGACGAAAAGAAATCAAAAGTTAAGTAATTAGTTGAAAGGAGGTTCAACCATGGAAGAAATGGAAAAGAAGAAATATAGCAGAACAAGCTATAAGAGAAAGAGAAATGCGGAAAATAGAGAAACCAGACCATCAGCAAAGCTCTCATACGCAAGAGTATCCGTTCAGAAAGCCTGCTTTGTGTTAGATGCCATCAGAGGCAAGGATGTACAGACAGCACTTGCAATACTTGAGTACAATCCGAGATATGCTTCAAGCATTATAAAGAAGCTTTTACAGTCGGCAATCGCAAATGCAGAGAACAACAACGGTATGAACGCTGAGAACCTTTATATTGCAGAATGCTATGCAAATAAGGGACCCACAATGAAGCGAATAAGACCAAGGGCACAGGGCAGGGCTTACAGGATCGAAAAGAGAATGAGCCATATTACAATTGTGCTCGATGAGAGATAGGAGGAAGAAAATGGGACAGAAAGTTAATCCTCATGGACTGAGAGTCGGTGTTATTAAAGATTGGGATTCTAAATGGTATGCAGATGCGGAGTTTGCAGATTATTTGGTTGAAGACTATAATATCAGAAAATTTTTAAAGAAGAAGTTATTCAGTGCAGGAGTATCTAAAATCGAAATTGAGAGAGCGGCTGACAGAGTAAAAGTCATCGTCTTCACGGCTAAGCCCGGTCTTGTTATAGGTAAGGGCGGCGCGGAAATCGAAGTTACAAAGAAAGAACTTCAGAAACTTACGGGAAAGAATGTCCTTGTTGATATCAAGGAGATTAAGAGACCCGATAAGGATGCTCAGCTTGTTGCGGAGAATATTGCTTTACAGCTTGAGAACCGTGTATCTTTCAGACGTGCTATGAAGTCTTGCATGAGCAGGACAATGAAGTCCGGTGCGCTTGGAATTAAGACAGCAGTTTCAGGTCGTCTTGGCGGTGCAGATATGGCTCGTACAGAGTTTTACAGCGAGGGAACAATTCCTCTTCAGACACTTAGAGCAGATATTGACTACGGCTTCGCGGAGGCAGATACAACTTACGGCAAGCTTGGCGTAAAAGTTTGGATCTACAAAGGCGAGGTACTTCCCACTAAAGGAAACAAGGAAGGGAGCGATAAATAATGTTAATGCCAAAAAGAGTAAAACGTCGTAAACAGTTTCGCGGTACAATGAGAGGCAAGGCAACAAGAGGTAATAAGATCACTTACGGTGAATACGGTATCGTGGCATTAGAGCCCTGCTGGGTTAAATCAAATCAGATAGAGGCAGCACGTATCGCAATTACACGTTATGTAAAGCGTGGCGGTAAAGTTTGGATAAAGATATTCCCCGATAAGCCTGTAACAGCTAAGCCCGCTGAGACTCGAATGGGTTCCGGAAAAGGTTCGCTTGAATACTGGGTAGCAGTAGTTAAGCCGGGACGCGTAATGTTTGAGATCGGCGGAGTGGATGAGGAAGTGGCTAGAGAAGCGTTGCGCCTTGCGACATATAAGCTTCCCTGCAAGTGCAAGATCGTTTCAAAAGCGGATTTGGAAGGCGGTGCAGTAAATGAAAACTAATAAGTATGTAGAAGATTTAAGAAGCAAATCAGCTACAGAATTATCACAGGAATTAGTAGCTGCAAAGAAGGAACTTTTCAATTTGAGATTTCAGAACGCAACTAATCAGTTAGATAATACAGCAAGGATTAAAGAGGTAAGAAGAAACATTGCCAGAATTCAGACTGTAATATCTGCAAATCTTAGGAATGCAGAGTAGGGAGGATCATTATCGTGGAAAGAAATTTAAGAAAGACGCGTACAGGCAAAGTTGTAAGCAATAAAATGCAAAAGACTATAGTAGTTGCCGTTGAAGACCATGTTAAGCACCCTCTTTATGGGAAGATCGTTAAGAGAACTTATAAGCTTAAGGCGCATGATGAGAACAATGACTGCAATATCGGCGATATAGTTAAAGTAATGGAGACAAGACCTTTATCAAAGGATAAGAGATGGCGTCTTGTTGAGATTGTCGAGAGAGTAAAATAAATATAAGATCGCGCTTTTGCGATTTGGAAGGAGAATTAGCATGATACAACAGGAAACCAGACTTAAAGTCGCTGATAATACCGGCGCTAAAGAGTTACTTTGCATTAGAGTTATGGGTGGCTCTACAAGAAGGTATGCAAGCATTGGCGATATAATCGTTGCCAGCGTTAAAGATGCAACACCAGGCGGCGTTGTAAAAAAAGGCGATGTAGTTAAGGCAGTAGTTGTCCGTTCGGTAAAAGGTGTCCGCCGTAAAGACGGTTCTTATATCAGATTTGACGAAAATGCTGCTGTTATCATAAAAGATGATAAGACTCCAAGGGGAACGCGTATTTTTGGACCGGTAGCGAGAGAACTTCGTGATAAGCAGTTCATGAAGATCGCTTCATTAGCTCCCGAAGTATTATAAGGAGGTGCCGAAAATGTTAAAGATTAAGAAGGGCGATACCGTAAAGGTCATCACCGGCAAAGATAAAGATAAAGAGGGTAAGGTTTTATCTGTTGATGCCAAGAAATCAAGAGTATTGGTCGAGGGCGTTAATATGGTAACAAAGCATACCAAACCTTCTGCCGCTAATCAGAACGGCGGTATTATCCAGAAAGAAGCTCCTATTGATGTTTCAAACGTAATGTACCTCCACAAAGGAAAAGCTACAAGAGTAGGCTTCAAATTTGACGGCGATAAGAAAGTACGTTACGCAAAGACAACAGGCGAAGTGATTGATTAATTCTAAGGAAGGAGGTTTAACTGGTGAGCAGACTTAAAGATTTATATAAAGACGAAATAGTTGATGCTATGATCAAGAAGTTTGGATATAAGAACGTTATGCAGGTTCCCAAGCTTGATAAAATTGTTATTAACATGGGTGTAGGCGAGGCAAAGGATAACGCCAAAGCACTTGAGTCAGCCGTTAAGGACCTTGAAATAATCGCGGGTCAGAAAGCTGTTGTGACAAAGGCTAAGAAAGCTGTCGCTAACTTTAAAATTCGTGAGGGTATGGGTATAGGATGCAAGGTCACTCTCCGCGGAGAAAAGATGTATGAATTCCTTGACCGCCTTGTAAACCTTGCGCTTCCGCGAGTTCGTGACTTCAGAGGTGTAAGCGCCAACTCATTTGACGGAAGAGGTAACTATGCACTTGGAATCAAGGAGCAGATCATTTTCCCCGAGATTGAGTATGATAAGGTGGATAAGATAAGAGGTATGGATGTTATTATTGTAACAACTGCCAAAACTGATGAAGAAGCACGCGAACTGCTGACACAGTTCAATATGCCTTTTGCGAAGTAATTAAGGAGGTAAATTCGTATGGCAAAAACATCGATGAAAGTTAAACAGCAGCGTAATCCTAAGTTTTCCACACGTGAATACAGCCGTTGCAAAATCTGCGGTCGTCCTCATGCATATTTAAGAAAATACGGAATTTGCAGAATATGCTTCCGTGAACTGGCATACAAGGGACAGATTCCGGGTGTTAAGAAAGCTAGTTGGTAATAAATAAAATCCAAGAGGAGGAAACTGAAATGACAATGAGCGATCCTATTGCAGATATGCTTACAAGAATTCGTAATGCAAATACTGCAAAGCATGATACGGTAGATATTCCATCATCAAAGATGAAGCTTGCGATTGCGCAAATCCTTTTAGATGAGGGATATATTAAGAGTTTTGACGTTGTTGATGACGGCGCGTTTAAAACGATTCATATTACATTAAAGTATGGCGCAGATAAGAATGACAGGATTATAACAGGCTTAAAGAGAATTTCAAAGCCCGGTCTTCGTATCTACGCGGGTAAAGATGAGCTGCCAAAGGTTCTCGGAGGACTTGGCATCGCCATCATTTCTACTAATCAGGGCGTTATAACCGATAAGGAAGCAAGAAAACGTCAGGTTGGCGGCGAGGTATTGGCATTTGTTTGGTAATATCAGCCAATCTGCATATTAATTTATTATTTAGGAGGTACGGGCATGTCACGTATAGGAAGAATGCCAATCGCGATTCCTGCAGGTGTAACTGTAGAAGTTGCAGAAAATAACAAGGTGACTGTAAAGGGTCCCAAGGGAACACTTGAAAGAGTGCTTCCTTCAGAGATGGAAATCAAAGTTGAAGGTGCTGAAGTAACTGTAAAAAGACCTAACGATTTAAAGAAAATGAAGTCGCTTCATGGTCTTACAAGGACACTTATCAACAACATGGTCGTTGGTGTTACAACAGGCTACGAGAAGAAGCTTGAGGTAAACGGTGTCGGTTACAGAGCTGCTAAATCAGGAAAGAAATTGACATTATCTTTAGGCTATTCGCATCCTGTTGAGATGATAGACCCTGAAGGTATTGAAACGGTGCTTGACGGTACTAACATTATCATCGTCAAAGGTATCGATAAAGAGAAGGTCGGACAATTTGCCGCTGAGATCAGAGATAAGAGAAGACCTGAACCTTATAAGGGTAAAGGTATCAAGTATGCCGATGAGACAATCAGACGTAAAGTCGGTAAGACCGGTAAGAAGTAAATAAGGAGGGCGTAAAAAATGGTTAGTAAAAAATCAAGAGCAGAAGTTCGTAAAAAGAAGCACATGAGAATGCGTAACCGTTTTAGCGGCACAGCGCAGAGACCGCGCTTGGCAGTATTCAGAAGCAATAATCATATGTATGCTCAAATTATTGACGATACAGTCGGAAATACATTGGCATCAGCTTCAACAGTAGAAAAAGAGGTAAAGTCTGAACTTAAATACACAGACAATGTTGATGCAGCGGCATATTTAGGCAAAGTTATCGCAAAGCGGGCATTGGATAAAGGTATTACAGAAGTGGTTTTTGACAGAGGCGGCTTTTTATACCATGGAAAAATCAAAGCTTTAGCTGAGGCAGCAAGAGAAGCTGGCTTGGTATTCTAGGAAGGGAGAAAATCACATGAAACGTACAATTATTGATGCTAGTCAGCTTGAATTAACAGATAAGGTCGTTACGATCAAACGAGTAACAAAGACTGTTAAGGGCGGACGCAATATGCGTTTTACCGCTTTGGTAGTTGTAGGCGACGGTAACGGTCATGTAGGCGCAGGTCTTGGCAAAGCCGTGGAGATCCCTGAGGCTATCCGTAAGGGTAAGGAAGACGCAATGAAAAATCTTGTTAAGATCTCTCTTGACGAGAACAATTCAATCCCCCATGATTTTATGGGTAAATATGGTTCTTCAACTATCCTGTTGAAGAGAGCCCCTGAAGGTACAGGTATCATCGCCGGCGGTCCCGCGCGTATTGTATGCGAACTTGCAGGTATAAAGAATATCCGTACAAAGGCGCTTGGTTCTACAAATAAGCAGAACGTCGTATATGCGACTATTTCAGGTCTGGCACAGGTAAAGACACCTGAGCAGGTGGCTGCCAACCGCGGAAAATCTGTCGATGAGATTTTGGCTTAAGGAGGTAGACAAAATGGCAAAAACATTGAAAGTTACGTTAGTAAAATCAACGATCGGTGCCGTTCCAAAGAATAAGGCAACTGTTGTGGCTATGGGACTGACAAAGCTTCACAAGACAGTTGAGCTTCCTGATAATGCTGCCACAAGAGGTATGATCCAAAAGGTAAGGCACTTGGTAAAAGTTGAAGAAGCATAAATGAGGAGGTGTCGGAATGGAATTATTTAATTTAAGACCCGCTGATGGCTCTAAGCACAGCAATAATTTTAGAAAAGGTCGCGGACACGGTTCGGGAAACGGTAAGACCGCAGGTAAAGGTCATAAAGGACAGAAGGCTCGTTCAGGTGCAAAGAGACCCGGATTTGAAGGCGGACAGATGCCTTTATACAGACGTATTCCCAAGAGAGGTTTTACAAACAGAAACTCTAAGGAAATAGTCGGAATAAACATTGAGAGATTAGAAAGATTTGAAGAAGGTTCTACTGTTTCGGTTGAAACTCTTATAGAAGCAGGAATCGTTAAGAACCCTAAAGACGGCGTGAAGATTTTAGGCAGAGGAGAATTAACCAAGAAACTCAATGTTCAGGCAAACGCATTCAGCGAATCTGCAAAAGCAAAGATTGAGTCACTTGGTGGAACAGCAGAGGTGGTTTAATGTTAACTACATTAAAGAACGCTTTAAAGGTTAAGGAGATCAGAAAGGGATTGCTGTTTACATTTCTTATGTTAGTGGTTATCCGTTTCGGTTCGCAGCTTCCGGTTCCGGGTGTGGACAGAGATTATTTCGCTTCGTGGTTTGAGTCGCAGACAGGCGGTGCGTTTAATTTCTTTGACGCCTTTACGGGCGGTTCATTCCTGAATATGTCGGTATTTGCGCTTAACATTACACCGTATATAACATCATCCATTATCATGCAGCTTCTTACCATAGCTATTCCAAAATTGGAGGAAATGCAGAAGGATGGTGAGGACGGAAGAAAGAAGATCGCATCAATAACGCGTTATGTGACTATAGTTTTGTCTATAGTTGAGAGCGCGGCTATGGCGATCGGATTTGGCAATCAGGGTCTGCTTGAGCATTTCGGACCGTTGGAGGTTATCACGGTAATTACTTCGCTGACTGCGGGAAGCGCTTTCCTTATGTGGATCGGCGAACGCATCACGGAAAAGGGTGTCGGCAACGGTATCTCAATAGTGCTTGTCATCAATATCATCTCACGTCTGCCGAATGATTTCGGCAGCCTGTATGAGCAGTTTGTCAAAGGTAAATCGATACCTTTGGCGGTAGTGGCGGCACTTATTATAATAGCTGTTGTCCTTGCCATGATAGTCTTTGTTGTTATACTTAACAGCGGAGTCCGTAAAGTGCCCGTGCAGTATGCAAAGAAGATACAGGGAAACAAAATGTCAGGCGGACAGATGACATTTCTTCCGCTTAAGGTCAATACCGCAGGCGTTATACCTATTATCTTTGCGTCATCCCTTATGCAGACACCGATAGTTATATCCAGCCTTGCCGGATATCAGGGAACAGGTGTATGGAGGCAGATATTAAACGGATTGAACCAAGACAATTGGTGTAATCCGCAGCAGCCTGTTTATTCCATCGGTCTGGTCGTGTATATAATATTGACGATATTCTTCGCGTATTTTTATACATCCTTGACCTTTAACCCTTTGGAGATAGCTAATAATATGAAGAAACAGGGCGGATTTATACCCGGAATACGTCCGGGCAAGCCGACAAGCGACTATCTCAATAAAGTGCTTAACGCCATTATATTTATCGGCGCGATAGGGCTTGTGATCGTCGCGGTTGTACCTTTCTTCTTTAACGGTGTCTTTAATGCTTCCGTATCATTTGGCGGCACCAGCCTTATTATTATAGTAAGTGTTGTTCTTGAGACGATGAAGCAGATAGAGTCAAAGATGCTGGTAAGAAATTATAAGGGATTTTTAAACGACTAGCTGTAAAGGATATCGGATATAGAAGCAAAGCGGGTGCTTTGCTTCTATGCCATTATCTGCTATTATCTGCATAATGTAATACTGCGGGATAAGATATTTTGAATTGAAAATATCGTCCGGACAGGTCAGGGTATTTTAAATTGAAAGTATTTAAAAAGCGGATAAGGAGGAAACAAAATGAAAATTATTATGCTGGGTGCGCCCGGAGCAGGAAAAGGAACACAGGCAAAGATGATCGCCGACAAGTTTGCAATACCACATATTTCTACGGGAGATATATTCCGTGCTAATATCAAGAACGGCACAGAACTTGGAATGGAAGCCAAGAAATATATGGATCAGGGACTCTTGGTGCCCGACGAACTTACGGTCAAGATCCTTTTGGACAGAGTGGCGCAGCCCGACTGTAATAACGGTTATGTACTTGACGGTTTTCCAAGGACTATCCCTCAGGCGGAAGTGCTCGACAAGGCGCTTACCGAACTTGGCGACAAGATCGACTATGCCATAAATGTTGACGTTCCCGATGAGAACATCATCAGCAGGATGTCGGGAAGACGCGCATGCGTGACATGCGGTGCAACATATCATATAGTCCATATCCCGCCTAAAAAAGAAGGAATATGCGATAAATGCAATTCCGAACTTATTTTGAGAGATGACGATAAACCCGAAACAGTAAAGAACAGGCTCAATGTATATCATGAGCAGACGCAGCCGCTCATAGATTTCTATTCAAAAAAAGGAGTCCTCAGATCGGTTGACGGCACAAAGGATATGAACGAGGTATTCGGGGCAATAGTTGATATATTAAAGTAAAATATGGCTTTATGTTTAAGTGCTCATTTTTCAGGAGGTTTAAATATGGCTGTTACGATTAAATCAAATCGGGAAATTGAATTGATGAGAGAGTCATGCCGGCTGCTTGCAAATATTTTTGAGGAGCTTGGCAATTCTGTTAAACCCGGTATTTCCACCTTGTCGATAGACCGGCTTGGCGAGAAACTTATAAGAAGCTGCGGATGCGTACCTAATTTTCTTCATTATGAAGGATATCCTGCTTCAATATGCGTGTCGGTAAACGATGAAGTTGTACATGGCATTCCAAGGGCTAACAGGATCCTTCACGAAGGCGATATCGTAAGCCTTGATGCGGGTCTTATATACAAAGGGTATCATTCGGATATGGCGAGGACTTTCGGGGTAGGAAAGATAAGCGATGACGCCCGTAAACTTATAGAAGAGACGCGCAATTCTTTCTTTGAGGGAGTGAGCAAGGCTAAGCAGGGCAATCATCTGTATGATATATCAAATACCATTGATGATTATATATCGCAGTTTGGCTACGGGATAGTAGAGGATCTGACAGGTCATGGAATAGGGACATCGCTTCATGAGGATCCGCAGATACCCAATTTCAGACAGAAGCGCAGAGGATTAAAGCTTCAAGCAGGAATGACGCTTGCAATAGAGCCGATGATAAATATGGGGCGCGCGGATGTGGAATGGCTTGAAGATGATTGGACAGTGGTGACTGAGGACGGTTCGTTGTCAGCCCATTATGAGAATACCGTACTGATAACTGACGGAGAACCCGAAATACTCACTCTTTTGTAGGAGAAATCAATATGCAAGGATATTTAGCCTATTCCCTTGCAGGTCATGATAAAGACAGAATATATCTTATTATAAAAGAAGATGCTGACTATGTGTGGCTTGTTGACGGTGAATTCAGAACGCTTGATAACCCCAAGAAAAAAAACAAAAAACATATCCAGATCATAAAAAAATATGGTCAGGAGACCGATCTTGAAGTAATAACAAACGAGAAGATCAAGTATGTTATTAAGAGGCTGTCTGGTAAAGACATTAAGCAGGTAACAGATAGGCAATAGGTTGTGCGTGTCAGACGCAGAAATAAGGAGAACAGAGAACAATGTCAAAATCCGATGTAATCGAAATTGAAGGAACAGTAGTAGAGAAACTTCCTAACACAATGTTTCAGGTGGAACTTGAAAACGGTCACAGAGTGCTTGCGCACATAAGCGGCAAACTCAGACAGAATTTTATCCGCATACTTCCCGGCGACAAAGTAACGCTTGAACTTTCGCCGTATGATCTGAGCAAAGGCAGGATAATCTGGCGAGACAAGTAATATATGGAATAAGTTGAAAAAAATTGAAAATTCTTTTACTAAGGCTTGCAATTGAAATAATGTCGTGATATAATGAAAAACGGTCTTTTTGAAAGGAGGGTTTAACATGAAAGTTAGATCATCGGTAAAACCTATTTGCGAAAAGTGCAAAGTTATCAAGAGAAAAGGACGAATCAGAATTATCTGTGAGAATCCTAAGCACAAACAGAGACAGGGTTGATCTGTATTAAAGAGCGGCTGAGGCGCATACGGCTAAACCGTCAGATGACCGGTGCGCTATAAATATATGACAGAGTTGCTGTCGTGTGTTTACTTCTTGATACCGAGAAATATTTTCGCAGAACATCCGTTAATCTTTAAACGGATGCCGATAAGTATCGGAAAAATCGGGTAATGCCCGATCGGGTGATTGTACCCCAATCAATTAGTTTACTATTATTAAATGGAGGAATTTAACATGGCTCGTATTGCTGGTGTTGACTTACCAAGGGAAAAACGTGTGGAAATTGGCTTAACTTACATCTACGGCATCGGTAGAGTAAGCTCTAACAAGATTTTGGAGAAGGCGGGAGTTAATCCCGATATCCGTGTAAGAGATCTGACTGATGACGATGTAAAGAAAATCAGCTCTATTATCGATGAAGAGTATATGGTAGAGGGTGACTTGAGACGTGAGATCGCCCTTAACATTAAGCGTCTTCAGGAGATTGGCTGCTATCGCGGCATCCGTCACAGAAAGGGACTTCCTGTCCGCGGTCAGAAGACAAAAACAAACGCAAGGACAAGAAAAGGTCCCAAGCGTACTGTTGCAAACAAGAAGAAGTAATTATAACAAGTAATCAATTATTGTATGAGAAAGTAGGTTAGTTTAAAATGGCTAAAAAAGTTGCGAAAAAAGTAACAAAAAAGCGTGTAAAGAAAAACGTTGAACGTGGACAGGCACATATCCAGTCGTCATTTAACAACACTATCGTTACATTGACGGACTTAGAGGGTAATGCTCTTTCTTGGGCAAGTGCAGGTGGTCTGGGATTTAGAGGTTCAAAGAAATCTACTCCGTACGCTGCACAGATGGCGGCTGAGACAGCTACCAAGGCAGCTTTGGTACATGGTTTGAAATCCGTAGATGTTATGGTAAAGGGACCCGGTTCGGGAAGAGAAGCTGCCATAAGGGCACTTCAGGCATGCGGTCTTGAAGTAACGAGTATTAAGGATGTAACGGCAGTTCCTCACAATGGCTGTCGTCCGCCGAAGCGTCGTAGAGTTTAATTTAGGAGGATAAAGACATGGCAGTTAATAGAGTTCCTGTACTTAAAAGATGCAGGTCACTTGATTTGGACCCTGTATTTTTGGGATATGATAAGAAGTCAAAGAGAAAATCACCGAGAGCCGGCAAGAAGATGAGTGAGTATGCTTTACAGCTCAGAGAGAAACAGAAAGCTAAATTTATATATGGCGTTCTTGAGAAACCTTTCCGTAATTATTATGAGAGAGCCGACAGGATGAGGGGCATGACAGGTGAGAACCTTATGATCCTTCTTGAGAGAAGGCTTGATAATGTGGTTTTCAGAATGGGCTTTGCAAGAACAAGACGCGAGGCAAGGCAGATCGTTGACCATAAGCACATTTTAGTAAACGGAAAGTGCATCAATATACCCTCATACCTTGTTCATACAGGTGATGTCATCGAGGTAAAAGAAAAAGCAAAGGGTATGCAGAGATATAAGGAGATCAGCGAAGTTACTAACGGCAGATTAGTTCCTGAGTGGATTGATGTAGACCAGGAGAATTTCAAGGGAACGATAAAGGAGTTGCCTTCAAGAGAGGCTATTGACGTTCCTGTAGATGAGATGCTTATAGTCGAGTTATATTCTAAGTAATCAGGGTTTTATCATCAAATTCATAAAGGAGGGTATTTACAGTGTTGGCATTTGATTTTGACAGTCCAAATATTGAAGTGGCAGAAATCTCTGAAGACAAAAGGTACGGTAAGTTTATTGTTGAACCTTTAGAGAGAGGTTATGGAATTACACTGGGCAATTCTCTCAGAAGAATTATGCTTGCTTCTCTGCCCGGCGCGGCTGTGAGTCAGGTAAAGATTGACGGTGTGCTGCATGAATTCAGTTCCATCCCCGGTGTTAAGGAGGATGTGACAGAGATCATCATGAACCTTAAAAGTCTGGCTATTAAGAACAACAGCGAAACTGACGAGGTAAAAAAGGCTGTAATCGACTTTGAAGGCGAAGGCGTTGTTACAGCAGCAGATATTCAGGTCGATCAGGACATTGAAATTATGAATCCCGAGCAGGTAATTGCCACACTTTCCGGCGGCAAGGACAGCAAGCTTTATATGGAAATACTTATTTCAAAAGGCAGGGGTTATATCAGTGCAGAAAAGAATAAGACTGAGGATCTGCCGATAGGTGTTATTGCAGTTGATTCCATATTTACCCCTGTAGAGAGAGTAAATGTTACCGTAGAAAATACCCGTGTAGGTCAGATCACAGATTATGATAAGCTGACTTTAGACGTATATACCGACGCCACGCTTGCGCCTGATGAGGCTGTCAGTCTTGCGGCGAAGGTATTGAGCGAGCATCTTAAATTGTTCATCAATCTTTCCGAAAACGCTAAAAATGCGGAAGTTATGATAGAGAAAGAAGATGACGAGAAAGAAAAAGTGCTTGAGATGAGTATCGACGAATTGGAGCTTTCAGTTCGTTCTTACAACTGCCTTAAGAGGGCAGGTATCAATACAGTTGAGGAGCTTACCAACAAGACGCCCGAAGATATGATGAAGGTGCGTAATCTTGGCCGCAAGTCCCTTGAGGAAGTATTGGCAAAACTGAAGGAATTAGGCTTACAGCTTAGTCCGTCAGATGAATAAATAAATCAACTAATTAATTAGTTGATTTATGCAGATGCGGTAATCCCAAAGTGTTCGTGTCTGTGCTCATGAAATGGAAATGTTGACTGACATTTGATAAGTAAGTCCGAAGCGCGTTGTCATTTGTTCCACTAATGAGGGCGCCTACATACATCAAAATATAGGCGGTATGTCCTCGAAACGAAAGGAGCCGATTATGGCAGGTTATAGAAAACTTGGCAGAACATCAAGCCAAAGAAAAGCATTGCTCAGGGGTCAGGTTACTTCCCTGATTGCAAGCAAGGATGGAAGAATTATCACTACACAGGCAAGAGCTAAAGAAGTACAGAAGATCGTGGAAGGACTTGTTGCGTTAGCCGTAAAAGAAAAAGATAACTATGAGATGGTTAAAGTTACGGCTAAAGTTCCCAGAAAAGATAAGGACGGCAAGAGAGTCAAGGAAGTAAAGGACGGCAAGAGGGTTACTGTCTATGATGAAGTAGAGAAGGAGATAAAGAAAGATATGCCTTCAAGACTTCATGCCAGAAGACAGATGCTTAAAGTGTTATACTCTTATACAGAAGTTCCGCAGAGCAATGCGGGCAGAAAGAGAAACACTAAAAAGATTGACCTTGCGGCTAAGCTTTTTGATGAGATCGCGCCTAAGTATGTTGGACGCAACGGTGGTTACACAAGGATCATCAAGATAGGTCAGCGTAAAGGTGACGGAGCTATGCAGGTAGTTCTTGAGTTTGTATAATATAAATCGTATAAGTTCTGTACGCAAATACGCTCCCATATTTTGGGAGCGTTTTTTGAAAAGGCGACGTATAAACAATGGAAGGACTCACATACTATGCTTAAATGATGCTTATTGGAAGGATATGGTATAATGACAAGGAAAGAAGCAAGTTATTTTTTGGGCATAAAAGAGGACGCTGATGAAGAGCAGATAAAAAAAGCATACAGATACAAGGCGAAACTTTATCATCCTGACGCTAATCCCAATATTGATACAAGGGATTTTTATATAAAGGCACAGATGGCGTACGAATATCTGATGAACAACCCTTATACCCCGACAGATAACCAGAATACTACGACGGTAAACAGCGCATATAATTCACCATTTTATTATACTATGCCGCAGCCGAAAAGACCTGCTAAGATATTCTCGACTGATAACAAGGCAAGAGCACAGTATCAACAGCAGAAGATTAAAGAAAAAGAACGTAAAAAAGTCATGCAGTGGGAAAACGATACCAAGGCGGCAAGACAGGCTGCACCGCTTTCAAGCCACCACACGGAGTCTGCTAAGTCATATGAGGAGGAAGTCCTTCAAAAGATCAGGGCAATATGGATAGCAGAGACAATAAAACGTCAGATCGATTTGGATAAGCAGCATAAAGAAGCTTTGCAGCGCAGAAAGCTATACAAGGCGTTTATGCAGCAGAAAATTCAAGAGGAAGACAACTAGTATGGGAATCATTAAGGTTAAGGATTTGATCTTTGAATATATAAGACGTGACGAGGAAGGAAACGTCGAAGGCATTACGACTGCGATAGATGATATAAACCTTGATATTGAGCAGGGAGATTTTGTATCTGTTTTAGGTCATAACGGTTCGGGTAAATCGACGCTTGCCAAACATCTGAATGCGATTTTATATCCAACGGAAGGCACTGTATGGGTAGACGGCAAGGACACTCAGAATAACGAGTATATATGGGACATAAGACAGACGGCAGGAATGGTTTTCCAAAATCCCGATAATCAGATCATAGGTCAGGTGGTCGAGGAAGATGTAGGCTTTGGTCCTGAAAATATGGGCGTCCTCACAAAAGAGATATGGGAAAGAGTCGATGAAAGTCTGAAAGCAGTGGGGATGTATGAATTTAGAAAATATTCCCCCAACAAACTCTCGGGCGGTCAGAAGCAGAGGGTATCTATTGCGGGAGTTATAGCCATGCACCCCAAATGTATAATACTGGATGAACCGACGGCGATGCTTGACCCTAAAGGGCGCAGGGAAGTAATACGCGCAGTCCGTGCGTTGAACGATGTTGAGCACATTACAGTTATCCTGATAACGCATTACATGGACGAGGTCATCTATTCTGACAAAGTCTATGTAATGGACAAAGGAAAGATAGCGCTTCATGGAACCCCGAGGGAAATATTTTCCAAGGTGGAGCGTTTAAAAGAACTCAGACTTGATGTTCCGCAGGTAACGCTGCTTGCCCATGAACTTAAAGAAGCCGGCATTCCCATGCCTGACGGGATTCTTACCAAAGAAGAGTTCGCGGCGGCATTTGATGAATGTGTCAATAGGGCAATATAGGCAGAGAGGATAGTAAATATGCCGATTATTTTAGATAAGGTAAGCCATGTATATGGTGAAGATACCGCTATGGCGGTAACGGCACTTAAAAATATAAGCCTTGTCATTCCTGACGGGCAGTTTATCGGGCTTATAGGTCATACAGGTTCGGGAAAATCAACACTGATACAGCATTTGAACGGTCTTATCAAGGCGACAAGCGGGAATATTTATTTTAACGGTGAAGATATAGATGCCGATGATTTTGATAAAAAGAGATTAAGAAGTAAGGTAGGGCTTGTATTTCAATACCCTGAACATCAGCTCTTTGAAACCGATGTATTTTCGGATGTATGTTACGGACCCAAAAACTTGGGGCTGACGCAGAAGGAAATCCAGCTCAGGGCATATGAGGCGCTGAAACTTGTAGGGATAGAGGACGAGTATTTTTATCAGTCGCCGTTTGACCTTTCAGGCGGTCAGAAAAGACGTGTCGCGATTGCTGGAGTGCTGGCGATGAAACCCGAGGTGCTCATTCTTGACGAGCCCACGGCAGGTCTTGATCCTGAAGGAAGAGATGAGATCTTAGATCAGATATCAAAACTGAAAAAGGAAACAGGGATAACGGTAATACTTGTGTCGCACAGTATGGAAGACGTTGCAAAGTATGTTGACAGGATCATAGTAATGAACCGTGGGAGCGTAATGTTTGACGATGAGCCAAAGGAAGTGTTCAGACACTGTGAAGAACTTGAAAGTGTGGGACTTGCCGCACCGCAGGTAACGTATATTATGAAAAAGCTGCGCGACAACGGATATGATGTGAGAGACGACGTTACCACGATCGAGGAAGCAAAAACGGAGATCATACGGTATTTTTCAAATCTGAAGTCTGCAAAAACAAGGGGGTAGATGCCGGAGTATGTTAAGGGATATCACTTTAGGGCAATATTATCAGACGGATTCTGTTATACATAGGCTTGACCCGCGGGTAAAACTCGCAGCTACGATTATTTTCATAATATCGCTTTTTGTCTTTAACGATATTGCAGGATATATTGTCGCGGCGCTGTTTCTGGCAATAGTCATAAAACTGTCAAAGGTGCCGTTTAAGTTTATGGTAAAGGGAATGAAAGCGATAGTTTTCCTGCTTATCATCACTGTCGTATTTAACTTGTTTTTGACGCCGGGCGAACCGGTTTTACGGATTTGGAAACTGACCATTACAAAAGAGGGAATAAAACTCGCGGCATTTTTGGTAATAAGACTGAGTTTTCTTATCATCGGTTCGTCGGTCATGACTCTTACGACTACACCTAATCAGCTTACCGATGGAATGGAAAGCCTTATGAGTCCGTTGAAAAAATTAAAAGTGCCCGTCCACGAAGTAGCTATGATGATGTCGATTGCCTTACGCTTCATTCCGATTTTGATGGAAGAGACAGATAAGATTATGAAAGCGCAGATGGCAAGAGGCGCCGATTTTGAAAGCGGGAATGTAATAAAAAAGGCAAAGAGCCTTGTTCCGCTTCTTGTTCCGCTGTTTATATCGGCATTTCGACGGGCAAATGATTTGGCAATGGCGATGGAGGCGCGCTGTTACAGAGGCGGTGAACACCGCACAAGGATGAAACCGCTTCATTATGTAAAAAGAGATTTTGCCGCATATGCCTGTGTGGCGCTTTATCTCATAACGGGAGCAGCGGCAGGCAGAATCGCGGAAACGGTGTGTGCTTTGTTATGAGAAGGATAATGCTTACGGTGGCGTATGACGGCACCAATTATCACGGATGGCAGATACAGCCGAATGAACCTACTGTTGAAGGTGTTCTGAATGAAGCACTGAGCGGACTTTTTAAAGAAAATATAAAGGTCACGGGCGCTTCCCGTACTGACACGGGAGTTCATGCTTTAGGCAATATAGCCGTATTTGATACGGAAGCGAAAATGCCGGCGGAGAAAGTGTCATATGCGCTTAATCAGCGTCTTCCCGACGATATAAAAATACAGGACTCAAGAGAAGTACCGTTTGACTTTCATCCAAGGCACTGTGACAGCAGAAAGACATATGAGTACAGGATACTCAATACAAAATTCCCGATGCCTGTACACCGTCTCTATTCGTATTTTACGTATGCGCAGCTTGACGTGGAAAAGATGAAAAGCGCCGCGCATTATTTTAAGGGAGAACATGATTTTAAAAGCTTCTGCAGCGCCGCTGCCGATGTGGAGACGACCGTCAGAACGATTTATGATATAAGCGTTTCAAAGCAGGAAAGTATTATTACGATACGCATAACGGGAAACGGTTTCCTGTATAATATGGTGCGTATTATTGCGGGAACGCTTATCGAAGCGGGGATTGGGCGCATAGAGGATAAGGATATCCCCGCAATCATTGAAGCGCGTGATCGTTCATATGCAGGTCCGACGGCGCCCGCCTGTGGTCTGACGCTTATTTCTTATGAATATTTGGAAAAAATTCCTGAAAAAAGTGTTGACACGCTCGGCACCGTATAATATAATATTTCAATGTGGCGATATGTGATTTGATAATATCAAAGCCCCGATATTACTTAAATGATATCGCACGATGTATCTAGGTGACTCATGAATCGTTACGATACGGCCGGACATTCCGTATCAGATATGTTCAATGAGAATATCCGTCACAGGAGAGCCGACAGGCTTAATATATGGAGGTAACATAATGAAAACATTTATGGCTAGCCCAGCTACAATTGATAGAAAATGGTATGTAGTAGACGCTTCAGGTATGACATTGGGACGTTTGGCATCAGAAGTGGCAAGCGTATTGAGAGGTAAGAACAAGCCCATATTCACACCTCATATGGATACGGGTGATTATGTAATAGTTATCAATGCCGAGAAGGTTGCGGTAACAGGTAAGAAGTTAGACAAGAAGATATACTATCGTCATTCAGATTATGTTGGCGGTATGAAGCAGACAACACTTAGAGAGAAGTTAAATAAGAAACCTGAAGAGGTTATTGAGCTTGCTGTTAAGGGAATGCTTCCTAAGGGACCTTTAGGACGTCAAATGTACAGAAAACTTTTTGTATATGCAGGACCTGAGCACAAACATGCGGCTCAGAAGCCCGAAGTATTGACATTTTAATCAAAGGGACGAATAAAGGAGGAAAATTAAAATGGCAAAGGCAGCAAACGCTTCAAGATATTATGGTACCGGCAGAAGAAAGAAATCTGTCGCTAGGGTATATTTAGTACCCGGTACAGGCAATGTTACTATCAACAAGAGAACTATTGATGATTATTTTGGTCTTGAGACATTAAAGGTTACGGTCCGCCAGCCTTTAGTTGCGACAGATACGGCTGACAAGTTCGATGTACT
The DNA here is from genome assembly GCA_947629525.1 of uncultured Lachnospiraceae bacterium. Taxonomy (GTDB): domain Bacteria; phylum Bacillota; class Clostridia; order Lachnospirales; family Lachnospiraceae; genus COE1. Next base: position 26,394 of record CANREB010000020.1, read on the forward strand.
TGTAAACGTATATGGCGGCGGCTATACAGGTCAGGCAGGCGCTATCAGACACGGCATCTCAAGAGCTTTATTACAGGCAGATGCGGATTACAGACCTATCCTCAAGAAAGAAGGATTTCTTACACGTGACCCTCGTATGAAAGAGCGTAAGAAATACGGTCTTAAAGCAGCGCGTAGGGCACCTCAGTTCAGCAAGCGTTAATCGAGAATTGCAAAAAACCCGGGAATACAATATTTCCCGGGTTTTCTTATGCCGAAAATTCTGAAATGACTGTTTTTTACGTCACTTCATTTATCACAATAACCACCCCGCCATCCACAGTCTCGACTTCCCCGTACAGATTAGCCGTCTCAAGCCATTTTAAGCACAGACTGTCCGTAAAGATTTTTGGAGTAGTCTTTTTAAATATCCCATTATTAACTTCTGCCTGATTTTCTATAAAAATCCTGCAAGGCAAACCGTCGGCATCAACACCCTGCAACATATAACGCGCAGAGATAGAGCCCGAACCGTCCGCGAAGTATCTTTGCGTGTCAACCCCGCCTTGGAGGATTTTGCCATGAAACAGGCTGCTGTCGCAGTACCCGTCAAAAAGTATCATCTGCACCGTGGCGCTGCCGCTTTCAAGTTTCACAGTGTCCGTAATGTTGACATTTATCTTAAAAAGTTCCATATATCCCCCTTTGCCTGATAAACAGACAGCCAATAATAATTTAATTCTATTGAAAGCGCGGAAATTTGTCAAGCACGCTGATTTGTGATATTATAAAACAAAAACGAAAGGCGGGATATCATATGCAGATCGTGAGGACAGCGCTTATAGGAGTCGGCGTTATGGGGAAAAAATATGCCGAAATGATAACGGCAGGGAGTGCCGCCAATATGAAACTTGCGGCAGTCGTCATACGACGTCCTGAACTTCAGGAATGGGGACAGACGCTTGTAAATACGGATAATACAAGACCCGAGATATATGCTGACACTGAAGAACTTTTTTCACACCCCGAACAATATGATGCGGTACTGATAGTAACGCCCCACAAGCTTCACCCCGAGCAGGCAAAGCGGGCTTTTGAACTTGGAAAGCATGTTATGTGCGACAAACCCGCGGGTGCATCAATAGGACAGGCAATTAAGATGACCGAAGCGTCACAGCGCGCAAAAAAGATATATGCGATGATGTTCCATCAGCGTCTTTATCCTAAATATCAAAAGCTTAAAGAAATTCTCGACAGCGGCGAACTCGGAAAGCTGAGCCGTATTATGCTTGTAAATTCAAGATATTTCAGGACAGCTCACTATCATGCGTCGGGAAGCTGGCGCAGCAGTTGGAATGGGGAAGGCGGCGGCGCGCTGATAAATCAGGGGCAGCATATTCTTGACATATGGCAGTGGCTTTTCGGGATGCCTGAAAAAATATATGCAGACATTCCGTTTGGAAAATATAATGATTTTAAAGTGGACGATGAAGCTACGATACAGATGCGTTATGCGGATGGTCTGACGGCAGTCTTTGTATTGACTACGGGTGAAGCAGTGTGGGAGGAGCGCATGGAGATAACAGGTACTAAAGGAAAGGCGCTTTTGGAGGACGACACGCTTCATATTTGGAAATACAGCGAAGATTCGTTTCAATATATCGCTTCAAGGAATGTTACTTCAAGGGAGGAACTTACAGTAAATGAGGAAGTGATAAAATTTGAAAAGGCAGTGGAACCATATCCGCAGATGCTTGAAAATTTTGCGGACGCGGTAATAAAAAATGACGAAAAAATACTTACGGCGCCGGGCGAAAACGCAGTCAATCCGCTTATGCTGACTAACGCGGCATATTATTCGGCATGGACAGGTAAAGCGGTCACGCTGCCATTGTCAGCAGAAGACTACGAAGCCGCGCTCGAACAGCAGTGCAGGGACGAAGCGCATAGGAGGGAAATATGAAAAAAGCTCTCATCACGGGTGCTTCGCGCGGGATAGGGCGTGCGACGGCGTATAAACTTGCAGAAGAAGGATATGACCTGTACCTGACATGCCATAAAAATAAAAGCCTCTTGAAAGCACTGGCAGATGAACTGCATGAAAAATTCAAAATATCATGCAGGACATTTTGCTTTCCCATATATATGGAAGAAAAAGTTCGGGAAATGTTTGACGAAATACCATACCTTGATGTGCTTGTAAATAATGCGGGGATTTCATATATAGGTCTTATAACGGACATGTCATATTCGGAGTGGAAGGAAGTTATAGATACGAATTTGAACGCCTGCTTTTTGACGTGCAGGGAGGCGGCAAAAGGAATGATACGCCGTCAAAGCGGCAAAATAATAAATATATCATCAGTCTGGGGAAATGTCGGCGCATCGATGGAAGTCGCCTATTCGGCGTCGAAAGGAGGCATAAACGCTTTCACGCGGGCGCTTGCAAAGGAACTCGGACCAAGCAATATACAGGTGAACGCTATAGCATGCGGCATGATCGATACAGATATGAATAACTGCTTTGACAGCGATACGATAAAACAGCTTGTAAGCGAGATACCTGCGGACAGGATAGGAAGACCCGACGAGGTTGCCGAACTTGTGGCTGTGCTGTGCCGGGGAAACGAGTATCTGACAGGTCAGATAGTGACTCTTGACGGCGGATGGACGTAATATTATAAATTTGCGGGAGGAAATAGAAATGTATGATGTATTGATAATAGGAGCAGGTCCTGCGGGGCTTGGCGCTGCGATTTACGGAATAAGGGCAGGATTTAAGCTTGCGGTGCTTGACCAAAGCCCCATAAGCGGAGGTCAGGTGCTCAACACTTATGAGGTTGACAATTATCTGGGATTTTCACAGATAAGCGGAAGCGATATATCCGATAAATTCCGCGGACATGCTGATAAACTGGGCGTGGAGTTTATAAATGAACAGGTACTGGGGATAGAAAACGCCGATAGGGTAAAAACGGTGCGTACAGATAAAACCACGTATGAGACGCGCGCCGTAATACTTGCAACAGGTGCGGAGCATTTGCAGCTTGGCGTAAAAGGCGAGAATGAGTTCGCGGGTATGGGAGTGTCATACTGCGCGACATGCGACGGGGCATTTTTCAAAAAGCGAACTGTCGCTGTGGTCGGCGGCGGCGACGTTGCCGTAGAGGACGCAATATTCCTTGCAGGGATGTGCAGCAAGGTTTATCTTGTTCACAGGCGCGATAAGCTTCGTGCTGCCGACATACTGCAGAAAAAACTTATGGCGCTTTCAAATGTTGAGATACTTTGGGACAGTGAGGTAAAGGAAATAAACGGAAGCGATATCGTTGAAAACATATCGGTCTTCAACAAAAAGAAAAATGAGAGCAGTACATTAGAGGTAAACGGTGTGTTTATAGCTGTAGGGGTAAAACCGGTCACGGAAATGTTTAAAGGGCTTGTTGAGATGGATGACGGCGGATATATCGTGGCGGGAGAAGACTGCCGTACATCGGCGGACGGCATATATGCGGCAGGTGATATACGGAAAAAGCCGATGCGCCAGATAATTACCGCAGTTGCAGACGGAGCAAATGCAATAAATTCTTTACAAAATTATTTTATAAATAATTAATATATTTAAACGGCTGAAAAAGACATAAAAATCGGATATTATACAAAATTACCAAGAAAAATACAGTATTTACAAGAGAAAATTGTAAAAAATAATATGTTAAGGAAATGCATAAAAACTTGACAATTATGTCGTAATATGTTAATTTAATTTCAAGAGCGTAACAATTTTGTAATAATTAGACTTAAAAATGAAATATTTGATATTTTTACGTTACACTTTTGGAGGATTGATTAATGAACAGGTACGGCATGAGGATTGCAGCATGCGCCATCGCGGGCGTGGTTGCTGTTTGCGGATATCAAACTACAACTAAAGCAAAACTTAACCGCACATCTGAGGTTCCGGCGGCAGGCGTGGCAGTAGTGCTTGAATGCCGCAGTACAATAGAGGAGTTTCAGGCAGAGGTTGCTGATAATAGAGTTTATCTTGAAAATATTTCGGGCAAGAGTACCGATGTTGTGATACCGTCTGCAAAGGTAGCGCTGGCTGAAAATAACGAAGATGATGAAACGGACACGAACAGCACGGTGGAGTCGTCCGAGGATGAGGATGACGGCACCACGGCAGTTTCCGAGAGCGAGACACGGCATCCGTCAACAAGCGTGGGATTTTCTTCAACGGGCAGAGGAGACGAGGCATCGGAGGAAAAAGATACCGAAACAGACGAAAATAAGACGGCATCAGAAGAAGATACAGACGCAGAGACTGATACGGCTGAGACAGATACAGCAGAAGAAGCTGAAGAAGCTATAGAGACAGAAGAAGACACAGAGACAGAGAAAGACGCGGAGACAAAAGAAGATACAGAAGAAACTGAGACTGAACCGGAACAGGATTTTTCAGGACTTGTTATCGCGCAGGTGAGCAATTACGTTAATGTGAGAAGCATACCGAGCGAGCAAGGCGATATAGTCGGTAAACTTTACGATAAGTCGGTAGGTGAGTTTATCGAGGAAGAGGATGGTTGGTACAAGATAAAATCAGGCAACTGCACAGGCTATGTAAAAGGTGAGTACTGCGTAGTCGGTAAAGAGGCAGAAAAACTCGCAAAAGAAGTCGGTACTACATATGCTATAGTGAACACCACCACCCTTAAAGTAAGAAAAGAAGCAAGCACCGATTCGTCAGTGCTGGGACTTGTGCCGATGAGCGAAGAACTCGTCGTGGTCGAAGAACTTGACGGCTGGGTAAAGATAGCCATCGAGGAAGGCGACGGATATGTTTCAAGGGAATATGTCAATCTGAGGACAGACTTCGTGCACGCAGAGTCAAAAGAAGAAGAAGAAGCAAGGCTTGCAAAGGAAGCCAAGGCGCGCGAAGAGGCAAGGGCGGCAGCAGCGGCGGCTGAAGCTTCAAGAGCGGCGGCAAAAGCCGAGAAAAGCGCCAATGATCAGGCAGCAGCACAGGCAGCGCAGAACACAGCGGCAGTTTCAGCCGGCAGCGATATAGGCAAGGCAGTTATCAACTATGCCACACAGTTTGTAGGCAATCCTTATGTTTACGGCGGTTCAAGTCTTACGAGCGGTACTGACTGTTCAGGATTTGTAATGAGCGTATATGCTAATTTCGGCGTAAACCTTCCGCATTCGTCATCAGCCCTCAGAAATCAGGGATACGATGTGGGCGGAATAGGCAATGCGCAGCCGGGTGATATCGTATGTTACTCGGGTCATGTAGGCTTATATGTCGGCAACGGACAGATAGTACATGCAAGCAACAGCAGGACAGGTATCATAGTATCAAATGCCGCATACAGAAACATCCTGACAGTAAGAAGGATTTTCTAAACAAGGTATATATTAAAAACGGACAGCGTTTACACTGTCCGTTTTTTTAAACCGACAAAACCTAGAAATATCGAAAATAAAAAGACAATAGGAAAAATTTTCAAAAAAATCAATTATAATTTTCAAAAAATATTGAAAAAATAGGTGTGTGTGATATAATGATTATACAATTAAATACGAAGGGACGTGAGCATAATGAAATTTACAATAAGCGGTAAGAACATTGACATTACAGCGGGATTGAGGGCAGCAGTAGAGGACAAGATAGGCAAACTCGAAAAGTACTTTACACCCGAAACAGAAGTAATGGTAACACTCAGTGTTGAGAAAGAACGGCAAAAGATAGAAGTTACGATTCCGGTCAAAGGCAATATTATCCGTTCGGAGCAGGTCAGCAATGATATGTATGTATCAATCGACCTTGCCGCCGAAGTAATAGAAAGACAGCTCAAAAAATATAAAAATAAATTCAGGGCTGAGCAGCAGGCAGGCGCGGCGAGCCTGAGGACTGATTTCATAGATAAAGACACGGGTATTGATGAAGATGAGATCAAGATAGTACGCACTAAGCGGTTTGACATAAAGCCTATGTATCCTGAAGACGCATGTATCCAGATGGAGCTTTTGGGACATGATTTTTATGTATTCTGTAATGCGGAGACCGAAGAAGTGAACGTAGTTTACAAGCGTAAAGGCAATACTTACGGTCTGATAGAACCTGAATATTAAAATATCGGATATTGTTAATGAGCGTGACAAGAGTGCTGCGGATGCGGCACTCTTGTTTTTATGAAATTACGGCAAAATATATTTTATTTTTCCGGTATGATTTATGCGCGCCTAAAAATAAGAACAGTGTCATATATTACAAGTAAGATATAACATATGTGGGGCGCTGCAATGAAAAATAAGATAATGCTGCTGCTTTTGGCAGGAGTGTTTATACTGGCATCGGGAATATACTTTTACGAGGGTATGACTGATGATGTGGCTGTGTCGCAGACTGCGGACAATTATATTAAATGGGTGGATTTTAATCCTTCATATGAAGCCATGAAAAAAGCATGCCTTATGGACGTGGAAAGCTATGAAAGCGAAGTCAGGCTTGACTGGATAACATTACTTGCATATGCGGCAGTTCGCGGAGGCGGAGAGTTCGACACAAAATCGGAAAGCTACATAGAAAGCATAGCAGGGCAGCTTTCCAATAAAGAAGTCACAAAGGAAGATTTGATGGAAAAGTATCAGTATTTCCCGTATTATTACGAAGCGTATGAAGCTGTTCTTGGCGGGATGCTGGGTGAATACGAGATTGAAGATGAGAACGGAAAAATGCAGAAAAAATACGGGCTGAAAGCATTCTCACCGATTGCAAAAGGATTTGCTTATCAGGACTATGATGATTTTGGGGTGTCGAGAAGTTTCGGATACAAGCGTCAGCATCTCGGACATGATATGATGGGACTTATAGGCACACCTGTTATCGCATGTGAGTCGGGCTATGTCGAAGCGCTCGGGTGGAACCGTTATGGCGGATGGCGCATAGGAATAAGAAGTTTTGATAAAAAACGATATTATTATTACGCTCATCTGCGCCAGAACAGACCGTATGCAGAAGGGCTTAAAGAAGGCGATCTTGTCACGGCGGGAGATGTGATAGGATATATGGGGCATACAGGTTACAGCGATAAAGAGAATGTAAACAACATCGACACGGTACATCTTCATGTGGGACTACAGCTTATTTTTGACGAATCGCAGAAAGAAGGCAATAATGAGATATGGATAGATTTTTACCAGCTTGCGCGTTTTTTAAGCGCGAACCGCAGCGAAGTGGCGCGCAACGATACTACCGGGGAATGGAGCAGATGCCGCAGATTTGTTGACCCTGTCGTAGAAGAAGCCAAAAAAAGCAAAATCTTGAAGAATAATCACAAATAGATTGCTTTTTTTTTAACAATGTGATAAAATAAGCAAGATGATTGTGATAAAAATAACAATCAGCGAATGTAAACAAATAAACAGCTTTATTAGCAAATGGAGGAATTGATGATGGCAAAGAAAATCGTATTGGCAGGTGCATGCCGTACAGCAATCGGTACTATGGGCGGTTCACTCAGCACAACTCCCGCAGCGGAGCTTGGCGCTATCGTAATCAAAGAGGCTCTTAACAGGGCAGGTGTTGCTCCCGATAAAGTAGATCATGTATATATGGGCTGCGTTATTCAGGCAGGTCAGGGACAGAATGTGGCACGTCAGTCAGCGATCAAGGCGGGACTTCCTATTGAGACACCGGCAGTTACGATAAATGTAGTCTGCGGTTCAGGTCTTAACTGCGTAAATATGGCAGCTCAGATGATTGAGGCAGGCGATGCCGATATCGTTGTTGCGGGCGGTATGGAGAATATGTCAATGGCTCCGTTTGCTCTGCCTAATGCACGTTTTGGATATAGAATGAATAACGGCGTTTTGGTCGATACAATGATCAAGGATGCTCTTTGGGATGCTTTCAATGATTATCATATGATCCAGACAGCGGATAATATCTGCGATGAGTGGGGAATTACCCGTGAAGAGCTTGATGAGTTTGCGTTAAAGAGCCAGCAAAAGACAGAAGCGGCTCAGAAGTCAGGCGCATTTGACAAAGAGATCGTTCCCGTAATGGTAAAGAAAAAGAAAGAGACAATTGAATTTAAGGTTGATGAAGGACCAAGACACGGTTCTACTATGGAAGGACTTGCAAAGCTTCGCCCGATCAACAAGGATAAATATGTTACGGCAGGAAATGCGTCAGGTATTAACGACGGCGCAGCAGCCATTGTAGTTATGAGCGAGGAAAAAGCCAAGGAGCTTGGAGTTAAGCCGATGGCAGAGTGGGTCGCAGGTGCGCTTGCAGGTGTAAGACCCGAGGTAATGGGCATCGGTCCTGTAGCTGCCACAAAGAAAGTAATGGCTAAGACAGGTATGAAGATCGAGGACTTTGACATTATTGAGGCAAACGAGGCATTTGCGGCACAGTCTATAGCAGTAGGCAGAGATTTGGGAATTGATGTTGATAAACAGTTAAATCCCAATGGAGGCGCTATCGCACTTGGACATCCCGTAGGAGCATCAGGATGCCGCATCCTTGTTACTCTTCTTCACGAGATGGAAGCAAAGGGCGCTAAGACAGGTCTTGCCACATTGTGTATCGGCGGCGGCATGGGCTGTTCTACTATCGTAAAGAGGTACGAATAAAACAATAAGAATTGCTAATCGTTCGCAGCAATGGCTGCTTCACGAAACGCAAGAGCGGCGTTTTTCGGAGTGAATTAAAACGATAAGTAAAATATGGAGGATTAAGATGGACTTTATTTTATATGAACAGAACGGTGCGGTGGGCAAGATCACTATCAACCGTGAGAGGGCTTTAAATGCTCTCAATTCACAAGTGCTTGACGAGCTTAATGCGACGCTCGACGCTGTAAACCTTGACGAAGTGAGATGCCTCATACTTACAGGCGCAGGCGCTAAATCGTTTGTTGCGGGCGCGGATATCGCGGAGATGAGCACGCTTACAAAAGCAGAGGGCGAGGCGTTTGGTAAAAAAGGAAATGATGTATTCAGAAAGCTTGAGACATTTCCTGTTCCTGTGATTGCCGCAGTAAACGGATTTGCGCTTGGCGGCGGCTGCGAGATAGCTATGAGCTGCGACATCAGGATATGCTCGGACAATGCGGTATTCGGACAGCCCGAGACAGGCTTGGGAATAACGCCCGGTTTTGGCGGTACGCAGAGACTTGCCCGTCTTGTAGGCGCCGGGATGGCTAAGCAGATGATATATACGGCAAGAAATATAAAAGCTGATGAAGCGTACAGGATAGGTCTTGTGAATGCCGTTTATCCTCAGGAGGAGCTTATGGCACAGGCTGAGAAGATGGCGGCAGGCATCGCAAAGAATGCGCCGATAGCTGTGCGCAATTGCAAAAAGGCTATCAATGAAGGCTTGGATGTTGATATGGATAAAGCCATTGTCATTGAGGAAAAGCTTTTTGGCGACTGCTTTGAGACAGAGGATCAGAAATACGGAATGGCTTTCTTCTTAGATAAAAATAAGGAGAAAGTTAAGGAGCCGTTTAAAAACTGCTAATAATAAAACGAGTAAAAACATATTCAAAGAAAGAGGAGGAACAACAATGAAGGTAGGTATTATCGGAGCCGGAACAATGGGTTCAGGCATTGCACAGGCATTCGCAATGACAGACGGATATGAGGTCTGCTTATGCGACATTAAGCAGGAGTTCGCTGACGGCGGCAAAGCTAAGATCTTAAAAAATCTGAATTTCCTTGTGGGGAAAGAAAAGATCACACAGGATAAAGCGGATGCGATAGCGAACAAAATCGTTACAGGTTTGAAAGATATCTGTACGGACTGTGATCTTGTTATTGAGGTTGCTCCTGAAAATATGGAGATTAAGAAGACTACATTTAAAGAGCTTCAGTCGATCGTAAAGCCTGATTGTATTTTTGCGACAAACACATCATCGCTTTCAATTACAGAGATCGGTGCGGGATTAGACAGACCAATGATAGGTATGCACTTCTTCAATCCTGCGGACAGGATGAAGCTTGTCGAGGTTATTGCAGGTGAGAACACGCCTGCGGAGCTTGTCGGGAAGATAAAGACGATAGCGTCTGAAATCGGCAAAACACCCGTTGAGGTAAAAGAGGCACCCGGATTTGTGGTAAACAGAATACTTATTCCGATGATAAATGAAGCAATCGGTATATATGCTGACGGCATTGCAAGCGTGCCCGATATCGACGAGGCAATGAAGCTTGGTGCGTCTCATCCTATGGGACCTCTTGCTCTTGGCGATCTTGTAGGTCTTGATATTGTGCTTGCTATTATGGAAGTATTACAGAATGAGACAGGTGATCCCAAGTATCGCCCTCATCCTCTTCTTAGAAAGATGGTAAGGGCAGGCAAGCTTGGAAGAAAGACAGGCAAAGGCTTCTATGATTACAGCAAATAATTATGCAGTGATATATGTTTAATATTTTGAGATTTGATATGGAGGAGTAAAAACATGGATTTTACATTAAGTAAAGAGCATGAGATGGCGAGAACTCTTTTCAAAGAGTTCGCCGAAAAAGAGGTAAAGCCTCTTGCAATTGAAGTTGATGAGACAGAGGAATTTCCAAGAGCCACAGTAGAGAAGATGGCTAAGGCAGGGTTTCTTGGCATTCCTATTCCGAAGGAGTACGGAGGACAGGGATGCGATGTTATGACATATGTTATGTGCGTTGAGGAGCTTGCCAAGGTCTGCGGTACTACAGCCGTTATCGTGTCGGCACACACTTCACTCTGCTGCGATCCTATTCTTACATACGGCACGGAAGAGCAGAAGCAGAAATATCTTCCGGATCTTGCAAGCGGAAGAAAGATCGGTGCTTTCGGACTTACTGAGCCGGGCGCAGGTACTGACGCTCAGGGACAGCAGACAAAGGCAGTGCTTGAAGGCGATGAGTGGGTATTAAACGGTTCAAAGATCTTCATCACCAACGGTAAGGAAGCGGATGTTTACGTTATATTCGCTATCACAGGAATGGTTGAAAAGCGCGGGAGAATGACAAAGGAGATTTCCGCATTTATAGTAGAGAAAGGCACTCCCGGATTTTCATTTGGTACGAAAGAGAAGAAGATGGGTATACGCGGTTCTTCTACATATGAGCTGATATTTACAGATTGCCGCATCCCTAAGGAGAATATGCTTGGGCAGCAGGGCAAGGGCTTCAATATAGCGATGCACACGCTTGACGGCGGACGTATCGGTATTGCGGCACAGGCTCTTGGCATCGGTGAAGGTGCTCTCGAGAGAACGATAGAATATGTTAAGGAGAGAAAGCAGTTTGGACGTGCTATAGGAGCTTTCCAGAATACGCAGTTCCAGCTTGCCGATATGGCGACAAAGGCGCAGGCTGCACAGCTTTTGGTCTACAAGGCTGCTGCGACGAAAGACCAGTATACAAAAGACCACAAGACATCTTACAGCGTAGAAGCAGCTCAGGCTAAGCTTTATGCCGCAGAGATGGCAATGGAGGTAACTACAAAGGCGGTACAGCTTCACGGCGGTTACGGTTACACAAGAGAGTACGAAGTTGAGCGCATGATGAGAGACGCAAAGATCACAGAGATCTATGAAGGAACAAGTGAAGTTCAGAGAATGGTAATATCATCAAATCTTTTAAAGTAAAAAACCAAGCACTTCTAAGCATATAAAAGACATATGGAATTGCTAAGTTTTTGAAAGAACGCAAGGGCAGCGTTCTTTTGGTCAATAACTATGGGAAGATTATAAAATATAAGGAGAATAAACATGAAAGTTGTAGTATGTGTAAAACAGGTACCTGATACAAAGGGTGGCGTTAAGTTTAATCCTGACGGTACACTTGATAGAGCTGCTATGCTGACCATCATGAATCCTGATGACAAGGCAGGGCTTGAGGCGGCATTAAGGTTAAAAGATAAGTATGGCGCAGAGGTGACAGTAGTTACAATGGGACTCCCGAAAGCGGAGGAAGTACTGCGTGAGGCACTTGCCATGGGAGCTGACAAGGGTATCCTTGTTACGGATAGAGTGCTTGGCGGTGCTGATACTTGGGCGACATCACAGACACTTGCAGGTGCGATACGTAATCTTGACTATGATATTATCATTACAGGGCGTCAGGCTATTGACGGTGATACGGCGCAGGTAGGTCCTCAGATATCAGAACATCTTGGCATTCCTGTAATATCATATGCGCAGAAGATCGAAATAGAAGGCGACAGTGTTATTGTTGAGCGTCAGTACGACGACAGATATCACGTATTAAAGGCTAAGATGCCTTGCCTTATCACAGCTCTTGCAGAGTTGAACGAGCCGCGTTATATGACGCCGGGCGGTATATTTGACGCTTACAATGCTGAGATAACTACATGGGGCAGAGCTGATCTTAAGGATGTAGATGATTCAAACCTTGGCTTAAAGGGGTCTCCTACACAGATTGCAAGAGCGTCTGACAAAGTTAGAAAAGGACAGGGCGAAAAGGTAAATCTCGATCCGTCTGAGTCAGTTTCTTATATTATGGGTAAGCTTAAAGAAAAACACGTAATCTAATGGTTTTTTAATGGAGGATTAAAATAATGAATTTAGAAGAATATAAAGGAGTGTTTGTCTTTGCTCAGCAGGTAGATAACAAGGTAAGCGGTATCGCGCTTGAGTTGATCGGAGAGGGCAAAAGACTTGCTGAAAAATTATCGACAGAGGTAACGGCTATTTTAGTCGGAAGCGACATAAAGGGGCTTGCGGATGAGCTTGCAGCGTATGGCGCTGATAAGGTTATCGTTGTAGATGACCCTGAGTTAAAGGAATACAGGACAGAGCCCTATGCTCACGCTTTGGCATCTGTAATCGAGAAGTATAAACCTGAGATTTTGCTTGTAGGTGCAACAGCTATCGGACGTGACCTTGGACCGAGAGTATCGGCAAGAATACATACGGGTCTTACCGCTGACTGTACCTCACTTGAGATAGGCGATTTCCCTATTAATCCGGTACCCGGGAAGGAGCAGAAGCATAATCAGCTTCTTATGACACGTCCTGCATTTGGTGGTAATACGATCGCCACTATCGCATGCCCTGATTTCCGCCCGCAGATGGCGACGGTACGTCCCGGCGTTATGCAGAAGCTTCCAAAGAAGGAAGGTGTCAAGGCTGTAGTTGAAGAATTTAATCCCGGCTTTACTCCTGACAACAAATATGTTGAGATTGTCAAGGTAGTTAAGAATCTTACCGATACAGTGGATATTATGGACGCAAAGATCTTAGTATCAGGCGGACGTGGAGTCGGAAGCCCTGAGAATTTCAAACTTCTTGATGACTTGGCGGCTGCTATAGGCGGTACGGTAAGCTGCTCGCGTGCGGTAGTTGATGCAGGTTGGAAAAGCAAGGATCTTCAGGTAGGTCAGACAGGTAAAACCGTCCGTCCTAACGTATATTTTGCAATCGGTATTTCAGGTGCTATCCAGCATCTGGCAGGAATGGAAGAGTCGGATATCATTATTGCTATTAACAAAGATGAGACAGCTCCGATCTTCGATGTTGCAGATTACGGTATTGTAGGCGATCTGAATAAGATAGTGCCTATGCTTACGGAACAGATTAAGGCTGAGATGGCGGCTAAGAACTAAATAAAAAATACAGCCCTTGGACAAAATAGTTTATTAATATTTTGTCCGGGGGTTTTTTTATATGGAAAGATAATGTATAATAATTTCTGTAGGATATTTATATGGTATTATTCAACAGATAAGGAGAAATATTTTTATGGCATTAACAGAACAGAGCGTTTACACAGTCAATGATATTTATAATCTGCCTGACGGGCAAAGAGCGGAATTGATCGACGGCAAAGTATATTATATGGCGCCTACCACGAGAAAGCATCAGCGCATAGTAGGAGAAGTTTTTGCAATCATACGCGAATACATAAAACACAACAATAATAACAGATGCGAAGTGGATATTGCGCCTTTTGCAGTGTTTCCTGATAATGATGATAAGAGTTATGTGGAACCTGATATCAGTGTGGTGTGCGATATAAACAAACTTGATGATAAAGGATGTAACGGGGCACCGGACTGGATAATAGAGGTCGTTTCAGCAGCGAGCAGAAAAATAGACTACACGACGAAACTGTTTAAGTACAGGAGTGCAGGCGTGCGTGAGTATTGGATCATAGACGAGGAAAAGAACAGGGTAATGGTATACAATTTTGTTTTGGATGAAATGAACGAGTACAGCTTTTCAGAAGATATTCCGGCCGGCATATTTAATGACTTTATAATACGCCTTTCAAATTTGGAACTATAGATTTAAGTCCAGGTGGTAAAATTAAGTGCGATAAGAGCTGATAACTCTGTCGCACTTGATTTTTATACGGAAATATAAGTAATGAATTTAAAGTATGGAGAACGGATATGGCAAGTGTGGAAATTGATAAGTATATGGATGATTTAAGGCAGTTTGCGGAGGGCGTGGGAAAGAAAGACAATATGGGCAGCCCGGAGTATTATAAGAAAGTTTTGAAACGTATTCAGGGCGGGAATAATTATCTGCAGGCGGTCTATGAGGAACTGTTGGGACAATATGAACTCTCGGAATCTTGAGTAGTTCATGCCAGCTAAACTCTGGCAAGCACTTTGAAAAGTAAATATTATTAGT
>CANREB010000021.1 GCA_947629525.1 uncultured Lachnospiraceae bacterium
GTAAAAAGTGGGGGATTTTATAAAAAATGGAATCTGGAAGCCTATAGAAGGGGGCTTAGAGATTCCGAGAGATTATATATATCAGAAAATCATCAAGAAACCGACCCAAACCTGAACTTTTGTCGAAAAAGCCCTGATTTTGACACCGATATATGTATTATAGAATATTATTTCAAAAAAGTCCACATAAATTTTTATGAGTCTTTCATGCAAAGATTACGCCGCTTAAGATCACATTCTATCCATTCATCAAGCGTAAGCGGCTCATAATCCGAATACATGCAAAAGCAGTTGATCATATTGCAGGGGATATTGCGCGTTTCCCCTGCCGCGTCTGTCGCGTATGAAGCGCGCGTTATCTCCTGAAATTTTTCCACAAGCCGCTGATCCTGCGTATCGTGAACATGACCATACAGCATATATGTCTTAGGTTCTCCGTTTTTGTCCCTGCAGTACTGACCGTTATAGCATATTATCGGGTAATGGCACAGCACTACCTTTCGTCTGTTGTCAGACAATTCTTCATAAGGCTTGATCCATACAAAGCGGCTCAAATCAATATCCCTGCTCGATAAAAAGCCGTCATGATTTCCCTTTATCAGATACAGACGCCCGTTAAGACAGTTTAAAAGTTCGTTTGTCTCTTTTCCTGTTCCGAATGACAGATCGCCGATAATGACCACTTCATCATTCTTCCGCACTTTATTATTCCACTTTTGTATGATATACCTGTTCATCTCACCGGCATCAGCAAACCCTCTTTTATCCATTTTATGGTTAAGAGCCTCATGGAAAAAATGCAGATCCGCTATATAATATCTCATCTGATACTCCTGTCCGTCACTGTCCTGATACTAATTAAAATTTTCCCTGTGCTGTATTTCCTTCATTGAGTACATAGCCTCGTCCGCCTTTTTAAGGCAGTCATGAGGGTCAAGTTCCTCCTGCGGTCTTATCACAATAAAGCCTGCGCTGGCTTTAAGTTTGTATGGCAGTTCAAGTTCATTCGTTTTCATTTCAAGCCGCTTCATTATCTGCTCCACATACGATGTCACCTGCTGCTCATCCGTACATTCTCCTGCCGCCATAAATTCGTCTCCGCCATAACGCAGCACTATCCATTCAAGCGGAAGCACTTCCTTTAAAACACCCGCGACAGTGCATATCGCCAAATCACCATGGTAATGCCCGAATTTGTCGTTGATCACTTTCATTTTATTTATATCGGCAAATAAAAGCGCGCAGTTTTTCTCTTCATTGTGGCATCGTTCAAGAAGCGGATATGCCATTTTTTCGCATGCGGTGCGGTTGTAGAGGCTGGTCAGCGAATCGGTCACTGACATTCTCGCAAGCTCACTGTACATATCTTCCATTTTAAGGTTCTGCCTTACACGTTCAAGGTTTTGTCCCATATTTGTCATCCATGTACTCAGAGTGTAATCGTACAGCATGGGTATCTCATCGCCAAACACCACATATCCGTAATTTTCAGATTTCCAATGAACAGAAAGCAGGATATAAAAACGATGCGATGTGCTGCTGCCGTCATAGCCCGGAACTAGTGACGCCGTCTCAAAAAGCTGACGCTCCATAAGCTGTCCGTCGCGCAATCCGCATATCAGGTCAGAACATCTGCTGTAGCTTCTTTGAGGAAGCACTTCATTATTTTTGAGCGATGAGAAAAAGCTGCTGTGCAGACACAGATAAATCTCCTCGACCCCATAATCTTTCTGCCTCTTCCAAAAGTTTCCAAGCGTATAGTACAGTTCATTCTCTGTCCTTACTCCCGCCATATATTCTGCCATACTGCACATACGTCCGCCCAAAAACACATTATCCACAAGACGGTTATAGCCCATTTTGTTGCTCTCGCGCAATACCTCGATGGACTCCTTATTAGGCTGGCAACCGCAGCTTTCCGCAGGTACTGCTTTTGACGGTATCTGCTGCCACGCGTCAACTTCTTTTCCGTCAAGCTTATCGAGAAGATGCTGCATTCCCCTGTAACCTATATCGTCCCAGCTTCGGCTCACTGACGCGAGCATCGGTGAAAATGTGATTCCCGAATTTAATCTGTCAAATCCTGTCACAAGTATTTCATGCGGCACATTAATACCTTTCTGCTCTAACACGGCGCATACTGCCATTGCCATTACATCATTGGCACACATTATCGCGTCAGGCAGATCCGTATGCAGATCAAGCCATTTCTGCAGAGCTTCTTTTGCGGGATCATAGCTGAAATTTCCGCAGACTACGTTCTCAGGCAGAAGCTTCAAGCCTGACTTTTCCAAAGCGTCCTCAACTGCCTGTCTACGCGTATTGCTCTCCTGATTATCATCAGGTCCGCTCATAAAAAGAACGTTCCTGACATTATGTTCTTCTATCAGATGTGCGGTCATCTCATACATTCCGCTGTAGTTGTCAGTGCCTATATAATCTATACCGTCTATCTCATACTCAAGACTTACGGCAGGAACATGTTTTTCGATTATGTTTCTGCTCAGAAAATCGATGACGGATTTGTAGTGAAGAGTATTTGCAAGTAAAACAGCCCCGTCAAATTCTTCGAGCCGCGGAAGATTAAATATACTTGTTTCGCCTGTTTTTAAAGTGCTTTCAGCGTCATCACTCGAAGAATAGTCCACAAACAGAAAAACATCCGCATTATTTTCTTCAGCGCATTTGCGTATGCCTTTGATAACGATCTTCAAGTATTCGTTACTCCAGCCGTTTCCAAATACTGCTATTTTCCTTTTCATATGAATATCCCCCTATGTATTCTTACTTACAATAGTATATTAGATTTCATATATTTGCAACAACTGTATGGTTTTTTGTCATAACATTCGGTCAATTACAGCAAGCAACGTGATTATGCCTGCCGCTATCCCAAGCATTACCGGCTGTAATATCGTTATTGCAGATGTAATGATACGGTTACGTTTATAAAAACGATTTTTCCTGATATCGGTCAAAGTCTGCATTATTCCCTGCCCTGCGCACAAAAGCACTCCCGCTGATACAGCGTACCAAACCGGAAACGTGACATGTGCTTTATCTTTATCAATACTGCTTTCGACTGCGCCTACATGCCTTATGTCAAGGCTGAAAGTCGTTTTGCCTGTTGTGTGCGCTTTCAGTGCGTTATAAATGTCTTCTTCTGTCTGATCTTCAAAGCCTGTATGACCTGTAATATAATCCGTGAACCACGAATATGCCGTTTTTTCAAAGAGTATGCTATAGAGGACTTCATCGACCACACGTGATGCCACTGCATCACCGTCTTCATAAACTGTGATCTGATCTTCTGGCAATTCCTGCGGCAGGACGTAACCGCACTCTGCATCCCCTGAAAGTACAAGTCTTTTCACTTCGTCCTCATTTTCGCATGTAACAAAGTCCACAAGCCCCTCATGCGCTGCAAGCCCGTCCTCAAATACGCCTTTCTCATCGTACACAGCCGCCGGTATATATGTCCGTGAATTTCTCTCCGCCGATGCCACTGCCGCGGATATGATCACTGTAGCAGACAGGCATACCCACAAGCTTTTTTGGTAAATGAGCCGTTTGAACAATATGATGAAAAACGGCGTTTTAAATGACATATGTGTCATCTTGCGCAAAGTTTCCGTATCTTCCTCATTTCCAAGCCAGAACATTGTAGCCCAAGTTATGGCAAAGCACAGTATGCTCCACAGCAAAAGCCCCGCAATAATCTCAGGAAATCTCTCCATATTACCTGTAAAAAGCATAGTAAATCCCCTACGCATATATGAAACCGGAAGATATTTTCCTACATTGGCGATTGCCTCGGGTAAAAGCGCCGAAGGGATAAAACACCCCGACATATACCCTTGAAATACCGCTGACATGCCAAACTGTACAAGTGCTCCATGTGCCTCTTTTACAAGCTGATATATAAATTGTACATAAACTGACGTAAACAACAGGCAGGCAAAAATCACCGCTAAGAGCTGTGCAGCATTTTCATCCGAAAACGCATATGACAAAAACTTATTGACGGCAGGAAGCGCTGGCAGCAGAAGCGGTAATATCAATATAATCAAAAGCAGCGGTATCATAGCCATAACGCGGCTTAAAAGCTGCACGGCATACGGCACGCCCACACGCCGTTTTATCATTCTCTGCTGCAGCCTTGAACACTTGCAGAAATCGCCGAAAAGTACGCCCGCCATAAGCATGCAGAGCGCCATAAACGCTCCCGCATAATACACGGCATAACTGTTGTTTTCCGTGGCAGACAACAGCTTTCTTTTAAAAAGCTTCTCCCTGTTTCCCACCTGATTTAGGTTAAAACGGTTTATATCATCATACACAGACTGTATCTGTTCACTGCTGTATGAGCCGCCGCTTAGATCCGCGGCAGCATAAATCTGCGCCTGGGCTGTCTGCAGCATACCTACAGCCGCATTTGCAAGTTCTTCAAAAATCCTGCTTCCGGTAACACCTTCGCCTGTATTTGGCGGCAGATAAAGCACGGCAGGCGTATTACTCCCCGAGAGGATTTCGCCGACTACATTCTCAGGCAGTACTATAAGCGCCGAAAGCCCGCCCTCTTCAAGTTTTCTTTTCCCATCGTCGAGTGTGGTTTTTTCAAGACTGCACAGGCTTTTTACCGACTCCATGCTTTCCACATATGAAACGGCAAGCCTTGTTATCATATCATCGTCGGCAGCGTACCCTATCCTGACTTTCGGTTCTCTGCCATCACTTACGGTTTTTTCTGACGCGTAAAAAGCAATCATACCTATTGCTGCCAAAAGTATCACTGCCGGTACAACTGCCTTTTTCAAAACAACGGGCAGCATCGATACTGCCCGTTTGTATTCTGTTTTCAGCCAGATCAAATTACTCATAAAACTATTATCCCGCATTAATAGTAATAAGTGTCTCCCAAATCATAAATAAGTCCGTAAATGTCTTCCTGCGTCATATCAAATAAATCTACTGCATTTTCGGGTATCTCTATCTTTCCATCAAACGGCTCAGTCATAACGCTTCCCGTCATAAGCAGCAAATCCTCACCGTCAAAGCTTAGTGCAAGATCGTCCAGTTCAACGGTATAACCCTCACCTTTCACGACATCAGTAAATGCGCCGTCTGCCTTAAGTGTAATGTCCTCGCCGTCAGATACGATCGAAACACCTACATCAAAAGAGTCATCCGTATAGTTCCACTTATTCTGAATGTTAAACTCAATGACCGCATCCGTGTTTTCGGACTTATCGACATCGTTATCATAAAATCCAAGGCTTATATCCTGAGCATACTGCTCATCTGCCACTTCCGCCGTCCTGTCCAGAATAATGCTTATTCCGTCGCCGTCATCCGTGCCAAAGCCAAATTTTGCCTTTGTACTGTCAAGCGTGCGGTCAACGCCCATAAAATCAATAGAAAACTCACAATGATCAGATCCGTCAGACATCGCCGTTTTGTCAGACATTATCTGCCTGATGTGTCCTTCTTTGTCAAAATACACATTTATAACAACGTCTTCATCAAATTTCATTCCAAGCAGTTCATCCATAAAACTGTCTATTTCATCTTTATAATCTTCATAGCTGTAATCATATTCGTCATATGCGGACACAGCGTTTTTTATCGTGTTAAGGTAATAATCGCTCTGCATGATATCGTTCTTGGAATTTTCAATAAAAGCGTTTATATCATCTTTTGCCACAGTCAGCGTAATGCCGCTGCATTCTATAGTCTTTTCCCCCGCCTCAAGCTTCTTTTTCTCTTTTAACCTGCCGTACTGTACCGTACCTTTAAGTTCTTCGCATCGATGTATAAGCGCTTTTGCAAGTTCTGCTTCCTCACTCTGCATATCAAACAGTTCGAGACTGTAATCATCGGATATAGTCTCGCCGCCTATAATATCACGCCATGCGGAATTGTTGTAATCCTCGGCAAGCGTTGCCAAATCAATGCTGTATACTTCATCGGAAAGAAGCGGAACGCTCAAATATATGAGATCATCGTCAAGCGTAACATCCGCTATGGACATACTAAAACCTGACATACCCGCCTTTACGTTAAACTGCCCCTGCCTGTCCTCAGAAGACGAAACACCGTCGATCTCTATATTGACATTTTCAAGTTCTTCCACGTCAGGCATGGTAAGCGATAAATCGATATTTAAATGCGACGGCTGCTCACTGTTTCTTCGCGCCAGTGACTTAAAGTCGATTTTCTCCGCTATCGAAGCAGTGTAGCCGATCATTTCCGTTGAAATGTTCTCCATTCCCGCCTTGAACATATCTTCCGGATCTTTGCTTCCGGCACCTTTTATGGCGACTGCCGCGATCCCTATCACAAGCACTGCCGCCAATGCGGCGATAACACCGATTATTATACCTGCTTTGCCGTTATTCGGTTTCTGATACTGCTGTACATTTTCCGTTATATTATTATTATTATTTTCCTCCACTTTTCATATCTCCCTTTGCTCTGATTTCATTTAACAGTGCTTCACCCCGCAGGCTTATGTCTGTCTCCCGGCATCTGCCGCCTTTGAGGGCATATATTTTATCGCATATGTCAAGGTCGCTCTCTTCATGTGTTGCCATCACGACCGTTCCGCCGCGCTGCTTATATGAGACGAGATACTTTCTTATCTCATCCTTTCCGAATAAATCGAGTGCCGCGCACGGCTCATCAAGTATCAGGACAGGCGGTTTTCCGCCCAGAGCGCATGCAATGCTCACACGCTTCTTCATCCCGCCCGATAAGCGCCCCGCTTTCATGCCAAGCATACCGCCAATGCCAAATTCTTTCAAAAATCCGCTGTTTAGCCCGCGTTCAAGCACAGCGCCGTCACGATACCATATAAGAAGATTATCCCTGACGCTTAGTTCCGGGATAAGATTGCTTTCCTGCGGCACATAACCTGTATATTTTTTAAAAAGCTTCTTATCCGCACGGCATCCGTCAAAAAAGATATCCCCGCTTTTTGCATCGCGCAGTCCCGACAAGATATTTAACAGCGTTGACTTACCGCATCCGTTGGCTCCGACGATGCCCACGCACTGCCCTGCGTCCGCTGATATACCGGCACCGTCCAGCACAAGCTTTCTGCCATATGAACTTACTATGCCGGACGCCACAATACGCTCCATATACAGCTCCCATCATTTATTTGACAATATCTGTTTCTCAAGTTCCTCAAAATCCATCTGTGAATATGAGCTGTTTATATTATCTGCCTTATCGGCGCTCCTGTTTTCATTATAGCCGTTCTTAAGCAGTGTCAGCACATACCCTACTTTATTACCGACGTTTTTCTTAATTGTATATGTAAGTATTTCAAAAAGCTGCTCACGCGTGCGCTTGTTTGCCTTCGCCGTGCGTATGATGTCCCTTGCTTCCTTAAGACTGCAGTCGATTACGTCAATGATCTCCTGTTCTTCCTCGCTTGCGATAATTGTTCTTCCGTCTTTTTCGATAGTTTCATACTCTATTACCGTCTTGTTGCGTTTAAGCTTTTTCACTTTGAAACGCACGGCGCCGATACTCCTTTGTCCGCTCGGCAGCTTCTCATAGACGAGTTCATACTCAAACGCTATATCGGTGTTGCCGTTTATCTCCTCATAAGGCTTATCAAGTATCTCGCGCTTAACATTCCCGTTGGCATACGAGTCAGGTATCTTCATCATCTTTCTAAGCTCGTCAAATGATATCGTAAACGTACCGCCGTTAAAATTTTCTTTGTCTTTAAGAAGATAGTAGAGTCTTTTTGAGTATTTTTTTGTCAGGTTAAGCGGATATTCGATACGGTAGTAGGCTCCCTGCTTTGCCGACATGATCATCTCTTTTACCTCGGGATGAAGGTCGAGTACTATCTTGCTGCGCCCTTCGTCGCCGCGTTTTTTCTGATACTTTATCTTGCTGAACCACGGATAATAGATATCCGTTCCCTCATCTTCCTTAAGGCGGAAACCAAGCCCTTCAAATTTTTTTACAGCCTTTTGTAAATATGAATAAGCGTTGGACTCATCCTGAAGATTGTAAAGATGCTTAACATCCGCAATATTGATCTCATATCGGGTGTTCTCCTCGGTATCGTCGCCTTCGCCTACTATCCCAAGCAGGATGTCAAGAATATCATTCTGCCTGCGGTCAAGATCATATCTTGCTTCTATGATAGTCTGCGGTCTGAAAGCAACCTCTGTGCCACCCCTTTTTTTCTTACGATTCATATTCTCCCTCTATTTCTGCGAATAAACAGCCTTTATACGGCATTACAATTTTCATGATAATCTAAAATCAAATTAAAGGCAATTGTTTTTTTTATTTTGTTATATCCTTCCTGTTGTATCTTACATCCTCATAAAGCGCATGAAGCATATGCATATCTTCATCATCTGAAAGTCCCGCATCCGACTCGATTTCTGACGGTGTCCCGTATGGCGCAGGAATTGCCTTCATATGCTTTCTGATAGTCTTTTTATATCGGCGTCTTATTTTCGCCGCTTCGCTGTCATCACCGTGCTTTCTGACAAACGTCATTATCTCATCTTTGTGCAGGGACTCGTCCTCAATCTCCTCCACCTTATCGCCGTTATCATCCAGTCCGCGCCTGAAATCCGCAAATATCTGCCTTGCCGCCATCACAACGGCATAGATGCCCACCGCCGCGCATACTGCCGCTATCACCCAAAAAAGACCGTTCCAAAATTCCGACGGTTCAGGCGGCGCCTCGATTGCATCAAGCTCGGCAGGCATGCCCGAAAAGCCTCCCGGAACAGGCACAAACTCACTCTCCCATTGTATGTCATATGGCGCGGCTTTAGTATCGTCAAACCACTTTCTTATATCTGTGTAGTGCCTTTTTCCGATAAAAAACACAGACGGCATTATTGCAGCCGCAATAAAGACCGCATACAGGAAAAACATACCTGCCCTTACTCCGTATAAACGCTTTTTCGGTATGCCTTTTGTGCGCTTATTAAGGTTGAGATACTCATTTGTCGTCGCAAAAAAGGTATAAGCAAGCGCTAAAAAAAGATAGACTATCGCGCTGAAAAACGCAATGTCACATACGCCCTTTGAGTTAAAGCAAAGCCCAAGCACATACATTATCACAAAATACCATGTATACGACAATGATGGATTGTCAAGGAAACTGACCGGCTTCGGCGCAAACGGGTCATAATTTTTATCAGCCCTTATCAGGCGAAGTCTGTCGGCAATACGTTTTCCTATTATAAAAACCGTCTCAGACATTATGCCGACGGCATAGACGGTATTGCCCGCATTCCGTTCTTTCCCCACACACGTCAAAAAAAACATGACCATGACCGTCAATGCGCAGACTGCCATATAGCGCGTAAGTGTCCTCGCACGCTGCGATGAAATTGAGGTTATGACTATCGGAACCGCAATGAGAAGACATTTAATATACAGCGCTGCCATACCGCCGTTCTGCGACAGTTCACCCACTGCAAAAAACAAAGGTATCAAAAGTGCAAATATAAGTGTGGCGTGAAACCATTCGATGATCTTTTTTATCATTAAAACTCCTTATCACTTTTCAATATATGAAACGCGTATGTTCATGCTATCCTTAAACGGCACGCTTTCGTATGTCTTATTTTCTCCGCGTCTTATTGGACATACTATGAGCGACCGGCGTCCGTCCGCAAACATTCTTATATTGTCAAGCATCGCTTCTGTCAGATTTTTCGTCACAAATATAAGCAGTGTATCATCCGACGGACATATGTCATCAAAAATTTTATCGTAGCTGATGCTTCCATTCTCAAGCCTGTAATCAGCCAGCATGCGTTCCAGCGCTATAAGCCTGCTCTTCTGATTGCAAGGGGCAAAGCATCGTTCATATTCACCCGATTCTAAGACTCCGTTAAACCCAAATCCCACCTCTATCCCACGGCGCAAAAGCTTTCTTGCTATCGTTGCCGAAACAGATATGCTCTCCTCGACCAGATCCTCATATTTTAAAATTCCACTGTCTTCAACGTCAAGATATACAACAGCTTTTGGAGACATGACCGAATCGAAAGTATTGACCATAAGCTCGCCTGTCTTTGCGCTCGCTTTCCAGTTTATGGTCTTCATCGGGTCATCCGTTGTATATGCGCGTATCGTCCGGAACGCAAAAGGATCTTCATAAAGACGTTTTGAGCATTGAAGCGTGCCAAGCATTCTCTCGCACATAGCAATTGTTTCCGACACATCCGTCATTTTGGGATAGACGTATATTGACGCGCTGATGTCAAACACATGGCTGTAACGCCTCCTGTATAAAAGCGAATATGATGTCAGATCAGCTTCCTTTATGTCGTAATGACCGCGCCGTCTGCAGGTAAGCGGTATCTCGCGCGTTATCTTCTGCCTGCCAAGCACCGCAAAAACATCACGCTTGTAAATGTGATCACTGACATTCGTATTTTCCGTATCGGCAAAGTCAAGTTCCCTTGATGTATGAAAACCGACTTCAAGCGTAGGCACAGGCATCGCTTTCCTGTTTTCTATTACCTCATAGAGTTTTGTTGTATCACCCGCATACAGCGCATCCGTCTCAAACCATAACCGTACCGTAACATTTTGGAGCCAATGACGCCTGTAATAAAATTCCCATATAAAGGCTGCCGCAAATGCACCGATAAGAAAAAGTATTATCATCTCCGCGTCCAATCCTCTGTAGGCAGTTCCACACTGTTTAAAAGCCCTTGTATACAAGCAGTTTTCTGCTCTTCGTCAAATTCACCTATAAGTCTGTGGCTAAGTACATAAACTGCCACTGCCTTAATATCCTCAGGTACAACATAATCTCTTCCGCTCACAAGCGCATAACCCTGCGATGCCCTAAGAAGTGCAAGCGTTCCCCGCGGGCTTGCTCCCTGAGGCATACTGCCGCTGCCATGCTTTCTTGTAGCCTGCACAAGCGATACTATATAATCTCTCAGGTCTTCATGCACATATATTTCCCTGCAATACGACTGAATCTGCCTTATCTCATCTTCCGTACATACCGCGCTTACATGCTCAAGCGGCTCATCATGTATGAAACGGTCCAGCATCATTCTCTCCTGATCTTTGCTCAAGCCGCCCATATTGAGCTTCATTATGAAGCGATCAAGCTGCGCCTCGGGAAGCGGAAAGCATCCTATCGTTTCCACGGGATTTTGAGTAGCAATAACAAAAAACGGCGCGGCAAGCACACGGGTCTGTTTGTCCACCGTAACCTGTCCCTCCGCCATACATTCGAGAAGACTCGACTGCGTTCTCGGCGTTGCCCTGTTTATCTCGTCCGCCAGCAATATATTTGTAAAAACAGGTCCTTCCTTAAATGTAAACACGCCTTTTTCCTGATTAAAAAATGACAGTCCCGTCACATCGCTTGGCAGCAGATCGGGCGTAAACTGTATCCTGTCAAACTTACACCCCATGGATCTGGCGAGCGTTTTGGCAAGGACAGTCTTTCCTGTTCCCGGTACATCCTCCAGAAGTACATGCCCCTGCGCCGCGATCGCGGCAAGCATAAGGCGGGTCACGTCGCTTTTTCCTATTATGACTCTTGCAACATTCTCTTCAATCTTTGACAATATCGAGCTGATGTTTGTATCCATTTTTACCTCCCTGCCGCTTTTGGCGCTTAAGTTTCCAAAACCTGTTCATAATCCACACGACCCCTTCATACAATGTACAAATGCTTTTCAAAAGGAGAACCTTTTCAGGTTATGAAAGATTATATCGAGGAAAGAGCTATAAATATCGCTATTTATATCATTGACAATAATGCTACGGTAAGACAGACAGCCAAAGCGTTTGGAATCAGCAAATCTACTGTACACAAAGACGTAACTTCAAGGCTTATGCAGGTTAATCCCGCTCTCGCCAAACAGGCAAGGGCAGTTTTGGACATAAATAAGTCTGAACGCCATATCCGCGGAGGACTTGCCACTCGCGAAAAATATTTACATAAAAGTGAAAATGCGGGCTGACCAAGCCCGCAAGCATTAAACATCCAAAGCTTCCATCATATAAACTCTGCTGTCAAAATCCTGATATATCGCGGTTTCAGGGTTAAACCCTGTACCTGCGTAGCTTTGAGATAATTGTACACCACTTTTGTTTAAAATGGAACCTAAAAGCGAAAAATCTTCAATTTCTCCGTCAAGTTTCACAAACTTTGATATAATATTGTGCGTAACTGAATTTTGCTTAATATGCACAGGCACGCTCGTGTTTATCAAATCGCCCATTCTGTGTATGTCATATTTGAGCTTTCTGTTGTAAAAATGATACTCCGCTGTCTCACAAAGCCCCTTTGTCCTAAAGCTCCTGTGTGAAAAATTCGGCAGGACTAAGCTCTGCATTATTATTCCCACAGCCTTTTTCCTGTCCCATGAAAGTATTTCCCAGCGAACCGCGTCATTGTCATACATCGAGCCCTTCCTGCCGCCACTCTCCAGCCTGTAAAGCTGCCCAAACTGCAGCACCCCGCGCCATTCCTTGTAAAGCCGTATCTGTTCCTTTATCTGTGAAAGCTCGTCTGACGACATATCGCAAAGATTGCACTCATAGCCGAGTATCCCCGCACTCGCTATGTTAAAGCGCGTTTCAAGCGGGGTAATCCTGAGCGTCTGGTGGTTCGGACAGCCCGACACATGCGCGCCTATTACAGACTGCGGATAGCCGTAGCTGTAGCCATTCTGGATATTTGCGCGGCTCACCGCGTCAGTATTGTCGCTCGCCCATATCTGCGGCATAAAGCACAACATTCCGAGGTCAAAACGGTTTCCGCCGGAAGCACACGCCTCAAACAAAATATTCGGAAATCTCCCGGTGAGCTCCCCAAGCACCCTGTAAAGCCCCAGAATATACCTGTGCGCAAACTCACCCTGCCGCTCAGCCGAAAGCGCCCTGCTGTAATAATCGGACATATGACGGTTCATATCCCACTTCACATACGACACGCCGCCGCGTCTGAACACGTCAGACATACTCTCTATAATATAATCCTGCACCTCACCCCTTGAAAGGTCGAGCAGCATCTGGTTTCTGCCAAGCGCATGCGCCTTTTCGGGAATTTCCACCGCCCAGTCGGGATGTTCCCTGTAAAGGTCTGAATCCTCGCTCACCATCTCAGGCTCTACCCATATGCCAAACCCAAGCCCCAGTTTTCTTATTTTTTCACTAAGTCCCTTTATGCCGTTTGGAAGCTTTTCCTTGTTGTCGTACCAGTCACCAAGCGAAGTCGCATCGCTGTTGCGCTTTCCAAACCAACCGTCATCAAGCACAAACAGCTCTATACCAACGCCTGCCGCCGCCTTTGCAAGCCGCATCAGTTTCCTCTCGCTTATGTCAAAATACATAGCCTCCCACGAATTTATCAGAATGGGGCGCTCCTTCTTTTTCCACTTGCCCCTCACTATATGGCTGCGCACAAAGCCGTGCATATTTTCGCTTATCCCCTGATAACCTGTGTCAGAATACGTAAGCACAGCCTCCGGCGAACAAAAGCTTTCGCCCGCCTCCAGCCGCCACTCAAAAAAGTCGGGATTTATGCCCGTAAGCAGACGTGCCTTGCAATGAGCGCCAATCTCAACACATTCCCGGTGGTTACCCGAGTATATAAGGTTTGCCGCATAGCACTCCCCGCTCTCCTCGCCCGTCTCCAAATCACACAGCATAATAAAAGGATTTGCCTTGTTTGACGAAAAGCCTGTAGACGAATCGCTCATATACTTTCCCCCGTCAAGGACAAGCTCCGACTTATTCATCTCTCTTGCCCAGTCGCCATGGAACGAAACCACTTTCGCCGCGCCCATATCAAGGTCAAGCTGCGCGCTCATAAGCCGCTTTACAATAACGACACTGCTGTCATTATTTATCACCCGCGCAAACCGTGTAATACAGTCGCACTCACAGTAAACATTATAGACAAGCTCCATAACCGCGCCGCTGTTTCTATCCGCAAGCTCTACTACAAGCGAAAAATTTCCGTCTTCGTCCGCGTCATCATACGCACTCGGAAGCCCGCAAGGGACCTCTCTTTCCTCGCTCAGACGATACCCTCTGTATCTAAAATCACTCGTCCTGCTGCCGTCATCATACAAAAGCTCCACAAACGGCTCCCTCATATCGCCCTTACCGCGCGACGACATTTCAAGGCACAAATCGTCTATGCACTTATTCGGCTCGTCCTTGTCCATTATAATACTGCACCCGTTAGGATTTACATACTTAGGCATCATCGCCAGAACCGCCCGCCTAACCGCATCAGCCTCCACATGCGCCTCACCACAATCGCACAGCCCCAGCCGCGCTCCATAATAAAGCTGCACAAGGCTCCCGCCCTTATCTGCCATGAACACATAGCTCGTCTTATCGGTTTCCAAAATAAAAACCTCATTCCCGCCAAGCTTTTCTACCCTAATCAAAGCACACCCTCTCCTTTACCCCACAATTTATCATACAATCATGAAATTTCGTCAAATAAATCCAATTTAAGCAAAATATATAAAAATCGCATTAGTATATTGTATCATCGCAATCACGGCACATATATATTCCTCAAAAGAGGATTTATCGAAGCGCCTGCATATACTCTGCTATCAATTTTTCCACTTCATCTTTCCGTTCTTCCAGTTGAGGGCACAATCCTGTCGCGCCTTCACCAATCAAATTATATAACGCAATAAAACGCAAATCGTTTGCCCCGGATTTATCGTTTTCCGCGATTGCATCTTCGAATTTTTCACGGTAAATCGCATCATCAAATGATAGGCGGCTGTGAATCAACCTATTCTGAGCCGCCGCAATTTCCGGCGTATTCCAAACACCAGACGGCGTGGCCCAGATACGCTCCATAGCGGCAATCCTTTCGGCTGCCTTTTCTTCCTCCCCGCGTTTGCGGTAAATATAAACCTCCAGCCCCCACACATAAAGTATAAAACTCCATACATTATAATTTATTTTGTTCGGTTCTGGTTCCTTGATATGGGAAAATTCACACACCTGCAGGGCTTCATCTTCATGTCCATAGATGTAAAGCCAATACGCCAGTTCCGACAATGTAGTTGCTGTCGCCATATTTGTAAGCGCTGATTTCTTTATCAGCTTTTTACAGCGGCTTACAACCTTCTTTTCAGTACAGTTTTTCATAATGTCTTCAAATATTGGGTTATCCATAACAGCACCTTCTTTTATATAAATCTCCAATTTTCATTGTTCTGCCCTGCCTGTCATTTAAAACAGCAGACTCTATTTTTCTTCTTGCTCCAAAACAATGCCTGCACCCTTAACGATAGGCATTAAGCTATGTTGTTCCCCTATATTTGTTACATCAATAGCATTTAAGCATTTGTATAACCATGGCATACGCATAATCATTGTTCTTGTCAATGCGTTCACCTGCGCACTTGTCATCTCAGAAATAGACGCATATACAGAATATTGCCTGTGTTCAAATCCATTTTTATTCATAAATCTTGCTATATCTTTCCATGCTTTTTTATGATAGTTAGGATTTAGCGCCAATTTGGGTCGTGGATAAAAGTTTTTTAACATTTTATCACTTAAATCAAAGGTTATTTGCTTTCTACTTGGAGATTCGACCATTTCATGTACTATTTTTTCTTCCATGCCCCACCCTTACGCTGTTGCCATTATTCGCTTTATTTCTGGCACTTGCGCCAAAACATCTTCCTTCTTACCATTTTCCACAAATACGCAGGAGGAAGCACAATCCGTAAACCAATCACAGTCAACAAGGGCAAGAATAATAGCCCACATATTTCCGTAGTCATTTTCATTCCCCATATCTTCAAAAATGAGCTGTTCATCATCAGAAACACACTGCAGCCCTTTTTGAATAAAGTTCTTTTTTATCGTGTAATAAATATCTCCCCGTTTAACACCCTTCTTTTCTATCAATTTATCATCAAACGAAAATCTTACCTGCATTTTTGCCATATACACCCCGCCTTTCTGTACTTACTTTAAAATCATCATAATATTTGGCACATACATTGTCAACCTTCTAGCTTTAATCCATGTTCCATTAATTCATGTTCCGTTCCATTCTTGTAAGTTTTGCCCACCATCTATATGAATCAATCTTTAACCTAACGCCATACAATACAGCAGCCCGCGTAGCCAATCACCCCCCACCTTTTGTAATAATCCATTAATACTTCCGCGCAACTCCATTTATTTATTTCTTTTTGCAAATTTGTCAACAACATTATCTATCCAAAAAGTGATAAAGAAATCCACAATCTCCGCAAACAGATTAAAAATAAAATCAACCATATATGTTTCCTCCAAATTTGAAGTTGTATTACTCTTTCCAAATGTACTCGATGTAATCAGCCTGCAACTTAAAGATAATATTCGTATTGTAGTATAAGTTTATAATCAAAGACTGATAAGCAATATAATGATAAAGATATACAACTCTTTTTTGTTTCACAAGATCGGCTAATTTATTGAAATCAATTTCAACATAAAATCTTTTAAACTTCGGAAATTTCCATATTTTCATTTGATAAATATCAAAAGTATCAATCAAATGCATTTTTATAATCAAAGACTTTGCGTTTGAATGAATATCTTTAATAGAATCATGTCTGGATATATCCTGTTCAAAATCCAAAACAAGAAAATCATTTGAAAACGATATATCATTAATTACACAGTCATGCGGCACTGGAATTGTAGGCACTTCCGCTTTATCCAAATAATAAGGCATAGGAAAACTCCCGATAACCGCCGATTTATTCATATCCTTCACATTTTGATTATATCACTCATGTCCTCTATTTTCCATCATAGAATACAGGACGCAGCAACCGCTACGTCCCACATTCCTTATCGCTCCAACGATTTCTCAATCTTCCATATTTTGCATTACTTCTTCAACGACCTAGATATCTCATCAAGCTTATTCTCGGAAAGTATATATTTTTTATGAAAAACAACCAACGCCACAACAAGCCCCACAATCGGCACCACCGTCATCGTCATGCGCAGAGCCGCCATATTCTGCGCCCCAGCCTGCACAGCCCCGGCCGCACCGACAACTTCATCCGAATCCTTCTGAATATTGCTCACCGTCAGGCAGATTGACGCAATCATCGCCGCCACACCGCTTGCAAGTTTTACAACAAATGTCTGCATTGAGAAAATCACACTCTCGTCACGCCTGTCGTTTTTCCATTCGCCGTAATCGACTGTATTGGCAAGAAATACCGTTGTCAGCACGGTAAGCATTCCAAATGCCGCAAACACAAAAAATCCCGGTATAAACAGTACATATACGCTCTGTATGTTTCCAAACATAAGCAGCAGCAGTACGGCATAACCTGCAACTGCCATAACGGAACTTAGATAAAATACTTTTATTGAGCTTATAAACTTCCTAAGCACAGGATATAGGATCATCATCGAAAGGATCTGTATACCGCCTCCAAAAGCGTTAAACAGCGTATAATTGGCATTCCAGTTTTCTCCCGCGATATCATACTTGAAAAAGTAAATAAGCAGGTTTGACGTTATATACAGTGAACAGTTGATAAGTACAATGGTAATTACCACTGTCATCGCCTGATCATTGCCTAAGAGCGCTTTAAACATCTGTCCGACTGTCGGCGACTCTATATCTACCGTTGACTTTTCTTTTATCGTAATGCATGCGACGGTGATGAATACTATAAAAAGCACTGCAATGATAAGCGCAAACAGCTTAAAACCTTCACGCTCGCTGCCTCTTCCGAGCACCGGTACACAAAGCATCGTGATTATCGTGATAAGCGCAGAACCTACTCCCGCACAGCTCCTTGCAAGAGTGGTAAGCCCTTCACGCTCACTGCCGCTTTTGGTAAAGGCAGGTATCATTGACCAAAACGGAATATCCATCATAGTGTAGGTAACACCCCATACAATGTATGTGACAGCCGCATATGCAACAAGTCCTTTACCGTCAAGCGCAGGGGGCGCGGCAAACATGATAAACAGGATTATGGCATTAAGTATCGTGCCTATAAGCAGCCACGGGCGGAATTTTCCCCATTTTGTACGTGTCTTTGCCACTATGATACCCATTACAGGGTCGTTAAACGCGTCGAAGACTCTCGCTATCATAAGTATAGTGCCCATAGCGATAGCACTCACGCCTAAAATATCCTGATAATAATACAAAATATAGCTTGCCGAAAGCATGTAGACCATATCCTTGCCTACAGCTCCCAGTCCATAAGTCGCTTTTTCTTTAAAAGTAAGACTGTTGTTCATATTCTCACTTTCCCTCCCTGTTCTTTTTTAATTCAAATGCCGCTTCGACTGCCTTGTAGGCGCCGTCATATATGCCCATCCGTTTGTTGCGCATTATTGATGCGCACATATTCCTTATATAGTTCTTGTCATTTAAGAAAAGTTCCATCATCTGTATCGTGTGCGGCACATCCCGGCATTCAAGCGTACCATCGCCGATCTCTGCCGAATGTACGGCTCCCCATTGCTCATGCCCGCCGACACGTTTTATGAAAAGTTTCGGTATAGGATAAAACGCAAGTTCACTGGGTTTTGTCACAAGTACATCGGCACTTCTCATAAGAAGGTTCGTGCAGTATACAGCCTCAAAGATATTTTCATGCCAAAAACCATGAATGCCTGTCACATTACCGCTTATCGCATTTTTTGCAAATTCTGTCGTTTCTTTCCAGTCATTCATATGCTCAGTGCTAAGTTCCTTCATACCGCCTATCTCATTTCTTAATTCTTCCCATACATTGCGGTAATCGCCTACATTGACATAAACAGCCGCACGCCCTGCTTTTACATGAGGGATGAGATATCTTATGACTGACGCAAATATCTCTTTTTGCGCTCCCGCACCGCCTATCGTAAGCAGAAAACGGATAGGTTCTCCGGTAACTGTCCTCTCAACACGCTTTTCGCAGTCCAGCTCGATATTTTCAACAAGTTCATGGTCTATATAATGCCCTGTATATATAAGAGCATCATCCGGCATCGGATTTACTACTTTGTCTTTCATCATTCCGTTTCCAATGCGATAACCCTGATATGCGTAATGCGTCTGTACAGTGTGAAGGCTGCCCTCCGCATAATGCAGCGCCATAGGCCAGTTGTCGGGAATGCAGTTTACAACATTTTCCATTCCTGCATGGACTGCCGCCTGAGCAGGCCATACGTGGGTCGCGATAACCGGTATTCCGCGCGGTATGTTCTTGTAAACGGGCGCCATAAGTTCAGCGTTCCTTTGGTCTACAGCATTATACGTAAGCTGTCTGAAGCCTTCATAATTTATCGGCTCCCAAACAAATTTGTTGAAGAGACTGCTTTTTTGCGAGATACGCGAACCAAGCGAGTAAAGTTCATTCTGGGCGCTTATAAGTTTTGTACATACTGTATCATTATACGAGTTCAGATCTAGCCAGTATGGTGTATATCCCATTGAATGAGCGGCTGAAGCTATCGCCATTGATATGCGGTAATGTCCGAATCCCATTCGTATGTTTCCAACGATCACGCCTTTTTCAACGTCAAAATCGGGCACGGGCGGATTTTGGCTTTTGCTTCTGCCCACCAATATATTTTTTACCCCGAGTGCTTCTCCTATATAGGGATTATCCCTTACAGCCGTTCTGAATGTCACATGGCTGTCATCGCCGTATTTCCTGATATTGTTCGCCTTTGAACGGTTTGCCTTTCTTATTGTTTTCTCACTCATTCTGTTTCCAAAAATAATGCTTGTGCGGTCCATACCGATTCCTCCTTTATTTAATATTGATTATCCCATTAATTACTATTTCTATCATCTCGTCAAGCGCTTTTTCATATGATATGCCGTTCTCGACAAGAACGCTGTCGCTGACAAAATCCTTAAATGTGCTTTCTACCATAGCCCTCAGCACAGGTATGGAAACGGGACGTATCACGCCTTCTTTTATTCCCTGCTCCAAAAGCCTGATCGTCGCATCCCAGTCTGTAGAGAGATATGTCGTCACCCTTTGGTAGATTGACGGATATTTATCCTTTAAGATATAGAGTTTGCTAAGTCCTTTGTTCTGATAGCGCTCGGGCAGCACTATCATTATCCGCCTTATCTTAGTAAGTGTATCCAGATTTTTGTCGTCTACTATTTCACGTTCGCTTTTTTTGATATCCGCAAAGCTGTGATCCGCAACGTCAAGCAGCATTTCCTCCTTGCTGTCGTAAATTTTGTATAGCGTCTTTTTGCTTATGCCAAGGTTCTTTGCCACATCATCCATAGTAAATTTGAGACCGTTTTTGCCAAATTCCTCAATTGCGGCGTTTATAATACGCTCTTTCATAGCCGGAATTTCATCTAAGCTCATCCTGCCACCTCCCTCATCCGACCGGAAACTTGAAAACTTATTTTAGTTTCTTAGTTTCCTATATTGTATCACATACGGCACCGTATTAACAGATGGCAAATATCCAAAATAAACCATAGATAAATTAGGCAGGTTACACAAAGCAGAAAAATAAAAGGCACATGGTTTGCACCATATGCCTTTTATTACTACACTACTATACTACACGTCTTACACACAATATTTCCCTATACAGCGCATTGCTGATCTTAATACCTGTTTTTGCCGAACTTGCATGGACTATCTTGCCATTGCCTATGTATATCGCCACATGACCCGGATAGCAGATAATGTCGCCCGGCTCAGCTTCCGCATAGCTGACTTCTCTTCCTACCTCTCTTTGTGCATATGATGTCCTCGGTATGCTGTAGCCATACTGACTATACACAGCCTGCGTAAATCCCGAACAATCCGCCCCGTTTGTAAGGCTTGTACCTCCCGCAACATACGGATTGCCGACAAAACCGCAGGCAAATATGGCTATTTCCTTGCCTTTTGCGCTTCCGTTTGCCGCTAAGATCTCATTCTTGTTTACCGCTGCCGTTCCTGCCGGGGTTGCTGCCGACGCATTGTTCGCGTTGCCCGCATTATTAGAATTATTGGTATTATTAGTATTATTGTTTGAGCTGCCGGCGTTTTTCTTTGCCGCCTCTTCGGCAGCCTTTCTTGCCGCTTCTTCCTCGGCACGCTTGCGTTCTTCTTCTTCAAGCTTCTGTATCTGTGCGTTTTTCTGCTTTATCTGGGTTTTATAAATCTCCGCCTGCTGCTTTGCCTTGCTTATTTGGACTTCATAGTCAGCGCTTATCGCCTCTAACTCACTCCTTGCCTCTTCAACGCCCGCTTTTTCCTCCTCAAGCTCGCCTTGCGCAGCTTCCAGTTCGGACTCTTCTTCTTCAAGCTTGTTCTTTAAATCTTCCACATTTTGACGCGCTATCTGATAATTTTCAAACATCTTTCTGTCATATGCGTGGACTTTTTCGATATAATCGGCTTTATTAAGCAGGTCTTCCATTGACGCGGCGCTGAAAAGTATATCGATATAATCGGTGTCTCCGTTCTCATACATTGATTTTATGCGCGCTTTCATATTTTTGTATTGTTCTTCTTCCACGCGCTTTGCTTCCTCGAGGTCGCTCTGTGCCTGCACTATCTCGGCTTTTTTCTCCTCTATATCATCTTCAAGGATGCTGATACTTGCCATAATTTCCGAAAGCTGTTCGCTCAGCATCGAAATCTCATCAGTGATCCCCGCCTGCTCCCCCGTAAGTTCATTTATCTGATCGTCAAGATCATCAAGGCGGTCCTGATCTTCCTTTGTCTGACGCTTCAAGTCGTCTATCTGCGTCGCATGCACGTTGCCAAGTCCGCCGGCTTCGCTGACAATAACAGAACATACCAGCACAATTGCCGTACCTTTCAGTAATTTTTTCATTGGCGCTGTCTCCTTCATCTAGTTCGCCGTTTCACTTTCCGACTCTGTCTCATTATCCGTCACTGTAACGATCTCTCTGAGCCTGTCCTCAACGAGTTCCTGAACGACATACATTCTGAAAGTGTTATATCCCACATCGCCAATAAGCTCTCTGCCTGTGGCATATCCGTAATCCGCTGCTTCCGCGTCAGCCCTGCCGGTTATCTGTTCCTCCGACGGCTGTATGCCTTCCGCCCGCGCAAATGCTTCATATACAAGATTTGCCCTTACAGCCTCCTGTGACATCTCTTTTATCTCTTTTTCATATTCATCCATAGTAATGCCATAGTATACCGAAACATATGTTTCCAAATCAGTTTCATATACGCTTTGACAGATATCGTTCATGTATCCGATATAGCTTTCCATTTCTTCATCGACAAGATATTCAGGTACAGACACTATAGTGCTTTCTTCAACAAGTTTGTTAAGCGCCGCCGACCTTATGCTTGCCTCATATGCGGTCTGCGCATCCTCGTTGGCGATGCGCGCGCCCTCATCCCACAGCTCTTTCTTACTGCCATAAGGCATTCCAAGGCTTACTATCTCCTCGTCGGTAAGCGATTCATAATCACCGTTGACCGCTATGCTGTTCACTGTAACGGTAAATACCACATCTGCCCCTGCGTATTCCGTATTTCCATAATCATCGGGAAAGGTAAGTTTCAAATCGACCGTATCGCCTGCCTCAACGCCTATAAGTCCTTCCTCAAATCCGGGGATAAAAGTTCCCGAACCTATTTCAAGTTCATAATCTTCTGCCGTGCCTCCCGAGAAAGCTTCCCCGTCTTTTTTGCCGACAAAATCAATATTTACGATATCGCCGTCTTTTACCTCGCCTTTTGTGATCTTCATAAGGCGGCTGTTTATAATGCTTTCAATGTCATCATCAGTCACTTCGTCTTTGCGGACTTCAACTGTCATATTTTTATAATCGCCAAGCGTCACGTATTCCCCGACATTAATATCCTGAATGCCCGTATAGTCAATATCATCTTCTGTTTCCGGCCGGGCGTCTATATCCGCAGCCGCCTCCTGCACCGCGTTTTGTGTGCTTTCGTTTGTTTCATCCAATTCGCTCCCGACAGCGGCGCTGCCTGTTTCTTCTTTGTTTGTATCTGTTTTCGCGCCGCATGCGCTAAGACATAAGATCAATGTTCCCGCAAAACATAACCGCGGCAGTATAGATTTTCTTTTCATAAAATAAACATCCTCGCTTCTGATTGCTTGTCTCTATCATAATAAACTGTCTTATAACGTAAAAATTATACCATTGTTATGCTTAAAATAAAAGACTTTCTTGCACTTTCCGCAAATTAATGATACAATTTTTACAGCAAAAAACAGAAAGGTATGAGTTAAACAATGGTAGCAAAAGTTTTAATAACGATTTTGATCATTCTTATAGTCTTGGTAGTCGTGCTGTATTTTGTCGGTAAAAAACTCCAAAAAAAGCAGGCTGAGCAGGAAGCCCAGATTGAGGCGGTCAAGCAGACAGTAAGCATGCTTGTCATCGACAAGAAAAAGCTGAAGCTAAAAGACGCCGGTCTCCCCGCAATGGTGCTCGAGCAGACTCCCAAATATATGCGCCGCGCCAAATTCCCAATAGTTAAGGCAAAAATCGGCCCGCAGGTCATGTCGCTTATATGCGATGCATCTATTTTTGATATGGTTCCTGTTAAAAAAGAGGTCAAAGCGACAATAAGCGGAATATACATCACAGATGTAAAGGGCATCAGAGGCAGCATAAGCACGACATCCGCAAAGAAAAAGGGCAAATTCAGGGCGTGGATCGACAAAATGCAGGAAAAAGCAGGAGCTAAACCTGTCAAATA
Source organism: uncultured Lachnospiraceae bacterium (assembly GCA_947629525.1). GTDB lineage: Bacteria > Bacillota > Clostridia > Lachnospirales > Lachnospiraceae > COE1. The sequence goes on from CANREB010000021.1 coordinate 23,718, forward strand.
AAACGGAGAATTTCTATGAATTTATTTTTGACAAGCAGCCCCGGGGGGCTTATATTGGAAGACGGAGTTAAAAAGCAGGGATTTCTCGACGGTTCAAACGGTTTTGTCGAAGAACTCAGAGCACTTTGGCACGAAAATATGCATGGACTCATTATAGCGGCATTTCCTGACAGTTTTGAGCAGAACGACTATGATGCGGATGCCTTTACTAATGCTTTTAACCTAAGTGGGCTGCCTGTTAAAAGCTTCGATGTATACGATCACCGCCAAGATGAAATGTCGTCCGGCGACCTTGCAGAATATGATATCATCATTCTCTCGGGAGGTCATGTCCCTACACAGAATAATTTTTTCAAACAGATACATCTGGCTGAAAACATATCCGATTTTGACGGTATCATTATCGGCATAAGCGCAGGAACAATGAACTGCGCGAGTCTTGTATACGCAATGCCTGAACTGGACGGAGAGAGTATTGATAAAAATTACAAGCGTTTTATAGTCGGGCTTGGACTTAGCGACTACAACATAATTCCACACTATGATTATCTGAAAGACATAACTTTAGACGGGAAAAAAATGATTGACGATATAGCCTGCGCCGACAGCGAGGGCAGGGAATTTATCGCCCTCACTGACGGAAGCTATATTCTTATCAAAGATAACGAAAAGGGTGTGCTCTACGGAGAAGCATACCGTATAAGCGACGGTTTTGTGCGCCCGCTATGCGGAGCAGGACAGCACATATCGCTTGCCTGTCCTTAAAGCTCAAGCTTTAAGTCATTTTCTTTTATCCACCCAATCTTTCTAAATCCCATTCCTATAAAATACGTGATAACGGCAGGCAGGACAAAGCTTATGCAGATAAGTCCTGTCCAGTCCCATGCCGTGACCGCACTCTTTGCACCTGCTGCAATATCATTGACCCATCCTGTATAAACACCTATCTGACCTACAAGTCCGCATGTACCCATACCGGATGCCACTGCCGCGCCATTCATTTTTATTTGAAAAAGACATGTCGCAACAGGACCCGTTATAGCCGACGTAATGATCGGCGGAAGCCATATGCGGGGTTTTTTCACGATATTTCCCATTTGGAGCATTGATGTACCGATACCTTGAGCAAAAAATCCGCCCCAGCCGTTTTCTTTAAAACTCATAACGGCAAATCCTACCATTTGCGCACAGCATCCCGCAAGCGCCGCTCCGCCCGCAAGCCCTGTAAGGCTCAGCGCCGCGCATATTGCCGCGCTGCTTATCGGAAGTGTAAGTGCTATTCCTACTATTACGGAAATAATTATACCCATAAGGAACGGCTGAAGCTCCGTAGCCCACATAATGGCTGTTCCCACAGCGCTTGCCGCCGCACCGATAGCCGGGGCGCAGAATGTGGAAAGCAGAGCTCCCAATACTATTGTCACTAACGGGGTCACTATTATGTCGATTTTTGTTTCCTTTGAAACTGCTTTGCCAAATTCAGCCGATATAACCGCTATAATGAGTACAGCAAGCGGACCTCCCGCTCCGCCCAATGAATTTGCTGCGTGTCCTACTGCCGCCAGTGAAAACAAGACAAGCGGCGGACAATGAAGCGAATAACCAATGGCAACTGCCATAGCTTCGCCCGTAACTGCCTTTGCGTATCCGCCTATCGTCACCAGAAGCTCGATGCCAAGCTGCTCGCCTATCGTTGATATGATAGTGCCTATCAAAAGCGATGCAAACAATCCCTGAGCCATTGCTCCAAGCGCGTCTATGCCGTAACGTCTGGCAGATATCTCAATATCTTTGCGTTTTAAAAATTGTTTAAATTTTTCCATATTTTCCTCCTTTTGCTGTAACGCATGCTGACAAGACACCTGTCTTGTCAGTTTTATGTATTGTAGCATATAAAGGATGGAATTTCAATCACATTACGCAAAAAAAATAAAATGAACGACCGTCATACCCTTTTACAATGATACAACGGTCGTTCTAATGAAATTCGTTATCCAATTTTTTTACCTCTTTCTCGGCTTATCTTCTCTTCACCCCGCCGAACTTTAACTCTACCAATTGATTAAAAATCATTTTCTTCCCTAATATCTAACTTATTATCGAAACTCTCTGCTTAATCTCCTATATGCTTCATTCCGAGACTGCCGCCTGTCAGACATCTACCTTTTTATAAAATACCCTCCGCTGTATTCTACTCGTATTCATCTGCTGACCGTCTATATCAGATTTATCTCTCTGCCATCACGCTTTCGATAAACTTCATCTATAGACCTCAACCGAAAATACTTTTATCTGATAAATATCATCTTAAACTTACATCTCGCAAACGATTGGCATTTATCTCATTTTCATATTTAATTAAGGGATTTCTTCATCGTCAGATTTAGGTTGTAAACTGTGCCAAGGGACTCGCCTCCTTTTTTGCTTTTGCACTTTATAGAAAGTGTTTGCAGTTTCCGAATAGTACCTGCCTCTATATAATGCTTATACAAAAGCTTATTTTTTATTTATTTATGTCTCTTGTGTTTCTGTAATTGTATATTAGCACCTTTATAAGATAATTGCAATAGGTTTTTATTATTTTTTTGAATACCGTCACTTTTGACAATTGATGTCAGTTATTTTGCATATTGTTTTCTGAATTTTCTGACTATTTCTTATTCCACGCTGCTTACGCAGTTGTACATAAGCATCGCTATCGTCATAGGTCCCACACCACCCGGAACAGGGGTTATGGCGCTGGTGTGCGGCGCTGCCTTTTCAAAATCCACGTCGCCGCAGAGTTTATTGTTTTCATTCCTGTGTATTCCCACATCGATAACTACCGCGCCTTCTTTGATAAAAGTATCGTCCACAAATTTCGGCTTTCCGACCGCTGCTATCAGTATATCTGCCTGTTTTGTTATCTCTTTTAAATTTTGGGTGCGTGAATGGCATATCGTGACTGTTCCGTTTTCGCGCAGAAGCAGAAGCGACATGGGTTTTCCGACTATATTGCTGCGTCCGATAACAACGCAGTGCTTTCCTGATATCTCTACGCCCGAACGCTTTAAAAGCTGAATTATGCCAAGAGGCGTACAGGACACAAATCCTTTACTCCCGACACAGAGCGCTCCGACATTTTTTTCGTTAAATCCGTCAACGTCTTTTTCAGGCGAGATCGTCTGAATCACCGCGTTCTCGTCAATATGCTTTGGCAGCGGAAGCTGGACGAGTATGCCGTTTACTTTGTCGTCGCCGTTGAGCCTGCGCACAAGCGCAAGAAGCTCATCCTGCGTGGTTTCTTCAGGCAGCTCATACGCAAGCGACTCTATGCCTATGTATGCGCATGCTTTTTTCTTGTTGCCAACGTAGACACTTGACGCGGGATCGCTGCCCACCTGTATCACCGCAAGGCAGATGTCTTTGCCCTCGGCTTTGAGTGCTGTGACTTTTTCCCTCAGCTCGTCTTTTATTTCCTGCGATATTTTTTTACCGTCGATTATCTGATACATTTGTTTCCTCCGTTTAAATCTGATGAATATTATATATTGTACCATAACGGCGCTGCGTGTTCCATAGTATTTTAAAAAAATCTCTGCAGGTCGTACGCCCGCAGAGATTTTGGGATTTTGTCTGTAATTATTGCTGCTGCACAAGCGGCACTATATAAAGATTATCTCCGCTTGGCGTGCCGTCTGCTTTTCTGAACAGCAGCGCGTCTACATTGTCAACGTCGATCACCCTGTCAAACGCTGACATAAAGTAATACTGTGCGGCTGTTTCATCCGTATATCCGCCGGAACCGCCGTCCGCAAGGTATGGAAGCATCGTGCCGTCCTTTAAGCGCACTCCGCAAAACAGTGGCGGGTTTGTGTAGCTTTTGTCTGATCCTTCCTGCGATACCTTTTCTCCCTGAAAATCATAGTTTACCTTTATGGAAATGGGGGACAGCTCCACTGTAGTCACTGTCGCGCCCGAGTCACCTACCGATGCGCCAAGCGCGTATGTTTTCGCTGAATTTTTTTCAGTGACTGGAATGTCGAACTCCCATTTTCCGCTTAGCACATTTTCATAATCTGCATGGTATGTCGTACCGATGTTTTCCAATTCCACATGAATTGTTTTGCCTAAAATTGTCCGGTCATAGGCTGATATGCAGGTTATTACGTATTCAAGCGTGCCGTCATCGTCTGTATAGTGCGAGATAACCGCGCCGCTCTCGTCAAGCTTGATCGGCGTGCCGTCATCATATACGGGATTGCCGTTACTGTCCGAAACAATTCCGTCGTAAAAACTGCCGTTTACGGCAACCACTCCTTCGCAGTCCGCATCCATATGCTCAAAGCTCGGCTCCACCTGCTCGCCCAGCGTATAACCTGATATTGAGAATGATATATGGGCAAAATGGCTGTCCGCAATTACTTCCATTGGCTTGACCGTGACGCCCCCTACCGTGACTGCCTTGATTTCCGCAAGCGCACTGTCGTCTGTGTCCTGTGTGTCCAGTATGTCCGCAACACCGTTCTGTATCAGTTCAATCTGCTGTACCTCGTCCGCCTGAAGCGTTCCGCTCATGCTGCGGCTCCAGTAATGATATCCTGCCGCAAGCGCCGTTATCCCGCAGAGTGCCAAGGCGCACACGGCGACTGCCGCCGCTGTCGGTCTTTTGAATGCTCCTGCTTTTTTTAATGTCTTTTTGAGATTTTCTTTTTCAAAATTTTCCATATAACCTGTCCCTTTCTTTTTAATCATCGAAAAGGCAGTATCCGCTTTCTTCTGCACAATCGCAGGCAATTCTATATCCACCGAAAAAATGCTGTGTTCATCTACGCTCATCTCAACCCCTCCTGTCATCCATAGGCGTTTCATAATACCTTGCGAGTTTTTCCCTGCCTCGCTGCAGCCGTGTCGTGACTGTGCTTTTGGGAATTTTTAAAATTTTCGCTATCTCGTCAATGCAGTAGCCTTCCCCATAAAACAACAGCATTACGATGCGGTATTTCTCGTCCAGCGCACCAAGCGCTTCCTTAAGTTCAAGATTGCAGTTATCCTCGTATGAAGGCTCATTATAGTCCTCAAGGCTTGTCAGGCGCGCATTTTTGCGGCGTATGTCATAGCATCTGTTGATCAGTATGCGCGTAAGCCATGTCTTAAAGTATTGTGTCTGTTTCAACGTATGCAGTTTTTCCCAACAGATAAGGATCGTGTCCTGTATGGCATCCGCGGCATCTTCATCGTTCATAAGGATCGCCAGCGCAGTCTTGTACATATCTTTCATGCAGTATTGCATCAATTGTGTGAAAGCATCATATTCGTGCCTTTTTGCCCGATCTGCCAGTTTTTGTATTTCGTTCTGCTTCATTACAGCAGTACCTCCTGTGCGCAACAGTGTAATGTGCAGGTTTACAAAGCGTCCTTTGTTTTTGTCCTGCATATATTAGACAAAAAAGCACGGCGGAAAATCTCATCAGACAGAAAAATTATTTTTAATATCTATATCTTTTGATCAAAGGCATGTATATCCAGAACCTTATCAATAAGATCAATATCATATCCGACTGTTAATTCTTCTAACCTTCTTTCTTCGGCTTCTTTTTCTTCGGTTTCCTTTTCCTCTTTTATCTTCTTAATCTTTTCTTCCGACTTCTCTCTTGCTGTTTCCGAATCATCCCCATACTTAGTAACCAATATAGTTGTCATACTGTCATATCCATCCATAGTAATACTACAGCTTAATATCCTGCTCCCTCGTGCCGCTACTTTTGATCTTATATTATCCATCACTTTAGGGATCAAAGACAAATTGTATTCCAACCACTTTGATGTCTTTTCATCTCTTACGGCTTTCTCCAGCAGAGAACTGTTTATTGACACCGAGTAATCAGAATTTGTCAGACAGCTATATTTTCCTGTTAAATAAGTTCTATATCCACGGACATCACCATATGTCCTGCCTGCCGCCTGTTTGTTATTTGTATTTTTTTTATTTTGCAATATGTCAGTGTCGTAATTTGCATATGTTGTATAATTATTTACTCCTGCAATTGCCATGTCAGCACCTCCATTATTTTTTTATAATCTCTCGGAATCTATAAGCCAGTAAATATAAGGCTTTCAGATTCCTTTTTATTAAAATCCCCCACTTTTTGCCAAAACACTTGACAAATCCATCAAAAAATGCGGCGCTTCGCGCCTATTGATAATAAGTACCGTCGCTCACGGCGGCAGACATTTTCGATTTAGAGGCGATTTTTTACTTCTCCTATACCTCTTTTCTACCGTATCAGACCTGCCAGTTTTCCCAACAAATCTTCCATATTGGCGCTTATTGCTGCTTTACTTCCAACCGATGCGGCATTTTTGTCAGCAACATAGTCAGTAACATAATTCCTAAGATCTTTCATAAGAGCCTCTTTACTCATTCCACCCGAATAGTAATCAGCAAATTTACTGCTAATATCTTTACTTTCCTTACTATAGAAACTTTGTTCGCTCTGAATAATCTCATTTCTGTATTTGTAAGATGCCGTATTATTGCCAATTCCCACAACCATATAATCCGGCGTCATCCGCTGCATCAAAGAGTCTCTTGACGTTTCATTAAAATATGTATATTCATCAATCATACTTTGGAAACCTTTCCTTAGTTCTTCCGGAATCATTGTGCTTTTCAGTTTTTCCAGATAGCTTTTACTTGCCTGCAATAAAGCAACCGACTCAAAAGACGTTCCCCTATACCCTTCCTGATCATTTAAAGAATCCATTACTCCCGTTGCGTTTTTAATTTCATCCTTGATCATCCGCATCTGTTCTTCCGATATACCGGAAGCGTTGTTATCCAGCCATTCGTCAAACACCTTATACTGACTTGTTGAGTTACGCTGAAATAGGTTTTCGCCTCCGAAAATGGAATCGGCTTTCAGATCCATCTTAAACAGGTTTTCTATTCTGTACTCTGCCGGAATTTCTTTAATATCGCCAAATGTGCAAAAATGAACCTGCTGCCTAAACCGTTCTGCTTTTTCCTTTCCTGTGTCTAACAGACTTTTTCCCTCTTTGCTTATGTCAATATCATCATAAGCCGACTTAGCCTGTGCAGCGTTTTCTGCCTCGGCTTTTTTATTTTCCTGTGCAACTTTACTAACATACTCCGGGGAATACATCTTCACTGTATCCGTATTCTCAATTTTCATAAAATGACGCACTCCTTCCTAATCCTAATCTACCGGATCATAGTTGTAATTTATTTATTGTAAATTATCGTCAACTGTACTTTATTTTTTAATATATTTCGCACCAAGTAAGATTTTTTATGCACGAAGTAAGATTTTTTCACCAAAAAAAAGAGCCTTTCGCCCTTTTTTATGAATTGAGAAACAATCCAACGATAAACTTGTGCTCTTCTTGTTTCAATGTCATATTTCCATCATACTTTTCAATACTGCTTTGCACATTCAATAGCCCTAGTCCCCTGCCTTTCCCCTTGTCTGATACCGGAAAGCCATTTTTCCACTTTATATCATTGCAGCTATTTTCTATATTGACAACTATCATTTGGTGATAAGAGCCGATTTTAATATAAATATATCTATCATTATTTACCTGTTCAGCCGCCTCTATCGCATTATCCAATAAGTTTCCAAAAATAGTAGTGACGTCTATCGGTGCAATAAAATCCAAACTCACATTATCAATCTTTATCTCCACCGAAATTTGTTTTTCCTTCATAGCAGCTTCTTTATCTATAAGAAGGATATTCAATATCTGATTTTCTGTGTATTGAACAGGTATCAGCGGTTTTAATATCTTTCCTATCTCTTTTGCATACTCACCCGCTGTATGTTTCTGATCTGCTGCACATAATCCTTCGATCGCCTTAATATGTTTATTTACATCGTGAAGTATATGAACTGTCTGATCGTATTTCTTAGTCTGCGCCATATAATACTCATACTGTATCTTTGCCTGCTGTTACAACGCCTTTACCTGATTTTCATAATCATTCTTTTCATCTGCTATTTTTACAAAATATAAAAGATATAAGTCAGCCATAACAATACATCCCATATTTACTGTACATAAATAGCTTTTCTGACCATCACTAAAACTTTCGACAATCACAATCATATTAATAAGGCTATAAGCCAGCATAATACCATAAATAATATAACGTGTCTTTGAATATGGCACGTTGCATTTTTTTATAAATCGGTTTATAAATGTATAATACAAAAAAATCAGTATTATCTTTGAGAACGTAACTTCCAAGCAGCACATCATAATATCATCAATATTTTTTATATTTGCCTGTTGCAAAATCCAATGCAACAGGATGACACCCAAAGATTCACAAACAGACATGCACAAAACCAATGCTTCGCATTCAAGTATTCGTCTAAATAGCTTATCTGCATCTTCATAATACAGGAAATATGCAACAGCCCCCGTCAAAACACACCACGTCAGCAAATTTAACATTGCATTATTTATTAGATTTGTGCACAATGTACTTACTACCATAATAATTTCGGCAATTATATATATGTACTTTTTGTGAAAACTTCTTTTATACTTTCCATTCATAAATTGGAACAATATTATACTTATGATAAAGCAAGAAAGACCATTGCATAATATAAGTAAAATTCTATCCATTTTTATTCTCCTATGAATTTTTTTGTAAAAACGCATTCATTTTCTCTTTAAAATCAACGCTGCGCTTCTGAGCAATTTGAAGTTCTTTTCCATTATCTAAATAAATACTAAAACCTTTTATTTTTTCAATATGGCGCAGATTTACTAAATTTCCTCTACAATTTACAGCAAAATTATATTGCTGCAGTTCTTCGACTAATTTTTCAAATATACATTCATACTCATATGTTTCATCTGCCAGCACTATGGAAACTTTTCTCGACCTTTTTATGTATTCAAAATATAATATATCGTTCAATTTTATTTTTAGTGACATATGCTCTTTCCCATTGTTGTCAGTTACCTTATAAAACTCCTTTTCAATAACAGTATCAGACATGTGACTAAGCGCTTCTATAATTTGTTTTTCCATCTTGTACTTATCTAACGGTTTGCACAAAAACGAAAACGCATGAACATCATTGATTGCCTGCATACAATATTCTTCATAACCGGTTATGTATATCAACTTCACACAAGGGAATTTTCTCTTTAAACTTCTTCCCAAGTTAATACCATTGAGTTCTTTCATTGAAATATCCAAAACCCCAATATCAAGCTTCCGGACATTGTCTAACATTTCATTTGCAGATAAAAATGTCATTATATTGTAATCTATATTCTGATTTTTAAATATTTCATTCAAAATATATACTGCATAATCAAGATCATCCGCTTCGTCATCGCAAACAGCAATTTCTAACAAATCACTCATCCTCCCTATATGTTTGTATCTTTTTAATATATCGGTCATTTTAACTTTACAACTTAGATATGCTAAGATACAATATGCAGATATCTTCATCTCATAAACGAAAAAATCTCCTTGAATCATATTCAAAGAGATTTTATCTTATCAATTCCGCCCGTACTTTTTTACACACTCAGTCTTTTATCGATCAGCCATGATGTCACAAAGAAAAACGCTATGTCCACGATCAGGTAAAATACAGAAGCTGCAGCCAAATATAAATCCCCACCCGCTACGTTGCTTTGCGCTATGTCTTTCAGCAGATAATACGCTGTGGCACTCTCAATTTTGTCTATGACTATAATGAATACAAAATATGCTATCACTGACAGGAATGACATAAATTTGTTGTTGTTTGCCACTGTATTGGCAAGCGTGATCACAAACAGCGCAAGCACTACGAGGAAAAGCCAGACAGTAAGCGTAAATGTAATTACCCTTAAAGCCATGCGGATATTTATAATATCAGATAATTTGGCATTAAAAAACATATCAAACAGATTATCTATAAACGCCGCTATATCTTCAAACCGCGCCGCATAAGCGATAGCGCATATAAACACTACTACCGTAAATACAGCTAATATAGTGATGACTTGTACCGCCGACGCAAGGATTTTTGACAAAAGTATGCTGCGGGAAGATTTTGGCAGCATAAACAGCATATAGCTCTGTTTTGTCTTTAAATCCTTTGCATAAGTGTTGAGGCACTCAAACGCCACAAACATTACCGCGATAAACATTGCCGACACGGTAAGTCCTATTGTAACGCCTGCACCGTCGGCATTTCCCCTTATCAGCATAACTGCGTAAAGCACAAGCATTGCCGCTAAAATCACAGAGATTATCAGCTTTGAAAACGCCTGTTTCCTAAATTCATATTTCATTAATTTTAACATAATCTACCTCTCATTCCGCCTTATCGGCTCTTTTTTCATAATTCAGAAATCCTTTTGCGGCGTATTCTATGAATACACTTCTTTATACAGCTCCACGATCGACTTGCCCCGCTGCTCTCTTATCTCTTCGGCATCGCCTGCGATAACGCTCCTGCCGTTTTTGATGAAGATAACGCTGTCAACTATCGCTTCAAGTTCGTCTACGAGATGGCTTGATATAACAATAGTGCTGTCTTCACCTGCGGCTCGAAGCACTGCCTTGACTATATGTTCGCGCGCTATCAAGTCTATGCCGTTAAGCGGTTCGTCTAAAAGATACAGCTTTGCTTTTCTTGCAATTGTGACTGCGACTTTCAGCTTTGCCGTCATACCTGACGACAGATGTGTCACTTTTTCTTCCGTACCAAGTTCCATTTCCGCAAGAAGGCTTTTAAATAAGTTCATGTCAAAGTCGTTGAAAAATTCGCTGTAATATTTTCCAACACCGCCTACTGTCATAAATGAATAGAAATACGGTTCTGTGGACATATATGCCACCTCGCTTTTTGAAGCGATACCTATAGGTGCATTTTTGTACAGGATTTCCCCGCTCGTGGGCTTGACAAGTCCCGCCGCCATTTTCATGAACGTCGTCTTTCCGCTGCCGTTTGGTCCCAAAAGCGCATATATCTTTCCTTTTTCAATCGTTACGCTGATATCGTCCACTGCTGTTTTGTTAAAATATGTTTTCTTTAATTTCTCGCATTTAAGCATATTAAAATTCCTCCGTTTCATTTTTCATAAAAAATTTTGTGAAATCGCCTCGAGCAGTTCCTCCTTGGTATAGCCGAGCTCTTTCATATCGCTTATAAAGCTGTCCAGTCTTTTGCGCGCCATATCTTCACGCATTGCGTTGAAGATTTCCGGATCCTCCGTCACAAATGTACCCAGCCCTCTTTTCGTAAAACACATTTTCTGCTGCTCCATTTCCTTATAAATGCGTGCCGCTGTATTAGGGTTGATGTTGTATTGAAGCGCAAGCTCTCTTGTCGAGGGCAGCTTTTCACCCATCGGCAGACGTCCTTGTATTATATCTTTTTTTATGCGGTCTATCACTTGAAGATATATTGGTATGTTGTTGTCATATTCCAAAAATTTATTCACCTCTTTTCTCACGTTCAAAAATGTCTTTACTAGTGTACTAGCTAAATAGTACACTAGTGTTTTAATTCTGTCAATACATGCAGACAGATTTTTTCAAAAAAAATCAGCCCCCGATATACACCGGGGACTGCCATTCTTTATAATTAATCATTATAATCTATTCTTGTCCAGACCTGCATCTCATTTTCACCGCGATTAGCCCATGTATAATATGGGATATACGTAAGCGTCACATCATTCCCGCGCCGTGCGGTGAGAGGTCCATAAAGCCCATCAACAGACTGCTCGTTTTCCCTTACGCCTTGCGCCGTTATCTTTTTTATAAAAGTATCGCAGATTTTGCCGTCTGATATTTCAAAATTGTTTTCTGCCTTTACCGAAAGAAGATGCAGATTTTTTCCATTGTCCGCTTCTTCGAGGCAGTATACAAGCGGTCCTCTTGTGAGCGCTGCTTTTCCTATATCTTCTCTCACGGCAGTTGACGCGCTCATAAGCCTTACCTCCATTGCAAACTTAAGATTTATTGTGTCTTCGTCTGCCCACTGTTTTGACAGATAAATGTAGCCGTCCTTTTCTTCGATATTAAATCTGTCCGCGTTCTCCAGTTCCCAACCCTTTGACGCGTCCAAACCGCACCAGTCGGGAATGCGCAGGGCAAGCCTGAATTTGGTGTGTCCGGCTCGTACTTTTATCTCAACATTGCCCTCCCATGGAAACTGTGAACTTATATTTACGTCAACGTCCGTGCCGTTTACATTTTTTGTAAGCTTTCCTCCTATATAAAGATGCACGAACAGCGTATCATCACTTTCAGTATAGGCATATGAGCCGACAGAGCTTATGAGCCGTGCGATATTCGGCGGACAGCATGCGCAGCCGAACCACTTCTGCCGCACGGGTTTGACGTGGAATTTACGCTCGTCTTTGCGGCACGCTGTCGGATTTACTTCCAACGGGTTCACGTAGAAGAAGCTTTTACCGTCAAGCGCCATGCCGCTCAGCACGCCGTTGTAAAGAGCGCGTTCCATAACGTTTGCATATTTTGCGTCAGGCTTTATTTCAAGCATCCTCCGCGCGAAAAACACCAGTCCTATCGAGGCGCATGTTTCCGCGTACGCGGTGTCGTTCGGAAGGTCGTATTCAAACGAAAATGCCTCGCCCATATGTGTAGCACCTATAGCGCCTGTGATGTACATTTTTTTGTTTACTATATTATCCCAAAGCCGCTCGCATGCGGTAAAAAGGCTTTCGTCATCTGCCAGTCTTGCCACATCCGCCATTCCTGAATAGAGATATGCGGCACGTACCGCATGTCCTACCGCCTCTGTCTGCTCACGCACGGGCAGGTGCGCCTGATGATAGAAATAACGCAGTCCGTCTGCATCGCTTTTCTCATCGGGATGACCTTCCGTATCAAAGTAATAGGGCTTTGTGCCTCTTTGGTTTATAAAAAAACTGCTAAGTTCAAGATATTTTTTGCTGCCTGTCGCTTCGTAGAGACGCACAAGCGCCATCTCCGCTATCTCATGTCCGGGATAACCTTTGCATTTGTCTTCATCCTCTCCAAAATAATCATATATGTAATCGGCAAAGCGCTCCGCCGCGTGAAGAAGCTTAGTCTTACCTGTCGCCTGATAGTAAGCGACAGCACCTTCCACGAGATGCCCGAAGCAGTACAGCTCATGGTGATCGCGCAGATTTGTGAAAATTTTGTCCTTGCCGTTTATTATGTAGTAGGTATCAAGGTATCCGTCGTCCTGCTGTGCCGCGCAGACGATATCTATAGCACTGTCCGCAAGCCTTTCAAGCTCGGCATCGGGGTGCTGCGTAAGCGAATAGCCTACTGCTTCTATCCACTTTGAAAAATCGCTGTCCTGAAAAACAAAACCGTAAAATTTATCCTCAAGCTTGTCGGGATTTTCGGGCAGTGCCTCAAAACCGCGGAAAGTGTATTTGGGCTCTATGTACGACGCGCCTTTCTGCTGTTTTTCTCTGTTCATTTTGCCTGCGATTTTGAAGTTTCGCATGCAGTAGCTTGGTGCCGCGCCTTCCACGCTGTCATTCAACGCCGCCCACTGGTATGGGATAACCTCCGTGCGGACAAGCTCCATTTCGTTTTTCCAAAAGTTATCCATTATCTGTATTTCAGACAGCGGGATTGGGGTTGTGAATTTTGTTTTATCCATGATTTAATTTCCTCTCATTCTGCCGTTTTGACGGCTGCTTTTTCTATCACGGCTTTGTAAGCCGAAAACGTTGTATCGTCAAACAATACCCATTTAATTATGTCAAGCTCTCCGGGATGTTCTGATACAAATGCCTTTGATGTTTCAACGGCGATTTTTGCCGCCTCGCTGACGGGAAAGCAATACACTCCGGTTGAAATCGACGGAAACGCTATGCTTCTTATTCCGTTTTTTACGGCAAGCTCCAAGCAGGAACGATAGCATGAGGCAAGGCGCTCGCGCTCTTTCTTCTGCCCGCCGCGCCAAACCGGTCCCGGCGTGTGTATCACGTAGTCACATGGCAGCCTGTATGCCTTTGTCATTTTTGCCTTGCCTGTCTCGCACCCACTCAAATGCCTGCACTCCTCCAAAAGCTCAGGTCCTGCCGCACGGTGGATCGCGCCGTCTACTCCGCCGCCTCCAAGCAGGCTTGTATTGGCAGCGTTTACGATTGCCGTGACATCATGGTTTTGCGTGATATCGCCTTTTACGGCAATAAACTGCGTCTTCGGCGTTTCTTTGATTAAATCAGGTTTCCATCGCATTTTTTCGTATTTACATGTCCTGTGGGCATCTTCATGATTATTGTATTCTTTTATCGGACAGCCATAGTACAAGTCATCTGCCATTTCAAGGATAACGTCTGAAAGTTCAAGATTTTCTTTCCATTTTTCCTCTATTGCGCTATAGCCGCAAAGTGCGCCCATAATATTGCCCGTGACCGCGCCTGTGGAATCGCTGTCGCCATTGTGGTTTACGGCTGCAGTGATGCCCGCCGAAAAATTGTTTTGGTATCTGAGCGAGCAGTATACGGCAATGGCAAGCGTCTCCTCTGCTACCCAGCCTTCGCCAAGCTGACGGATATTGGCAAGGTCATCGTCATGATTTTCAGAAAGAGCCACGGCAAGATCAATCAGGCGCACAAGCGTACCAAGATAAGGCTCTCCCGCAAACACCCTTGCCATGGCATCCCTTGCCTCCAGCACGATTTCTTTCAGCGGCATCTGCTGACGCGGATATACGATGCGGCTGATAATATGCACAAGCGCCGCCGCGCTAATGTATCCGAGGGGATGCCCATGGGTAATGGCGGCAATTTCCGCCCCTTCCCTGTCAAGGCTGTCAAGATTGTCACAAAATCCGCGGCACAAAGCCAATGGCGCAACGCGCATTATCCCGCCGCAGCCTTTGCTGTCATTGAGCGGATTGTCTATGCTGCCAAAAGCGCCGCCGCTTTTCTTTCTGCCAAGCGCTGATATGCAGGTCATGCCGGGCGCTCTGCGGCTGTACAGTTCAGGCACGTCAAGAAGCCATGAAATACTCTCGTTCTTTAATCTTTGCGGCTGACTTTGAAACTGCTCAAAGTCCTGCTCCTGCGTGATGAGCCAGTCCATGTATGCCTTTGCTGCGTATTCGTGCAGAGTGTCGCCCTGATTGCCCAAAGCGTCAGCTACAAGTATGCCGTCCGCCGTAAACAGCGACATCTGCGTGTCGTCCGATATAAGCGCCCTGACGCTGCTGCCATCAAGCGCGTATTCCTGTATTCCCTGTCTGCCGTATATTGAAAAAATCTTATCTTCACTCATAAACTCAATGGGATATCCTAAAGCGTCGCCCACGGCGCCGCCAA
Source organism: uncultured Lachnospiraceae bacterium (assembly GCA_947629525.1). Taxonomy (GTDB): domain Bacteria; phylum Bacillota; class Clostridia; order Lachnospirales; family Lachnospiraceae; genus COE1. The sequence continues at coordinate 39,042 of CANREB010000021.1, forward strand.
ACAGGCTGCCTCTGATTGAATCCTGATATTTTTTCTTCTCATTTTCGTTTTTGAGAATGTCAGACATTTGCCTGCGCCTCCTTTAGCATATCATCATTGTATGTTGTTATTATACCTTATTTAAGCCACAATTCCACTATTTTTTCACTATTTTTTCACTATTTTTCACTATTTTTTCGACCTGTACCAATCGCTGCGATCAGTCTTCAATGTCATGCTCCTTACAGTACCGCTTTGCTTTTTCGCACAGGTGCTCCAAGCTTGCGGTTATTTCGCCGACACCCGCTTTGCTATTCAAATAACCTATTATTTCCTCAGCAGAGCCGCTTTTCATGAAATTGCTAAAGTCCAATCCTCCGCGGCTGATTGCCGCTGTTACTGTATACTCTGTTTTGTCAAGCGCCTTAAAATCCAAAAATGCTATGCAGTCATATGATGCTAGTCCGCATCCTTTCCTGCATCTTTTGTACCTTCCCATTTCATCAATCTGTTTCGGGATTTCCGTACACATATTCATGCATAAATATTCTGCCGCCGCGCTGATTAATTTATCAGATGCCATTTTTAGTCTCCTCCTCTCGTAATATATAATGAATAAACGCTATAAATATAACGAATAATATAATCTATCGGTTTACCGTCAAATGCGATATGATGAATAATAACTTTGAATTATTTTTTGGTGAGGTATTTAATGAATGAAATAAACCCTATTGAGCGTATTCGGGAACTGTGCGGCGAGCGTGGGTGGACTTTGTATCATCTTTCTAAGGCTTCCGGAATCACGTATTCTACACTAAGCACGCTTATAAACAAGCAGAATATGCCCTCGCTGTCTACCCTGTACAAGCTCTGCCGCGGTTTTGGCATTTCCATCACTGATTTTTTTGAGCCTGATAAGAGCCTTGGCGGGCTGACAGACGAACAGGCGCAGTGCCTTTCGCTTTTTACGCAGCTTTCCAATGAGGACAGGC
>CANREB010000022.1 GCA_947629525.1 uncultured Lachnospiraceae bacterium
TCATCCTGAATATACTGACGGTCTGTAGCAGACTGTGTGCCGTTTGCCGCCTGATTTGCAAGCTCATTCATTCTCTGAAGCATGTCATGTACTTCTGTCAAAGCACCTTCTGCTGTCTGTACTGCACTGATACCGTCCTCAGCGTTTGCAGAAGCCTGTGTAAGTCCTCTTATCTGCTTTCTCATCTTCTCTGATATTGCAAGACCTGCTGCGTTATCTGCCGCGCGGTTGATCTTGTAGCCTGATGAAAGCTTCTCTGTTGACTTTGATAATGTTCCCTGTGTGATGCCTAACATTCTGTTAGAGTTCATTGCCTGTAAATTGTGCTGTACTACCATAATATTACCTCCTTGTTTTCCGCTTTACGGATTGCCGCGGGAATTTCCGTTTCCCGCCGTTTGTTAATAGTTTCTTTTCAATATTCAATTGTCTATAATAATCCGAATACATTCCGCCATCCGGCGCGCCTCTTAGGACGGAACTTCATCCGGCTATTATCATTGCCGATCCTGCGTGCCTGCCGCTGCCGCATTTCTGCGTTTGACTGCCCGCTTCCGTATAGCCCTTCCCCTTGCTATGTTCACATCCTTGGGGGCATCTATCATTATTCTCAACTGATTATTATTACCTCCGAGAAAAGTGATCTTTATATTTTTTCCTATCATCAGGTATTCTTCCTTTGGCACTGTAAGCATCAGCATATTGATTTCCCCCTTGCAGCATTTTCCTGTCTGTTACGGCTTTCCTTAATTTTTTCTGCCTGAATGCAACCGTCTTTATATTGTGTTGCATTTTTAAATCACTCACAAAAAGAGTTAAAAATGTACTATCATAAATATATAAGAAAGGTCGGGGTTGAAAGGAAGCGCCCCTATGGGTAAAAATAATGGGATTAGTCACACCTATCAAAAGCAAAAAAGAAATAAAACAATTGAAAAAGTATTTTCTGAAAAGCGGCAAGATACGCAACTATACACTCTTCGTATTCGGGATAAATACCGCGCTTAGAATAAGTGATATTTTATCTCTCAAGTGGAACGACGTATATGATTTTGAAACAGATACGGTTAAAACTCACGTTACATTGACAGAGCAGAAAACACGTAAGATAAACAGCGTCCATATTAATTCACATGTCAAAAAGGCAATTTTAAAGCTTCTAAGGCACAATTACAGCAAAAATATGAAAGTAACAGCGGCAGATTATATCTTTACAAGCCAGAAAAGCCGCAGCAGCCACCTCAGCCGCGCACAGGCTTTCAGGATAATACGCGCTGCCGCGGAACATCTGCATATAAATGGAAATATAGGATGCCATTCCATGCGCAAAACATTTGGATATTTTGCATCTAAAAGCCGGATTTCCCCAAACCTGATTATGTCGATTTATAATCATTCCACCTATTCCGTAACACGTCATTACCTTGGCATAGACCAAGACGAACGGGATTTCGTTTTTAAAGCAATAACTCTTTAAAATCCAAAAACACCAACCACAGTTCTTAGGGGATATTCTGCCCTTTTTTCGTTACAGACATCAAATTTTAATCGGGAAATTTTCAAAAAAGCGAAAAATTTTTAAAACAACTATAAAGAATTAAAGATACTGACCGATATATAAAGTGTAAGAATAAAAAACAATGAAAAAATGCAACACAATATAAAGTGTGTTGCATTTTTTTATATTATACCACAACAATTACAGCAGCAAAAAATGAACCGCCCGCAGCGCCGGGCGCCGCAAACAGTTCATTTTATCATCCGCTTAATTATTTGAACGGATTTTCCGTAGGATAAGGCAGCGACTTAGGCTGATTGTAGTTGAGATCCTCAATGGGAACTCCTATGTACTTAAATACCTCAAACAAAGCCTTTCCAAAGTGACCGAAAGCAACTGCGCCGTGATGAGGGTAGTTCTTCTCGATCAATACGTGACGGTAAAACCTCTCCATCTCAGGTATTGCGAATACGCCGATGCCGCCAAAAGACTTAGTCGCAACGGGAAGTATCTCGCCCTGTGCGATGTATGCGCGCAGTTTGCAGTCCGCTGTAGACTGTAAACGGTAGAAAGTAATATCTCCCGGAATGATATCGCCCTCAAGAGTACCCTGCGTAACTTCTTCGGGAAGCGTTCTTGCCATTATCATCTGATATTTCATGCTGCATGACGAAAGTTTCTTTGTAGTGGTATTTCCGCAGTGGAAGCCCATAAATGTGTCATTCACCGTGTAATTGTATTTGCCCTTGATAGACTCATTATACATATCGGCAGGAACCGTGTTATTGATATCAAGCAGCGTGACAGCGTCGTTGCTCACGCATGTACCGATGAACTCGCTGAGACATCCGTAGATATCGACCTCGCAGGAAACAGGGATGCCCATACCTGTAAGACGGCTGTTGACATAGCAGGGAACAAATCCGAACTGCGTCTGGAATGCGGGCCAGCACTTGCCTGCGATTGCAACGTATTTGCGATATCCCTTATGATCCTCGATCCAGTCAAGCAGAGTAAGTTCATACTGTGCAAGCTTAGGAAGTATTTCGGGTTTCTGATTGCCTGCGCCAAGTTCTGCTTCCATCTCTTTAACTTTTGCGGGTATCCGCTCATCGCCTGCATGCTTATTAAATGCCTCAAACAGGTCAAGTTCAGAGTTCTCCTCGATCTCAACTCCAAGATTATAAAGCTGCTTTATAGGTGCGTTGCATGCAAGGAAATTGAGAGGTCTGGGACCGAATGAAATGATCTTCAAATCAGAAAGACCTACGATAGCCCTTGCGATAGGAATAAACTCATTGATCATATCAGCGCACTCTTCGGCAGTACCGACAGGATATTCGGGAATGTATGCCTTTACGCCTCTAAGCTTTAAGTTATAGCTTGCATTGAGCATACCGCAGTATGCGTCGCCGCGTCCGCCGACAAGGTCATTCTGTGTTTCCTCCGCTGCCGCGATAAACATTGCGGGACCGTCAAAATGCTTTGCAAGCAGTGTCTCGGAAATTTCAGGACCGAAATTGCCAAGATATACGCAGAGCGCGTTGCATCCGGCTTTCTTAATGTCCTCAAGCGCCTGAACCATATGTATTTCGCTCTCTACTATGCAGACAGGACATTCATAGATGCCTTCAGCACCGTATTTGTCAGTGTACGCCTTGATGAGCGCCTTTCTCCTGTTTACTGACAGGCTTTCAGGGAAACAGTCACGGCTCACTGCTACGATGCCGACCTTTACCTGTGGTAAATTGTTCATTTCTTAATCCTCCTAGATTTATAAATTTTTATCATTGGCTGTTCTTTTTACCTGTTGGCGAACAACCACCTAATCTAATAATAAGTTGTATACAGCTAAAAATCAAGAGAAAAAACATAAAATATCAAAGCACTTTGCGCGCCACATACGCAAATGTCAATGCATGGATAAACATTGTTATAGCCCATGTTATCGGATACGAAATATATACTGTCGTAAGGCTGTGATACTGCGGAATGTTAAAGACTGTCGCAATCCACAAAAGACGCAGACCACATGCTCCTATAAGCGATACTACCATCGGCACTACCGAATATCCGAGCCCCCTCATCACACCTACGAACACATCCATCATACCGCAGAGCGCATATATCGTGCATATTATCCTCATACGCAGAAGCCCTGCCGCTATGACCTCGGGATTAGCCGAATATATCCCAAGAAGCGTACTTCCAAAATGTACCGCAAGATTGCCGAGCAGAAGTCCCACTGTCATAGCGTAGATTTCGCCCGCTATCAGTATTTTGTATACACGCTTGTACTCATGCGCTCCGTAGTTCTGGCTTGTAAAAGAAATCGCCGCCTGATAGAACGCGTTCATCCCCATATATACGAAACCTTCAATATTGGCTGCCGCCGAGTTGCCCGCCACCGATATCGCGCCGAAAGAGTTTACCGCCGACTGTATGACGACGTTTGATAACGAGAACACCACGCCCTGAAATCCTGCGGGCAGACCGATCTGCACTATCTTCAGGAATTTTTCGCGCGTGATGGCAAGCGATTTCAAATCAAGATGTATGCCGCCCTGTTCTTTTATAAGGCAGCGGACTACCAAAAGCGCCGAAACTGTCTGTGAGATAGCCGTCGCCGCCGCGACGCCCGCAACTCCCCAGTGGCATATGATAACAAAAAACAGATTTAAGACGACATTTATGATACCCGCGCCAAGCAAAAAATAGAGCGGGCGTTTTGTGTCACCGACTGCCCTCAAAATGGCGCTTCCGAAGTTATATACCATCGTTGAGGTCATTCCGAGGAAATATATTCTCAGATAAAGGACTGCAAGGTCAAGCACTTCTTTTGGCGCCTGCATAAGTTCCAAAAGCACCCGCGCGGACGCGATGCCTATTACCGTAAGTATGATACCGCTGTAAATACTTAGAAGCATCGACGTGTGTACGGTCTCCTTCAGATCCGAGTCACGCTTTGCACCGTAATACTGTGCCGTCAGTACATTTGTACCGATGGAAAGTCCTATGAACAAGTTAGTGATAAGATTGATGAGCGAACCGTTTGAACCTACCGCCGCAAGCGCGTTGTCGCCCGCGAACCGCCCCACCACGACAATATCAGCCGCGTTGAACAAAAGCTGTAAAATGCTTGAAAACATCAGCGGTATCGCAAATATAAGCATTTTCTTAAAAACAGAACCGCTGCACATATCGATCTCGTATTTCTTTTTTTCCGTTTGCATATTCATTACGCCTCTTTCTTTTTATTAATGCCTTTAATAACAGGATTTTTTATCGTCATCACAATAAGCGGTATCACCATCAGACACCATATGACCGGTTCCGTCCATATGATGCCCCAATATCCGAATATCCGCACAAACACAAAAGTAAATACCAATTTTCCCACAAGTTCGATAAAGCTTGAAACTATCGGGGTACTGTAATCGCCAAATCCTTGCATTGAATTTCTCAACACCACGATAAAAACACATACTATGAGAAACGACATATCATATTCAAGGTAAGTCGTACCCCAGTAAAGCACTTCTTCACTGTCCGTACTTGCGATAAAACCGATAAGATATTCCGAAACCGTATGCGCAAGCACGAATATGACCCCTGCCCAGCATATACCAAGCATAAGCGCCGATTTTATCCCGCGGCGTATTCGGTCATACTTTCCCGCGCCGTAATTCTGCCCGCAGTAAGTCGCCATTGAAGAACCGATAACGCTGACCGGAAGATTCCATATCTCAAATACCTTGCGCGCCGCCGTATGTGCGACGATTATGGAAGTCCCGAGCTGATTTATTCCGCTTTGCAGCACAAGCGTCCCGAAATTCACAAGGCTTGACATAAGTCCCATCGAAAGTCCGCTTTGGTACATTGAAAAAATCTGCTTCTTTGACATCTTAAAATCCGATTTTGAAATATGAAGTATCGGAAAATTTCTATATATATGTATAAGGCAGAGCAAGACCGACAAAAACTGCGACACAACTGTCGCTATCGCAGCCCCTTTTACGCCAAGTCCGAAATTTAATATAAATATATAGTCAAGCGCCACATTCATAAATGATGCCGCTATCAAAAATATCAGCGGTGTCACGGAATCCCCGATCGCCCTCAATGTGTTGGCGCAAAGGTTGTACGCAGTCGTGATGAACATTCCCCATATCAGTATGCTTATATATTCACGCGACATTTCCGCCTGATCCGCGCCCACATGCAAAAGCGTCAGGACCGGACGCAGAAACAGCGATACAAGCATGATTATTACTGCTGCCGTGGCAAAACCAAGGACAACGGCGCCCGCCACATTTTTCTTTAAGCCTTTTTCATCACCGCTCCCATAAAAACGTGATGTTATCACACTAAATCCGAGACTTAACCCGTTAAAAAATCCCGTCAGCAGTGTATGCAGCACTGACACTGACCCTACCGACGCAAGCGCATCCTCTCCCAGTATGCTCCCTACTATCTTTGTGTCCACAAGGCTGTACATGATTTGAAAAAGATTGCCTAAAAATACGGGAACGGCAAACAGCAGTATAAGCTTTATCGGTCTGCCCTCGGTAAGATTGAGCGCCGTCCTTGAATTTCTTTTTGTTTCCATTATTTTCTCAAACCTTTCGGATAATGGTTTTTTATCATCTGCCCCGCAAGCTTGCCCCATCCGAGGCTGTAACCTCTGTAAACCATAAGATACCATCCTTTTTCGAGTTCTTTGTCAGCGCTTATCGTCTGTCCGTTTATAAATGATGCCGCCTCGTCGTCCGAAAGAGTATAAACTTTCCCTGCCTCGTATGGTCTCAATGCAAGCGCCAGCGCATGCGAAGGTTCGAAGCGGTTCTTTTTCAACGTACCTAAATGAAGCCCTGCCCGCAGTACCTTCAACCTGTCGATTGAGGGCATATCATCCGGCATAAGATAAAGCTGTCCGCCAAAGTTCAAAATACATCCTCTCTTTTCGTCAAACAGCTTTACATTAAGCGCCTCGTTTGCAAACTCCATAAGTTCTTTTATATCTTTGGGCTTTATTCCCGTCTGTACGCCGTTTGCCAAAAACGCTTTATAACCTGCCGGTACTTCTCCGCCTTTTTGAAGCACCGCGGCATAATGTCCTTCCCCTTCAACCATATGCGGAAAAAGCCTTAATGTGCGTTCAAGCTCTTTCAAACCGCAATGCGGATATCCATAGTCGGGATTTCCCGATATCATTCCCTCATATCTGCGGACTTCCACGATTTCATAATCGGGATTGCTTTCGATGAACCTTGCAATACTGCCCTCGTTTTCTTCAGGCGAAAAGGTGCAGGTAGAATACACAAGCCTTCCGCCCGCGCGCAGCATAATGTCCGCGCATGAGAGTATCATGTCCTGCCTTTGAGCGCATGACCTGACATTTTCAAGGCTCCACTCATTGACGGCTTCCTCATTCTTGCGGAACATTCCCTCTCCGGAACATGGCGCGTCCACAAGAATGCGGTCAAAATATCCGGCAAACATCTCAGCAAGGCGCTGCGGCTGCTCATTTATGACTAAAGCATTTTTTATCCCCATCCGTTCTACGTTCTCGGATAATATTTTTGCCCTGGCAGGATTGACCTCATTGCATACCAAAAGCCCTTTGTTTTCCATATATGAAGCTATCTGCGTGCTTTTTCCGCCCGGTGCCGCGCACAGGTCAAGAACTTTTTCACCCGGCTCTGCCTCAAGGTAAGCTGCGGGCGCCATAGCGCTTGGCTCCTGAATATAGTATGCGCCCGCTTCATGCAGCGGGTGTTTTCCCACACGCATCTCTTCATTATAATAAAAGCCTCTCTGTTCCCAAATGACAGGCTTTAATCCGTCAAATCCCGAGTTTTCAAAAAATTCATCGACTGTGCCTTTCAGCGTATTTACGCGCAGCGCGCTTTTCTTTTCATTGTCATAACTATGCAGGAAAGCAGGATACGCATCTTTTAGCATATCCTGCATTCTTTTCTCAAATTCTGCCGGAAGCCGCACGCCTGTCATAATACCAATCCCTTATCTTCCTCACATCCAAGCAGTATATTCAGACATTGGACTGCCGCCCCCGACGCGCCTTTGCCAAGGTTGTCAAAACGCGTCGTCACAAGCGCCCTGTCTGCATTTCCCGTAACATATATCTCTATTCCGTCCCACCCCGAGCATGTATTTGCGGCGAGAAAACCATTATAGTCTGCTTCTTTTCCGAACGGCATCACTTTTATGAATTTTTCGCCCGCATAATATTCGCTCAAAAATGCATGTATCTTTTCAGGCGTCTGTCCGCCGTTCAACATATCCGTATAGAATGGCGCGGTAAGAAGCATACCGCTGTAATAGTCGCATATTATAGGGGAAAACAGCGGTGCCTTATCAAGCCCCGTTATCATCTGCATTTCTTTTAAGTGCTTATGCTCCTGCGAAAGCGCGTATTCCCTTGGTGCTTCAAGTTCATCGGGACGTCCGGCATCCTCATACACGGCTATAGTCTTTTTACCCGCACCGCTGTACCCTGACATTGCAAAAGCCGATACGGGATAATCAGCCGGCAGTATTGCGCCTTTAATAAGCGGATATATTATCGTTATAAATCCCGTGGCATAACATCCCGGCACGGCTATGCGCCTGCCATTCCTTATCGCTTCGCGGTGTGCTTTTGAAAGCTCGGGATATCCGTATGCCCATCCTTCCTGAGTGCGGTGCGCCGTCGATGTGTCTATTATTATGACGTTCTCGTTTTCGACCATAGCGACCGCTTCTTTTGCCGCCGCGTCGGGAAGACACAGGAATGTGATATCCGACGCGTTTATGTATTTTTTCACTTCGGAAGGTTCTTTTCTGAGTTCTGTGGGAATTTTAAGAAGCTCAATGTCGTCGCGCCCTTCAAAGCGCTCAAAGATGCGAAGTCCCGTAGTTCCCTCGCTGCCATCGATAAATACTTTTTTCATATCCTGACTGCCTCTTTTCGGTTAGTTTATATTAATAATACTACATATTCTTGACGGCTTCAACATTATTCGCTTTTATTTGCATCTGTCTGTATCTGCGTCATGCCGCCCATAAGAATAAGCTTGTTATCTTCATATATCTTGTGGAAATGACTCATATCCAGCGGATTTTCACCTATTCCCGCTTCTATTGTATATCCCGGGCGGTTGTATTCCTGAATAAACCAGTCCTTATATCCCGCATAGCCCGACGTACCCGGCGTAAGTTCAGGCGCATATCCGCTCACTTCGGAAAAATACTGCACTATGCGCCTTGAATTTTGTGGCTCATAGTCAAGATATTTCCAGTATATGACTTCTCCCTGCGTATGATAGGCAAGTACGAGCGCAAAATCATGCGTGCGCGTAAATTCATATACAGCCCTGCTTTCGGGCGCTGACAGCGGGGAATATCCCACAAAATCCCGCGGTGCCGGCGACACATATCCTTTCGCGTACTTTATTTCCCGCGCCCGCTCCCATCCCGCCGGGAACTGTAAGTTCAAATCGATGCCGTCAATATTGGCTTTCCATCCGCTTGGGAAAGGTACATTCAAATATTCTGATGCTATCTTCTCCGCCCTCATATTGTATACCTCATTGTTTAACGCGCGGTTTACAAGGTCAACTCCGTCGGGATTGACCATCGGTATTATAAAAAGGCTGTATCGTTCATAAAGCGCGGTCACATCCTCGCCGTACAACGTTTTATTCTCCGCATATGCTTTACAGTATTCCTCGGCAAATTTTAACAGGACAGGCGCGGTTATCCACTCGTTCGCATGGAAAGCCGCCGCATAGCAGACCTGCGTCTGCCCCCTGCCAAGCTGCATACAGCAGATACGTCTGCCTGCTGCGCTTCTGCCTATGTGTCCGGTAATGATAAAAGGATATCTCACTGATAATCCTTCTATTATAAATTCATTCAGATATGAAGTATATGCGGTTTCCTCAGATACAAGTGGGAAACCGAACGGTACGCAGATCTTCTCCCCTATCTGCAAATTCATAACATCAATCGACGGATTGGCAAAAAGCACCGCTTCAATTGATGTGTCATAAAGTCCGGCGATATCATAAACCGTCTCCCGCGCCTTTACCGTGTGCGTGGTATACCCCTTTAAATATGGTATCAGGCACTCCCAGATGTGCGCGTCAACATAACATCCCATATTATTGTCGCCCATAAATTTTTTGAGCATATGGCAGGTTTCTTTTCCAAACTGCCCGTCTATCGCTGTCGGAAAACCTGCCCTGTTCAGCGCCAGCTGCACGTATTCAACAAATACTCCCGTATCGCCTATATAAATATTTTTCATTGACTCACCGTTTTTACGCATTATTATCTAATATATTAAATAATCGCTAAACGGTTCTCATTATTTAAGAATTATCGTCTCCCGACCAGCAGTAAGTACACAGCCTGTCCTTCTCGATACCGACAGCATCGAGCATATCGTCAAGGCGGTTAAACCTGAGTGTGGTAAAATTAAGTTCTTTCCTTATTTCTTCTACCATCCGCTCATATTTTTCCGACTCCGGATCGGCATATTCCGAAAGCACTTCGTCAGTTACGTTTCCGTTCTCAAGCCTGTCTATCACGCGTCTTGTTATCAGATCCATCTCGGACGATGAGCGTGAAAAGTTAAGATATTTGCACCCGTAAAGCAATGGCGGGCATGCAGGGCGTATATGTACCTCTTTTGCCCCGCTCTGATATAAAAATTCCGTAGTTTCGCGAAGCTGCGTGCCTCTTACAATGGAATCGTCGATAAGCAGCAGGCTTTTATCTCTGATAAGTTCCTCAACGGCAAGCAGTTTCATTTTTGCGATAAGGTTTCTTCTGCTTTGGACAGTAGGCATAAATGAACGCGGCCATGTCGGCGTGTATTTTACAAACGGACGTGAGAAAGGTATGCCCGATGCGTTCGCATATCCTATGGCGTGTGCCGTGCCCGAGTCGGGAACACCCGCAACTATATCAGGCTTCACATTGTCGCGCTCAGCCATTTTCTGTCCGCATCTGTAGCGCATCTTTTCAACGCCGACTCCTTCATAAGAACTTGACGGATAACCATAATATACCCACAAAAAAGTACATATCTTCATTTTTTTGTTAGGGTTTACCAATGTGACGCATTTATCGCTTGTTATGACGTCGATTTCTCCCGCGCCAAGCTCTTTATAATCGGTATACCCCAGATTTTTGTATGCAAAATTTTCAAATGAGAGACAGAACGCGTCTTCTTTTTTACCTACTACTATCGGCGTTCTGCCGTATTTGTCCCTTGCGGCGTAAATACCCGCCTTGTTCATCAGAAGGATGGAAACAGAACCGTCTACCATTTCAAGCGCATAATGTATGCCGTCTATCAGATTTTCCTTTTGATTTATCAGAGCCGCTATCATTTCCGTGGCGTTTATATCACCGCCGCTCATCTCCAAAAAGTGTGAATGTCCGTTGTCAAACAAAAGCTTCGCAAGCTCATCCATATTATTTATTTTGCTGACCGTCGTAATGGCATATGTGCCATGATGCGAACGGACGATCAAGGGCTGCGGTTCAAAATCCGAAATGCACCCGACGCCGAGCCACCCTTTCATTTCCTGCATATCTTTATCAAATTTTGTGCGAAACGGCGAATTTTCAATATTATGTATCGAACGGTCAAATCCGTTTTCCCCGTATACCGCCATCCCTCCGCGTCTTGTGCCTAAATGTGAATGATAGTCCGTTCCAAAGAACAGATCAAACACACAGTCATGTTTTGCCGCTACTCCGAAAAATCCACCCATTACACTACCCCGCTTTGTTTTTTACAGATTAATTTACTCAATATATTAACACTACCATTTAAAAAATTTTGTGTCAACCGTGTATCAGGCTTTTTAAAAACATTTTCTTGAATTTTGTCACAGTCTATGGTACAAATATATTTATCGGCAGTTAAAAAACGACACGTCATGGGGGATGATTATGAAACGCAGATATAGCGGGCAGAATGTATATGATGCTCTTCAGGAAAGGCTCCATTTTATATTTGAAGAATTTGACAACATTTATCTGTCTTTTTCCGGCGGCAAGGACAGCGGTCTGCTTTTAAATCTCACTCTCGACTTTCAGAAAAAATATTATCCTGACAGGAAAATAGGTGTATTTCATCAGGATTTTGAAGCGCAGTACACTGTAACCACAGAATACATAGAACGCACTTTCCGCAGGATAGAACACGATGTGGAACCATACTGGGTCTGCCTCCCAATGGCAACGCGTACCGCGCTGAGCAGTTATGAAATGTTTTGGTACCCGTGGGACGATGCCAAAAAAGACGCTTGGGTGCGCCCGATGCCAAAACATCCGTATGTCATCAATTTGGAAAACAATCCGATTGCAACATACCGCTACAAAATGCATCAGGAAGACCTTGCAAAACAATTCGGACGTTGGTACCGCTCTTTTCATGACTATAAAAAGACGATATGTCTGCTTGGAATAAGAGCTGACGAGTCACTCCAACGTTACAGCGGCATATTAAACAAAAAATACGGCTATAAAGATGTCTGCTGGATAAGCAGGCAGTTCAAGGACGTGTGGTGCGCTTCCCCTATTTACGACTGGTCGATCAGCGACGTATGGCATGCCAATTATCTGTTCGGCTATGACTATAATCGACTATACGACCTCTATCATATGGCAGGTTTAAAACCCGACCAGATGCGCGTCGCTTCTCCTTTTAATGACCACGCCAAGGAAAGTCTCCATCTGTACCGCGTTATTGACCCCGAAATATGGGCAAAACTTGTCGGGCGCGTAAGAGGAGCCAATTTCGGTGCCATATATGGCAGGACAAAGGCGATGGGTTATCGCAGCCTCACGCTTCCGGAAGGGCATACTTGGGAATCATACACAAAATTTCTGCTGAGCACACTTCCCACCCGGCTTCGCAATAACTATATAAAAAAATTCGAGACATCAATTGAATTTTGGCACAAAGTGGGCGGCGGTCTTGATGAGGAGGCGATCGCCGAGCTTATCGAGCATGGCTACAACATAAGACGCAACGGTATCTCTAATTACACGCTTATGAAAAATTCACGCATTATATTCATTGGGAAAATCCCCGACAACACCGATGATATCAAAAGCACCAAGGACATACCAAGCTGGAAGCGCATGTGTTACTGCATCTTAAAGAACGACCATATATGCCGCTTTATGGGTTTCGGACTGACGCGCCAGCAGCAGCAGAATGTCAAAGCGTTAAAAGAAAAGTACCGCGGTATAGATGAACTTGACAAAAAGGAATGATGAAAATAATGAATTACAAAAGTCCGGTATACAATATTATTTCAGTACCTGTCAGCAAGATAAAGCCAAATACTTACAACCCAAACTCTGTAGCGCCTCCGGAGCTTAAACTCCTGTACGACAGTATAAAAGAAGACGGCTATACAATGCCTATCGTGTGCTATTATGATTCCAAAAATGACAATTACATAATCGTTGACGGTTTTCACCGCTATCGCATTATGCTTGATTATCCTGATATATATGAGAGGGAAAACGGTATGCTTCCCGTTTCCGTCATAAACAAAAATCTCGATCAGCGTATGGCAAGCACTATACGCCACAACCGCGCACGCGGCTCACATAACGTTGATCTTATGAGCAATATAATCAGGGAGCTTCATGACCTTGGACGCTCAGACGCATGGATATCCAAGCATCTTGGAATGGACAGGGACGAGCTGCTGCGCCTGAAACAGATCACCGGTCTTACCGAACTTTTTAAAGATGTTGACTTCGGCAGGGCATGGACACCCATCGATGAAAATGACGACGATGAAAATGACACTCATATATCTGATGAATCATAAAGATCATATGTGTCAAGGAAATGATGCTTTACCCCATCTTTTTTGTACGCTATTATCGTATTCAAGTTCACGTTTTCAACACTCTTAAAGATATTGCCTTCAACAAACGGGTTTACTTTTTTCAGCTCCCTTATAAGGAGTTTTATCTCCTGCCGTTTTGAATTGTTCCCGTCAACGCCCTTATCGCATGAAGAACATGTCTCAGTAAACTTGCATGCACATTGCAGGAAATGAAGATTATTATAATCGCGCCATGCCTTTATCGCGCTCTCGCGTATCAGGTACATCGGACGTATAAGCTCCATCCCTTCAAAATTGGTGCCGTGAAGTTTTGGCATCATAGTCTGTATCTGACCTCCATAAAGCATACCCATAAGTATTGTCTCAATGACATCATCATAATGATGCCCCAGAGCGATCTTATTACAGCCAAGTTCCTGAGCCTTGCTGTACAGATTACCTCGCCTCATCCGCGCACAGAGATAGCATGGCGAATTTTCTATATTAAACACCGCGTCAAATATGTCAGTCTCAAAAATCGTTATCGGTATGCCAAGCCTTTTGGCATTGTTCTCTATGAGTTTTCTGTTCTCAGGGCTGTATCCCGGATCCATAACAAGAAAAACAAGTTCAAACGCAAATTTATCGTGACGTTTCAGTTCTTGAAAGAGCTTTGCCATAAGCATGGAATCTTTGCCGCCCGATATACAGACTGCTATCCTGTCATTTTCTTTCACCAGATCATATTCTCTTATGGCTCTTGTAAAACGGCACCATATGCTCTTTCTGAAACGCTTCCTCAAATCCTGCTCTATATCGGCACAGCTTTTCTCGTTGGGGGCAAGCCTGTCGGTGTCAGTACTCTCCATCAGCCACCCAAGATACCCGCCGCTTAAGCTGTAAGCGTCAAATCCTTTTTCGCGCAGTAACACGGCAGCATCATGGCTTGCTATTCCCTTTTGGCAGTATACAACTATCCTTCTGTCTTTCATGCTCGCAAGCATATTCTCCATATCGTCGGTTAAACTGCTTTCCGGCATATTGATCGCTTCCGGCATATGCCCGTATGAAAAAGCCATCCTGTCACGTATATCGACGGGCAGGAAGCTGTCCTTATCCCATTTTAAAAGTTCCGACGCGGTTATATCCATCGTATCGCTCATAATAGTTTTCCTCTTTCCCGGCTGTTTTACGACCGCATATCTACCCAGTATTATATCATTACGGATGACGTAATTCAATTGACAATGCCTATATTAAAAAATGCTTTGGTGACAATTCCCAAAGCATTTTTATCATAACGTCTTATTCAAATGGAATTACAGCTCCGTCATATGTGTCCGTGATGTACTGTTTTACTTCGTCTGACTTTAATACGTCAACAAGTGCCTTGATGCCCTCGTCATTCTCATGTCCTTCCTTTACTGCGATGACATTAACGTATGTCTGTGCCGCCTCTGAATCTGACTGCTCGTAAGCTACCGCATCCTTTGCTACAGAAAATCCCGCTTCAAGCGCATAGTTGCCGTTCAATACCATAAAAGCTACTTCATCCTTAACACGTGCAACCTGTGCTGCTTCAAGCTCAAGGATCTCAACATCGACTGATTTCTCCTCGATATCGTTCACTGTCGCATCAAGTCCGGCGCCATCTTTTAATTTGAGTACTCCGTTTGCCTCGAGAAGCAGAAGCGCTCTCGCCTCATTTGTCGTGTCGTTTGGCACCGCTATCGTATCACCGTCCTCAAGCGCGCTCAAATCGGACTTCGTACCGGGATAAATGCCAAACGGCTCATAATGTATGCCGCCCGCGTTCACAAGATGCGTGCCGTGTTCCTCATTGAAGCTGTCAAGATAAGGGATGTGCTGGAAATAATTTGCGTCCATCTCCTCACTCTCCACTACGTTATTCGGAAGTATGTAATCGTCAAATACCGTAACTTCAAGCGTCCAACCCTGTTTCTCCAAAATCGGTGCCGCATATTCGAGAATTTCAGCATGCGGCGTTGCCGATGCCGCTATCGTGATAGTTCCCTTGTTCTCGACCTCTTCGGAAGTCTCTGCTGCCGCAGTTGAAGTTTCCGCCTCCGACTCTGCAGCTGCCGTTTCTGTCTGCGCCTGTGTTGCCGCTGTCTCTGTTGAAGTCTCTGCCGATGCCGCGTCAACGCTTGTATCGGTACTCTCCGACGCACCGCAGCCTGCAAGCACACCCATTGTCAGGACAGATGCCGCTGCTAATGATAATAATTTTCTTGTTACGTGGTTTTTCATAATAATTCCTCCTTCATTCAAAATCGGTGGTTACAAGCCTGACCGATTTCTCCTTTATTTCCTATCTGCTTAGTAGGTATAACGGAATATTATCATTTCCAGCCGCTGCTGTCAACAGTTTTTTCAAAATTTATTTACAATTTGTACATATTCCCAAAAAATACTCGTGTAACGCGGTACTTTTTGTAACTTCAGGGTGAAAAGATACGCCTAACTGGTTTCCATATTTTACCCCGACAATCTTTCCTCCTGCCGTGGCGATTATATCAACGCCCTCATCAACACGCTCCACATAAGGCGCTCTTATAAATGTAAGGGGTATCTCGCCGACATCAGATACATATGCTTTCGCCGTAAAGCTGCCGAGCTGTCTGCCGTATGCGTTTCTTTTCACGGTGACGGGAAGCGTGGCAAGATGCGGGCTTTCTCCGCCCGCGATATTTTTTGCCATAAGTATCAGCCCCGCGCATGTGCCAAGCGTCGGCAGTCCGCTTTCTATCCTTTTGCGCAAGCCCTCATATATTCCAAGCTCCCTTATCAGCTTTCCCATCACTGTACTTTCTCCGCCGGGCAGGATGATCCCGTCAAAGTCATGCTCCAAATCGCTTTTCTTTCGTATTTCAATGCTCTCTGCGCCTAAATCAGAAAGCATCTTTTCATGTTCGGCAAACGCGCCCTGTACGGCTAAGACTGCTATTTTCATGAGTTTCTCCATTTCCGCGCTATCTTTATAACGCAAATCCGCAAATGGACGGACTGCTGCACTTTACCGATTTTCAGCGTTCGCCGCTTTCCCCGCGAATGGACATGAGCAGTTCTATTTCCTGCTCGTTTATGCCTACCATTGCCTCGCCTAAGTCTTCCGAAAGCTCCGCTAAAAGCTTCGCGTCATTGTAATTGGTGACTGCCTTGACTATTGCGGCGGCTCTTTTTTGGGGATTGCCTGACTTGAAAATACCTGAACCCACAAATACGCCCTCCGCGCCAAGCTGCATCATAAGCGCCGCGTCCGCGGGCGTCGCCACGCCGCCCGCCGCAAAATTCACTACGGGAAGCCTGCCGTTTTCATGGACATACACTGCAAGTTCATAGGAAACGCCCAGTTCCTTTGCCGCATTAAAGAGCTCATCCTCACGCATTGATGTAAGGCGCGCGATCTCACTGTTCATCCTGCGCATATGGCGCACCGCCTGAACTATATCGCCTGTACCCGGCTCACCCTTTGTCCTTATCATCGATGCGCCCTCGCTGATGCGGCGAAGCGCCTCGCCTAAATCTTTCGCACCGCACACGAACGGCACTTTAAATTTGGTTTTGTCAATATGGTATACGTCGTCTGCGGGCGAAAGGACTTCGCTCTCGTCGATATAGTCTATCTCTATCGCCTCTAAAATCTGTGCTTCCGCAAAATGTCCTATGCGGCATTTTGCCATAACAGGGATAGATACTGCCTCCTGTATTTCTTTGATCATCTTCGGGTCGCTCATTCTTGCCACGCCACCCGCTGCCCTGATATCCGCGGGGATGCGCTCAAGCGCCATCACGGCGCATGCGCCCGCCTCCTGCGCGATGACAGCCTGTTCAGGCGTGGTCACGTCCATAATAACTCCGCCCTTTAACATTTGGGCGAGTTCTTTGTTTAAGTTATATCTTTCATTTTCCATATGTCAGTCCTCCATTTGAAAACGAAGCCGCGCAGCATTACCTGCAGCTTCAAGTTACCGGTTGAAAGATAATGCGCATTTTCTTATCGTGTTTTATGATATAAGAAAACTGACACTGTTTAAAGTGTCAGTTTTGATATTTTTTAGGTGTACAGTTGTATTGATTTTTAAATAGGCACTTGCTGTTTTTATCCTGAAATCACCCTGCAGCGTTTCTTGTAGCACGCAATTCCATATTTGCGAATGGTCGTCATTCCGTCGTCTGTCAGTCTTTCCTCGTATCCGCGTTCATTAATCTGATTTAACGCCTCTTGGCATGCCGTGTCAAACGCTGCCTTTTCCGCGTATTTCAATTCTATTATAATGCCTGTTTCCCGCTCCTCTATCTCTATACTTATGTCACTGTAACCATCGCCGGACTCGGCATTTGACTGAACATCCCATCCATCCATATTTGCAAAGAGTCCAAGCAGGATGCCGTGGTAAAAGTTTTCTTTCATTTCTTTTCTGACACCCGTGTCACGTATACTGATCGTCTTTTTCAGATAAGCATTAAAGCCCTCCTCGATAGCGGCAGTGTCATTTTCCTCAAATGCTTTGCAGAAGCTTTCCAACTTTTCCATATTTCTTCGAGTTTCGCTTTTGAACCACTCTCGGATTTGGCGGATATAGATCCATCGTACCTCCTTATTTGGTATTACAAGCTCTGTCAGGTCGTCCGGCTGTGCGCTGCGCTGCGTCAAATAGCCTGTCGTAAAAAGGATGCTCCATAGGTTATCCGGGTCGGAATCGAGGTCTCTGTAGGTCAGTTCCTGACGAATCATCTTTTTGATGCTGCCGCCATTGATCAACTGTTCGACATCGTTTCTGTCCGATGTTTTTGCTTTGCTCAAAAAGCTTCTGATGATGTCGTTGCTGCTTGTGTTTACCCAGTAATTCTGAGGTTCTGTCACACTTCCATCGCGCAAATCGCCGCAATAATTGATCACGTCCCAAGGGCAATATATTTCCATATTGCCAAACATATAGCCATCATACCACTCCCTGACTTTGTTATACTGGTCTGAAAATCCGTAATATTCCAGTATTTGACGTACTTCCGCGTCCGTAAAGCCAAAATATTCCCTATAACGCACGTCTTTTATTGTATATACTTTGAAATTATTCAGCCCTGTAAATATGCTTTCCTTTGATATCCTAAGACACCCTGTAAGGACCGCAAACTGCAAACTGTCATTTGTTTTGAATGCGTTTCCGAAAAGAACTCTAATCAACTCTACCATAGAGTCATAGTATCCTGACCGATATGCCTTATCAAGCGGCACGTCATATTCATCAATGAGCATGATGACATTCTTATCATAATGCTTCTGCAAAAACTGTGACAATGTCTGCAGACTATCCTTTAAAAGTTCGTCAGACATTGTAAACGCACCTGTTCTATCCATTTCAATAATCGCTTTGTACTGATTATGTTCTGCTTCTGACAGTTTATCGCTCTGCATCAAAAACTGGAAGCGAAGGGCTTCTTTGCAGATAATCCTTCGAAGCATAGTCTTTGCTTCCGTGAAGTTTTCTCCTGTTGCTCCTTTTAATGTAATGGAAATCACCGGAAATCTGCCCATATATTCCTCGCACAGCTCTTTTTCCTTTGAAATTTCAAGCCCGTCAAAAATCGTGCTGTCGCTTCCTGTTTCAAAAAAATATTTCAGCATACTCATAGTCAGTGTCTTGCCGAATCTCCGCGGGCGCGTGAACAGGTTCACATATGCCGAATTTTTCAAAAAATCTCTGATAAGCCATGTCTTATCCACATAGTAAAATCCGTCCTTGCGTATCCTTTCAAAATTCTCGATCCCCATAGGAAGCTTTATTTTTTCCGCCATACCATACCTCTTTTCCATATAAAGCAGCTTTTTTACAGTATATCACATCTTTCAGGCAAATCACATCTTAATTTCAAAAAAGCGTTATAAATTTCTTTTCACTATGGCAATGATATCCTGTCAAGTATTCCTGTCAGATGCGCTATGGCGACGCCGTAGTTAGTCATCGGCACACCCTGCGACTTAGCCCTGTCTATACGTGACAGCACATATCTTCTGTTGAACATACACGCCCCGCACTGGATGATCAAATCATACTTTGAAAGATCTTCGGGAAAATCCGTTCCGCTTTTTACGTCAGCCGTAAGCCCCTCGCCAAAACGCTTCCGCAGCATTCCCGGAAGCTTGACGCGCCCTATATCCTCCGCAAGCGGCGCATGAGTACAGCACTCTGCAATAAGCACCCTTGATTTTTCGTTCAGCATATCGATAGCCTTTGCGCCCTCTATGTAATACGGCAAATCGCCCTTGTAAGCCGCCATAAGCACGGAAAACGACGTAAGCATGCTCTCGCTCGGCTTATGCTCATACACATATCCGAAAACCTGCGAATCGGTTATGATAAGCTTCGGCGGATTTTTGAGTGACGCAATCCCTTCGTCAAGTTTATCTGTCGTGACGCTCATGACAATGCACTTTTTGTCAAGCAGCTCGCGTATAGTCTGCACTTGCGGAAGTATCAGCCTGCCCTTTGGCGCCTGAATATCCTGCGGCATTACAAGCAGCACGACATCACTTGCCCCCACGAGCTGCCCT
Source organism: uncultured Lachnospiraceae bacterium (assembly GCA_947629525.1). Taxonomy (GTDB): domain Bacteria; phylum Bacillota; class Clostridia; order Lachnospirales; family Lachnospiraceae; genus COE1. Next base: position 19,946 of record CANREB010000022.1, read on the forward strand.
GTAATCTGTCTTGCATCAAAATCCTCCGGCACAAGCCTTGCAAGTTCCTCCTTCACCTGTCCTATTCCTTCTCCTGTTGCTGAACTTACCGCAAAGGCAGAAAGTCCCGTTTCCTCGCGGATCTTTTCCAAAAGCTTACTTGTATTTTCCCGCTTGTCCATCTTGCTCACAAGAGGAAGCACAGGTGTCTTTTTTTCCCTGAAAAATCTGACCCATTCAAGCTCTTCGCCCATATCCTCGTTGCCAAAAATTATGACAGCAATGTCAGTTTTTTCTGCCGCAAGCTTTGTCTTTTCCACGCGGCTCTGCCCTAAGCTGCTGCTGTCATCAAATCCCGCGGTATCTATGATCACACACGCACCAAGCGGATTTATCTCCATAGGCTTATATACGGGGTCCGTAGTAGTCCCCGCCATATCAGCCACAATCGACACCTGCTGCCCTGTGAAAGCATTTATAAAAGAAGATTTTCCGCTGTTTGCCCGCCCGAATATCCCTATATGCAGGCGGTTCGCGCTCGGCGTTTCATTTAATGTTGACATTGTTTTTTCCCTTTCTTAGAGTCTTAAAACCTAAAATCCCTCTGTCCTCCCTCTATGTCATGGATGCACTCATACGCTTTCTGCTTTACCTTCGGATTAGGGATATTTTCAAGTTCTTTGTCGATCAGCGCCATACCGATTTTTCTTGTCTCCTCGCTTGCGTAGTCCTCCAAGTACTCTTTCAGCGTCATAAGCGCGTTGGGGTGGCAGCAGTTTAAGATCTGCATATTTTTGCACAGCGCCATAAAGCGGTCGCCCGTCCTGCCCTCGCGATAACAGGCAGTACAGAAACTTGGTATATATCCAAGTTTCATAAGCCAGTTCACTACCTCGTCAAGCGTGCGGTTGTCGCTCACGTCAAACTGCGCGCTCGTGACCTCGTCAGGTGTTTCAGGCTCGGCGTAGCCGCCTACGCTTGTCCTTGACGCGCCGCTTATCTGCGATACTCCAAGCGGCAACACGCGTTCCCTTACCGCCTGACTTTCCCTTGTGGAAATGATCATGCCCGTATAAGGCACACTGATACGTATAAGCGCGCAGATCTTCGCAAATACGTCATCGCTTATGCCGTTGTCAAAAGCGGCAGGATCTATGTCGTCAGCATGTTTGACTCTCGGCACACTTATCGTATGCGGTCCTACGCCATGCACAGCCTCCAAATGCTCCGCGTGCATCAAAAGCCCCGCAAACTCATAACGGTACATTTCCAATCCGAAAAGCACGCCAAGTCCTACATCGTCTATGCCGCCCTCCATCGCCCGATCCATCGCTTCGGTATGATAGGCATAGTCATGCTTTGGTCCTGTAGGATGAAGCTTTTCGTAGCTCTCCTTGTGATAAGTTTCCTGGAAAAGTATATATGTACCGATACCCGCGTCTTTAAGCTTCTTGTAATTTTCTACAGTAGTAGCCGCGATATTGACATTTACGCGCCTTATAGCGCCGTTTTTGTGCTTTATGCTGTAAATGGTCTTTATACACTCCAAAATATACTCTATAGGATTGTTTACCGGATCCTCGCCCGCCTCTATCGCAAGACGCTTATGCCCCATATCCTGCAGCGCCGTGACCTCACGCACAATATCCTCCTGCGTAAGCTTCTTGCGCGCAATATGCTTGTTTTTCATATGATAAGGGCAGTACACACAGCCGTTCACACAGTAATTTGACAGATAAAGCGGCGCAAAGAGCACGATCCTGTTACCGTAGTAATCTTTTTTTATCTGCTCGGCAAGTTCGTATATCTGCTTTATCTTTTCCTCGTCCTCGCACGCAAGAAGCACGGATGCCTCCCTGTGACTAAGCCCTTTTTTCTCTTTTGCTTTCTCAATTATGCTGTCGATCAGCTCAAAGTTTTCGCGGTTTGCATCCGCATAGGCAAGAGTATCTTTTATCTCCTCGTCAGAAATAAATTCCTCCGCCTTTAAAGATTTCGCATCGTACATTATTCTTCCTCCGTTCCTCAGATAACTTTGTAATCGCCTCTGGCGGTCACAACTTTATAACCTATGCTTTCCATCCTCAATGAAAGGCAGTTTTTACATTCCGCCGCCTCATCGCCCGTGCAGATCTTGTTGTCATAGAGCGCATATTTGTCTCTCACGTTCACCGGCGAAAGATTAGGCATTACCACGTTCGCCCCGCTCATTATCCCGAGTTCGCGCCCCTTAGGGTCTATCGTGCCAAGCGCCGTCGTCGCAGGCAGAAGCACATTCGGATTCATAAGCCTTATAATGGAAAGCAGCCGAAGCGTCATATCAAGAGTCCCTGCCGCCATATTTCCAAACGGCGTGTCCTTCTGCGGTATAAATGGTCCTATCCCTACCATATGCGGCTCAAACTCTTTTATAAAAATCAGATCTTCATAAATATTCTCCAACGTCTGAAAAGGCGAGCCCACCATAAATCCGCAGCCTGTCTGATAACCGATCGCCTTTAGATCCCAAAGACATCTTTTCCTGTCCGCACAGCTAAGTTCAGACGGATGAAGCTTTCCATAATGTTCCTCGTTTGCCGTTTCATGCCTCAAAAGATATCTGTCCGCGCCTGCGTCAAAAAACGCCTGATAGCTTTCGCGTTTTTTCTCTCCGATTGAAAGCGTCACGGCACAGTCGGGATAACGGCGCTTTATCTCCGAAACCATGTCACACACACGCTCATCGGTATAATAAGCGTCCTCTCCGCCTTGAAGCACAAAAGTCCTGAAACCAAGCTCATACCCCTGCCTGCAGCAATCCATTATCTGCTCCTTTGTCAGCCTGTAGCGCTCGGCGTTACTGTTGCTCTTCCTTATACCGCAGTAAAAGCAGTCATTTTTACAATAATTTGTAAATTCAATAAGCCCACGTATGTAAATGTCCTTGCCGTATACTTTGTCGGCACACGCTCTTGCCGCCCTCATCAGCTTCTTTTTTTCATCGCCGCCGGCAGTCATAAGCATCTTAAACGCCTCGAAAGTAAGCTTTTCACCCTGTTCAAGTCCTTCTATTATCTTCGTTATATTCTGCGTATCCACTTTTTTGTTTCCTTTCCCATAACATTTTATCACCAAAAAAGTGCGATTAAAATACCTATTTATTATTTTGTTAAAATATGTTAAAATAATTTTGTCTACGGTAATTTCAATAAAAAAGGAGCAATATTAATGAAATACAAACTTTTACTTATCGGAAATAATAAAGAGCTTATATCTGATTTTTTTACACAAATGAACGACACTTTTGAGTGCATTAGTTCTTCCGGCAATTACGAAGACCTCACAAGGCATCTGAATTGTTTTTCGCCCGATATGGTCGTATATTGCCCGAGAGATGAAAGGCGCAACGATGTAGCGTCCGTCTCAAATTTTCGCGACGATCTGTCCCTTAAGAATATTCCGTATGCCGTTATCGCAGGCATAGGCGATTATGCCGACGTGGAGCGCATGGCGGCAGGCAAAAGCAAATGCGTTATCAAAATGCCTGTCTCAAATCCGGTTATCAAAAACAGGCTTACAGGCTTTCTGACTGAACCGTCTCATCAATCATCATCAACAGGCGGTACTCTGACAGGCGACAGCACGCTTGATATGCTGGCGCAGATAGATGCCGAAATGGCAGGTCTTGGTCTTGGCGGAAGCGCACCGCTGCCTGAAACCGAAGTTTTGCTCCTCGAACCCGAATATGACAAAAAAAGGGTGCTGGTCGTAGACGACTCAACTATAGTACACAGAACGATAAACGCATTTCTCGATAATCAGTATGAAGTAGCGACTGCGATCAACGGCAAAGTAGCACTGCGCTTTTTAAAGAGCAAAATGGTAAGCCTTATACTGCTCGACTATGAAATGCCCGATATCAACGGTCCCGAACTTCTTGTAAAGATAAGGGAATATCCCGAACTTGCAAATATACCCGTTATTTTCCTGACCTGCATCAACGATCAGGATAAAATTCAGAAAGCGATCAAGCTTAAACCACAGGGCTATCTGCTTAAGCCTGTTGAAAAAGACGCTCTGATCAAAAAGATATCAGAACTTATAGGGTAACGGAGGCTGTTTATGAACAATGATATTACTCTTACCGATCTGTTTGAAGTGGAAATGCTTCAGAGAATACAGGACGCATTTGCCAAGATGACAGGAATGGCAGCGATCATCACGGACGCGGACGGTATTCCTGTCACCAAAGGCACTAATTTCAGCGATTTCTGCAGTAAATATGTGCGTCCCTCGCCAATAGGCGAAATGCGCTGCCGGGAATGTGACAGGCACGGAGCGGAACTTGCGCTTAAAGTAGGTTCGTCCGTTTCCTATTATTGCCATGCGGGGCTTTTGGATTTTGCGGCGCCCATAATGGCGGGCGATAAGCTTATCGGGTGTTTCGTAGGCGGTCAGGTACTGACTACTCCTCCCGACATTCCAAAGCTTATGGAGGTAGCGTCAGACCTTGACTTGAATCTGATAACCTATCTTCAGTCAGCTATGGCGATCCGCCTTGTGCCAAAAGCAACGCTCGACAACGCTTCATACTTTCTTTATACGCTTACCGACACGCTTTCAAGCATCGCATACCACAAATATATCATGAAAGAAGCGAATATCGAAATAGAAAAAGCAGCTAACCTTAAGTCTGACTTTTTGGCAAATATGAGCCATGAACTCAGAACCCCCATGAACGCGGTCATCGGCATGGCAGAGATGGCTCTGCGCGAAGATTTATCGCCGTCCGCCAGAAACTACATCAATCAGATTAAAAATTCAGGCAAAACGCTCCTTACGATAATAAACGATATACTTGACTTTTCCAAAATCGAATCAGGTAAAATGGACATCCTCGAAGTCAACTACGAACCCGTATCTCTCATCCGTGATATTTCAAGCATTATGAACACGCGTATAGACAGAGACAATGTTGAATTTGTGCTTGACATAAATCCCGCGCTGCCAAAGCAGCTCTTTGGCGACAGCATACGCATCAAACAGGTCATCATCAATCTTGCCAACAATGCCGCCAAATTTACAAGGAAAGGACAAGTCTACCTCAAATTTGACTTCCGCCAGACAGGCAGTAAAACTATAGATCTTCTGTTCTCCGTAAAGGACACCGGCATAGGTATCAGAAAAGAAGATATGGTAAAAATATTCCAGTCCTTCCAGCAGGTGGACAGCAAACGCAACAGAAGCATTGAAGGTACAGGTCTTGGGCTTGCTATCTGCAAACAGCTTCTCTCGCTTATGGACGGCAACATAAAGGTCGAGAGTGTATACGGTGAAGGCTCTTCGTTCTCATTTGTGCTTCCGCAAAAGATAGTAGATCCAAGCGCATCGATATCACTCACAGACCCCGATCCGCTTCCCACATACGGCTTTTTAAAGAATGATTACGCCCACCGTCAGTTAAGGCTGGACATGGCGCGGCTGAACATAAAATACATGGATCTCAAAAACATTAATATCACCAAATTTTTATCCAAAAATGAAAGTTCGGGAAATGGCGCTTATCTTTTTATAGATTACAAAAACTTTGACATGGAACTGCAGCTTTTCATAAAAGAGCATCCGAAGATAACCGCTGTCGTTGTCACGGAGTATGATACGCTTGCGCATTTTGATATTCCAAACGTCATTGTGGCAAGCAAGCCCCTCTCTTCTATGTCGATAGCGTCAATATATAACCACGAGGCTATGCTGCTTGACGAGCACCAATCTACTGACGAGTATTATGATTTTACCGCGGAGTCCGCCTGCGTGCTTATTGTTGATGATAACCAGATCAACCTGACAGTCGCCGAGGGACTTCTCGAGCCTTTGAAAATGCACGTTGATACAGCTTCCGGCGGCGAAGAAGCGCTCAAAAAGATAACTGAAAAAAAATATGACCTCATACTTATGGATCATATGATGCCCGAACTTGACGGCGTCGAGACGACGCGCATAATCAGAAATTCGCATCATGAATATGACAATGTTCCCATAATCGCGCTCACGGCAAATGTTGTTTCAGGCGCAAGCGAAATGTTCAAAAAAGAGGGAATGAACGACTTTGTTCCAAAACCGATAGAGGTCAGAGTCCTCCTGACAAAACTCAAAAGATGGCTTCCCAAGGAGAAAGTCAAGAGCGTTACATCAAAACATGGTAAGTCGTCTTCCAAGCCTCAACAGAGCAGCCTCAAGATAAAGGATCTTGATACCGAGTCCGCATTGAAGCTTGCAGGAAGCGAAAACCTGTACTGGACTATCTTAAAAGATTACTTTCAGGCAATACCCAAGAAGTACAAGCTCATTCAAACCTGTTGGGAAAATGCCGACTGGCGCAATTATACCGTGGAAGTCCATGCACTCAAAAGCGCCTCACGTCAGATAGGTGCCGCCGAATTGTCAGCGCTTGCAGCCAAACTTGAAGAAGCAGGAAACGCGCTTGACATTGACACGATAAACTCAAAGACTGATGAAGTGCTTGAAATGTATGCTCACTACTACGACATATTGCAGCCGTACTTTTCTGAGTCAAATAAAAACGGCAGCAATGGTGATACAATATCATCCGAGGAACTGGAAGATACCTTCAAAAAAATCGAGCATGCCGTTGACAATCTGAACCTTGAGGAGATGGAAGCATCATTAAAGATGCTCGAGGGATACAGCTTTGACGGCGATGAAGCCAATCTTTACAGCAGTCTGTGCGAAGCCGTCGCGGAAATGGATCCCGACGCCTGCGTTGACATTATAACCAAATGGAGGGCTCTGAGGAATTAATCTTCTCCAAATACATACCCGGCACCGTCATATCCAAGCATTGTCAGCGTTGACATATCGATCTCCTCCACGGACAGGGCGGCATCAACAAGCGGTATGCACTTGCCTTTCTTTATAAAAAGCCCTACTTCATTAAGTGCAATATCCACATAATGATGCCCCTTTTCCATTATCTGTCTGCTGATGCTCCCATCGGGAAGAAATTTAGCAAACATCATCTCCTCCGGAAGATACACATATCTGCCTTCAGCGTTCTGTGTATATACCGGCGCGACCATTATCTCATTTCCAAGCATAAGCTGATCCTGCGTCAATACTGCATACCTGTCGTCAGGATATACAAAACCAAGCGGTTTGAAATACAGATCGTCATTCTCAGCCGCTTTGACAAACTCACTGTAGAGATACGGGATAAGCCTGTATCTCACTTTTATTATGTGGCAAAAGTCCTCCACATTTTCAAATTGGTAACACTCCTGATTTCGCGTCCCGAGCGCGGCGTGATTTCTCATAAGTGGAGTAAACACGCCAAATGCCAGCCATCTTAACACCAAATCACGTGTAGCATTGCATCCGAAGCCCCCCAAATCCGCGCCGGCATAAAGGAAACCGCACATATTGAGGGAAGGCATCATTTTCAGATTTAAAAGTATATGCGACCACCACGATTTATTATCGCCCGTCCATACACCTCCATAACGATGCATTCCTATATACGATGAGCGTGAAAACAGCAATATCCGCTTATCGGGAACTATCTCCTCAAACGCCTCGGCGGCAGCTCTTGTCATATTAAATCCATATAAATTGTGGACCATATCATGCCTTATCATTTTTCCGTTTACATTATGGTAAAACCGCCTGTAATCATCGGGACTGTTCTGCAGATTTTCAAATGCCTCCTTTATTTTACCTGGAAGCCCCTCTGTCTCCTCATCGCCTTCATTACTCTTTAAATTATCGGCATACTCAATTATCGCTTCGTTGAGTGAGTCTATCCCTTCCTTAGAATAAAATATCGCCGGCTCGTTCATATCATTCCAAAATCCCTCTATTCCCTGATCGATAAGGCGTTTATATTTTCTGCCAAACCATTTCCTTGCGTCGGCATTAAGCATATCAGGAAAATGCGTCCACCCCGGCCATACAGCGGCTGTGAAATCGGTGCCGTCTTCACGTTTGCAGAAATATCCGTATTTTACACCTTCCTCATACACATCATAATCCTTTTCGATTTTTACTCCCGCATCTATTATCGGGATAAGCCTTATATTTTTGCTGCGCATCTTCTTTACAAACTCCGGAAAATCAGGAAACCTCCTGTCATCTACCGTAAAATCTTTGTAACCATCCATATAATCAATATCAAGGTAGACCATATCTATAGGGATTTTATTGCCTCGATAGCCCTTTACTACATTTTCAATATCGTCTGCGTTCTTATAACCCCATCGGCTTTGTCCGAAACCAAAGGCATATTTGGGCGGTATATAACTTTTACCGATGATTTTTCTGAACTGTCTTGCCACGTCATACGCGCTATCCCCATCTATCACATACAGATACAGGTCGGCACGCCCGCAGCTTATATCTATGCGATTCATTCCTGTATAACCTATATCGAACGTAATATCCGAGGGGTAATCAAAAAACAATCCGATATTTTTTACACCCGATATTATGATAAAATTATGAGCACCGTAAAACGATGTTTTATCCTCTGAATGATCAGGGTCATCGCTGCATCGGCTCACATAAATATATCCCCTCTTGTCTATGCCCCTGTTTGCTTCCCCTAGTCCATAAATGACATCCGTGTCATTCATTTCATAATAAAATCGAAAACCTTTATCTGTTTCTATACGCGCATTTTCAATCTGCGGCGCTGATCTTTCAGGCTGTATCTGCGCTGTCACGGCATCCGTTTCAAACGGTTTCCCAAAAATATATTTTTTTACCATCTGCCTGCCTGCCTTCCTATCCTTATATTTCTTATATCATATTTTATCATATTTCTTTTTCAAAATGCTGATAATCTTTTGATCGTCTCCAGTCTCCGCCCCATGTAAACCCTTGCTCTTTAAAAAGCTTATAACACAGGTCGTCATGGTCTATCTTATATAAAAAATCGCTGTTTCTGTCCGCGTACTGCGCGCCGCTTTCAGGGGAGGCGATCTGTTCGCCGCCTTTCTGCTTTACATACGGATTATACAGCGGATTAATATCAATGGCAAGCCCATAGCTGTGCTGCGACAGATGGCTTGAACCCGAAATATTCCTGTAATTAAAAGCAGAAGTGTTGTTGGCAGCCATTGACCTGTCGTCATCCGCCCCGTATTCGTCCACCAGTATCATACTTTCGATCGGATATCCCGCATCGTAGAGTTCTCTCATTATCTCTAAAATATCTTCACTTATCTTTTCGTTTACTATAAGTTCCCCGATATAGGTATTGTCATCAAAGCCCGTATGCAGTACCCTGATATAGCAGAGCTCATCCAATGTTATATCGTCGTTCGGGATATACGAGTTATTATTTATTCTTTCATATATATCTTCGCTTATCTTTGTTTCATAAAAAAGCTCATCTATTTCAAAGTCCTCAAAAAGCGAGACATCTACCCGTGAATGCGCCGGAAGCTGCTTTATCTCTTCGACCGTTATACTCTGCTCTTCTTTGGTCTGTACTGTTTCAGTTTCAAAAACAGCTTCGCTTTCTGCCGCATATCCATCCTCGGCATTTATCACTGTATACCGCGGCACAGGTGTTTTTGCCGGGATACGCATGCTGTTTATATAAAATATGACCGTTATAACCGCGGCTGTGATGGTCACTGTCAGAATTTTCTTCATTTTACCTCCTGCAGCCTGCTTTTTGCTGCATAATCATGATAATACTCAATATTCCAAATTTCAAGCACAAAAGCCGTTGCCGCACATATGGTTTTATTATATAATTGTATACATCAATACTTTTAACTTGGAGAATACGGATATGTTTTGCAAATCACAGATTATGGAAGCCTCAGGAGCCGCAATACGTCCCGGGGATTTGGAAAAGGATACATATTTTTATATCACGGACTTTGGCGCATCGACTGACGCAAGCCCTGTCACCAATACCCTCGCGATAAATGAAGCAGTCAAAAAAGCTTCGTCTGTCATGGGCGGTACAATAGTTATACCTAAAGGAAGATTTTACGTATATACGATAAGGCTCAAAAGCAATGTAAATCTCTTTCTTGAAGACGGAGCAGTCATCGCGGCGGCCAAGACAGGTATTTATGGCGAAGGCGGCAATTACGACGAACCTGAAGTCAATTTATACGTAGGTCTTCAGGATCACGGACATTCATATTTTGCCAACAGCCTTATCTACGGCGCAGATTTGGAAAACATAATGATCTACGGCAAGGGGCTTATTACAGGCGGACGATTTGATGAGAAAAGCGGAGTGCTCGAATATGTCCTTGAGGGCAAAGACCCCGCCGAACCGCCGAGCCGCGATAAAAACGGACACACCGGTGAATGGTTCGGCAACAAAGCGATCGCGCTTGTAAGATGCAAAAATATAGTGCTTAACGGTTTTTCACTCACTCTCGGAGGTCATTTTGCCATTATAGCCGAAGGCTGTGATAATATGTATGTCGATGACATTCTTATAGACACCAACCGCGATGCGTTCGACATCGACTGCTGCCGTAATGTAACTGTCATAAATACGACCTGCAATTCCCTCACAGACGACGCCATATGTTTAAAGGCATCTTTCGGTGCGGGGAAATTTATGCCTGTAGAAAATATACTTATTGAAGATTGCATCGTCAGCGGTTACGACGCGGGAAGCGTTTACGCCAAAAGATATACGCGCAGCAAACTTACCGCGCAGGACAGATGCGGTCCGACAGGACGTGTCAAGTTAGGTACGGAATCTACCTGCGGGTATCACAAGGTCACGATACGGCGCGTCAGATTTGACCGCTCACGCGGTTTTGCGCTCGAAGCGGTAGACTGTTCGCCCCTTACGGATGTCATTTTTACCGACTGCGTGCTTGATAATGTCTCAAGCTCCCCCATATTCATAAGAGCAGGCGAGAGGGCGCGTTTCCCTGTTACGGGAAGTTCATCCGACAGCGCGTTTCCCTGTGCGGATGATGTCAGGACAGACAATCCCGACTGGGTCATCCCCAGCAGCGGCGCTTATCAGTCATTCCCTGCCAGACGCTATGCCCCTCACTATAACCGTTCAAAACAGGTTACGATTGACGGGCATGCCTTTTTTTACATTATATCACCGGATGCCCCGATATCCGATAATATCAACGCCAACGCGATAGGCAGCGCTGATATGGCATCCGTAAAGAATATTTATATCGGAAATGTCAAAATAACAAATGCCGACCCCCGCTATCCCATTTTGATAATGGGGCTTACCGACTCCCATATACGCAATGTCATCCTTGAAAATATCGAAGTTGAATACAGAGGGGGGCTTAGTATGGAACATGCCGTGGAACAGCGCCAGCTCAACACAGAATGGAAATATTCGCAGTTCCACGCAAAAGAACAGGTACAGAACATCCCATGGCTTGTAAACACATTCTTCTTAAAAAACGAAGGGCTGCTGCCGCGCGCGGACTGGGATGCTGAAAGCAAAATATGGCGTGACGACCCGTACAACATCCCCGAACTGCCCGATGTATACCCTGAACCAAGCAACTGGGGCATATTACCGGCTTACGGGATTTTTGCAAAACATATTGACGGCTTGACTCTCAAAAACATAAATATTACATGTAAAATTCCCGACGGCAGGCATGTATGTGTATTTGACGACGCATATAATATTGATATTTCGGCGATGAACGCGTACTGCGCAGAAACAGTTTCACCTATTGCCGTCATTACCGATAATTTCCGCCGCCATACAAACAGGGAAAATATTCCCGACGAACCTTATTTTACCACAAGCGTTGAGGATATAAATATAATCGGTCTTTCAACACCGTCAACACAGCCCGATATAAAAGAAATCATAATAAACTGCCCCGCCCCTGCTACGCCCTGCGACAGTTTATATGGTCATCCGACTATTCCCTGCCGCGAAACAGGGTATCGGTTTAATGTCCCCACGGACAAGTATCCTTTTCCGCTTACCGTCCACAGACCTTTTATAGAGCCGATACCGCCTGTGAAAGTGCATGCCAGCGAAACGGTCAGATTTACGCTCACGGTCAGAAATCCTGCATCCGATATATCCGACAGGGCGGACGACGGAATTGTGTACAACGAACTGACTCTTCTCAATCCAAGCGTTGGCGGCGTTAATGTCCCGCTTGACGTATACTGCGAAAATCTCCCCGAAAACGCGGTTTTTGACTCTGACGGCCTCACGTTTATATGGCAGACGCAAATAACACAGCATGGGATATACGATCTGATTTTTACGGTTGACGACCACGTAATCCCCGAAAGCATGACGGTAACGGTAACAGTCTTATAACCGTTACCGTTATCCTACTGCACCTCGCTCCTGCGGTATACAGCATATATTATGGGCACAAGCGCCAAGGATATTATTGTGTATATCGTAAACAGCACCTCGACTGCGCCCGTCATCCCCGAACCGATTTTATACAGGTTAAACTGCGACAGCACCTGAGATATCAAAAAAAGCTGATCAGGAAGAAGTCCTAAAATTTTATTTCCATATTCAAGACGGCTTACAAACTCGCTTATAAATGTCGGCAGAAATATCAGTATAAACGGCACAGCCACGGAAATCACCGCTGACTTTGTCTTTGCGGAAACAAGCATTTCAATAAGCGCTATCGACAGACAGCCGACATACCCGCCAAATACCATAAGCAGGAATCGCTCAAAAAACGTGATATTATAAAAACTTTTCCAGACGTCTATCTGCACCATAAGCCCGGCGCCGTCAGCGCCAAGAACCCCAAGCACCACTGCTGAATAGACAATGACCGTCACCCAGTAAGCAGCCGTCACAAACACTATGCCTGCCATAAGTTTTGCAAGCACCGCCCTGCCTCTGCCATTGTATGACGAGAAAAATACCGCGTCCGCCTTTAACTGTTTTTCGCCCGCAAAAATACCCGCGACAGGAAAGCTGATGATAAGCAGGACTATCATAGTCACTGTAGGCATATATACCGCATGTACTTCCCATCCTGTCATATAGTCATATTCCAGCGGCGTTTCAAGTTCCATATATCGTTTTGTCAGAAATGCCTTTTCCTCATCGGAAAGTATCTGCGCCTCATTGCTGTCAAGCCATTCCGTAAGGTTTGTGATGCGTCTTTCATAAAACTCAGATGCCGCATCAGGCGAAAGACTGTCTATTTTGTAATAATCATATTCCCTGAATTTACAAAACGCCCTGTTTATCATTGTCCTTATATCATCAAAGGCGCGTATTCTTACCCATACGTCTTCTTCACTAAGCCCCTTTTCTTTCGCTTCATTATTTATGCGCGCGTTTTCTGCTATCACTTTTGCAAGCATGTCAGTGGAAAGCCCGCCCGCCCATTCATGTCTTTGTGCCTTAAGATTCTGCATTGCCCTGTATCCATGCTCTTCCCGCCCGTTTTCGTCGAAATACACAGCTTCGGGATTTTGTATTGCAAAATAACAGACGAAGACGAGCAGGGCGCATATCAGAAATATTACTGTTCTGCCGCTTTTGCGCGACAGTATCTTTTTCAGTTCATAGTAAAACATCACTTTCACCACCCTTTTCGCCAAAATAATATAAAAATATATCCTCAAGCGTAAGTTCTGTGCATACAGCGTCAATATGCGGTTTTTGTTCCGACAATATCCTAAGTTCCACCTTATCGGGAAGCTGTCTGACATTTGATACCATATAGTTTTTCAAAAAACGCTGCGCTTCTTTTTTTTGTACGGCAGTATTCCATGCTTTCACGGGAACCGACGCCGATATCTGCGCCATACTGCCCGTCTGCACAAAACAGCCGTCCTTCATAAGCATGATCTCATTTGCGATATATTCGACATCGGACACTATATGCGTTGACAACAGCACCATCCTGCTTCCCGCAAGCTCGCTGATAAGATTGCGGAAACGCACTCTTTCATTTGGGTCCAGTCCCGCCGTCGGCTCGTCAAGTATGAGTATTTTGGGGTCGTTGAGCATCGCCTGCGCTATTCCGGCGCGCCTTTTCATCCCACCTGACAATTTCTTCATCTTTTTTTTCTGCACATTGCCAAGCCCCACCTGCATAAGCAGCCTGTCCGCTTTCTTTGACGCCGCAAAACGGTCAAGCCCCTTTATCGATGCGATATACATAAGGTAATCGCGCACGGAAAATTCAGGATAATATCCAAATTCCTGCGGCAGATAGCCTAAAATTTGGCGGTATTCCGCACCCATTTCCAAAATTTCCTTTCCGTTTAAATAAATATGTCCTTTTGTGGGCTTAAGCAGCGTGCATATCATTCTCATAAGCGTAGTCTTCCCCGCGCCGTTGACGCCCAAAAGTCCGTATATTCCGTTCTTCATGGTAAAGTTTATATCATCCACGGCAGTAAAATCCTGAAATTCCCTGCTCACGTTTTTTAAAACAAGTTCCATTGTAAAATCCTCCCATCACAATACCGGATCGGTTACATTACATCTTTCACATTCACATACCGCGCGCCTTATGGCATATATCAGATATAAAAACACAAAAACGCATATTCCTGTCCATATCGGCGGCGTGACCGCATTGTATATTTCATCATCTAAGATAAACCGGCACCATATGGCAGTCCAGAATATCGATATCATAACAGCAATATACTCCGATGATATGGCACGGCTGCACAATGTCCTCATACAGATAGACGCCGTCACCGTCATTGGCAGTAAAAAATCCACCGCAAACTGTACGGGCATAATATCTGCCTTAAAAGAAACAGCACATGCAAATATTCCCAAAAGCAGACTGTCAACTGCCACAAATACCACAATACGCACAGCATATATCTGCCTTAACGAATAATAAGCGCACGCTTCTATCTCTATCGATCTGTTGCGGCGGTTTTTCCATAGTTCGGGAAGTATCATTATGGCAAACATAGATGCCGCCGCACCTGTATATCTCCTGACCACGCCCGCATCGCCCGTCAGGTTTATGAACTGCCATACCGTAAGTAATATTATTATCTGCGCAAACCACCAGCGCTTACGGATATAACATACCTGTTCGTAAATAAATTCAAACTGTGATATCGTTCTGTGATGTGCTGTCTCACAGTATGCCTGTTTTGACATTGCCGCTGTGGCTTTGATTTTGTCTGCATCCTTTTCAATATACATTGATGTCCTGTACTGACTTAGTTTTTTTTCAAGGTCAGCATAATCGTTTTTCTTCACTTTTACCTCCATTTCTGCCGCTGCACCGTTACTTATCCTCAAGAAACTGCCGCAGTAACATGCGTGCCCGTCTTAATCGGTACTTTACAAGTGGGACGCTTATATTCATCAGCCTTGCTATCTCCCTTACTTTAAGTTCCTGAAAATAGTACAGTACAACTGTCTCGTAAAGCTCCTCATCAAGTTTTTCAAGCGCTTTGCGCACATCAAGTTTTGTTTCCAGTCTGTCGCTGTCATTTGCAAAACCCGTTTCAGATATTTCCGCCGTACTTAATTTTTCGGCTCTCCTTTGTTTTGAAAAGTCAATGCACAGATTTCTCGCGATCGCATACAAATAGTTTACTGTCGCTTCCATACAGCCGCGTTCCGACAACGTCTTAAAAAAACGCAAAAATACCTCCTGAGTTATATCCTCAGCTTCTTTCGCATCCGCGCTGTGATATCTGCAGTATCTTAAGACGGCGGGATAATATTTACTTACAAAGTCATCAAAAGCGCTTTCGTCCGCGTTCCTCATTCTCCATATAAGGAGAAAATCCTGTGCCAACACTGCGCCTCCTTTCCGTTTTTACAAAAAACTTTTCACAATTAATATAACTGCGGATAAGACTGTCCGGATAGTGGTTATTGCAAAATTTCTTTGCGGAGAATATAATGGATAATATATAAGGGGGCGTTTATACTATGAAAATAAATACGGCAGCGATTATCGGAGCAGGCGCGATAGGCGCATATCTATGGTGGGGGATCCATGAAAAACTTAGCGATGACATTTGCTTTATCGCATCAGGCACACGCAGGGCGCGCCTTGAAAAAGACGGAATCATTCTCAACGGGCAGCCATACAGACCTATTGTAAAGACTCCCGCTCAGGCACACGGAACGGATCTGTTGATCATAGCCACAAAATACGGCGCGTTAAGAGAGATACTGCCTGACATTAAGGAAATCACCGCCGAAAACACAACCGTAATGAGCGTTTTAAACGGTGTTGACAGCGAGGAGATCATTTCAGAAGTTGTTGACCCTTCGCAGATAGTATATTCTCTTATACGCATAGCCTCACAGCGGACAGGTAATGCAATAGACTACGACAAGGGCGATATCGGCGGATTGTTTTTTGGAATCCCAAATTCAAAAAGCGCCTCCAATGAGCGTATTAACGCTTTGGACGCGCTTTTTGGAGATACTCCTCTTATATACCATGTCTGCGACGACATACTCACAGAGCAGTGGAGCAAATATGCGTGGAATTTGTCATACAATCTTCCTCAGGCAATTTTGAATGTAGGTACGGGCGCTTACACGGACAGCAGCCATGTTAAATTCATCTCACAGAAAATATGGGACGAAGTCGCCGCCGTCGCCTCGGCAAAAGGCGTGAACATCGGCGAATATCTGCTTCCCCGCAATACGCTCAAAAATACCGCGCGTTTTTCAACGCTTCAGGATCTTGATGCCAAACGCCCTACGGAAATCGATATGTTTGCAGGCGTTATGATACGTTTAGGCAAGGAGCTGAATATACCCGTTCCATACTGCGAATATACATATCATGCAATCAAAGCGCTCGAAGAGCGCAATGAAGGCAGATTTGACTACTGATGCCTATTCTTTAAATTTCCGGACTATCGCGCTGATCGCGTCTACGTTGCCCTGAGTGGTCGTTCCTACATTTTCGAGCTGTTCCGCTGTAGAATTAGTCTGCTCGATCTTCTGCACAATGTCTTCCACGCCAATCCCGTTCTCGTTAGACGCGGTCTGTATCACATCCATGCGTTCACTGATACTGGCAACCGACTTCACAAAGCCGTTCGAGTTCTCCTCAATTTCGTTGATCGCATTCTGTATGTCCTCGACGCAGGCGCCATACTCATTGGCAATATTGACAAATTCCCTGAATTTGTCTTCAACGTCGCCTTCCATAAAGTCGATAATATCATTGACACAATCCTGAACATTCTTAATGTTTATATTTATCTCGCTGCAGATGTCTGATATCTGTTTTGCCGTTTCCGATGAATTGGAGGCAAGATTTCCTATCTCCTGCGCTACTACCGCAAAGCCTCTGCCCTGCTCGCCCGCTCTTGCCGCCTCAATAGAAGCGTTGAGCGACAGCAGATTAGTCTGGCTTGCTATTTCCAATATCTGCTGAGCCATATCGTTTATCCTTGTCATAGACTGCAGATTAGCCATTGCCTTTTCCATATTTTTGCGGTTTGCCTGAATTTTACCGTCTGCCTCCGTAAGTGTATTCTCCGCCATATCCTTCATATTAGAAGCTGTAGACAAAAGATGACCGCTTTTTTCATTTCCTGCCTTTACTTTTTCCTCTACCTTATTTACCAAAAGCGATATCGTAGCTATCTCGCCAACCACATTGGCTATCGCATCGTTGGTAGTTGTGATGCTTGCCGCAAGCTGCTCTGTGGTGGCGGAATTATCGCCCATATTGCCAAGCATCACATGAGTCGCCTCTGCCATACTGCCTGTTGAAGATCCCAAAGAATTTATACATTCCTGCAATGTGGAAACGATATCGCGCAGCGTATTATAAAGTGAACTCATTGCCGTGGCGATCTTTCCTGTCTCACTTGAGCCGCCCACAAATTTTTCCAGTTCCGGAGGCATCTGCAGGTCTAAGCTTTCCAGTTTTGAAATGCTTCTCTCAACAATGCCTAAAGGTTTTGCACACAATTTAGCCGAGATCCATGACAGCATCATAATCAGGATAAAAACAGCCACGCATATCAGCCCGAAAATGACCCTGCTCTTATTTGCAAGACTGTATATCTCATCTTCGCTGTCGCTCAGCACGACAGCCCACTGTCTCTCCGGCAGATATCGGTACATTGCGATATTTTTCCCACCGTTCCCGTCCGTGTACTCTATCTCACCGCTAACCTCCTGAGGATTTTCCCGTACTCTGCGTATAACTTCAAGAAGCATCGCGTCTTCGATCGGAGCTGCCACTAAAGACTCGTCCCTGTCATAGATATAAGTTTCCGACGCTGTATCTATCATATAGTCTCTTGCGTTCTCCAAGCCGTCCACTGACATTTGGGTAAGCGGCTGAGTCAGGCTTGAGGCAAACTGTCCTCCTCCGACGTACCCCAGTATATTACCCTCGTCGTCTTTCACAGCGCTGTAAAGCGAAAGCGTAAGCTGCCCTGACGCGGGGGAATTGATTATTCCCACATTATAAACGCTTCCTGCAGCGGTAATAGCATCCTGAAGCTGTTTTAATGGATCTCCTTCCCTTGTGTAAATACCTACTGCCGCAGGGTTTGAATGTGTAAGCACATGTGAACCCCACTCTGCTATGTAAATTCCTTCCCATCCGTTAAGGTCAGCAAAATAACTTTCCGTGTATTCCTGCGCCTGCTGTGTAAGTTCCTCATCTGTCGGATCTTCAAGAAGCTTTGCTACCACTGGCGCTTTCCCGTATGATTCCATCAGTACCTCTGCCGAAGCTACATACTGCTCCGTAAGCTGCACCCTTGCGCCTAGCGATGTCTCCATATTGTTCATTGCCGTACCCTTGATCGCGACAGTCATATTACGGCTCGCTATCAGAAATAACAGCAGTATGCAGACTGCCGCCACTGCTGAGATCATCGCCGTAATTACCGTACTCATCTTTTGGTTCTTCATTTTTCCCTCCTGAATAATAACATTTTTATTGGAATATATTGTTTATATTTTAACATTTGTGTATTTCCAAAACAACAATGCCGCAGGAACTTAGCAACGAGACGCACAAAGACAGCAATAATTGCACATACAAAAAGGAACCGGCAATTTAATGCCGGTTCCTTTTTTATGGTCATACTTATCAATTGTGCAATGATTAGCCAAGTAATGAGAGTACACCCTGATTTGACTGGTTAGCCTGCGCAAGCATTGACTGACCTGCCTGTGAAAGGATGTTGCTGTTAGAGTACTTAACCATCTCTGAAGCCATGTCTGTATCACGGATCGCAGACTCTGCTGATGTTGTATTCTCTACGATGTTATCAAGGTTGTTGATCGTATGCTCTAAGCGGTTCTGTACTGCACCGAGTGCTGAACGCTGGGTTGATACGATCTTGATTGCCTGTGAGATAACAGAGATTGCATCTGTAGCCCTTGTGCCGTCTTCACCATTAACTTTCAAGCCGTTTACACCAAGCCCCTTAGCTGTAAGAGCTTCGATATTAACAGAAATCTTGTTGTTTGCTGTACCATCTGCACCTACATGGAACTTAAGATTAAGTGCTGCTGTCTTTTCCTGTGCTGCGACAACATCAGCCGTGTTAAGTTCAATCTCATGCCCAAGTGCATCATATACTCTGTTTGCATCAGCTCGCGGTGTTGCTGTTGTTCCGTTTCCTGTAAAATAATCTCCCAAAGCGTTAGCAGCTATTGCGTTTCCATCTTTGTCATAATATGAGAAAATTTCATTTGAGCTAATAGCCGCTGTTACTGTTGTAGCTGTAATTATCGCGCTATTACCTGCTGTCAAACCACTAGCTGCAACGCCTGTAACATTAGCAACTGTCTTACCTTCAGAATTAACAATTTTAAAGTTAGTACCATCTGCCTGAACCTGATAATTACTCTTTGCATCGCTTCCATTCAACTCAACAGAAAGTTTTAAATTACCCGCTACTGTCGTTGGGACTATCCCAAAGTTTGTGTAAACCTTCAAACTGATGTAAGATAATACTACACAGTTTGGAGGTTTTATTTATG
>CANREB010000023.1 GCA_947629525.1 uncultured Lachnospiraceae bacterium
AACAAACCGTAACAATATTATAACATAACCGTAAAATCTAGCCATTTCCCGTATTCAGCCCTTGCTATATTCGGGGGTACAGCATAAGTACTGAATTTCACATTGAGTCCTGAGTCAAAATTGTCTATCGCCTTTATCAGACCTATGCATCCTATCTGAAACAAATCGTCCACATTTTCATTCGACTGTGAAAACCTTTTTATCACACTCAGTACAAGCCTTAAGTTGCCTTTTATATATTCTTCCCTTGCCTGTTTGTCGCCTTGTTCTATGCGTGCAAAAAGCTCCTGTTTTTCCTCATTTTTGAGGATAGGGAGCTTTGCCGTATTAACACCGCATATTTCTACTTTTCCTTGAGCCATTGCACATTACCTCCATTTCTATGCCATGACAGGCACAGTATCGCCTGCCGTGGCATATGTAGAGGTAAAAAATCAGCTCGCCATTTCTTTCTTAAGACGTTTCATTATCTTTTTTTCGAGCCTTGATATGTACGATTGTGATATTCCAAGATAATCCGCCACTTCTTTTTGCGTCATTTCCTTATCGTCAGTGTTACCCAGACCAAAGCGCAGTGTTATGATAGTGCGTTCCCTCTCGCCAAGCCTTGATATGGCGCTTTTGAGCAGATTACGTTCAACTTCATTCTCAAGGTCACGGTATATTACGTCCTCGTCAGTTCCCAATATATCCGACAGCAGAAGTTCATTGCCGTCCCAGTCAACGTTGAGCGGCTCATCGATAGACACTTCAAATCTGGTCTTATTGTTTCTTCTGAGGTACATAAGTATTTCATTTTCTATGCACCTTGACGCGTAGGTGGCAAGTTTGATATTTTTATCGCGGTTAAATGTGTTGATAGACTTTATCAAGCCTATCGTGCCTATTGATATCAGATCCTCAACCCCTATCCCGGTATTGTCAAATTTTTTTGCTATATAAACGACGAGCCTTAGATTGTGCTCTATAAGCGTTGCCCTTGCCTCGTCAGCCCTGTCCGTTTCAAGACCGTTTATCGCCTTATTCTCCTCCTCCGCGTCAAGCGGCGGCGGAAGGATCTCCGAGCCTCCAATATAGTGTATCTCCTGTCTGTCATTTATATTCCTGCCCACGTATCTGTTATTATTTTTTCCTATTGACAACCTCATTTTATTTGGTAAATATAATTTCAATACCATTTTTCCTTCCTCCTATATACATCATTGTTCAGAATAAACCTTGATTTAATATCATCTGAAAAGAGCCGTCCTGCGACAACTGTCCTTTATACAGAGCTACAACGGCGTCTTTCTTTATGATATCTCTGTCGCCGACACTGATGATAAGTTCATCGACCATTGTTCCTTCAAGCACTCCATGTTTCTCCCCTATACTCATAAAAGGTATTATTTTATAATTTTGCGGCTTTGAAGCAAGCCAGAGCTTTGTCGTTTCCGTTTCTTCAATAATAGAAACAGGTTTTCTGCTTATCGGTTCAAGCAGTGCGTTTCCTGTGTCATACAATGCCTTGAACTCGACATTTTCTCCGTTTTCGTTTATCGTCACCTTATAAATTCTCTGTCTGCCTTTTTTGTCTATGTGCCATGACATGAATATAACCGCACATGTAAGGGCGGCAAGCACTGCCAGCCTCACCCACGAAGCTACGCCGAGCCGCTCCACGCACGCATCCAGTTTAGTATATATAAACGCAAACGCATGAAAAAATATCACACCCATCAGCAGTTCACTCTTTTTCAGCCGAGCCGCCGTATAGACCATTATCATGTCCGTTATAAGCACGGCAAAAATATACATCAAACCGTACCTTATCCCCAAGAGCAGCACGACGACAGCACCCGCTCCGCCTATCAGCGCCGCTGCCGCTATCCGCCATGGCACAAGCTTCTTCTTTAGTATAAACAGCGACAATGCAAGCATCGCAGCGTCAAGTATGCTGTTTTCTATAAAATAAACATCAAGGTATATCTCATAAATCCTCATCACCTCCCTGATAGGAGTTCTTGTTCACAAACTAAAGTATACAAAAAGTCCCACGCTTTTTTTGTCAAAGCGTGGGACTAAATATTGTTTATTTTTCGACATTTTTCATTTTTTATCGTTTTGAGAAAATCGGGTGATGAAATCGGGTATCTTTATCGACTGTTCCTTAACATTGCTCTTTAAGTCTATCGGGGGCTTAATGCCCGATATCGGCTTTACTCCTCCGTCTTCACTCTGTGCATTACCGTTACCGCCTGCGGCGTTAATGCCCTGCGGCAACTGCGTTCTCTGCCTTACAGCCGAAGCTGAGATATTTTTAGGCGTCACTGAAAATCCGCTGCCAAGCCTTGAAAGCGGGGTGTTGACGGCATTGGGGTCAATACCTGTAGCAATGACCGTAACGGTGCAGGAATCAGCCATATCTTCATTGTACATAGCACCGAATATGACATTGATATCCTCTCCTGCGAGTTCCTGTATGTAGCTTGCCGCGTCGTTAGCATCAAATATCGATATGTCGCCTGAGATATTGAGTATGACATCAGTAACTCCATGTATCGTCGTCTCAAGAAGCGGTGACTCGACAGCCATCTTGATAGCTTCTGCCGCTTTATCTTCTCCTTTACCGTAGCCGATACCGATATGTGCGATACCCTTGTCCTTCATAACAGTCTGTACATCGGCAAAGTCAAGGTTGATAACAGAAGGCACATTGATAAGATCGGTTATTCCCTGTACAGCCTGCTGCAAGACCTCGTCCGCTTTTTTTAACGCGTCGGGCATCGTAGTACGCCTGTCCACTATCTCGAGAAGCTTATCATTCGGAATAATGATAAGCGTGTCCACATGTTCTTTTAATTTTTCTATTCCTGCAAGAGCATTTGTCATACGCGTGCGCGCCTCGAACTTGAATGGCTTCGTGACAACACCGACCGTAAGTATGCCCATCTCCTTGGCAATGGATGCAACTATGGGCGCAGCTCCCGTACCTGTACCGCCGCCCATACCGCAGGTGACGAACACCATATCTGCCCCTTTAATGGCTTCCTTGATATCCTCGGCACTTTCTTCCGCTGCCTTTTCACCTACTTCGGGCTTAGCGCCCGCGCCAAGTCCCTTTGTAAGCTTTTCTCCTATCTGCAGAAGTTTATTTGCTTTACAAAGCTGAAGCGCCTGTTTATCGGTATTGACACCTATAAACTCAACACCCGTAATAGCTTCTTCTATCATTCGATTGACAGCATTATTACCAGCACCGCCTACTCCGACTACTATAATTCTTGCTGCCGCATCTGTTTCATTCGATATTAACTCGAGCAAGTTTCCTTCCTCCTTCACATTCCTTATAAACCTATCTAATCTATCATACAATTTTTTTTTCAATTTATCAACATATTTTTAATTTTTTTAGTCATTTTTCCCTGTTAAATGAGATACTTTTTCTGTCTGTAGTGTAGCTTTGAAGATCGAGTGTTCCGCGTTCGCCGTCAAGCGATGGCAGTATGTAGGCAAGCTGCATCAGTTTTTCGTCAAGGTTTTCAAGCTTTCCGATGCTTACCTTGACACCGCCGTAGCCGAGCGTCACATTATAGTCTTTGTCAAACTGTATCTTGTCGCATATTATGTCATATTTATTTAACAATTTGGTTATTGTAAGTATATCCTGAAAAATGGCATCATTTTCGACGGGAAGCTTCTCGTACAGCACCACATGGTCAAAATCGATGCCTGTCACCTGCGGTATGCCACCTGTGGTGACCTTTGACGCTTCCACGACGATGCCCTCATTGTCAAAATACATATATCTTCCAAGGTACTCAACGTAACCCGCAAGGGCTTTTTCATATACGGATATCTTTATGGTATCATTTGACTGGACTATGACGTCCATGGTTTCCACAAACGGGACATCTTCAATACTTTTGTTTTTATACTTTAGTGACAGGTAAAGCGAATTATCGCCAAAATACCCCGTCATTACCATTGACTTTATCTCTTCAGCCGAATAGTGCTTGTTGCCGTCCACTATAACGTTTTTGACCGAATAATGTATCAATATGAAATACATCAGCAGTAAAAAAATGTTTACAACGGCAAGTGCAATGACTATCCTTACTTTTAATCTTATGTTGGGAACTTTTTCCATATCCTGCCTGTGCTCCCCCTTTCATCCGAGACTGATCTCTGCCCCCAGTCTCTTTAAATCGCCTGCTATATCCTGATAGCCTCTGTTAATGTAACTGATGTCCGATACCGTGGTAATGCCCGAGGCTGCAAGCCCCGCTATCACCAGTGCCGCGCCGCCCCGAAGCTCCTTTGCCGCGACATTTCCCGCCAGAAGCTTGCCTTTTCCTCTCACCAGCGCAGTATCGCCGTTGATACCTATGTCTGCCCCCATGCCGCGAAGTTCGTCAGCTATCCTGAATCTGCTTGAAAATATATTTTCCTTTATCAAAAGTTCTCCCTGTGCCACAGCCGCTGCTGCCATAAGCGGCGACTGCAGATCCGTCGGAAATCCGGGATAAACATCTGTCTCAACACGGGTCACATTTTTGAGCTGTTTTCTTTCAGGCGCGGTGAGCTGCATCGTTTTCGCGGTATCATCGAATTTAATCTTCCCTCCCATGTTTACTATTATATCACATGTACTGCCCATTTGTTCAATGGGTATGTTTTCCAGTGTTATGCGCCCGCCTGCCGCAAGCGCCGCAAACATATATGTACCCGCCACTATCCTGTCAGGTATCATATCAAACCCGACTCCGCAAAGTTTACCGACGGGCGTACCGTTTATTACAAGTTTTCCCTCTGTCCAAAAGCTTTCCGTGAGCACTATGTCTGCGCCTGCCCTGTTCAGGAAATCGCAAAGCACTGTGACTTCGGGTTCTTTTGCGGCATTTTTGAGCACTGTCGTGCCTTTTGCCGTCACTGCCGCAAGTATTATATTCTGGGTCGCGCCAACGCTTGGAAACGGCAGCGTTATATGCGCTCCCTTAAGCTCATCCGCATATGCATGTATTTTATTGCCTTCCGTCCATATCTGAGCGCCCAGTTTTTCCAGTCCCATCAGATGTATGTCTATGGGGCGCTCTCCTATCACGCATCCTCCGGGATAGTCAACATATACTTCCCCTACGCGCCCTAAAAGCGCTCCCATCAGTATAACGGATGAGCGCATAGCCCTGACATACCGCGAGGGAAGTACGCAGTGCTTTATTGTGTCTGCATTTATAACGATATCGATACCGTTTATGCCTGATATTGTTTCAACCTCCGCACCCGCACTTTTGAGCAGGCTGCGCATACATTCTATATCCGTGATATCGGGACAGCCTTTGAGCGTGCATTTGCCGGGTATCAGAAGACATGCCGCCATAATTGGCAGCGAAGCGTTCTTTGAACCTTGTATTCTGACGTTTCCCGAAAGGGGATATCCGCCTTCCACTCTGATGTAACTTTTATCATTACTGCTTTGGGTCATATATAATCCACCGTTAAAAATCATGAATTATATTATTATATGTTATGACCTTCGCGTAATTTACCGAAATTATGACCCGTCACTTACATTTTTTGCTTACATTCAGGACTATGCCTATCTCCGAAAGCAAAAACAGCGTTGAAGTACCTCCATAGCTTATAAACGGAAGCGTTATACCTGTATTCGGTATGGTATTGGTGACAACGGCTATATTCAGTATGACCTGAATAGCATAATGAGCCATAACGCCTACCACAAGAAGCGAACCAAATCTGTCCGTAGTCTTGTTTGCCACTACCATGCAGCTCCATATGAGTACAACAAAAAGCAGGATAATCGTATATGCGCCGAAAAGTCCAAGCTCCTCGCATATTATCGAGAATATCATATCATTCTGAGCTTCGGGAAGGAAACCTCTCTTCTGCATGCTTTGTCCCAAGCCTTTGCCCCATATCCCGCCCGAGCCTATGGCGTACAGCGCCTGAATGGTCTGAAACGCCCTGTCGGTACTGTATGCTTCAGGATCAAGCCACGCCCTTATCCTCGCCATTCGGAACGTTCCTCCGTCGGCACTGCCTGTCGTTGCCATAATAACTATCGCAGCAACGCCAGCCACCGCGATAACTCCCAATATTATAAACCACTTATAATCAGGAACCGCCACAAAAAGCATCGCGACTGCGATACCGAGGACTATGATAGCGGAACTTAAGTTATCCGATATGATGTATATAAGTGCGGCGACAACTGCCGGCGGCACCAGTATTATAGCTATTCCCTTGGGCGTGCGGATAACATTTTTCCCTATCTCTTCAAGCCTTTGTATGATACTTGCAAGGTATATGATAATACCGAGCTTTGCCACCTCGGCAGGCTGCAGAGTAAGACCTATCCTGAAGTCCAGCCATCTTGTCGCACCGTTCCTCGTCACACCGAGCGGCGTAAGCAGCAGGAATATCAATACGACAGATGTGATAAGGGCAATCATATCAAAACGCTGCCAAACCTTGTAATTAACACGCGACACGAAAAACAGCGCGATAAAGCCTAAAATAGTCGAAAAGCCCTGTCTTTTGAGGTAATAGGCAGAATCATTAAAATCCACTCCCGCCTCATATGAGCTTACGGAATAAATCATAAGCAGTCCAAATCCTACAAGGAAAAGAACGACTGCCAAAAGCACGTAATCCATATTATGTTTGCTGTATCTGAATTTCTGAGGTCTGTTTGCCACGTTATCACTCCTTCAGATTATTTACATATTCCTTGAATTGTTTTCCCCTCACTTCATAGTTGGGGAACATTCCCCAGCTTGCGCAGGCGGGCGACAGAAGCACTGCGTCTCCGCTTTTTGCGCTTTTTACGCATATGTCAAGCGCCTTCTCAAAGCTGTCGGCAAATACAATGTCACCTTTTGGAAAACCGCATTTTACTGCGCAATTCGCTATTTTTTCTCTTGTCTGACCTATAAGCACAAGCTTTTTTACCTTGCCGTCAAAACAGTTTATCCAATCGTCATATTCACTTCCTTTATCGTAGCCGCCGCCTATAAGTATCGTCGGTCTGTCCATCGCCTTTATGCCCTGAATAGCCGCGTCGGTGTTTGTCGCCTTTGAATCGTTGTAATAAACGACTCCGTTTTTGGTCGCTACATATTCTATCCTGTGCTCAACAGCCACAAAGCGTTTTATCGTCGAAAGTATATTTTCCATAGGCACACCCGCGTTCATGCTGATGCCGATTGCTGCCATTACATTTTCGATGTTGCATATGCCGACGAGGTTCATATCTGTCCTGACGTTCAGAAGCCGTGTGCTTTTGCCGTCTTTTGCAAGATATATATAATCGTCCTCGTAATAGATGCCGTCGTCAAGGCGTCTTGCGGAAGAAAAGTATATTACCTTTGCGGGACATCTTGTGCCGAAGTCCCTTGTATAATCGTTCTCGTAGTTTAATACGCAGTAGTCGTCCTTAGTCTGATTAAGGGTGATGTTTTCCTTAGCCGCCACATAATTTTCCATTGTGTGGTGACGGTTGAGATGGTCGGGGGTAATATTCAGTATCGCCGATACCTGCGGGTGGAAATTTTCTATTGTTTCAAGCTGAAAGCTTGATATTTCGGCAACCGATACAGTATCGCCGTTCATAAGCGGCGCCGCTTCCGTGTAAGGATTGCCTATATTTCCCACTATATAGACGTCATCATAATATTCCTGCATTATCTGCCCTACAAGCGATGTAGTGGTAGTTTTGCCGTTCGTACCCGTGATTGCAATCACTCTGCCTGCCGCGAAATTATACGCAAGTTCCACTTCTCCCCATATGTGTATATCCTTTTCTTTCATATACAACACAAAATCGGCATCTGTAGGCACGCCGGGACTAAGCACTGCAAGCTCTGCGTCTTTTGTTATATCCTCCGGAAATTTTCCCGTGACTATCTGCGCCTTTGTGTCATATCCCAGTTTTTCGCTTATCTGCTTTTTCACCGCATCGATATCCGTATTTTCATTGCTGTCATATAATAACGGAAGCGCTCCGTTTTTTTCAAGAAGTACCGCCGAACCTATCCCGCTCTTGCCTGTACCTGCTATAATGACTTTTTTATTTTCCACATCTGTCATAACTATCCTCCATGCCGCTTGAACGGCGCAAATAATGATTGAAAATGCTTCATTAATTATAATCCATTTCCTCTAAATATGGAAGAATATTTTCAAAAAGCTGCCGCACTATCGGCGCGGCTATCTGACCGCCGTAATACACGCCCTGCGGGGTATCGATTATCGCAAGCGCCATGACTTTCGGATCATTAGCGGGGGCAAAACCAAGGAACGAAGCTATATACCTGCCTGAACCGCGCGGAAGCGTCTGGCTTGTCGCAGTCTTGCCGCCTACGCGGAAGCCCTCCACATACCCGTTTTTGCCGCCTCCGTTTTCGACTACCTGCTCAAGTATATATCTTAGCTTTTCGGAAGTCGCCTCGGATATTATTCCTTCTTTGACAGGATATTCAAAACGTTCAACAATACTTTCATCCTCATTTGCAGCCTTTACTCCGAAATGCGGCGTCACAAGCGTACCGCCGTTTATAAGCGCGGCGACTGTGGTCATAAGCCTTATCGGCGTTATTTGGAACGACTGCCCGAACGACATAGTGGCAAGCTCTACATTTCCGATATTTTCAAGCTTATGTACTATCGTTCCCGCCTCGCCTGACAGATCGATGCCTGTTTTCTCTTTAAGTCCGAACTGAGTGAAATATTTATAATACCTTTCGGATCCCAGTCGAAGCCCTACCGTGATAAACACGGGATTACATGAGTTCATTGTCGCAGTCACAAAATCTTCCGCGCCATGCCCCAGTCTTTTATGGCAGTGTATCGTCCTGTCATCAACTAATATCGAACCTGAACATGAAAAATTATCCTCCAGTGTGACCACGCCGCTCTCAAGTCCCGCCGAAGCCGTTATTATCTTAAAAGTAGACCCCGGCTCATATGTATCGTTTATACAGCCGTTGCGCCACATCTGATTGAGCAGATCCTGCGTGTTTGCCGACGGCTGCTCCGCAAGGCTGCTGTATTCATCTATAAATACATACGGTTCATTCAGGTCAAACTCAGGCACATCCGTCATGGCAAGTATCTCGCCATTGTTTACGTTCATTACGATGATCGAAACTCCCGCCGCCTGTTTTGTCTTATACGCCTGTTTTGCAAGCTGCGTGGCGTATTTCTGTATATTTATGTCAAGGCTCACATACAGATCTCTGCCCGCCTGCGGCTCCTGCCTGCGTTCGCCCATCCCTTCAAGTTCTATACCTTTTGCATCTGTCAGTGTAAGTATCTGCCCTTTTTTACCTGTAAGGTACTCTTCATATGAGACTTCAAGACCGATTATACCCTGATTGTCCGCGCCAGTAAAGCCAAGCACCTTTGATGCAAGCTCTCCATACGGATAATACCGTTTATAATCTTCATCTACTTTTACCCCGTCCAAATCAAGGTTTCTTATCCTGTCGCCTGTTTCCTTATCCACGTTGCTTTTAATGCGTTCACGCGATGAGTATTTTTCAACACGCTTGCGCACATATTCCTCAGACAGATCGAGTTCCCTGCACAATGCTTCTATGACCTTTTCGGGGTCTTTTATCTGATTATGTATAACGGATATCGTACATACCGTCCTGTTATCGGCAAGCACTGTGCCTGTGGAATCGATTATCCTGCCTCTTGCGGCTTTGATATCGCGTTCTCTTTCGTGCAAAAGCTGCGCAAGCTCCGTGTAATGAGCCGAACGCAGTATCATCAGATATCCGACCCTGACTGAAAGCGCCAGCAGCGCCAATATGGACAATGTACACAACACAAAGGTCTTCTTCTTCTGCATTGTCATATTCCGTCTGCCTGCACTGTTTTTTATTGTCATCATAATACCTCAAAAATAATATTACTATAATTTATTATTCTTTTTTAAGGTATATGCCGAATTATCATTCAGCGGCGTTTGATGCCTCTCCCTGTCCGGAATCCGCGCCCTGTTCGGGCTGTGCCTCCTGTCCCTGCTCATCCGCCGTATCGCTGTTATCAAAACTGCTCTGTATCTGTGCCGGTTCACCTGTCTGCGCGTCTATAAGCTCGCCTGTATTCAGGTCTATAGTATATCTGGGCGTGCCGCCTGCATTTTCATCCTCACCGGGCTGCTGTTCGTTTCCGTCATCTGCTGTGTTTTCCGCATTTTCCGGGTCTTCTTCGCCGTTGTTTTCACTGTTTTCGCCGTTTTCGCTGTTATCACCATTTTCGTCGTTTGCAGTTTCAGTAACGACTGTGTTTTGAAGAAGATTGTCTATCTCCTCCTGTTCGGCGATAGTCATTTCCTCTGTCATTGCTATGTGCATATACGGAAGCACTTCCGTCAGGACGTTTTTTACTATCCCCGTCGCATATGTGGCATGCGGCTGATCTGCGACATTCGGACGGTCTATGACGCAGTATATAACGATCTGCGGATCATCTGCCGGCGCAAAACCTATAAATGAAACGACATAGTTTTTATGGTCTCTGGGCACCATCTCGGCTGTACCTGTTTTGCCGCCTATCGCATATCCTGCGGGACGCGCGCTCTTTCCGGTACCCTCAGCTACGGTAAGATAAAGATAATTGCGCATCAGCTCCGAAGTGGAATTTGATATAGTCTGCTTAATAACTCTCGGCTCTATGTTCCTTATGACGCCGCCGTTCGCATTTACGATCTTGCTGACCACATGAGGCTCATAATAATAACCGCCGTTGATTATGGATGAAAACGCACTCGCCATTTCTATCATCGTCACATTGAAGCCCTGCCCGAATGAACATGTCGCAAGCTCGGCAGGTCCCATCGTGTCCTCGCTGTATACAAGTGATGCCGTCCTCGCCTCTCCTGCAAGGTCTATATTCGTCTTTAATCCTATATTGAATATATTTTCAAATTTTACTGTCGATTTAACGCCGATAGTTTCTCCCATCTTCATAAAAGCCACGTTGCATGACTGCTCAAGCGCACCCGCCACGTCAAGCGTGCCATGTCCCTGCCTTACATTGCAGGAAATCTCATGGTCGGCTACCGTAAGAGACCCTCCGCATTCATAACTTTCATTCCCTATTATCTTTCCCGATTCAAGCCCTGCCGCAAGCGTAAGCGACTTGGCTGTAGAGCCGGGCTCATACGTATCTGATATGCAGAAATTCCTCCAAAGCTTGTTAAGAGCGTCATAATATGTCTCTTCTTCATTCATCGTGTCTATCTGCTCCTGTGTATAATACGCAGACAGATTTTTCGGATCGTTCAGGTCAAAATCGGGATAACTTGCCATGGCAAATATCTCTCCGTTATTCGGATCCATAGCGATAATTCCCGCATTTTCAAATCCAAGCCCTTCTCTTGCTTCATTTGCATGCTCATCGTTGAACTGTTTTAAATATTTCTCGCATATCGCCTGAATATTAGCGTCAATAGTGCTCACAAGCGAATCGCCGTCAACTGCCGCTACCGTTGTCCTTTCAAGCGCCGCATCCTCGTTGAGATATCCGTATTCCCTGCCGTTTGTCCCGTTGAGCGTATCGTTGTAATACTCTTCCAATCCATATGTACCGTTGTTATCAGTACCCGTAAATCCAATCACGTCGCACGCAAGCGAATTATTGGGATATTTTCTTATATATTCTTCCTCGAACCACACGCCGCTTATGACGCCGCGCTTTTCTTCTTTTGACGCATCGGCATTATATTCCGCCGTCTCAGCGTTGTATGTGCTTTGGCGCTCCAAAAAGGGGCTTACCTCATCATACGGTATTCTTTTCTTTAAAACATAATACTGTGAATTGGGATTTTCCTGAATATACTGATCTATCACAGAACGGCTCAGACCAAAGCACTCTGCAAGCGCCGAGACTGTCGGCTCCTGATTTTTCTCATCGTCAAGCATGACTTTGCAGTCGAGCACGACATTGTAGACTTTCTCACTTGCCGCCAGTATCGTTCCGTTTCTGTCAGTTATCGTACCCCGCTTAAACGGAAGCGTTTTAGAGTCATAGCGCTGCTGTGACAGTATTCTTTTCTCATAGTCAGTCCGGTTATCGCGCGTTATCACATAGAGTCTTACCGATAAACCGCCAAAAGCCGCCAGTATGATCAACATCATAACTGCCAGCTTTAAAGCTTTTATTTTCTGTATGTTAAATCTTTTTACGCGTCGTTTACCCATTGACTTTGATGCCATAAAAACACTCCCCTATTCGCTAGGTATCACGCTGAACTGCCTTACGTAGTCGCTGCCCTCGCTGGTGTAATCTATAACCTGTCCTTCCTTCGCATATTTCATTCCAAGTTCTGTTATCGCAATGCGCTTGATCTCGTCAAGGTCAACATTGCTCATAATCTTCGTATAATACTCGTCATTTGAAAGCTGCAGTTCATAGAGCTGGCTTTCAAGCTTTGATATATTGGAAACGTGATTGGTTATGTCGGACTGAAGCTTGACATATGCCATAAGCACTAAGCATACTGTCAGGACAGCCGCCGCCATGACTGACATATAACCTATGTTCATCGGCGCTGCCTTTTCCTGCTGCTTTTTTCTCCGCTCAGGCTGTGCCTGAACTCTTCTGCTGCTCCTTGCAGGCACGGTTTCAATCTTCCGCACAGTATTTCCGTCTACATAATACCGCGTTCTATACCCTGTCTCGGAATATTTCATTTTAATCCTCCCTGCCGCTTTAGCGGCTTATATTCTTTCAAAAACTCTGAGTTTTGCGCTTTTCGATCTCTTATTCTCCTCGATTTCCTTCTGTGAAGGCAAAATCGCTTTGTGCGGCACCGCTTTTCCGTATGGCACTTTTCCGCAGACACATACCGGAAAATCAGGGGGGCATGTACATGGGTTTTCCATTTCCCTGAACGCGTTCTTTACTATCCTGTCCTCGAGTGAATGAAATGTTATGATACACAGTCTGCCAAACGGGTTTAACATATTTACCATATCTTCTAACGAGCTTTCAAGTACTTCAAGTTCACGGTTGCATTCTATCCTTATTGCCTGAAAAGTACGTTTTGAGGGATGTCCACCCTCGACGCGCATCCGCGCGGGGACAGCCGCCTTGATTATATCGTTGAGTTCATATGTCGTTTCTATTGTCTTTTCTTTTCTTGCTGCCGCTATATGTTTTGCAATGTTCTTGGCGAATTTCTCTTCCCCGTAGTCCCTTATAATTCTGTACAGCGCCTGCTCGTCGTATTCATTAACTATCGTCTTTGCCGTAAGCTGCTGCCTCTGATCCATCCTCATGTCAAGCGGCGTATCATATTTATATGTAAAGCCGCGCTCTGTATTGTCAAGCTGATATGACGATACGCCAAGGTCAAGCACGATACCGTCCACGCCCGAAATCCCCAAGTCATCCAATATCTGCTTAAAATTACAATAATTGTCTCTTACAATAGTTACTTTATCTCCAAACTCTTCGAGACGCTTCCTTGCTGCCGCGATCGCGTCCTCATCCTGATCTATTCCTATAAGCCTGCCCTTATCTTTGAGGCGTCGGCATATTTCGTATGAATGTCCTCCTCCGCCAAGAGTCCCGTCAATATAAATCCCGTCAGGTTTGATATCCAGCGACTCAATTGTTTCATTTAATAACACCGATGTATGTTTAAATTCCATTTATATGTCCTTTCCGACTATCAGATCATCAATCCCAAATCAGCCATATGCTCGGCTATATCATCCATATCATTATATTCTGACGCATCGTTCCATCTGTCTTTGCTCCAAATCTCGATACGCGCCCCCACTCCTATGAGCACTACGTCTTTATCAAGCGCCGCGAACTCTCTTAGTACCGACGGCAGAAGTATTCTTCCCTGCTTGTCCACTTCAACATTTGCCGCGCCCGCAAGGAAAAAGCGGACAAACTTACGTGAATCCTTATTCATAAGCGGCAGTGCCTTAAGTTTTTCTTCAAAAGCAGTCCACTCGGCGTTGTCATACACAAACAGGCAGCCATCAAGCCCTTTCGTCACCACGAACTCATCACCAAGTACATCGCGGAACTTAGAGGGAATAATCAGCCTGCCCTTAGTGTCTATCGTATGATTGTATTCTCCCATAAACATGGCAATCATCACCCACTTTGAACCACTTATCTCCACTTTTCACCACTTTAGTTATCATTTTACATTAAAAGTTTCAAAATAACAAGGGGGTATTTTGCGGCATGGGAAAGCAATATTACGGTATTTTTGCTTTTTTTGCGCAAATTATCACAACATATAGTATGTCTATTGCCGTACCGAAGCTATATGTTGAAATTTAAAGCACAAAAAAAATAGTGGAAAATTTTTTCCACTATTTTTGTGCATTTAGCCTACTAAATCAAAAAGACTTATCTGATTAGACTCGGGTATATCGCCCAAAAGCCCTAAATCCGCCATCAGGTCTATCGTTGTGGCGTTTACTTTCGTTCTGTTCTTAAAATCTTCTTTTGACAGGAAAGGACCGTCTTTTGCCGCTTCCATCACCGCTTCCGCCGCCTTGTCGCCAAGACCTTCTATACTGCTCAGCGCGGGCATTATTTTCCCGTCTATTATCTGGCAATTACGCGAATGCGCCCTGTATATGTCAAGCGGCATAAACTCAAATCCCCTCGCGTACATCTCCTGTACTATCCTCATATCCCTTACAGTGTCCTGCTCCTTGTTCGTAAGAGAGTCGCCGCGCTTTTTGTACTCTGCAAGCGTCCTCTCAAGCCGCTCCCTGCCAAGGCACATTATCTCGTATGAAAACGCCGATGCCCTGATACTGAAAAAAGCACAGTAATACGCAAGCGGATAATTTACTTTGCAGTATGCTATACGCCACGCCATCATAACATACGCCGCCGCATGAGCCTTGGGGAACATATACTGTATCTTCTTGCATGACCATATGTACCAGTCGGGGACATTGTGCTCAAGCATCGCCTTTTCCCATTCGGGTTTCAAGCCCTTGCCCTTACGCACGCTCTCCATAATGGTAAACGAAAGCTCACTGTCCATACCCATGCTTATCAGATATATCATTATGTCGTCCCTCGTGCATATCGCCGTTGAAATAGTAGCCTTTCCCTCCTGAATGAGCGTCTGCGCGTTTCCAAGCCACACGTCAGTACCATGGGACAGCCCCGCGATACGTACTAAATCCGAAAAATATTTCGGCTGCGTATCAATGAGCATCTGCATGGCAAAATCAGTTCCAAACTCAGGTATACCGAGCGCGCCGAGCTTGCATCCGCCGATTTGGTCGGGCGTGATGCCAAGCGCCTCCGTACTTTGGAAAAGCGACATAACCTGCTTGTCGTCAAGCGGTATCGTAGTCGGGTCTATGCCTGTCAAATCCTGCAGCATTCGTATCATAGTCGGATCATCGTGTCCGAGTATGTCAAGCTTTAACAGGTTGTGGTCTATCGAGTGATAGTCAAAATGCGTCGTGACAATATCCGTCGTCATATCGTTTGCGGGGTGCTGCACAGGCGTGAAAGAATTTATCTCTTCCCCCACGGGAAGTACCACTATACCACCCGGATGCTGTCCTGTCGTGCGCCTTACCCCTACGCAGCCCTCTACGATGCGGTTGATTTCACTCGTCCGCTTATGTATGCCGCGCTCCTCATAATAATTTTTCACATATCCGAACGCCGTCTTGTCGGCAAGAGTACCTATCGTGCCCGCTCTGAAAGTCTGTCCGTAGCCGAAAATAACTTCCGTGTACTTGTGCGCCTTACTCTGATACTCTCCAGAAAAGTTGAGGTCGATATCCGGCTCCTTGTTGCCCTTAAATCCGAGGAATGTCTCAAACGGGATATCAAATCCGTCCTTTACAAGTTTTTCACCGCATACAGGGCAGTCCTTATCGGGCATATCACAGCCTGCCATACCCGCAAATTTTTTCACTTCGTCAGAGTAAAAATCATTGTAATGACACTTTTTGCAATAATAGTGCGGGCTAAGCGGATTGACTTCCGTAATTCCCGCCATTGTCGCCACAAACGACGAACCGACAGACCCTCTCGAGCCTACCAGATATCCGTCCTCCACTGATTTCCACACAAGTTTCTGCGCGATGATGTACATAACCGCAAAACCGTTGCTTATGATAGAGTTAAGCTCTTTTTTAAGCCGCGCCTCCACTATCTCGGGAAGCTCATCGCCGTACATTTCGTGCGCTTTTCTGTAGCATATCTCCGTAAGCTGCTTGTCGCTGTCCTCTATCACGGGCGGACATTTGTCAGGTCTTACGGGCGCTATCCTGTCGCACATATCGGCTATCATATTCGTGTTTGTAATAACTATCTCTTCAGCCTTTTCGCTGCCAAGATAATAGGCAAACTCATCAAGCATCTCCTCGGTAGTACGCAGAAACAGCGGCGCCTGATCGTCCGCATCCTTAAAGCCCTTGCCTGTCATAATAATGCGCCTGTATATCTCATCCTCGGGATCGAGGAAATGCACGTCGCACGTCGCCACAACCGGCTTGCCGAACTGTTCGCCAAGTTTTATGACCCTTTTGTTGAGCGCAATCAGGTCATCATCCGAATTGATGTCCCTGTGCTTGTCCGACGCTATCATAAACCTGTTGTTGCCTATCGGCTGTATTTCAAGATAATCGTAAAAGCTTACTATACCCGCAAGTTTCTCGTCGCTCTCACCGTCAAGCATAGCCCTGAAAAGCTCTCCCGCCTCGCACGCACTGCCTATTATCAGTCCCTCGCGGTGTTCCATAATAAGGCTCTTGGGTATGAGCGGACGCTTGTTGAAATATTTCAGATGCGACTCCGACACAAGCCTGTAAAGGTTTATTCTGCCCGTCTGATTTTTGGCAAGTATTATTATATGATAAGAATGAAGCTTGCGCACTGCCTCGACGCTGTTCTTGCCGAGCGCGTTCACTTCTTCAAGCGTTTCTATGCCATCCTTTTTTAACATAGCTATGAACTTGACAAAAATATGCGCCGTACATTCCGCATCATCAACCGCCCTGTGATGATTTTCAAGCGACACGCCAAGCGCCTTTGCCACAGCGTCAAGCGTAAACCTCGAGTGTCCCGTAAGCAGCGTGCGCGCCATTGCCACTGTGTCCACATATGTCATATCAGCCGTAAGCCCAAGACGCTTTGCGTTTTCTCTTATAAAGCCCACGTCAAAACCTGCATTGTGCGCTACAAGTATTGCATCTCCCACAAAATCAAGGAATTTCGGCAGCACATCCTCTATCGTCTGTGCATCCATTACCATTACATCATTTATGCCCGTGAGTTTTTCTATCTCAAACGGTATCGGCACCTGCGGATTTACAAATGTTGAAAATCTGTCTGTTATCTGCCCGTTTTCTACTTTTACCGCGCCTATCTCTATAATGCGGTTCGTTACAGGCGAAAAACCCGTAGTCTCTATGTCAAAAACGACATATGTATCGTCAAGCGTCTGTCCTGCCCTGTCGTCCGTCACTATCTGTTTAAGGTCGTCTACAAGATAGCCTTCCACGCCGTAGATAATCTTGAAATCGTCGTCTTTGTCAAGCGCGTGGTTTGCGTCAGGGAACGACTGGACGCATCCATGGTCTGTTATAGCGATTGCCTTATGCCCCCACTTTTTGGCGCGCCTGATAATGTCTTTCACATCCGAAACGCCGTCCATATCGCTCATCTTTGTGTGGCAGTGCAGCTCCACGCGCTTCCTTGCGCTGTTGTCCATGCGCGTCACTGTAAAATCAGGTATTTTTTTGATGCCCGCTACCGTCGATACAGTAAGTTCCCTGTCAAACGTATCATTTGACGCAACGCCCTTTACCTTGAGGAATTTTCCCTCTTTAATCTCATCCATAAGCTCGTCGAGCTGTTCGTTGTGCACGAACATTTTTACCTTTATCGTGTCCGTAAAATCGGTTATCTCAAAGCTTACTATCGTCTTTTCATTCCTTATCGGGCGTTTATCCGTGGTGCGCACTTTGCCGCGTATCGTCACCTCGCCTATTTCGCCCTCTATGTCAATGATTTTCATAGCCTCATCTTCAAAATCCCTGCCGTATATGACATCGGGGTTATCCGACTTTTTGGCAAATCTGCGCTGCTGCGTTGGGCTTTCAGACACTCGTGCCGTGCTTTTCGGTGCCGGTGCCTTTTGTATATCGGCTGCCGGGTCCTCTGCTGCCACTGCATTTCCTGTCATGCGGCTGCTGATATGCTCTACCATCTGCTTTATGCGCTGTTCATCGTCCTCTTTGTACTTTCCGCCTGTTGTCTCCTTATAGGACACGTCAAACCTTACATGAAATCCAAAGCGCTCATTGAGCACCTTGTCGAGTATGCCGATAAGTTCATTTTCTTTGTTTTTCGCGATAACGCTGTCCTCCAATACGAGATGCATGGTATTGTTGTCGGGGAAATCATAATCGGACTGACGGAACATTGTGTAAAGCATATGCTCACATTCTTTAAGTTCCAAAAGCAGACTGTCTTTATATGTTTCCATAAGGCGCTCGGGATTATACTGCCCCGACAGCGAAAAGCGCTCATATATTTTGATAACGATATATTCTTTTGGGAAAAACTGTCTTTTTATCTCTTTTTCTACCGAATATATGCTTTCTTTTTCTATCAGGCGCTCGCTGTATATGTATATGCGCAGCAAGTCCTTGTGTTTCGTGGCTGTGATTTTTTCTACCGTCACCTGCTCAAACAGGTCTTTCTGTACGCCTTCAAGTTTTAAATTCGGAAATGCCTCAAAAAACTTTTTTTCCATTTGTTCACCCCGATGATTAATACAACTGTTTTCAAGAGCTATAGCGATATTTTTATGCCGTCTTCCAATTGTCAAGTTCTGATTTGAGTACCGATAAAAGCTCGCTCTCGGGCACTTTGCGAACTATCTCACCTTTTTTGATAAGAAGCCCTTCGCCAATGCCGCCTGCTATGCCTATGTCCGCCTCTTTTGCCTCGCCCGGACCGTTTACCGCGCATCCCATCACGGCTACCTTGATATCAAGGTCATACCCCTGCACGAGATTTTCCACTTGATTGGCAAGACCGATAAGGTCTATGTTCGTCCTGCCGCACGTAGGGCATGAAACTACCTCGATGCCGCCTTTTCTAAGCCCCAGTGTGCGCAGAATAAGTTTTGCCGACTTTATTTCCTCAACGGGGTCTCCTGTGAGCGATACTCTTATAGTATCGCCGATACCTTGATTTAGTATGATGCCAAGCCCTATAGCGGATTTGATATTTCCGCTCGTGACCGTACCTGACTCCGTAATGCCCACATGCAGCGGATATGGCGTTTTTCCTGCCAAAAGCTCATGTGCCTTTACGCTCATCATAACATCCGAAGATTTTATGCTTATAACCATATTGTCATATCCCAAATCCTCTATCATATGTACTTTGTCAAGCGCGCTCTCAACTATCCCCTCCGCTGTGACGCCGTGGTATTTTTCCACCAGTTCTTTTTCAAGCGAGCCGCTGTTTACGCCTACGCGTATCGGTATGCTTCTTTCTTTCGCGGCTTTGACGACCTCCGCGACCTTATCGCGCCCGCCTATGTTCCCGGGATTTATGCGTATCTTATCCGCGCCGTTCTCAATGGCGGCTATCGCCATCTTGTAGTCAAAATGAATATCCGCCACAAGCGGGATATCTATCTGCTTTTTAATCTCGCCTATCGCCTGCGCCGCCTCAAGTGTCGGCACGGTGCATCTGATAATATCACACCCCGCCGCCTGAAGACGCAGTATCTGCGCTACAGTCGCCGAAACATCGTCCGTCTTTGTGTTCGTCATCGACTGTATCATTACAGGATTGCCGCCTCCTATCACCTTATTGCCGATTTTTATCACTTTTGTGTTATCCCGATACATATTATCCTCCATTTCCTGCCGGGTTTCTTTCGCCCATTCTTTGGCATTAAGCAAACATCTATATATACTCTATCGGCAGCGCCACCAGATTTTCCCTAAGATATGTTTTTCTGTCAATCAGGCACAGTATCACACCTATGCCTCTTGTCTTATCAGGTATTTTATCAAGTATTGTATTTGCCGCTGCCATATTCGCCTTGGGGTTTCCGGTCAGCTTAATTTCTATGGGATACAAAATGCCGTTTTCCTCAATAATTAAGTCTATTTCACTCTCCGACTCTTCTCTCCTGTCCTTGCCCCTGTAATAGAAAATACTGAATTTATAATCCTTTCCCTCATTTGTATATGACTTCAATATCTCCGATACCACAAATGTTTCAAACATACTGCCCGCAACCGCTGAACATTTCAGTGCGTCCGCCGTAAGCCATCTCGTCAGGTAACATGCAAGTCCCGTGTCACGGAAATAAATTTTGGGGGCTTTTATCGCACGCTTTAACGCATTTTGGCTGTATGGCTGCAAAAGATAGACAATCCCAGTCCTCTCCAAAATCGAAACCCAGTTCTTAATCGTCGGTTCACTCACGCCTGCCTCGCTTGCTATATTGGCATAATTCAATATTTCGCCTGTCCTCGCCGCCACTGCTGTCAGAAATTTAGTAAATGTAACTCCATCGCTTGAAATAAGCTCATTCACATCTCTTTCAAGATAAGTAGATACATATGACGAATAATAGTCCTGCCAGTCCTTTTCCACATCATATAATTCGGGATATGAGCCTTTGTGTATTATCCTCCAAATGTCATTATACGGCTTTATTTCCCGCTCACGTTCACGAATATATTCATCCGTCGGGACAAAATGCCGATTAAACCTTATCCCGTATATTTCCCTCAGTGAAAGTCCCAGCAATTCGGAAACCGATACCCTGCCTGCCAGAGATTCACTCATTCCCTTCATCAGTTCCAACCTTTGCGAACCCGACAAAATGAAGAGACCTCTCCGCTCCGTCTCGTCAGCAATAAGCTTAATTTCCTCCAATATTGAGCTTTCCTTTTGTACCTCATCGATAAACAGGGGGCAGGGGTTATTAATAAAGAACAGTTTTGGCTCCTCCCTCGCCTGAAGCCTTGTCAGTCTGTCGTCAAAATTGGCTCTGTTAAATTCGGGAAATTCGTGTCTGACAGCCGTGGACTTGCCCACCTGCCTCGCACCCGTCACAAGCACGCATTTGCTTGATTTTACCCTTTCCCTCAATACGGATGTGATTGCTCTTTCAATATACGCCATACCCAACTACCTCCGACTAATCTAAAGTGTAATTTTATTATAGGATTTTAAAATGGAAATATCAATATTTTACAGATATTTGCTTCATTAATATTTTTCTAAACTGTTTAACAGCCACAAATGCAGTCTCCAAAATCCTGATAAGGATGACCAAATCTGTCCAACTGACTCATCAGGCATCTCCCGTTTTAATGTGCTTCACGACATCTTCCGGTTTTTCATATTCTTCTCCTTTTCAACTACCGATTTTTTCACTCATATTCTACCACAATCACACCCGTTTTCCAACTAGATTTTCACTAGCGACTATCAATAATTCACCACAAAATATAGGGCGCAGCAACCGCCACACCCTACATTTCTTATTGCTCTAACGACTTTTCAATCTTCCATTTCTGCCCTTTTAAATCGTTTGTTTTCCATACAACTTATTACGTTCTTTACAAAGTTCTTTCATGCGCTCCAACCGCGCCCTCACTCTTTCCCGGCAATCCGGCTTTGTCGCTTCCTAATCATCATAAGAGTGTAACCGAGCAGATTTTGACCTTTCCACTTCGTCATTTCAAACCTGTCGGGGTCTTTCATAGATAAACCGATACCCCAAATTGTATCTTTTACAGCGCACTCCGCTAAAACGGAATTTCCGGTTTTTAGAAGCTTATCTTTTAATTCATTATTCTGCGTGAACTTTTCCATTAGTCCCTGATATACTACTATCTGCCTGATACCGCTCCATATATTGTCATTATAAGCGGCAACCATCCGCCCAAGCGCTTTTATCTCTGACACATCCTTAGTTGCTAAAATCCGAGCCGCAGTTTTATCATCTCCAAAGCAGACAGCTTTTTTGTACATCATATATTGTTCCATAGATGAAAATTTAACACCGTCTGCCGAAAAGTCAGAAAGATACCAGTTGCTTAAAAAACCGTTATCTTCATCAGGATTGTGGAAACAAATAATCTGCATTAAACATCACCAACTTTTTTTACAGCCAAATCCAGTTCCAAGTCGTGCAACCCAAAATAAGCCTTCATCAAAAACTCAATCGGAACTTTCTGTATCAGCTCTGAACTGGGTATATTGTAGTACCACTGGTAATAGGCGTAAAACTCACCGATCCAATCGGGCATAAACCCCTGAAGTGCATTGCCATCCTTGAACTCATAGTCTTCGGTTTTTGAAAAGTAATTCCATAGTTCTTCCGCATTCATTGTAATAACATAGGCTTTGGCTTCATCGACGCTTTTGCGGGTTTTGCTTGCCATATATGTTTGGATGAAGTCCTTTGTGTCCTTATCAGGGAACGACTGCGCCACAAAATCAAAAAGTTTTCCCTGACTTTCTACAACATCGTTCAAATAGACATCTGAATATGCCCGCATAGTTTTCACCTCTCAAAAAAGTGTGCTGAACACCTTTATTACTTTATTGGCGTCAGAGTTTATCAAGTCTCTCATTTTCTGTCGTGCCTCGACATCCCGCAAGTTATATTTTGCATTAAATTCGTCATAGTTTACAGTTGAAATATCCGCTTCAACCTCATGCAGCTTTGAATAGGCAAGACGGGATTTAATGCAATACTGTATTCCCAAGCCGCCTAATAACAAGAGTTCTTCAAGAATATCCACATCTATATTATCTCTCACAAACTCTTTTGCTATGTAGAAATAGGACGCATTGGCTCTCCAGCCTCTGATGACATCATACTCGGATGTATCAAGCCCGTATTTCTCGATGAACTTCACCGCAAGCATTTTATATCGTTTAGTATCTGACGCATCACGGTGTTTCATAAGCTCGGCAAGCCAACAAAGCACGTCTTTTCCCTGAAAATCGAGAATTTTCAAGCCGTCTGTATCCAATTCGTACTTATGAAGCCAACCATTGATTTCATTCGGTCGGCATACCGCCCATTCTTTTGCAAGTTCTGGATTTTCGGTCAGATAGAACCCTTTTCCATAATCGTGTTTCTCGTCGCCCAAACCAAAAGCAGGCGCAACGATTTTGTCAGGGGTTCCGTGATATAATATCAGTTTTTCCATTTCATTTATTCCTTCTAAGCAGCCATCTTTCCTAAAATGGAGTCTTTATTATATAATATATTGCGTTGTATATCCTCCAAAGGTTTCCCATATCGGTTTAAGCTGTTGAAAGATATTAAGCTATGAGAACAACCTGTATCAAATACAGCATCTGCTATTATCTGTGTGCCGCCAAAAGCTTCAAATTGCATTGGAAATCTAAATGAGCCATATTCTACTTCTCCTATGATAATATCTTTAGTATTCATATTCACAATACTTTTCCCTTTCAAGTGAGTTATTATATACCAAGGTAGAATTTGGTTTTGATAATTCTATATAAGTATCTGAATAACTGTCCAATATCCCTTCTACTGTTGAATTGCCTGTCATATTTTTTATAATTTTAACATCCGTCAAAATGATATACATATCGAGTATATCTTTTAATTGTCTGGTAGTTACTCTTTTTCCCCTATATGATTGCAAATCGTTGATTGTTAAACACTTCTCTGCTACTTTCATATATCCTTGTCTCCCTTCATCGGAATTTAAAGATACCCAGGCTCTTTCCTGTTCACTTATATTATATAGCAAAGCCTGTAAATTTACAAATTGTTATACTGATTAACTTTCTCCATTTAGTCCGACTTTCCAAAAAGGATAACGGGATAAGCCAGTACAGCCTGTGCACCCACTATGGCATAATTATGTCACATATACTGCGCTCAAAACAAATCAGTCTGTCAAAAGATAGATAATTTTATTTATGTTCCTGCCATTTGCATTCTGTTATTTTCATATTAGAAAATACAGCCTTAAATGAAGAATTTTCCGGACTGCAGGCGTATATTCCGAATACAATTTCTTCTGCGCCTTTCCACATATGGCAGATACGCATTTGCTTAAAGGTTATACCGTCCGCGCTGCATTCTATACAGTAATCGCTTTCACGCCTGCTTAAACGATACCACATTTCTTTTATATCAGCGGAAATATCAGTTGTAGCCCAATCCGAATATCCATGATTGGTAACTACGCTCCCTAACCTTTGATATTCTTGGTTTTCATATTCGATAGAGGCTTTTAGCCAATTTTCACTGTCTAAATACATGGCTATTCCGCATTGGTCAAAACGGTGCTTGCTTTCAAAATGTGTTTTGACAACAAAAGAAAAATATTTATCAGATGTTCTCGCCTGTAAAACAGGAGCATTATCATTTTGAAAACCATAATAGGTACGCTGCCATAAATCCGTTCCCGGCTCTGTAAATATTTCTGCATGGTCTTGTGAAATTACATATTGTTTTGGCTCTCTAACCCAAAACAGGTTTTCTTTCAAAAAATCACTCATATTTTACCTCCAACACTGATATTTGAAAATTTTTTATCTAATCCCCACCAATCAGGAATAAGTTCTTTGAGACGCACAGTTTTGCGATTTTCATAGTCTGTAAGGATTTCTATTTCACCGCTGTCTTTTGAAAGCTGCATCATATATAAAAATCCATTTCAATCATAATACCACAATCACGCTCGTTTTCCTATCACATTTTCACTAAATTTCTCTCTTAAATCTTTCTCAGTTCTGTTTACCGGACAACCCAAAAGCGGGTCAGAGAATACAAAGACATTGAGTGAAACATAGATAATATTTAGCGGT
The DNA here is from genome assembly GCA_947629525.1 of uncultured Lachnospiraceae bacterium. Taxonomy (GTDB): domain Bacteria; phylum Bacillota; class Clostridia; order Lachnospirales; family Lachnospiraceae; genus COE1. The sequence goes on from CANREB010000023.1 coordinate 24,871, forward strand.
AAGAACGGTGATAATGGCACTATGGAAATATGGCGCTTTCTATGTTATACTGTTTACAGCGCACTTTGAAAGAAGAGAGAAAATTGAAGGGATTATAAATATGTCAAGACAAATACGAACATCTGCAAAAGCGGTTATAATTCAAAACGGCAAATTGCTCGCAATAAAGTTGAATGACGGCAATGAGGAATGGTACATTTTGCCCGGCGGTGGTCAGGAAAGCGAGGAAACACTTCCTCAGACTGTTGAGCGGGAAGTCAGAGAGGAAGCAGGGATAGAGGTTCAATGCAAAGATTTACTTTTTGTTATTGAAGGGATTCATGGAGAATGTTTTCATAGAATTGATTTGGTATTTTTATGTGATTACTTGGGAAAAGCCGAAAATGCAGTGCTTCATAGTGATACCAATCAGATTGGCTTTGATTGGCTGGATATATCTATATTGAACAGGCTGCCGCTCTTTCCGTCAAAGCTCCGCCGCCCGATAATGAATTTTTATGGGGGAAAAGAATACGCAAAGTATCTCGGAAATGAAGAGGCGGGGGATCCGGAATGTTTAGAATAAATAAATATATTGAGGGCTGTTTTTATGATATTATTTTCATGTAAATGACAACGAGGAGATAGTGTTATGTTATATCAGAATATATTAGATGAAATTGTTGACAAAAGCAAAACTATTTTTAAGGAGGAGCTTACAGGCATTTATTTGCATGGTTCATTGGCGATGGGGTGTTTCAATCCGAAGAAAAGTGATATTGATTTAATGATTGTAATTGATAATAACATCACAAATTTTCAGAAATTGCAGTTTATGAACCATATCGTAGAATTGAATAAAACAGCTCCAAGTAAGGGAATTGAATTGAGTATCGTCAAGAAAAAATATTGCGGGAAATTTCTTTACCCCACACCATTCGAATTACATTTTTCAAATGCACATCTGCAATGGTTTATTGATAACCCGACAGATTATATTCATAAAATGAAGGGTACAGATAAGGATTTGGCAGCACATTTTACAATCATAAAAAAGTATGGCGTAATGTTGTATGGGGAAGAAATTGATAACATATTTGCCGATGTGCCAAGAAAAGATTACATTGACAGCATTTGGTATGACGTCGAGGGCGCTAAGGAAGATATATTGGAAGAACCTGTTTATGTAATCCTGAATTTATGCAGAGTTGCGGCTTTCCTCAAAAATGATTTAATTCTTTCCAAAAAGCAGGGTGGAGAATGGGCGTTGCAAAACCTTTCAGCGCAATACCATGCTTTAATCTCAAAGGCATTACAAAGTTATATATCGGATACGGAAATGGACTTATCTAATATGGAAGCACAAAAATTTGCTGATTATATGCTGCGGATGATACGCAAACTCACATCCCGGTCCTTATAATCTCTTTCCATTTTTTTGAAAACACATAATATCCTATCATCATTACCATTCCAAAGATGAAGCTGGCGGGGAAGCTCAGCATTATGTATGTCCCATCAAAATAGCGGTCTATAAAGTATGCGCACGGAATGCGCACTGCCCAAAGCATAAGTATGTTCACAATCGTCGAATAACGGATAAGCCCCACGCCGTTTACTATGCAGATAATTCCGTTAAATATAGCATAAAACCATTGAGATAAGAGCATGACTACGACATATCTGCTTGCATACATAAGCACCGCCTCATCTCTTGTGAAAATCCGCAGTATCGGCATGCGAAACGAAATCATACCCAATCCGAAAGCCAATGTGACAATTCCCGAAATCATAGGAATACGTATGTAACCCTGCCGAAGTCTGTCAAAATTTCCTGCGCCGAAATTTTGCCCCGAAAAGGTTGTCGCCGCAGAGGAAAGCGCGGTAATCGCTATATTCGTCAGTCCCGTCACCCTGCCCGCGACCGAATTGCCTGCCATAAAAACAGAACCCTGCGCGTTTACTAAAGTCTGTACCGCTACATGCCCGAGTGAGTACAGCGAATTGTTAAGCCCGATAGGAAGCCCTATCATAATTATCTGTTTCAACTCTTTCGCGTCAAAACCTTTGGGGAAATACGGCAGTCCCAAATCGGGAAATTTTTTCCTGATATATATGATACTGATGAACCACGACAGATACATGGCAAGGCTTGTTGAAAGCGCCGCGCCGCCCGCATCCATTCCCAATACCGCAACAAACAAAAGGTCAAGTACGATATTAGCGATACACGATACCACCAAAAACCACAATGACGCCTTGCTGTCCCCAAGCCCACGCAGTATTCCCGCGTTCATGTTGTAGCCTATATTTCCAAGCGCCCCGAGAAACACTATCCGCGTGTACGCTACAGCGGCATCCCATGTATCTGCCGGCGCCCCCATCCACCCAAGTATGAGCGGTGCCGCAAAATATCCTATGATGCAGACAGGTATTCCGCATACATACACAAAAAATGTGGCGGTGTCCACTGCACGCCGCATTCGATTTGCATCCTTAGCCCCCGCATATTGTGAGATCAGTATGGACACGCCCGAACCTATTCCCAAAAATATGCACAAGAGCACTTCAACAGGCTGGGCGCTTGTCCCCACTGCCGCCAGAGAAGTCTCACCGCAGTAATTCCCGATAACCAAAGTATCCACAGTGGTATACAAATACTGCAGTATATTTCCCAGTATGATAGGAATGGCAAAGAGAAATACATTCCTCATAATCGGTCCTGTAGTCATATCTATTTTTTCCTGTTTCATTTGTCTGCCCCATTTCCGCGTCACACTTTACACCATTGCTTCTGTCACGCTGCTGTCTACTATTATACAGCAAAAAAATTATATTTTCCGTTTAATTTTTGACATATTTGATTAAAAACCTTGATTTTTTGTCTTTTTGAATTATACTATTTGTATGTGCATAATTATCTGAATAAGGAGCCGAAATTTTGTCAAAAATATTTGAAATCTCAAAAAAACGCCATGAGCCATATTTTAATATGAAGTCCGCGCATCTGCATCCGATGTATGAGATATATTACCTGATGAACGGCACACGCAAAATCTTTCTTGACGATTCAATTTATATTTTGGGAAAAGGCGACATGGTCTTTATTCCTATGAATACCATACATAAAACCTCATATATAAACGATAAATCACACGAGCGAATTGTCATAACTTTCAGCGACAAGGCAGTACCTGACATAAAATCGTCATCTTCCCAAATATCCTTCAAAAATATATTTCGTTTTGATCCGGTCACACACATTTCAAGTACACACAGGGATCATATCGAGGGACTTTTAAACAGGATGTTGTCGGAATATGAACAGGGCGATGATTATTCCGATATAAATATCAAAAACTGCCTTCAGGAACTTATGATATTTCTGATACGCTACAAACGTCGTTGGGGCAGCGAACAGATACAAAGCACGGAAATGACAGACACTGTTATGCAGGAAGCCGCAAGATATATAAGAAACAATTATATGGAAGATTTAAGCCTCGAAAATATAGCGGCACATGTAAATATGAGTCCTTCATATTTTTCAAAAAAGTTTAAATCTTCCACAGGTTTCGGTTACATAGAATATCTTATAAATGTAAGAATACAGGAAGCATCGGATATGCTTCTTGAAACAAACGAGTCCGTCAACGCGATTGCTTTAAAATGCGGATTTAATGACAGTAATTACTTTGGCAGCGCGTTTAAAAAGATTAAAGGCGTCTCCCCATTAAAATACAGAAAAAACAGTAAGTACATATAACGCCTTAAAATATCCTCGTCAGATCATTATAGAACACAAACACCATCAAAATCATCAGACAGACAAAACCTATAAAATGCACCATTCCTTCTTTTTCAGGCGATACAGGCTTACCTCTTACGACCTCGATGAGCATGAACAGCAGCCTTCCCCCGTCAAGCGCGGGAAGCGGCAGTAAGTTCATCACTCCCAGGTTCACACTGAGCAGCACAGCGAAATTGATCATCGTAAGAACCACCGTTGGCAGCCCATAAGGCTTCACTTCATCGATCGTCTCATCTATCGTCACGGCAATACCTACAGGTCCTGAGAGGTCATTTGCGGACAGTCTCCCCTGAACAAGCATAAGAAGGCTCTTTATCGTAGTCTTGAGCCAGTACCTCACCTCGTATGCACTGTACGTGACAAGCTTTATTCCCTTACATTCCATATATTCGCCAATGGTAAAGCCGATATAATAGCGGTTATCTTCCTCGCTGAACTTTGGGGTCAGCATAGTCTTATACCGTTCGCCGTTTCTCTTGTACTCTATCTCTATAGTTTCCCCGCGGCTAAGCGCCGAAACAAAAGTAACCTCACCCTGAAGGTATATCCTTTCACCATCGATACGCGTGATGACATCCCCTGCCTGAAGTCCTGCTTCCTGTGCGGGATACCCTTCAGTCAGCGAACCTATGACGGGAATTGTAACCCCCGAAAAGCCTACTACAATCAGCGCAAGCAGATAAGCAAGTATAATATTGAAAAAAGGACCCGCAAAGACAGTAGCTATCCTTGCCCACACATTCGCTTCGTTGAACGCGCCTTCATGCTCGTCGGAAGAATATGTTCCGTCTTCCCCTTCAAACATGCATGCCCCGCCGATAGGCAAAAGCCGCAGCACATAACGCGTCCCGCCTTTAGTAAACTTTACGATAGAAGGACCCATACCCACGGCAAACTCCAAAACTTTAATTCCATTTAACTTTGCAATAAGAAAATGCCCCAGCTCGTGGGATATTACTACCACACTGAAAACAAGTATGAACACTATTATAGTTACAACCATTATTTATGTCTGACCTCCTCAATATTCAGCCTCGATCAACTCATAAGTCTCATGCTCTGCAGAAAGTATCGCGTCCACGTCAGGCGCGTCTATACGTTTATGCGCGTCCATGCACATTTCTATGATATCCATTATTTCCATGAAACGTATCTTTTTATGTAAAAACAGGCTCACGGCTTTCTCATTTGCCGCGTTAAATACAGTCGGAATGCTTCCGCCTTCCCTTGCCGCACGCAGCGCGAGCTTTAATCCCGTAAAGGTCTCCATATCAGCCTTCTCAAACGTAATGCTGCCCAATTCGTAAAAATCAACGCGCCTGCCGCTCATCGGACGCCTGTCGGGATAAAACAGCGCATACTGTATCGGAAGCTTCATATCAGGAACTCCAAGCTGTGCGATTATCCCGCCGTCAACATACTCAACCATCGAGTGGATGATACTTTGCGGATGCACGACAACATCGATATCGTCAAGCCCTACATCAAAAAGCCATCTTGCCTCCATAACTTCGAGCCCCTTATTCACAAGAGTTGCGGAATCAATCGTAATTTTCTTTCCCATAGACCAGTTCGGATGCTTTAGGGCATCTTCGGGTCTTACGCTTTCAAGTTCTTTTCTTGTCATTCCCCTGAAGGGTCCGCCGGATGCGGTGATGAGCAGTCTGCTCACACGCTCTTTTTTCTGTCCTTGCATTGACTGGAAAATAGCGCTGTGCTCACTGTCTACAGGAAGTATTGATACGCCTTCCTTAGCCGCAAGCGGCATTATGATATGCCCTGCCGTCACGAGTGTTTCCTTATTTGCAAGCGCAATATCCTTATGTGCCTTAATAGCCGCTATCGTCGGACGTATGCCTATCATACCCACAATAGCCGTAACAAGCATCTCCATATCATCCATCTGCGCTATCTGCAAAAGTCCGTCCATTCCGCCAAGAACTTTTATATCCGTATCGGCAAGCCTTGTCTTAAGCTCGTTGGCAGCTTCACTGCTATCCATGGACACCAAACGCGGTTTAAACTCCCTTGCCTGTTTTTCCATAAGTTCAACATTTGTTCCCGCCGCAAGCCCCACTACCTGAAGATCATCAGGATTTTCACGCACGATTTCAAGCGTCTGCGTCCCAATAGAGCCTGTAGAGCCCAAAATAGCTATCTTTTTCACAAAATTACTTCCTTTCGCCCTATAATTATATTAGAACTTCATAAACAATATTATCAAAAAATAAGTTATTGGCGCAGTAAAAATAACGCTGTCAAAACGATCCATAATGCCGCCATGTCCCGGGATAAGCTTGCCGTAATCCTTTATATCGTGATTACGCTTAATTGCAGAAGCCGCCAAGTCCCCAACCTGTGATATGACTGAACCCGCCGCACTCACCACGCAGAGCATTACGGCAAATACCGACGCATTAAATATCCTGTCGAGAAAAATACCGAAAGCCGCGCCGACGACAGCCGAACCGGCAATACCGCCTATAGAACCTTCTATAGACTTTTTCGGGCTTAACACAGGCGCAAGCTTGTGCTTACCGATAAGTACGCCCACAAGATAAGCACATGTATCGGATATCCACGAACTTATAAAAATAGCCCACACCAAATATATACCAAAATCAAGCTGCCTTGTCAAAAATACGAATGAAAGCATCACAGGCGCGTATATCATGGAAAAATATGATGCCATGACCTGAGCCGCCGTAAATTTCGGAAAACTGAATACATAAACAGACATAAGCGCCATCAGGAACAATATGGAAACTGCCATTACACAATCCGGAACATCAAAAAAATAAACCGCGGGATAATAACAGCTTATCGCAATCAGACCTGTTATTTCCAACGCATTTGGCTTTTTAGAATTTTTTTCCCGTATGCCGCATGCCTTTGTAAGTTCCAAATATCCCACAACAGAAACAAGGTACAGCGTCACGGCAAGCACCGCGCCCCCCGACAGTATGGTCACAAGAGCAATGATTACCAAAAAAACAGCGCTTATCACCCGCTCTTTGCTTATTTTTTTCAAAACATCAGAAGCCATCTGTCAGTCCTCCTTAACAAGACCGTATCTTCTATCCCGTTTCTGATATGATTCTACCGCCTTTTCAAGCTCTGCTTTATTAAAATCAGGCCAATGTACCGGCGTATAGTAAAATTCAGTATAGGCAAGCTGCCAAAGCATAAAATTTGACAAGCGCTGCTCGCCTGATGTCCTTATCAGAAGGTCGGGATCCGGCAGTCCCGCCGTATCAAGCTCGTTTGCAATACTCATCTCATTGATATCGGCAGGTGAAAGCTCTTTGTCTGCTGCCTTCTCTGCAATCTTTCTGACTGCCCTTGTTATCTCGTCACGGCTTCCGTAATTTATCGCTATCTGAAAATGCAGTCCCGTATTAGCCGCTGTCGCCTCCTCAAGCTTTGCTATCTTTTCCCTGATATCGTCGTCGAGCCTCGTCTTATCTCCCAAAACCCTGACGCACATATTATTTTTCTGCGCGCGCTTAAGGCAGTTTTTCATATAACTGCGCAGAAGATTCATAAGCGTATCGACCTCATCCTGAGGTCTGTTCCAGTTTTCGGTAGAAAACGCATACACTGTAAGGTAATTAATACCCATATTGTATGCAATCTCACATATATCCTCAACCGTTTTTGCCCCCTGCACATGCCCTGCAGTGCGGGGCAGCCCTTTTGCTTTTGCCCAACGCCCGTTACCGTCCAAAATTATCGCCACATGATTTGGCACACTCATAACAAATACCTCTCTTAATCTTTATATAATATGGTAAAAAAGCGTTGCTCGGCAGCAACGCTTCCATTGATCATGTATTATGCGTGATTATACGGTCATTATTTCCTTAGATTTTTCTTCAACAGCCTTGTCGATATCTTTTATGAATTTGTCGGTGAGCTTTTGTACCTCGTCTTCAAGATCCTTTATCTCATCCTCTGAGACTTCGGTCTTTGCAAGCTTCTTGAAAGCATCATTGGCATCACGTCTTATGTTGCGGATGGCAACTTTGCTTTCTTCACCCTTCTTTTTGATATCTTTCACGAGTTCTTTTCTTCGATCCTCAGTAAGTTCGGGAAATACCAAACGTATAACGCTTCCGTCATTGCTCGGTGTGATGCCGATGTCAGAACTCATTATTGCCCTCTCGATTTCTTTAATAAGGCTCTTCTCCCATGGGGAAATCTGAAGCATCCGCGCCTCCGGCACAGTTATGTTGCCCACCTGCTGCAGCGGGGTAGGCGTACCGTAATAATCCACCTTTATTTTATCCAAGACATGAGGATTTGCTCTTCCCGCGCGTATCGTCTGATAATCCGCAAGAAGGAACTCATATGCCTTGTTCATCTTATCTTCATATGTTTTTACTCTCGAATCCATTATTCTCCTCCATTGCAGGCTATACGGTAATTATCGTACCGTTTGACCTGCCTTCTACAGTATTGATAATGCTGTTCTCTTCATTAAGCCCGAATATAGTCATTGGCATTTTGTTCTCCATGCATAAGACCGCTGCCGCCAAATCCATAACACCAAGCTTTCTGTCAACAACTTCTTTTATAGGTATAGTCGCATATTTCTTAGCATTTTTATTAAGCTTGGGGTCTGAATCATATACGCCGTCAACTGCGCGTGCCGATAATATCATATCAGCCTCTATCTCTATGGCACGAAGCACAGTCCCCATATCTGTCGAAAAATACGGATGACCTATACCGCCCGCAAAAAATACCACTTTGCCGGCGTCAAGCGCGACCAGTGCTTTATCCTTTGAGAAAAGTTCCGTAAAAGCAGCGCATTGGAACGGGGTAAATATTTCCGTCCCCATTCCGACAAACCTGAATATCTCAGAGACATAAATACAGTTCATGACTGTGGCAAGCATACCTATCTGGTCAGCTTTTGTCCTGTCTATGGTCTCGCTTGTACGCCCGCGCCAAAAATTGCCGCCCCCTATGACGATAGCAGTTTCGACGCCGCTGTCGGTTATTTTTTTTACCTGCTCTGCCACCGCTGTTACGGTAGGCTCGTCAAAACCGAACTTTTTATCTCCTGCAAGCGCTTCTCCGCTAAGCTTCAATAATACTCTCTTCATATTGCAGCCCTTTCATATCCGACTTTATTTTCTGTTTTTCTTGATATCGTTGAAGAAAGAAGTAGGGCTGATCTCTGCGTAGCACTGTGAGCACATACCTTCAATAACGGCACCGTTATTGATCTGTACTGACTTAGATTTGATATTGCCCATTACAATTGCCGATGTATCAAGGATAACAGGTCCATGAACGTCGATATCGCCCTTTACCGCACCCGCGATCACGGCGCTCGTCGCGAAAATATTTCCGATAACAACAGAACTCTGTCCAATCTTGACGCTGCCCTTGCTCTTAATCTCACCGTTGATCTGGGCAGACTCCGCATAAATCTCAGCCGCCGATGAATTACCCGTAACGCTTCCTGTTACATTGAGCTTACCAAGAATATCGATATTACCTGTAATGCTTCCAAGCAGATCCATATTTCCACTGCTGTTTACATCACCTGTAATGTTCATTCCCTCAGTAATGATAGCCGTATCCGTAGATACCGCTACTTCAGACATCTGCGGTGCCTCCTGCTCTACGGGCGCATCCATAAGAGTTGACTCCTCTACGTTCTGTTCTACTTCATTTAAAAGCTGTTCCATTTCCATATTATTTTCCTCACTTTTCATATTAATATTTTCCGCCTCCGCGGTCTCATCGTCATGTGGCTCTTCCTCTGCCTGTAGCGTCTGTTCTTCAAGTACTTCGGGTTCAGATACAGACTCAGGCTCTGCCTGTACTTCAGCTTCAGGCTCCGGCACTGTCTCATCTATCAGCTCAGGCTCAGGTTCGGGCTGTGTCTCAACTGCCGCTTCAGGCTGCGGTTCATTGCCAAGCGCCTCTACTTCCCGCTCCAGCATAGCTTCCAGATCAGCAAAATCATCGTCATTGGTACCGAACAAATCTTCCGATGACGAAGCAATATTGTTTAAACCGGCTGTGTCATCAAGATTCATCCCATTTATGACGGCTTCATCATCCAACTCGTTTACTGCCTGTGATAAATCCTGCTTTAAATCTTGAAAAAATCCCATTATAAAATCTCCTCTTAATTTATTTTAAAGTCCAAGCATACTTTACTTTAAGCGTAAATGCTGAACCGCTGCCGTTTCCGATGTTATCGGCAGCAGAACGGTATCCTCAGACTCTAATATCTTTTCAATTATTATCGGAAGCGCATCCACCGTGGTGTCCCTGTTTGCCGCATCATGCATTAAAACCACGGCATTATTATATCTGTCCAGATTACCCAACACATTATCGGCGATCTGCTGAGGGGTTAAATATCCATGTTCGGCATCGCCGCTTGATATGTTCCAGTCAAAATAAACCATACCCTGTCCGTCAAGGTATTTCGCAAGCTCCAACATGTCAACATCGCTGACAGTATTACTGCTTCCACCGGGAAAACGCACTATATTGCAGTCATATCCCGTAAGTTCATAGAGATAATCATGCAGCTTTGTAAGATCCTGACTGTATGCGTCAACAGATTTATATATTTCACTGTATACATGGCTGTATGAATGCATCGCAAGAGTATGTCCTTCTTCGACTATACGCCTGTACTGCTCACTGTAATTGTCCTTCCCGACCACAAAAAAAGTCGCTTTGACATCATACTTTGCCAGAACGTCAAGTATTCTGTCAGTGTTGGAACTGGGACCGTCGTCAAATGTAAGATAAACTCTCCTGATTCCTGAATGATCGTCGGAATCGGCATTCCAAATAACATTTTCAAGCTCGGCTGCTTCAACTATATCCGCCGCTTCCGTTCCATCAACCGTCTCGCCGTGTACATTTGCCACATCATCCAAAACGGTTTCCTCTCCGGATATCTGAGCATATCCGCCGCTTTGAACGTGTGCCTGCATTTCGTCTAAATCCTGTCTTACCGCAACCACATCGTTTCTCACATTAATTGCCATAATCAGCGTGACTGTACATATGCAAAGCGTCACAATAGACAGTACGGAAACCAGTATATTGAGGAAATCCCTGTTTTTTTTGCCTAAATCAGGAAAATCAAAGTCAAGTTTCTCATCTTCCCAAATCTGTTCCTTGGGATCTTTAACTGTTTCATCCTTAACCGCTTCATCTTTGACGATTATTTCATCATCGGCAGTCTTATCATCAAGTTGTAAACTTTCTCTTTGCTCCTCTGACATCTGTTTCATTCCCGTTTTTTATTTTTATAGACACACCGATTATACCACATAAACCACACTTTAGAAAAGACATTTTTCTAAGTTAATAAATTTTTTTCTTTATTTTAACCATCAAATTATTTATCGCCACTTTCCAACTAAAAGCCTGAGTCCTTTTATTTTGCCTAAAATTGTGGTAAGAACCCATGAAATTAAGAGCACAATGACTGCTTCGATTAAATTTATAACATATGACGGTCCCTCAGTAAATGAAAACCTCTGAATGACAAATACGATCAGATATCCCGATAATATATATATTCCCATACTGTCGGCGCCTAATGCGCAGAGCGCCTTATATTCCGACGGGAAACGCCTGATGACGCAGTCCCACAGCATTATAAAAAATACACTTCCGGCAAAACCTATTATCGTCCTGTATATATCGATCTTAAGCTGTTGAGCGATCGGCTTGCCGATAAGTTTATATCCTGTAAGGTAAATAAACGCGTCCTTATCAAAAAAGCAGAACATTATTATAAACAAAATCCCTGTCACCGCCACCATCCATGGCTTTACAAAAGACACGGCATTTTCTTTGTGTTCATTAATATATTGATGCCCATAAAATGATATCACAAAATACGGAAACATATATTTATATGCCCCCAGCCCCAAACCGTCAGGTATGAAAAACAATATGATAAAAACAGCCGCATAAACAACCACTGAATTTCTGCAAAAATAATATATCACATATACCGCCAGAAAGCACCAGAAAACAGCCCACAAAAACCACAGATTATTAAAGGCATTATAAAAATATACAAACAAAACTGCCTCAGGCTGCGCTTTTCCATATATATAGTTGCTTATCAATATCCTCGCATAATCAATTGCCGTCCACAAAAAAATCGGCGAAAGCAGCGTTATCATCCTGCGCTTTAAAAGCACACGGCGTTTCTGCACCGTATCGGCGCGCTGCATACTTTTACCGCTCAAATAACCGCTTATCATCATAAACAACGGCATATGAAAGCTGTAAATAAACTGATAAAGCTTATCGTCAAAATAAAGCGCGCCGCTGCTGAAACTCTCACCGTTACCTTCCTGTATACAATGTCCGAACACCACCAGTATAATAGCAAATCCCCTTAATACATCAGGCAGTCTTTCACGTTCTGTTTTCATATGATCCTCCATACCGTCATAAGCATCTTTATCATAAATGACAACCTTCTCTAATAAACTATACCGCTATTGACAAATAATTGCAATGATGTTATTATTTCACTAGTGTTCCTATTAAGAACTACTATGTGTAAAAATCATTACAGGCATATATGCGGAAAGGAGTTTTTTCATGCCAAAATTAAACGAAAATTATTTAAATCTCAAAGAAAGCTATTTGTTTTCTGAAATTGCCCACCGCGTCAATGAATACACGGCGGCAAATCCTGATAAAAAAGTAATACGTCTTGGTATAGGCGATGTTACTCTTCCAATCGGCTCTAAAGTCATATCTCAGCTCCACGAAGGTGTTGACGCTCTTTCAAAGGCTGAAACATTTAAGGGCTATGGTCCCGAACAGGGATATGATTTTTTAAGGGATGCCATAGTTGACTATTATAAGAGAAACGGCGTTTCAATTGAAGCCGATGAAGTCTTTGTATCTGACGGTGCAAAAAGCGACACGGGCAACATTACCGATCTGTTTGACAAAGACAATGTCATTATGATTCCGGACCCTGTTTATCCCGTATATGTTGACACTAATATCATGAACGGCAGAAATATCACATACATCGACGCAAATGCAGAAAACAACTTTCTTCCAATGCCGGATCACAACAAACATGCTGACATAATCTACATATGTTCGCCCAACAATCCTACAGGAGCTGCCTACAATAAAGAACAGTTAAAAGAATGGGTTGACTATGCTATTGACTGTGAGGCTATAATACTTTATGATTCCGCCTATGAGTGTTTTATCACTGATGAAACACTTCCAAGAAGCATATTTGCTATCGAAGGTGCCAAGAAATGTGCTATCGAGTTCTGTTCTCTTTCCAAGACAGCAGGATTCACAGGTACGAGATGCGGCTACACTATAGTTCCAAAAGCGCTGAAATTTGTTGCTACGAACGGTTCTGAAATGTCGCTCAATTCAATGTGGAATCGCCGCCAGACCACAAAATTCAACGGTGTCTCCTATATTGTTCAAAAGGGAGCTGCCGCTGTTTTCTCTGTAGAAGGAATGGCTCAATGCAAAGAAAACATAAAATACTATCAGGAAAACGCCCGAATAATTGCCGAAGGGCTTGACAAAAAGGGCATACGTTATTTTGGCGGTATAAACTCCCCTTACATTTGGTTCGAATGTCCCAATAATATGGATTCATGGGATTTCTTTGACTATCTGTTAAAAAATGCGCAGGTAGTAGGCACTCCCGGAGCAGGTTTTGGAAAGAACGGGCAGAAATTCTTCCGCCTTACATCTTTCGGCAACCGTGAAAACACGATCGAAGCTATGGCAAGAATAGATAAATTATTCTAACCCCAATATATGAAATATAAAAAATCCCGAAAGCCTTATGCTCTCGGGATTTTTTATATCCTGACTATGCAATGGATACGTTGGCAGCTCTAAGCTTAGAGCTGTTCTTAGGGTCCTGCTCAATATCAAATGTAACTTTCTGTCCTTCTTCAAGGGTTTTGTAACCATCTGATAAGATAGCTGAAAAATGTACAAAGACATCTTCTCCCGTGCTTTCATTTGTAATGAAGCCATAGCCCTTTTGTGCATTGAACCACTTTACAGTTCCGTTATTCATGATTTGACCTCCATAAAAATTTTAGCGTATTCCTATATACTAAAAAACTGACTTATTGCCGCAATTCAAAAGGAATGATTGCGGAACAAGTCAGCACATAGTTCTAATTGAATACTAAATACAGTTTACTACATATATTTCATTAAGTCAAGGACTAGTATATTTTTTATATTATTTTTTTGAAACTCCACCATTTTACGTAAAAAATAAATAAGCAAAACTCATATCACAGAGTTTTGCCTACATTCTAATAAATAGCGAGAGGGGGATTTGAACCCTCGACACTGCGGGTATGAACCGCATGCTCTAGCCAACTGAGCTATCTCGCCCTATATAATATATCTTTTTGAGGTCCGTTCCCTCAAAACCGAATACAGATCTTCTTCTAAGTCTTAACTATTCCTTCTCTGGTTAAGCCCTCGGTCTATTAG
>CANREB010000024.1 GCA_947629525.1 uncultured Lachnospiraceae bacterium
CTTTTTTATTTTATCTATTCAATTTATCGTCCATTCTTCCGAAAAACTATACCCACCCTTGCACCGGATTCCCATTTTTGACACCGAATGACTATAACATAATTGCCACCCGAAACTCCTTATCGTCACAGTCAAGTGCCATATCGCCCTGATATTTCTCCACCACAGCCTTTACATTCAGCAGCCCGATCCCGTGACCGTCTGTATATTCCTTCCGGACTGTATTATCTTCAATTAATACTTTTTCCAAAACCGGATTTTTGACACACAAGATCAGCTCTCCATCTTCCACTGCCATCTTCAGAAAGATAACGGCTCCCTTTGCCCCGTCCGCAAGCACCCTTCCGCACTCCGCTATGGCGTTGTCCAACAGATTGGAGAGCAGGATCACTGTTTCCTCCTCGTCCAGCCGCAGCCCGCTCATGTCACCCACCTGAAACGTCATGGACACGCCCTGCTCCCTCGCGGCATGAAACTTCTGGTTCAGGACGGCATCCACCACAGGATGGTTCGTGCTGACCGATGCCATCTCTGCCGATACGCTCTCCGTCAGCTGCTCCGCTAACTCAGCGGCGGTCTGCGCATCGCCTTTTTTCAGCAGCGCCTGCATCGTCCTGATCTGGTTATTATAATCGTGCATCTTCCTCCCCTGCCGCTCATAGAGCGCCTGCATATCCCGGTAATGGGCAAGCTGACTCTCTTTCTTCTGCCCTGCCAGCGCACTTTCCCGCAGCAGCCCCTCTTTTTCAAGGATTCCCTGCAGAAGTTCTATGACAAAGATATTGATAAAAATCAGCCCCGCCGACAGAAGGAGGTATGCCGTCTGCACCTTTTCCTCCACACTGCCGCAGAAGAACATAAGCAGCATGGCACCCACCGTAATCAGCGGGATCATGGAAAATTCCAGCCACTCCTTACGGGAAAGCTCCCCGTAATTGTTCCGTCCTTTCCATATTTTCCGCACGATAAAAACCACACAGAGCCTCGCCATTTTTGAAGGCAGGAGAAGAAAGGTAAACTCATTGCTTTCGGAACCAAACATTTTTTGCATTTGCAGCATAAAAAAATCAGTCAGAAGCAGCAGCGAATAATTTAGTGCTGAAAAGAAGACGCAGTGCTTCCATTCCGCTTCATAAAACAGTGCACAGAATACTGTCAGGATCAAAACGAACAGCAGCGCTTTCATTCCCATCAGAACAGGATTCCTCACAAGATACGCAAGAACAAAACCGCAAGCGTACAGAATAACATATCTGCACTTGCCCAGCCGCCCCCTGTCCTTTTTCTTCAGAAA
Source organism: uncultured Lachnospiraceae bacterium (assembly GCA_947629525.1). Classification (GTDB taxonomy): domain Bacteria; phylum Bacillota; class Clostridia; order Lachnospirales; family Lachnospiraceae; genus COE1. The sequence goes on from CANREB010000024.1 coordinate 1,295, forward strand.
AGTGTCTAAAAAATAAAAATGTCCCCATGTTTCGATTGCTATGATACTGGCAGAAAGTATCCACCATGCCATGATCACTCCGCCCCCTTAAACAATATATACTGCCGCTTTACTTCCGCATATCTGGACTTCGGCACCGATATTTCTTTCCCGGTGGTAAGTGTCAGGACGTAGCTGCTGATTTTCCTGATATAGCGCATATTGACCAAAAAGCTCATATGTATTCTCACAAAACCATACTCCCGCAGCTCATTTTCAATCTCGTCCAACTTTTTGTAGATTTGGAAGTTTCCGTTTTTGGTATAAAATATGTTCTTGTGCCTTGCCGTTTCAATGTAGAGAATGTCGCTGACCTTCAGCCGGATATTCCCCTCCACAAAGGAAAAATCCATGACCTGCGCATCCTGTCCCAGCTTTCTGAGCAAAGTGTCCATGCACTCGGTAATGGAAGCCTCCAAATCATCCTTTACCAAGAAACGGCTTGCCTCCACCTTGTACCCTTCCAGTGCATAGCCGATATACGCCGTCACAAGCACAATACTGATTTTCGGGTGCAGGCTCTTAATCTGCGCCGCCGCATCCAGCCCGTCTGTACCATCCATGTTGATGTCCAAAAATAAAATGCTGCCATCCTGCAATTTATCTATATTCTGTAACAGCGCTTCCCCACTGTCATATTCTGTTATGTCAAAGGTCAGACCTTTTTTCGTTTCATAGTCCCGAAGCAGCCGAATCAGATTTTCCCTATCTGTTCGGTTGTCGTCACATACAATGATTTCCATATTCCATCCCCGCTTGTACTACTATGTTTTTATTATTATCGGCTGTTTTTCGTTTACTGCACTATGTCCGCTGCACCAAATTACTATTTTCGGCACCAAATGACCATAGATTTCTTTCCATGTCAAGTATTGAGTTGTGAAATAAGATTTTTGTTTTTAAGGATTTGTCCGGCAGCTACCGTCTGAATTGCAAAAAACAGCGGAACACAGCATCTTCTGCCATGCTCCGCCGCTTTTATTTTTCCTCACGGCTATTCCACTGTCAGTATTCCTTTACTATCTCGTCTCTCTCAACGCCATAACTCTGTATAAACTCATACAAATCACTGTCGTCTCTTATCAGCATTATCTCGCTGAACTGTCCTGTCGCTAAATCCTTAAAGCCCGCCACTTTTTCACCTGTGCATATACTGGCTCTTATTATCGGCTTTTGCTTTGTCTTGTCGTACTGCTGTTTTTGCGTCTGCGTCTGCTTTTTGAAAATATTTTTAAACATGCTTATCACTCCCACGTTTTTTATTCCGGCATTTTTACATCAGATTTTTAAATAAAAATACCCACCCGCAAAAGCAGGTGAGTATCTCATTTAATTAATTCAATTCTTTTTTGCTTTCTTGGCTTCGAGTGCCTTATCCGTTGGTCTTACCAGTACGAGGCAGACGATCATTGCGATAATGTAAAGCACTACTGTTGCATACAATACTGTCTGATATCCTGTAGGATTTACCAGTGTACCATCGTGATCTACCCATTCTCCAAAATGGTTTACGATCCATGTGGCAAGCTGATTGCCTGTAAGCCCCGCGATGCCCCACGCCGAAAGCGTAAGTCCATGGATGGCGCTTATATTGCCCATTCCGTAATGGTCAGACAAAAGTGTCGGCACGTTTGGGAAACCGCCGCCGTACCCTGCGTTTACAACGAATATCAGGCACAGCACAAGCACTGTAAGAAGCATATTGCCCTCGCCGTTCTTAATGCCTCCTGTAAAGATTATTATCGCTGTAAAGATTATTGAAAGAGCAAAAATTATCTTGTAAATCGTATTTCTGTCTTTCATTGTATCAGCCCATGCGGAAAATCCAAGACGGCCTCCCGCATTGAAGATAGCCGAGCATGTGGATATAATTCCTACAACACTCGCAAGACCTATACATTTCACTATCATCTTTTCCTGTGATATCAAAGCAAGTCCGCAGGTGATGTTAATATAGAACATAAGCCAGATGCCAATGTAATTGCTTATCGGCTTTGTCTTGATAACGTCGAACATGCTCTTGCCTTTTTCTTTTGTCTGAGGCTCATGCCAGCCGTCAGGCTTCTTTAAAAGAAGATGACCGACAAACATCATTACAAAATAGACAGCCGCCAATATCCAAAACATCTTATATATGCCGCCATCGCCTAAGTTGTCGAGTAAAGCCTGCATTATCGGGCTTGCGATCGCTTTCGCCGCTCCAAATCCCGCAACGGCTAAACCTGTAGCAAGACCTTTTCTGTCCTCGAACCAAAGCATCAATGTCTTGACGGGCGACAGATAACCTGTACCCAGTCCGATACCCATGATAAATCCGTAGCATATGTAAATGCCTACAAGCGCAAGTGCGCTGCCCTGATGAGCGCCGCCGTAATAAATGAAAAATCCTGTGCCTGCCATACCGCATGCAAAGCATATCGTAGCGATAAGCGAAGACTTATGGATATCCTTTTCTACGACGTTGCCAAGAAACGCCGCCGACATACCGAGGAAAAAGATCGCGAAACTGAATGCCCATTCCGTCGCGCCCTTTGAAAATCCGATATAATCAGCGATCTCCTGACTGAAAATTGACCAACAGTAAACTGTACCGATACTGCAATGCAGTAACAATGCGGGAATAGCCGCCCTGCACCATTTATTGGTGCGCCAGCCTCCCTGTGCGTTTTGAGTGTTTTCTTTCATAATCATACTTCCTTAACCTTTATGTAATGTGACTGGTTTTAAACCTTTATCCGCGCAACCAGCTGTTGTTATTATACACCTTATTAAAGCTTGTTTCAAGCATTTATATATTTACTTTTTCCCAAAATAATGATAAAATAAAAATTATATAAATTATATTAACTTATTTTTTATATTTAATATATTTTTCATAAAAAGTCCTTATTTTTTAAATTTATACAAGAAAAGAAAAACAACTATGAGAATTGACGAATTCTGCGATATGCAGAAATTTGAAAGCATCATGGACAACTGGGCAAAGAGTACCGGGCTTGCAACGGTCGCAGTCGGCGCTGACGGAAAGTACATAAGCGACTGTTACAATTTTACGGACTTCTGCATCAAACTGACAAGAGGAAGTAAAGAAGGCTGCCGCAGATGTGAAAAATGCGATCAGGAAGGAAACGGCGTATATTCATGTCATGCAGGACTTGTAGACTTCGGTATTCCCATCACACTTGACGACGGCACCGTACTTGGCAGCGTTATCGGCGGCCAGGTTCTTCCGGAAAATCCCGATGAGGAGAAATTCCGCAAAGTCGCAAGAGAGCTTGGTATTAATGAAGATACATATATCGAAGCTTTACACAAAGTTACCGTCAAAACAAGGGAACAGATAGAAGCATCCGCCAATCTTCTTGGCGATGTTATAAATATGTACGTACGTTCCAGTTACCAATCCAAACAGAACGAAAAGATACTGGATAAGTTAAAGACCGGAATCGCTCAGGCTGCAGAGGAGATCGAAGCTGCCAACGTAAGCACGTCACAGATAGCCGCTTTCAGTAAGCACCAGAACATGCTTGCCCTGAACGCATCTATCGAAGCCGCTCGTGCAGGCGAAAGCGGAAAAGGATTTGCTGTTGTTGCCGCCGAAGTTCAGAAGCTGGCAGGCGGTATGGCTAAAACCAGCAAAGAGATCGATTCCAGACTTTCCAGACTTACCGTCACGATCAATGACCTGAACGTACAGTAAACAAACGCAGTTTTTTCTTTATTATTATTATGTTAAAAAATTAAACATTTAAATGGAGGGTATATATATGGCTTATTTATCTGAATTTATAGGAAGCTTTATCTTTTTACTTGGCGGTTACGCCTATATGTGCAACGTATCTTTGAAAAAGACTTTGGTGTCAACCTTAAACTATATTGAATTGGTATTTGCATGGAGTCTTGCCGTCGGCTTCGGTCTTGCCGTCGCTGCGATAATGGGCGGTCCCGCATACTTAAATCCCGGCGTTGTTTTCGGCAGCCTTATATTGGGCAGTGTAGGAATAGTTGACGCTCTTATTTATCTCCTTATGGAATTTCTTGCAGCCGGCGCAGCAGTGCTTGTATGCATGATATTCTTCTGGGATTCCTTCAAGGCATCAGGCGATGCTCCCAAGCGCGGCATTTTCTCCGCATATCCGGTAGAAAAACACATTGCGCTCAACTTTGTACAGGAAATACTTGCAACTTTCGTATTCCTTTTCCTTGTATTTATGGGTATCGCAGGCGTTACAAGTTTACAGGCCTCAAACGAAGCTTTGGTTGTAGGTCTTGTAGGTTTTGGCGCAGTAGCGCTGCTTTCACTTTCGCTTAACAGCACCGGCTTTAGCATGAATGCAATGCGTTCGGTCTTCAGCAGCATATGGTTTGCAATTCTGCCTATCCCCAATAAGGGTGATGAAAAAGTTGACTGGAATTATCAGCTTATAGTTAATCTGCTCGGTTCGTCCATAGGCGGTATTCTTGCCGTTATAGCTACTACTTTGATCAAAGGCGCTTTATAAATATTGGTTAGAATGCGTTGATTGTAATGACATTAGCAAAAACGATATTGAGTAAAATGATACTAAAAAAACCTGACGTGACTGTCAGGTTTTTTTAGTATACTTCTCCCATATTTAGACTTTTTCTGAAATTACAGGTTCGCTTTCCTCCTCAACAGGCTTCCCTTCGCTCGTGTACATTTTCGGAACAGGTTTTTCCTCGTTTTGTACGTTTTCCTCTTCCTGTGCCGCATCTTTGTCCTGCGTCTCTTCGCGCTTTGGCGCTTTAGCATTCTCCATCGCCCTATTCGCATCGCCAAGGCTCTGCGCCTGTGCGTTTTTCGCGCTTTGGGCTGTCTGCTCAAGCTCGGCGATCTCCTTCTGTTTTGCCTCTATGACTTTTTCGCCCTTTGCTGTCTTTAACTCGGACTTAATTACATTCGCCCTGTTTTGCGCTGCTGTCGCCGCATTGTCCTGTATTTTTGCCTGTTTGAGCGAACTGTCAGCCGAAAGTATGGAACCTGTCGTCTGCTCATCGATCTCTGAACGGGTCTGTTCTCCGCCCTGCTTTGCTTTTAGCGCTTCTGCTTTTTCCTGCTGTTTTTCTTTCCTAAGTTCGATCTGATGCTGCCTTAGCTGATTATTAAGGTCATTGATCTGCTGTTGGATCTCCTGACGCTTTTTCATCTTTTCTTCAAGCGGAAGCTCACCGTTTTGGGCAAGCTCCTGAAGCTGCTTCTGCGCACGCGCGATCTGCTCTTTTAAGCTTTTGCTCATCGCGTCGTCCGCGGATGCTGCCCCCATCGGACTTTGCTGCATATTTGTGCTGTTTACTGCATTTACATTCATTTTTATTATCTCCCTCCCGCGCCGCGTTGTTCTGCCTTGGCAGTGCCGCGCACCACAAGCCTGTTATCCGCCTGTTAATATCTATATCGTAAAACATTTTTCAAGTCCTTACCCGATTGTTGTGAAACGGACATTTTTTGTTGTGAAGCGTCTTTATTATTGTTTTTCACTGTATCATCATCATTACGCACAGTGTAAATTCCCCACTGCCTGACGAGATATCAATATCGCCAAAATATTTCCGTGCCGTTTTTCTTATGCTTTCAAGCCCGAAGCCATGCTGTTTTTTATCGCTCTTTGTCGTTTGCGGAAGTCCCGTAATCTCATCATACGTGATACTTCCCTCAAAGCTGTTTTTTATCTCCAGCATACAGGCGTTTTCCCTGCGGTATGAGGTTATCTTAACAAAAGGATTGCGGCAGAAAAGCGCCGCTTCCAAGGCATTTGCAATGGCATTGCTCAGGATTATGCTTAAATCGAAGGCGTCTATTCCTTCCGGATAGTGAAAATCACATATAAACTCTATCCCTTTCTCCTGCGCCTGCTTTTGTCCCTGCGTCAGTATGACATCGGTAACAGGATTGCCGCTTTTTACCTCTGTAAGCAAGGTGTTAAAACTGTTCTTAAGGCTTATCAGATAACGCTCTGCCTCTTCATAAGCCCCTCTTTTATAAAGGCACTCCATAGTCATTATGTGATTCCCGATGTCATGTTTTAAGTTACGTATATCGCCGTACAGTCCTTCAATTTCGCTGATACGCTGTTTCATGTTGTCAAGCTGTTCGATATAGCGTTCATTTTCATATTCATTCTTCTGTGCGCGTTTAATCTTTCCATGCATCATGATGACAGCAGGTATGGCGGCAAACATAATCATATAATATAGCGAGAAAGCCATATTGTGTCCCGCGTACAAATCGATAATTCCCCCGTTTGCGACATCGCTCTGGTACTTATATTCATAGAACTTTTTCACTTCATAGCTGAGCGCGACTGACATAAGGGGTACGCAGAGCATTACAAACTCCGCTTTCGTAAGTTCTTCATCTTTATAAGCGTATACTTTCCTTATGATCCATACTGCCGCAAACATGGTCGCAAAGGATACGATACGTGCCATCGTTACATCACATACAAAAATCCAAAATCCTTCGTATTCTGTCATTATACCGTCAGAGACGAACAAGGATGTCAAAACCGCAGACATAATGTCTTCTATACCCGCACTCATCGACTGCACCAGCCAGCGCACCGAAAAAAATGTGTACACAAGAAAGATTTTTTGAAGGATTTTCAGCCTGCCGCTCTTTAAATCTGTCAGGACCATGACGGTAAATCCCGCCGCAACACCCAGAAAATATGCGCAGAAATTAGACAGAGAATACGGTATGACCCAAAGCGTCTCCATTACCGCAACATATGACGCGCCTACTGTCCAAAGATACTTTCTGTTTGTCATAAACGGCTTTATCAGATAGCAGTAACACCAAGCTGCAATCATATGCGTCAACAGTATCTCCACATCCAAAACTATTTCATAACACATATCTATGTTTTCCATAAAGGCTTCCTTTCACTGCCGTGCGCTTTGGCTGTATTTTTGGTTATATCTCAGATACGCTTTTACAAGCATGGAATAATTCTTTTTGGCGATAAGCGCTGTCCCTTTTTCAAGCCATACTGTAGAGACATTATATTTTTTCACATATCCTAAATTTATCAGATATGCCCTGTGGGGTCTGAAAAATTCTTCCGGCGCGGCATCGAACAACGCATTTTCAAGCTCCGACATTTTGCCGTAATATTCTAAATCGCTTTCTCTTTTATGTATAATGATCTTTCTGTTAAATACCTCGGCATATATGATGTCATCTGTCTGTATTTTCATATGTGTGCCGCCTGTCTTTACAAGTATATATTTTTGATACTGTTCAGCGGCATTGAGGTTATGCTCATGGTATCGTTCGACCGCGCTTTGCAATACCTGAATAAACCTGTCGTCGTCAAACGGCTTCACGAGGTAATTAAACGCCCCTACGTCAAACGCTTCAAACACATACTCTTCTATGACCGTTATGAATATTATTATCATATCTTTATTGCTTTTCCTGAGTTCACGTGCCGTCTCCATACCGTTTTTTCCGTCCATCTGTATGTCAAGGAATAAAATATCTATGGAAGTGTCGGACAATAACAGTTCGCTGCCTGACATATAAGTACAGATCTGCGCCTCGGGACAGCATTTACCTGTAATTTCCGCCAAATGCCTTGTTATTTCTTTTTCATCATCGCATATCGCTATTCTCATTTTTCTCCTCATCCTGCCGCTTTAGCTTTAGCATCATTATGATTATATTAATATTATATCGGAACATGGGGACAACCACATTATCCAAATGTTGTAAAACGCCGTTTTTTTGTTGTAAAATGATTTAATAAAATAAAAAAGTGTCCAAAAAACCATAAATGATCTTCTGAACACTTTTAATCTGAATTACCTTGCTACCTCTATTCCTTTTGCAAACCGCTCCAATCCCTCATTAAGCGTCTTGCGAGAGCATGCGGTGTTAAGTCTTACAAATCCTTTTCCGTTGCCGCCAAACTGCGCGCCTGCCGACAGATACAAGCCTGTGCTCTGACGTATCTGTTTTGTGAGTTTATCCGTATCGTCAGTGACCTGCTGACAATCTATCCACATTAAATACGTCGCATCCGAGGGCACCGCTTTTACTTTCGGAAGTTTATCCGCCAAAAATTCCGTTACGAGATTTTTGTTTGCAAAAATATATTCCCTCAGCTCGTCAAGCCATTCTCCGCCGTATTTAAAAGCCGCGACTGCCACGTCTACCGCAAAACTGTTTGGCTCCGCTATCTCATCCGTATTCAGTGCTCGGTTTACCCTGTTCCTGAGGGCTTCATTGGGTACTGCGACCGCGGCTGTCTGCAGACCTGCTATATTGAATGTCTTTGTCGGCGCTATACAGGTAATGCTGTTATCCCTGCACTCATCGGAAACTGATGCAAACGGAACATATTCCCTGTCCGGATTTGTGATATCGCAATGTATCTCGTCCGAAACTACTACGACATTATGTTTCCTGCAAAGCGCCCCTATCCTTGCAAGCGTCTCTTTGTCCCATATCTTTCCGACAGGGTTATGCGGATTACATAAAATCATCATCGTAGTCTGCGGAAGGGCAAGCTTACTCTCCAAATCGTCAAAATCTATCGTATATTCACTGCCGTCATATTTTAACGGGCTTTGAAGCACATTTCTTCCGTTATTCACTATGGAATTAAAAAATATATTGTAGACAGGTGTCTGTATAAGGACATTTTCCGCTGCCGTCGTCAGCTTGCGCACAACGCTTGAAATAGCGGGTACAACGCCGGTGCAGAATATAAGCCAGTCTTTTTTTATGCTGAATTTGTGCCTTTCTTCCCACCATTCGATGTACGCGTCGTACCACTTTTCCGGTATGATGTTATATCCGAAAATTCCATGCCCTGCCCTGTCTAAGATTGCCTTTTGTATCTCGGGCGCTGTTTTAAAATCCATATCGGCTACCCACATCGGCAGTTCACCCTCGGCGATATCCCACTTGAGGGAATTGGTGTTTCTCCTGTTTATTACAGTGTCAAAATCATATTTCATTGTCTGTCCCCCTGCTGCATTAAAATTACTTATTCTCATTACATATTATTACTGTCTTATTTACATCAACCTTATCTTTTTCCAAGATAAGCTCATCGATATGGTCTGCAGTGATCGTTCCGCCTGACGGGTTTATAACACTGTCGATCTTTCCGTTTATTTGTGCATCAACTGTCGAATACTCAAAAGCAAGCGTCGTATTGATAAGCTTACAGTTTTTCATGACAAGGTTGTCAATATAGCACATTCCCTGAAGGCTTTCTATAGTACAGTTTACAAGCGTCAGGTTTTTCGCGTTCCAACCCAAGTACTCCCCTGATATGAAAGAGTCGAATACCGTAACGTTGCTGCTGTTCCAAAATGAGTCCTTTGACAGCATTTTGGCGTTATGTATCTCGACATTTTGCGCACCGTCAAACGAGTAGTTCCCTACAAGCTTAAAATCGTTGATTTTAATATTGCTGCTGTTCATAGCAAAATAGTCGCCTTTTGCCGTAACGCGCTCCATTGTTATGCCGTCGCACTGCCATAAGGTCTCGCCCGCGTTCGGGAAGTCAACGTTTTTCAATGTAACGCCGGTGCATCTGCGGAAATTTTTCGGCGCTTCTATAAGCGTATTCTCAACGCTGATGTTTTTTGTATACCATATCCCCGCGCGCGCCATTTCAAACAGCGTGCAGTCCTTAACGCTTATATTTTTACTGTACCAAAGCGGGTACTTCCATTTAAACATACTGTTTACCAGTTCTATGTCGCTGCTCTCTTTAAGCGGGGACTCGCCCTCGTCAAAAATCGTGTCATAAATACAAAGATCATTCTGATTGAAAAGAGGTCTTTCTCCTTTAAAGTGCTCCTGTCTTATTTCTTTTTTCATAAATATTCCTCCGTTTTACATAAGCGGCGCTATGACCCTTGCCGCTCCACCGATAAGTTTAGTAACAGCTTTTTCTTTTTTCAATGTCTCAAACGTTGCTTTCCGGCACTTTGCAAGCGTTGTCTGATAATCCTTTTCTATCTCGGCTATACAGTCGGTTTTATACATAAATGTAGCACATTCAAAATGGTGGTACAGACTCCTGTAATCAAGGTTTATCGTGCCTATCACAGCCTTGCAGTCATCGCTCACGAATACCTTGGCATGTACGAATCCCGGCGTATACTCATAGATTTTCACACCTGATTTCAAAAGCGAAGCATAATATGTCTTTGCCAATGCGTATGCAATCGCTTTATCAGGTATACCGGGTAAGATAAGGCGCACATCCACGCCTCTTTCCGCGGCAAACTTAAGCGCTGTCTCCGTCTCGCCGTCAAGTATCAGATACGGCGTCATTATATGCACATATCTCTGCGCGCGGTTCAGGATATCCATATACACGCGTTCACCGACCTTGTCATCGTCAAGCGGACAGTCGCCGTAAGGCATAACATATCCGCATGTCTTCTGAGATTTTGGTATATCCGCATTAAGATACTTGTCAAATTCGGGATTTTGCTCATCTATGCTCCACATCTGCAGGAACATAAGGGTAAAATTCCTAACGGCGCTGCCCTTAAGCATGACTGCCGTATCTTTCCAATGTCCGAATTTTTCTTTTTCGTTAATATATTCATCCGCGATATTGACCCCGCCGTTAAATGCCGTATGTCCGTCGATAACGAGTATTTTTCTGTGGTCACGGTAGTTGTAATGCGTTGACGCAAACGGCGTGGCAGGCGCAAACATTTTACACTTTATACCCAGTTTCTGCATGCGTTTCGGATAATCGTGGGAAAGCAGCACGAACTCGCACATTCCGTCGTACATTACGCGCACATCTACGCCCTGCGCCGCTTTTCTTGCAAGTATTTCAAGGATTTGACCCCACATCGTACCCTCTTCGACGATAAAGTACTCCATAAAGATAAAATGCTCCGCTTTTTCCAGTTCTTCCAGCATCGCCTTAAATTTATCCTCGCCTAAAGGAAAATAAGTGACACTTGTGTCATCCGATATCGGAAAACACCCTGTTCTGTTTATGTAAGAGTACAGCGCTTTGACATCCGCTCCCTCTTTATCCAGCTTTTCGAGCGTGCCGACATCCTGCGTGATGCTGTCCCGGGTTGCATTTATAAGCTCCCTGAGGCGCTTTGCCACTGCGCGGTGTCCTATCTCTGTCTGTGTATACAGGAAAAACAGCGCTCCGAATACAGGCATTATCGCAATGAATATCAGCCATGTTATCTTTGCCGTCGGATTGATATTGCTGTTGAGCAGATAAAGCACCATTATGATAGTAAATATCACCGTACCGCCCATGATATGCGGCAAAAGCTCCGCAAACCAGCGGAAAACACTGAAAATGAACATAAACTGCATAAGCAGCAGCAGGATTATCAGCCCCAGTCTGCTGAATACTATGCGCATTATTCCCCATTTCCCCTTTTTTAACAAATACATTTATCCTAACCTCCAACATAATAAAAAGGCTTGTCGATAAGCCTTTTTATCATTACAAGTCCGAACCCTTTAAATCATTCTCCAATTCCCGTGCCAGCAATACCATCTCATCCAATACCTGCTGTATCTCCGCTATACTGCCGCTGTGCTGTCTCGCAAAATTTCCCGCGTCCTTGATGGATGTTATGATAGAGCCAAGGTGATCCATGATAGTGTGAAGGGTATTTTTTATCTCGGTAGCCGAGCTTCCGCTGTCCTTTGCAAGCTTGCCCATCTCACCTGCCACTACCGCAAATCCGCGTCCCGCTTCGCCGCTGCGCGCCGCTTCGATAGACGCGTTAAGCGCAAGTATATTTGAGCGCGATGCGTTGCTGTTTATCTTATTGACGACCTCGACTGCATCGTGAACATCATTTTCAACGCCGCTTGTCATCGAATCCATTTCCGTAAGCTTTTCAAAGAGGTTTTCCATTCCGTCCACAAGTCCCTGCAGGGAAGTGCTGATATTGACAACGGACTTTTGGAACTTTGTCGTTATCTCTGCCATATGTTCTCTTGTATCTACAGAATATGTACAGATTATACATCCCACAACTTCGCTTCCGTCTTTAACCGGAACAAGCTCGCCTTCAAACGCCTCACCCATTACTTCCTTAGGCAGGCGGTTGTGCTGAGAGCGCCCGCTGCTCAACACTCTGTCCATCGCCCCTGTCGGGTCATTAAATTTGTCCCCCACATTCATCTTTGGCTGTTCACCGTCGGGAATTGAATAACCGACTATAACGCCATCCTTATCCATGATGGTCATATACACATCTTTTTCAAATAACTGTTTAAGGACAGGCAATGCGTCAACCAAATACTCCAGCCGCGTATTCACGGTAATTTCCCCCTTTTCATCACAATGAAAATATTATTTTATATAATAACACACTTTTTTATCATACTCAATAATCATCAGACAAAAAAATCATTTCGCATTGGCAGGTTCAATATTTATAGGTTTGCCCTTAATCTTGACATTCTTCATAGCCTTAAGCACCTCAAGCGCATTTTCTTTTGGCACTTCAACAAATGTATACTTGTCATACAGATCGATTGCCCCGACAAGTTTTCCCGATATGTTTGTCTCGTTCGCGATAGCGCCCAAAATATCTTTCGGTTTAACTTTCTGCGCCTTGCCGATATTGATAAACAAACGCGCCATCCCCTCTTCTTCCGCGCCTGTGTTATCAAAATCAAACTCTGTACTGTCGTTTTCATGGACACCTGTCTCATTAAACTGTCCCATATAGAGTTTGAGGAACGCCGCAGCCATATCCATCGCCGTATAATCAGACTCGTTGACATACTTTTCAATGGTATTGATCATTGGTGTCAGGTTTTCCTCTTCGATGATGCTGCCGATCTTATCCATAATTTTTTCGGTCTTTATCTGGTTCACATCGTTTAATGACGGTACCGGCATCGCGTAGATCTTAGTCTTGCAGTAATTCATAAGCTCTTTGATCTTGTAGACTTCTTTGCCTTTTATAAAGGTAAAGGAACGTCCTCCCTTGCCCGCGCGCCCTGTCCTTCCGATGCGGTGTACATAATATTCATCGTCCTGAGGCACGTCATAATTAAATACCGCCTCTACGTCGTCAACGTCAATTCCTCTCGCCGCAACGTCCGTGGCTATAAGGATATCCGTCTTGCCGCTTCTGAAACTTTTCATAACACGGTCGCGCTGCGCCTGACTCATATCGCCGTGAAGCCCTTCCGCAAAATATCCTCTTCCCTTTAATACTTCGGCAAGATCGTCAACCATTTTCTTTGTGTTGCAAAATACAAGCGAAAGTTTCGGCTCATAATAATCAAGCAGGCGCGTAAGCACTTCCACTTTATCCTTGCGCTTCACATCAAGATAATATTGCTCTATCTTAGGCACGGTAAGTTCTTTCTTGACTACCTTTATCATCTTGGCGTCAGGTTTCTGATAATTTTGTGTAATGTCAAGTATCGCCTTTGGCATAGTCGCCGAAAACAGAATAGTCTGCCTGTTTTCGTTCGGTATATATTCGAGAACTGTCTCAATATCTTCCCTAAATCCCATATTCAGCATTTCATCGGCTTCATCAAGGACGATAGTGTCTACGTAATCACACTTTATCGTATGCCTGCGAAGATGATCCATGACACGCCCCGGTGTGCCTATTATTATCTGCGTTCCCTTTAAAGCTCTTATCTGCTTGCTTATTTCCTGACCACCGTAGATCGGCAGTACCTTTACGCCATGCATATATTTGGAAAGTTTGCGTATTTCCTCCGCCGCCTGTACTGCAAGCTCCCTCGTCGGGCACAGTATCAATGTCTGCGGATATTTTACATTTTTGTTTTTATTTACTTTCTCGAGTACGGGAATACCGAAAGCGGCTGTTTTTCCCGTACCTGTCTGCGCCTGTCCGATAATGTCATATCCTTCCATTGCTACAGGTATCGCCTGAGCCTGAATTGCCGATGCCTCCTCAAAGCCCATCTCCTTTACTCCGCGCAGTATTTCATTGCTTAAATTAAGTTCATCAAACTTCAAAGCTTCCATAATTATTACCCCTCAAAGAGCGCTTCAAATTCATCACGCCCTATCTTTTCTTTCTCAAGTAAAAGCTGCGCGCATTTGTGCAGCACTTCCTCGTATTTTAATATTATTTCTTTTGCCTTATCATAACATTCATCGACAATAGCTTTTACTTCCATGTCTATAACGCCCGCTATCGTCTCCGAATGGCTTCTCGGATGAGCAAGGTCACGTCCGATAAACACTTCATTATCGTTTTCGTCATAATTTATCACGCCGATATTTTCGGAAAATCCATAGCGTGTGACCATAGCCCTTGCAACTTTTGTCGCCTTTTTGATATCGCTTGACGCGCCTGTCGTCACATCGTCAAAAATTATCTCTTCCGCGATACGTCCGCCCAATGCGACCATGATATCCTGCATCATCTTTCCCTTTGTGTTAAACATCTCGTCACGCTCGGGAAGCGGCATCGTATATCCTGCCGCGCCAAGTCCTGTCGGTATTATGGATACCGTATAGACAGGTCCCACATCGGGCAGTACGTGGAAAAGTATCGCATGACCTGCCTCGTGGTACGCAGTTATGCGCTTCTCCTTGTCTGATATGATACGGCTCTTTTTCTCAGCGCCGATACCTACCTTAATGAATGATTTCCTGATATCATCCTGCACGATATACGCCCTGTTGTTCTTCGCCGCAAGGATAGCTGACTCGTTCAGCAGGTTTTCCAAATCCGCGCCTGTAAATCCCGCCGTAGTCTGCGCTATCTGTTTTAAATTTACATCCTCGGACAGCGGCTTATTTTTCGCGTGTATATTAAGGATCTCTTCCCTGCCTCCGACATCAGGGGGTGAGACGCTTATTTTCCTGTCGAAACGCCCCGGTCTCAAAATGGCAGGGTCAAGAATGTCAACACGGTTAGTCGCCGCCATAACGATAATGCCTTCGTTAGTGCCAAATCCGTCCATCTCTACAAGAAGCTGGTTGAGAGTCTGCTCGCGTTCATCGTGGCCGCCTCCCATACCTGTGCCTCGCCGTCTTGCCACAGCGTCGATCTCGTCTATGAACACAATACAGGGCGCGTTCTTCTTTGCGTCAGCAAACAGATCCCTTACCCTCGATGCGCCGACACCGACAAACATCTCCACAAAGTCGGAACCCGATATTGAAAAGAACGGGACATGCGCTTCTCCCGCAACTGCCTTGGCAAGAAGCGTCTTACCTGTACCGGGCGCACCCTCCAAAAGCACTCCTTTAGGTATTCTTGCGCCTACCTTTGTATATTTTGCGGGGTCTTTCAAAAAGTCCACTATCTCTTCAAGGTCTTCTTTTTCTTCCTGAAGACCCGCGACATCTTTAAGCGTCGTCTCGCCGCCTGTAGAAAGCCTCGCACGGCTTTTGCCGAAATTCATCATTTTGCCGCCGCCGCTGTTCCCGACATTCTGCGCGTTCATCATGCTGAACATGAACACTATCACCACTACAAGCATAAGAAGCGGAAGCAGCTCTGTCAAAAACCAGTTCTCCTGCGGGACATCCCTCACAATAGGGTCAATATTATAATCTTTGAGAGTCTCCTGTATTTCAACAACATCGGAAACATACAGCGTTCTCTGCTGATTATCTTTCAGCGTGACATAGACTGTACCTGTCGGCACCTGTTCATTGGGATGTATCTCGACATCCACTACCAGTCCGTCTTCAAGCTGTTTATAAAACTCGCCCTTAGTGTATGTGCCTTCCGTACCTCTTATCGTGCTTGCCCATACTGTGACAAGCACCAAAATCATAATTACTATAAAAGTCAGATTAATTCCTTTTGAACCTTTTCCCAATTTCTTTCTCCTTATTCTTAATCAAGCTCTACCACACCAATGTAGGGAAGATTTCTATATCTTTGATTATAGTCAAGTCCGTACCCGACGACAAACTTATCAGGTATCTCAAAACCCGTGTAGTCTACATTTACATCTACCACACGACGGTCAGGTTTGTCAAGCAGCGTACAGAGCGCAAGACTTCTTGGTCCTCTCTGCTGCAGAAGTTCAAGCAGGTAACAGAGCGTCCTGCCCGAATCAACTATATCCTCGACGACAATAACATCCTTGTCCTTAAGCGGCTCATCCAAATCTTTGATGATCTTGACGACCCCGCTTGATTTAGTGGCGCCTCCGTAGCTTGAAACCGACATAAAATCGATGGACACGGGAACCGTTATGCGTTTTGCAAGCTCACACATAAAAAAACTGCCGCCCTTGAGCACACAAACTAAATGAACCTGTTTTCCCGCATAGTCGCGGCTTATCTGTTCGCCTATAGCGCTTATTCTGGCATCCACTTCCTTTTCGGATAATAAGACCCTCACCTTCTCAGCCATTTTAAGTCCTCCTTGGTTTTTCAAATACTATACTGCGTATATTCAGCCTGAAGTATATTCTTCGTACCCTCCCCAACTTTATAATAGCTGCTGATGCGTCCGCCCACGACCCACATAACATGGCTGTCCTGTGTAAGCAGGCATGCATGCTCCCGTTCATTTTGGGGCACCTTTTGATCCGTAAAGTATTTCTTCAGGGTTTTTCGCTGATTTGACCGGTTTATTGTCAGATAATCCCCTGTTTTTCGGGTTCTTATGACAATATTATCTTTTATTTTATCATAATCAAACCATTTAGTATACTTTTTTTGTATAATATTTTTCAAATCGCATTCATGTATGACGGAAAACGCTATCTTTCCCTGATTTCCCCATTCAAATTCAACAGTCTCTCCATCGGCAAGATCCGATAAAAGCGCCTTATCCACCGATATAAATGGACGATCTGTCCATTGACATTCTTCATCTCCGTGTGTCTTGCTTACGCTGATGCCGCTGTAATCGCGTACAGCCTCCAGTCCATAGGGAAGGTTTATTTTTCTTCCGCACTGTTTCCCAATCAGCTCCCTTGTCTGTCTTATATGCAATGACGTTATATCTTTACGGCTTCCTGATGCCCTTGAAAGCATTTCCATTATGACATAGCCTTTTACAGTTCCGTGCAGGGTGTTAAAAGGTCCTTCTTCCAAACGGTACACTGTATGTCCGTTTACAGTGTCTGTCCTGACGCACTTATCGTATGCCTGAAGTGTAAGCTCTTCTATCAGGTCATATGCCTCTCTTATCTTCCCGCATGCATCACTGATATGCTCCACCGCGGCAGGATTTATCTCATCACTTACTGTTTTCAATATATGATGGCGTATCCTGTTTCTTGTATAATTATCCTCCAAATTTGTGGCGTCTATGCAGAATTTAACTTTGCGCTGCATCAGGAACGCTTCTATTTGGCTTCGTTCAAGGCACATAATAGGTCTTACTATCTTTCCGCGCACAGGCGGTATTCCCGAAAGCCCCTTCATGGAACTTCCTCTGAAAAGATTAAACAAAAATGTTTCACAGCAGTCGTTTTTGTTATGAGCGACAGCTATTTTGCCTTTTTTTTCGCCAAGCGCATTGTAAAAGGCTTCATAGCGCACATTCCTGCCTGCTTCTTCCACGGAAATATGCTGCCTGTCCGCAATACTCAAAACATCGCGCTCAACCAAAGTAAACGGAATATCATGCTCATCGCAGAGCTGTCTGACATATTCCGCTTCTGCCTTAGCCTCGGGGCGTATGAGATGATCGACATGGACTACGCTAAGTTCAAGTGAGTATATTTTTTGCAGTTCGCAAAGCATGAAAAGAAGGCAGATCGAATCTGCACCTCCAGACACTCCTGCCACTACATAGTCGTTCTTTTCAAACATATGCTGACGCTCTGCGTATTCCAACACCGTGTTTATCATTTGCCCGTTTACCCTTTCTAAAACACACTGTGCATAATGCGGCATACCAATATTGTCATATCGTCGCTTATATGTCCGCCCTGACAGTTTATCGCATATTGCAGCAGATAATCCGACATATCTTTTGGGTTAGCCGTATTATTTCTGCCTATGACCTCCGCAAGCGAATTTGCACCGCTGTCGCCAAATACATCTGCCGCTCCGTCGGAAAGCATTATTACCATATCGTCTTCTTCTATTCTCACCGTCTGCAGCATCGGACACAATTCATCCATACTGCCTAACGGAAGAGTGTCGGAAGCAATCTTTTCAACATGTCTGCCGCGCCTGATATAACTTGAGGCGGCGCCCGCTTTCAAAAAATCAGCGTCTCCCGTCATAAGATCGATCGAACATACATCAAGCGACGTAAGGTTGCAGCACTGCGACTGAGAAGCTATCGCGCCGTTCGTCATCGAAAACGCTTTTTCCTTCGGGAAGCCCGCTTCAAGAAAGTTTTCCATAAGCTCGATGACCGCCTGACTGTCCTTGTGCGCCTGTTCGCCGCTTCCCATACCGTCAGCTATCATCAGTATAGTCTTTGCCTGATTGTATTCTTCTATTGAAAAGTTGTCTCCCGATATCTTTTCGTCTTCTTTTACGGCGCGCGACACAGCGCTCATTATCATAAAGCGCGGCGCGTCTTCAAATATAAAAGTATCATATCCACGCGTCAGCGTTAAAGCTCCATCTGCCGAAGGTATAAGCTTTCTTCCGAAAAACTCCGATAAAAGCAGGCTGAGCTCAAAAGCAGACATAAGATGCCTTCCGCTTATCCGTGCTTCCATACTTATCCTGTTCCCAAGACTTTTGCCCTCAAGGAACATAAGCTCACGCACTGATACGCCTTTTTTCCTCAAATACTGTATGAGTGCCTTGCGCTTGCGCTCCACGGGTATGCTTGCATGGACGATCGTGTCCGCGACCTCCGCAAACGCTTCCGATATCTCATCAAGATGATTTGCAAATGCCTGCTTTGTTTCCCGAAGACGCATTTGGTACAGCATGTCCTTCCTGCTGCCAGCCGGAATATCTTCCTGCGGAATATCACGATAAAGCCTTGCCAGCTCCTCATATGTCTTTGACAGGCAGTAAAGTTTCTTTTTACTGTAACCCGTAAATAAATATCCGTCTATTCTGTTAATTTCTTTTGCTTTCAGCATCATTCACGCCTCCCTGTTAAATCTCGCGATTAGCAATTATATGATTACATTAGTATAAAGGGACGCGCCATATTTTTTTGTCAAATTAGAGAAGCTATTTCGGATTTTTAAACTTTTTTTATTGACAAAAACTGCATCTTATCTACTCTAAATGCTTAAAGTAAATCAGATGCAGCAATATTCCCTAATCAGATTCGTGAAATATTATCTCATTCTCGTATACAAGCCCTAATTTATCCTTGGCAACCTCTTCGGCATACTTTTTAGTCTTGGTGTATGTCTCAAACTCTTTCAGTTCTTCAGTACGTAGATTTTCCTGCTCGATAAGCTGCGTGAGTTCCTGCTCTCTTGCCGCATAGCTTTCTTCTTTCGCCCTCAGTGAAAATGAATGTATGCCTACCACCATGGTCACTGTAAAGATGGCAAGTATCACGACAGCCAGTCCGAAGCGGTTCTCATTTCGGGCGCGGAGAAATTCCGGTTTTCTTTTTCTTTTTTTGTTTCTTTTTTTTGCCATATCCGGTCTCCTCCTTTCCCGATTTCGCCTTAAAAGCATAATTATATTTAATTTTAAAGCCGTTTACCGTTTTAGTCAACCTCATTCGCAAAAATAAAATTATTTTAGTCAAAATGCCATAAAGCTTTTTAATAAATTTACCAATAGGATCCAAAAGCCGCCTTATGACTATACAACTGTATTTTACAAATATTCTGCCAAACGTCAGCTCATAAAAGAGCATTCCAATGCCTGCCCCCAAAACAGCGGCAAACCTTATCACTCCGTTATTTCCATAATAGAGCAGCGTAAAGCTTGCAAAAAAGCATCCTGTCCAAAACAGCAGATCTTCCGCATCGACAAAAAAACGATTATGCCTGATAAAGCGGCGCACTATCCGTATCAGGTCATACGAAAACGCCATAACAATACCTGTTATCACGGATACAAGCCAAAAGTGCCACTCGGTAATAATTGTGCCGCTCATCAGCCAAACAGTCTGGTCAAAAGACCTTCTCCCTTTTTCGCAAGCGTATTGCGGTCAGAATAGGCAAGGGAATCTACTTTGCCCGTAACATCCGCTTCTCCTTTTTCAAGGTTAAGCCTGCTTACATGCAGCCCGCTGCCTTTTATGGTAATAACGCCGTCAACCGTTTCAAGCAGAACCGTATTTTCATCAAAAGAATTTACCGTAACTACGCCCGTAATCCT
Source organism: uncultured Lachnospiraceae bacterium (assembly GCA_947629525.1). Classification (GTDB taxonomy): domain Bacteria; phylum Bacillota; class Clostridia; order Lachnospirales; family Lachnospiraceae; genus COE1. The sequence continues at coordinate 21,556 of CANREB010000024.1, forward strand.
GCATTCCCGCCTTTGGTCAAGGCTGAGCCTGTGTTTACCGGCATTGACATTCATGGTTGAATTTGAGATACTGTCCATATGCTGCGCCCCTTTCCTCATGTAAGTATATTGAAAAAAGGCTCCGCATATGACTATAAATACCTGAAAAGTTCTTTTGCCTCGTCCTTTTTGACAGTTTCCTGCACGTCAACAACTTCAACCTTTACTTCTTTGTTTCCGAACTGAATGGTAAGTATATCTCCTGCTTTCACATTTGAAGACGCTTTTGCGGGCTTATCATTTATAAGCACTCTGCCCGCATCGCATGCCTCATTTGCCACAGTGCGGCGCTTTATAAGCCGCGATACTTTTAAATATTTATCAAGACGCATTAAAATTCACCTCCGCCATGTTCCATGTGTTCCATATACGTGTATAAAAAAGAACAACTGATTTACATCAGTTGTTCTGAAAAATTGTCCGGATGGATTATTTGTTTACCTCGTCCTTTAATGCCTTGCCGGGCTTGAACTTAGGTGCCTTTGAAGCAGCAATCTTCATTGTTGCACCGGTCTGAGGATTTCTACCCTCTCTGGCTGCTCTCTCAGCAACCTCAAATGTACCAAAGCCAACGAGCTGAATTTTTCCACCCTTCTTTAATTCCTTCGTTACAACTTCCGTAAAAGCTGTTAAAGCTTTCTCTGCATCCTTCTTTGTTAAGTCAGACTTCTCTGCAATAGCTGCAACTAATTCTGTTTTGTTCATTGTGAACTCCTCCTCTTGATTCGTTGTAATAGTTCCGCAGCAGATGTAAATTATTTTTATCCGCTGTCCAGTGTGTCTTATGCACGCCTATATCTATTTATAAGCAAATTGCCCTCATTTGTCAAGGAAAAATGCTTAAATTTTTGTTTATTTTCTTATCTTTTTTATTATTCTCCCTATTTTATTGCCCGTCGTCACTTCCGGACTCTTTTTTAAGCTCTGTAAACGAGTAATTTATGTCTTTTTTTTCGCTGTCTATCTGTAACGAATAGCTTCTCGTCTGATAGCCGTCTTTGCGCAGGGTGATTACATAATTTCCCGCCGTTTTTGCGAAATCCAAAGGTGTTATACCTATATAATTGCCGTTTAAATACGCTTCCACACCCTCAGGCGCGTCTATATATACCCTGTAATCACTGTCAGTTGACACTATAGATATATTTTCGTCATCTTCGTCTTCGTCGTCATCTTTTTTGCTGCTTTTGCTTTCAGAGCTTTCTTCTTCTTCATCTTCCTCATCATTATCGTCATTGCTGCTGTCCGTCTTTGATTTTCCGTCTGAAGAACTGCTTTCTTTTTCTTCTTTATCCTCCCTGCTGCTCTCAGAAGATGATGCTTCGGAAGCGGTCTGTGTCTGCGTTTCGGTTTCTTCCTCGCTCTTCTCCATCTGCACGTCAATGCTTGCAGACGGTTCTGCCACTCTTATATACTGAGCCACTGTATCATAGCCGTCCGCCGTTATCTTCATCTTATGCAGCCCGTATTCAAGCTCGACAGGTTTTGCGACGTTCACCGCTTTACCGTCTATCGTCACTTTCGCGGTGGCGGGCGTCAGGGTAAAAATGATAGTTCCCGTCTGTACGACAGTGATCTCAACGCTTCCTAAATCCCACGCCATCTCCTCATTTCTGGCAAAAGTTATCTCCTGCATGGCGCTGCTGCCCTTATTGCTCACCGTTACCTTAAACGTACCTTCCGGCACGACAATAAGCATGTCCTTTGTTATCGTCCTCATTATCCTGTCGCCGACTTCAAGCCAGCCGTCTAAGAAATATGTCTCGTTCTGCAGACGCAGATATCCATGTCCCTGCTCGACATTTATCGCATATATCATATTGTCGTAGCCCCACACGTTCAGCACGTCAAGCTGATTTACATCCATAAGGTCGGCTTCGGCGCCGTCAGAGATCACCACAACATGTCCGCTTATATTATATGTGGTTCCGTTTGTACTGAATGTACCGTTTGCAAGGTCGATTGAATAATCTTTAAGATCTTTATAATATACGCCGTCAGGCATGACTTTGATATAAGAAAGCGCTTTATTCTCTTTATAAAAGCGCGCTATGACCATACTGCCTTCCTCAAGCTGCCGCATCGATATTCCTTCATCGTAGCGGTCATAGATCATTGTAGTCCCGCTGTATTTTAATGTATAACGCCGCGATGTCCTTATATTCTGAAGCTGTATGGTATTGGCTTCATAATCTTTTTTCACTACTATGGCGGTATCCTGCGAGTCATAGATATTGGACGGCATAATCACTTTCTGCTGTTCCTGTGCCGTCATAGTTTCCGCTGTATCCGCATCTTCTCCGTTCGTATTTATATTTAATCCCTGCAGGCTGCATCCCGAAAGCAAAAACACCATTGCAGCCATGCACAAAATACTTCCGCAACTTTTCATATGCCTATCAACCTTATCCTTCCCTGTCCTGCTGTCCCTCCAAAAAGGTTCTGTAAAGTGTTTCACGCCTGTCCGCCTTTACGGGAAAAGCGTCTCTGAAATTCCGCGTGTCATTCGTAAGTTCATGGTAAATTATCTTCTCCCTTGAAGAACATAATTCCAGTATGTCTCCATTAGGGTCTATTATTCCGCTGTCGCCGGAATATTCCGTTCCTCCTATCGAGCCGACGCAGTTTACCCCGATAATATACGCCTGATTTTCTATCGCCCTCGCCCTGAGAAGAGTTTTCCAATGTTCGCTTCTTAATGCCGGCCAGTTTGCGGGCACAACGATAACATCCGCTTTTTTGGACGCCGCCTGAAATATATCGGGGAAACGCAGGTCATAGCATATAAAGCTTGAAAAACTTATACCGTTAAGCATAAAGTATGATATCTTTGTCCCGCCTTTAAACTTTTTGTCCTCCCCCGAATATGTGAACGGATGTATCTTTGCATAATCGGATATGACCTCTCCTGACTTGTTCACGACAGTATAATGGTTTTCGGATCTTGCTTTGCAGTCCAATACCCAGCCAAAACCCACGCCTATTTGGTATTTCGACGCAAGACCGCTCATAAAAGATATAGTTTCATTATTTTTCTCTTTGGTAAGCTGTGTATTCATCGAAAATCCCGTAAAGCTCATTTCAGGGAAAAATATTATTTCCGCATTATGGTTTGCGGCATTTTTTATAAAATTATCCGCCTTTAAATAATTTTCGCTTTTGTTCTCCCATTCAATGTGAGTCTGCGCCAGCGCTATGTTTATTCTGTCCATTATTCTCTTCATTTCTGCGCTGCTCTTTATTCAATACCGTATATCTGCCTCAGATTTGTGCCGGCAGCGCGGGCACAGATCCGCATCGTTACGTCATTATTATAATAAATAGCCTGAAGCTGCACAAGCCCTAAATTTTATATAAGATGTTCTATAAGTTTTTCTTTATACTTTTCCTGCCTTATGACTGCCTCAAGCTTTTCCAGATTTCTGTTTGGCACCCATGATTTGCGCGAATTAAAATAAAAATTGATTATCTTCCAAAATTTTTCAGGATATGCCAGCTTCAGCTTAAAAGCCCTCCACTCGCAGGGCGCAAATTCCCTTTTACGCTGATACGCATCGATCATGCGTTCCGCAAGCGCACCCGACCAGTCGCATTTCTCAGAGATTTTCCGAAACAGGAAATAAAAATCCCTCACTCCGGAATCATGCATAAAATGTTCAAAGTTGATAATACCTGTCATGTTATCATTCCCTTTCGGGAACAAAACATTGTGATACTGAAAATCACCATGACAGTACAGACCTTTATCGCGCACAAAATCTTCATACTCATCGCGCGGCTCTTTCAATGCCAGCTGCGTCACCTCGACCGCCTTTTTTAAGAAATAATCATACTGCTTAAGAAGCTCTCTTTCAAAATCGGTCTTTACACGAAGTTTTCTCAGATAATTTCTGACATGCCTGCATTCCTGCGTATGCTTCACCATCTCATCTGCATAAAAATAAACCGGAAGCCCGCCGTCATCGGTTCCTGCAAAAGTAAACCCGTTATGAAGAACAGCCATCGCATCAAACGCCTTGATTATATCCTCCTCATTTTTATAGCTGCATTCACGTCCGTCTATCTGTTCTTTCAGTATGTACATATTTCCGTCCGTATCTTTTACAAACAGACCGCCGTCTTTATTTCTGACCATCCTGTCAGTTTTTATGGAAGAGTCAAGTCTCTGCCACAGTTCATCCAACAGTTGAAGTTTTTCTGTTTTCCCTTTATATTCCTTAAGCACGCGCGTGCCTTTGTTCGTGTCGCAGATAAGGGTATTTCTGCCCTTAAAGGTACGTGTTACCTCCATGTCATATTGCGATAAAATGTTTACAGTCTTGTCATTCAAGAAAAGACCCCCTCTACAAATAGTGAATAAAATTACTAATCTATCTTATGTAAGGGGGGTGGCATTTATTACTTTAATCCGGCAGCTTTATTCAGCAGATAATCACTGTTATTGTTCTCGGGATTTTGCAACACATCTTCCAAAAGTTCATTTAAGATATTTCCTATTTTTTTTCCTGAAGGTATTCCGAGCCTTATAAGGTCGCTGCCGTCTATTGCCAGATCTTTCAGCGACAAACACTCATTTCTTTCTTTTATTTCCTCATATAATCTGCCTGCCATTGCTATATGAGAAAGCTTGTCTTCCCTCATATAGCTGCTCTGGGCAAGCGTATCTGCACGCTTTATCTCAAGAACCTGCGGGAAGTATTCTTCGCCTATTTTATTTACCGCACGACGTACCGCCTTCTGCGTCAGCTCTATATCATAATCATGATATTCAATGTATTTCTTTACTTTTGTTATGGTATCATTATCAAATTTAAGACGTTTTAATATTTTTGACGCCATTTCCCCGCTCAGTTCAACATGCCCATGGAAATGGTCAATTCCTTTTTCGTCAGTCGTGCGCGTCTGAGGTTTGCCTATATCATGAAGCAATGCAGCAATACGAAGCGCCTTATCATTACGCACATTCAACATACAATGCATGAGATGTTCTCCTACCGTGTACATGTGATGCGGATTATTTTGCTGCGTCTCAAACGCCATATCTATCTCAGGCAGTATGACGCCTGTAATGCCAAGGTCATATGCTATTCTTATATAATCGGGATTTGGCGATATAAGAAGCTTGACAAGTTCCGCCTGTATGCGCTCAGCGCTTATATTTTTCAGATTGCCTGCAAGTTCTATTACTGCCTGTGTTGTTCTTTCTTCTATATAAAAGCCTAACTGCGCCGAAAAACGCACTGCGCGCATTATGCGCAGCGCATCCTCAGTGAAACGCTCCGCCGGTATTCCCACACAGCGTATCACGCCGTTTTTTAAATCATCCTGTCCGCCAAATTCGTCAACTATCCCGACTCTGCTGTTATACGCCATCGCATTTATGGTAAAATCGCGGCGCTTAAGGTCCTCTAAAAGGCTGGATGTGAATATTACTTCCTTTGGGTGGCGGCTGTCTTCGTATTCGCCGTCTATCCGGTACGTAGTAACTTCAAATCCATCGCGGTCAAGCAGTACGGTTACGGTACCATGCTGTATTCCCGTGTCTATCGTGCGTTCAAAGACTTCTTTTACCTGAAGCGGCGATGCCGATGTCGTGATATCCCAGTCATCAGGTTTTCTGTCTAAAACTGAATCCCTTACGCATCCTCCTACGGCATATGCCTCAAATCCCGCTGCCTCAAGCCGATTTATTATATGATTTACTTTTTCCGGAAGTTTTATATACATTGTTTATCTCCGCTTTGCTCTTTTTGATATTACATTGTTTATTTTATCATTTTTTTGGGGAAAAAGCATTATTAAACAATAAAAAGATATCCCTAAAGTTAATTCTGTCTTTAAGGATATCTTTTTTGTTCAATAAAAAACGATTTTATTTATTTAACAAGCGCCAGCGTTTGTCTTGCTATCGCAAGTTCTTCGTTTGTAGGAATACACATGAGAACAACCTTGCTGCCGTCTTTAGAGATGATCCTCTCTTCGCCGCGGATATTATTTTTCTCTTCGTCTATCTGTGTGCCGAGATATCCTAAGTATTTGGCAATCTCCACACGACCTGAAATATTGTTCTCGCCCACACCCGCCGTAAACGCAATAGCGTCAACGCCGTTCATAGCCGCCGTATATGCGCCTATATATTTAGCTACTCTGTAATAAAAAGCATCAAGTGTGACTCTTGCAAGCTTATTACCGTCATTTGCCGCTGCCTCAATATCCCTGAAATCACTTGAAACCTTTGACAAGCCAAGCACGCCTGACTTCTTATTAAGGATGTTGTTCATCTCGGCAGGCGTGAGGTTTTCCTTCTGACAGATAAAATCACATATAGCAGGGTCGATATCACCTGAACGCGTACCCATAATAAGCCCTTCAAGCGGTGTAAGTCCCATACTTGTATCAACGCATCTGCCATGATCTACCGCAGAAACGGAACCGCCGTTTCCTAAATGGCAGACAATGATCTTCAGATCTTCCCTTGTCTTTCCAAGCATCTTAGCCGCCCTGTCAGATACATAATCGTGGCTCGTACCGTGGAAACCGTAACGGCGCACCTTATATTTCTCATAATATTCATACGGAAGCCCGTAAAGGTATGCCTTCTCAGGCATTGTCTGATGGAATGCCGTATCAAATACCGCAACCATCGGTACATTCGGCATAATCTCCTTGCATGAATTAATGCCGATAAGGTTGGCAGGATTATGAAGCGGGGCAAGATCGTTGCACTCCTCTATCGCTTTCATGACCTCATCATTAATGACTACCGATGAAGCAAACTTTTCTCCTCCGTGTACTACCCGGTGTCCTACAGCGCCAATCTCTCCAAGCGACTTAATAACACCATGAGACGCGTCTGTCAAAGCGTCAATGACGAGTTTAACGGCAACCGTATGGTTTGGCATAGGCGTTTCGATCTTTACCTTATCCTTCCCGGCAGGCTGATGTGTAAGCACGCTTCCGTCAATGCCTATTCTCTCGCAAAGCCCCTTTGCCAGAACAGCTTCCGAATTGCTGTCGATAAGCTGATACTTGAGTGACGAACTTCCGCAGTTGATGACTAAAATGTTCATAATACTACCTCCAAAAATATTTATTTATAATAAGTTTACTACTATTTACCTTAAATTTCCATTACTTTTTTATGTGATCGCTTATCCAGTCCAATACATCCTCATAAACCGTTTTTTTGTCAAGCTCGTTCAAAATCTCATGCCTGTCGTCAGGATAAAGTTTAATGCTTACGTCTTCAATTCCCGCCGCCTTATATGATGAATACACCTTTTTGACCCCTTTCCCGTAATCTCCCACAGGATCGGCATCTCCCGCAATGAAAAATATCGGAAGGTCTTTTGAGATCTTATTGATGTTTCCTCTTGACTGTATATATGCAAGCACCTCGAATATCGTCCTGTATCCGTTTACCGTAAAATTAAACGTACAGTACTTATTTGAAAGATAAAAATCCACAACATCGCTGTCTCTTGTAAGCCAGTCACAAGAAGTCCTCGGAAACGCAATGTGCTTTTGGTAGCCGTTAAACGACGCCCTCTTTAACAGCCTTGAACGGAACCTGTCGCTGAAAAAAAATTTTGATACACCTGATATTATCATTCCTGAAATGATAATAAGAGGGCTTTTAGCTCCAGTGCCGCATATAATGGCGCCTGACAATTCATCATGGTAAGTCATTATATATCTTCTTGCCATAAATGAACCCATGCTGTGTCCGAATAAAAAGTACGGGGCTTTAGGATATCTCTTTTTGGCACACTTTGTCACTCTGTGAAGATCCGCAACTACTGTCGCACTCATATTTTCAGGACAGAAATAACCTAAATCAGTATCATTTCCCGCCGTAAGACCATGACCTAGATGGTCGTTCCCGACAACGGCAATACCGTTTTTATTCAAAAATTTCGCAAAGTCATCATATCTGTCTATCATCTCGGTCATGCCATGCGATATCTGTACAACAGCCTTTACTTCACCCTCAGGCTCCCAAAGTACGACATGAAGCTTGTGCACTCCATCCTTTGACGGAATTTTAAAATCTTTTCTTCCCATAATACACCTCATCATTTTAACGTAAATTTTAAAAACGGGAACAGTCGTGTCTGTTCCCGCCTGTACTTTCATTCACCCTTTAAACCACGTTTCAGGCACATTTTTATATTATCACAAGCCATTTTTTATTGCAATAAAAAATTCCTCTATACAAATCCAAGATAATTGTGTTATTATTATACGTGGATAAAGTAATAAATTTTTTGAGGTGATTTATCATGTACAAGTTATCGCCACAGGCGCTTAAGACAGGCATGGTTACGTATGAGGACATATATTCTCCCAAAAAAGAACTTCTTATTAAATCAAACACTTCTTTAACGGAAGAAAAAATACGCCTTTTGGGCGAATATAATTTCAGCGAGATTGCGCTGTGTGAACCTGATGAAGTCAATATGACGCATTATGAGCTGCTTCATGGGCATCCGCATTTTCAAAATTTTAATAATCTTTACACATTGTCGCTCAATTCTTTTATGAATTTAGTGCGCGTGCTCAACACGGGTCTTGACCTTAATCTGACAAAAATGCTGACTCTCCGCGATGATGTTATGGCTTCGGTCATGGACGGTGAACAGCTTTTTGATTACCTTTACAATATGATGCCTAATGAAAATGAGATTACATACAACCACTGCTTTAACTGCGGTCTTTTATGCTATGTCGTCGGCACATGGCTTGGTATGAAAGGCGATGATCTGGATAACCTTACATTGTCGGGATTTCTGTTTGATATTGGGAAAACGAAGATTTCCGACCAGCTTTTATGGAAGCCTGACAAGCTTTCTCCTGAAGAGCTCATACAAATGCAGCATCATATTCATTTAGGATATGAGCTGCTTAAAAACAGGCAGCTTCCGCCTCATGTCATAAGCGTTATGATAATGCACCATGAACGCTGCGACGGCAGCGGATATCCCGCGCGCATCAAAGAGTCGCGGATCGACCCGTTTGCACTTATAGCCGCCATAGTCGACACTTATGAGGCGATGACCCACCCGAGGGCGCAGCGTGCGGCTCTTACTCCGTTTCAGGCATTCCGTGAATTTGAGAGGCAGGGGTTTGACAAATACGGTAAGAATATTAAACCTATACTTACGCGGATAGCTAATATTTACGTTGACAGGCGCGTCAGTCTGACCGGCAATATCGCGGGCAGGATAACGCAGATAAATGAAGATAATCTGTCAAGACCTGTCGTGTTTGTGGGAAGTGCTTATCACGATCTGCAGACTACGCCTAATACGGAAATCATCAGAATGATATAATTGGTATAATATTATGAAGCCCCGCGGTGTCATGCACTATGTTCAGACATCGGCGGGGCTTTTTTCTATGCTTTTATGTCAAATCCTGTTGTTTCCGATATGGCGGCATTGTCCGGCTGTGACATTGCGTTGACGATTTTATCTGTCAACTCGCGGACATCGTTACCTATAACCGTTATTTCATGTGACTGCACAGCTTCTCTCTGTGCCTTTCTCTCTGCCCGCATTTCTGCAATGCGTTCTTCCTCTTCTCTTCGTTCCGCACGTTTTCTCTCCAGTTTTTCTTCTTTCTCTCTTTGCTCTTTTGCTTTTCGCTTTGCATTTTCCCTTGCGATTTTTCCGTCAGGATCATTTGTACCGGATGAAATTCCTGTAATATTCCCATTTTCATCTATCTTATATGAAAGACTTGTTAATGTACCCTGTGCATGAGATACAGCATAAGCAGCACAATCCGGAATAGCCGCCAAATTTTCCTCTAAATATTTTGCTTTCTCCGGATCATTCATGCACTTTTTCAAAAATGCGCCTGATACCGATACCGTTGTCGGAACACCCTGCATAGAAGTCGTTCCCGTATTCATATAGCTGTATTTGCTCTGCAGATATTTAGAGTAATCATTCACATTGCTATATCCCGTCTTAATCTGCTCTGTCCGTGTTTTTCCCGGAATTGAAGTTTTCAGCTCCACTGTGCTTGTACTGTAGCTATTTGTAATTTCCATTGACATAATATCAACCTCCAACCATAAATTTTTATAGACTAACAGCTTCTACTTTTCATATCGTGCTTTTTAACCATAAACTTCATAGATACGACGCGAACTACGGCATTTTTGGTGTGAACGTCTTTTCATACATCATAACGGTGAGAATAAATGTCTTTCCGCCCTCTGTTTCTTTTATGGCAATATCAATATCTCCCTTATATTTTCCAGCGCACCTTTTGATATTTTCCATTCCCAGACCGTGCAGCCGCCTGTCCGCTTTAGTGCTGATCGGCAGACCTGTTTCCTTGTCCGTCATCAGAGTGCCGAAAAAACTATTCTCCACCTCAATAAAAAACAGACTTCCCTTTTGATAGGAACGTACATTTATTGTTTTCCCGCCATCCGTTTTTCCTGCGGCTTCAATTGCATTTTCCAGTGCGTTATTTAACACGATCCCTACGTCATAGACATCAATCCGCTTCTGATTAGGATAAGCAAAATCTGCCGTAAAAGTGATACCTTGCTTCTCCGCTTCCTGTTTTTTCTGATGCAGTATCACGTCGGTAATCGCATTTCCTGTCTGATATGGAAAATCAAGTCTGCTTACAGTTTCTTCTATCTGCCCGATGTAACTGTCAAGTTCCTCCCTCTCTTTTCCCTCGGTCCTGCCAACAACCGCCGCTATGCTCTCCAAATGACTCCTCATGTCGTGCCGAAGTCCTCTCATATCGGCGTAAATATCTTGTATTTCCGTAATCTCACGCTGCATATGCGCCATCTGATTTTCCAGCATAGAGCGTTTACGCTCTTCCTCGTTTAGCTGTATCAATTTCTGAAACAGGATCACGGAAGATATATTTACGCCTAACAGCAGGATGCAGATAAACGGTATCCAGAACAATGTCGCGGGAACTTTATAAAATATTAGGATCGGCATGTCTTTTTCCACAGACAAAATCAGCATCTGCAGGGTAATGGAAATACACAGCGTGGCTGCACTTGGCAAAATCAGAAAAACATACTCATGCCTTTGCAGCCTGTAATCTTTTTTCACAAATTTCACCGCGATAACAGACAAATATACGGTGAGCAAAAGCAGATATAAAAACGACAGAAGCGTCTCCTCCATAAGCAAAATAATCTTTGACCACCTATCCACTCCGCCGATACTTACAATCCAGCCTTTTTCAACCGCATCAAGAACAATTTCCGAACATACCGAGTCGAAACCGAGGAAGAAAACAAGAATAATATATTTGATAATGTGCTTTCCTCCCACAAAGCTGACTGCCGCAAAAAACTGCTTGGAAAAATCTTTCTGATACAAAGTCCGCAGCAAAAACAACACAATTAAAATATCCGTCGCTACTTTTAAGACACTGCCGGACGGCGAGGCGGCGTCGATCCGTTTCCCGACAGATACGGTTAAAAAAAGTGGAAAAATACCCACGCAATCAGTGCGGTTTTCCTTGATGTTTTTGCAGTCAGAAATTTATCCGCATAGATGCTTCCCGCGATACTGTTTACAATATAAAGATCCCATTCAAACATTGACGATGCCTCCGTTTTTGGCGTAAACCATATACCGCTTAACGAAATCGGCATATTTCTTCTGTGCAATGAGCAGCTTGTCCCCATTAACAACTTTGATCACATCCGTGCCATAGGAAGCGATTTTTTCCATATTCACAAGGTAACATCTGTGGCAGCGGTAAAAACTGCCGCCCGCCGTCTGCTCCCATTCATCCATTTTTCCATAAGTTTCCAAAACCCCCATTTTAGTGTGAATAATAACCTTTTTGTTTGCGCTCTCAATATAATAAATATCTTTTAAGTACACTTTTGTCTGTATGCCGGCACTTTTAACAAAAAGGTATTGTTTCTCTTGTCCCTGCATTGCGTACGCTTCTTTCCATGCACGTCCGAAAACAGCGGCAAACTTCTCTTTTTGAAGCGGCTTTATCAGATATTGGAACGCCGCCACGTCAAAGGCGTCATACACATATTTTTCATAACCCGTCACAAAAATAATAATGCTTTTTGCCTTTCCCGCTTTCTCCTGTTCCCTCCTTATCTGCCTTGCCGCGTCAAGTCCCGACACTTTTTTCATTTCCACATCAAGGAAGATAATGTCAAAATCTTCTTTTGCCTTTAGCAGTTTCTCCCCGCTTGCAAAAGTTATGATCTCGGCACCCTCTTCCTGTTCCTCTATAAGTGAAGCAATATGCTCCCTTGTCGCTTTATCATCATCGCAGACTGCAATCTTCATAAATTCCGACTTCCTTTCTTGCGTGGCTTGTCATTTTTTATTATATATCGGCAGAATTTATGACGTAATAGGAAAATATGGTGTGAATTACCGGATTTTTGACGTGAAATTTTTTGATGATATTATGACTGACGGAATAACCGTCAGAAAAAGAAAAGCAATGGAACGGATAATACATGAAACCGACCATTCGTGTCATTTTCAAAGTTGCGGCGTTATTCCTGCCGATATATAATTAAGAATCAGAAATAAATAAGGCAGGTGACAGAAATGATAGCGGTTGCCGTATGTGATGATGAAATCATTGATGGATGCAATCTTGTCAGAGCAATAAAAGATATTTTAAACGATATGGAGGTTGCCTATACAGTAAGGTTGTTTCAGGCAGGGAGGGATCTGTTAAAAGCGATAGAAAAATTCGACATTATTTTTCTGGATATTATGATGGGTGATATGGATGGAATGACGACAGCTCAGATGCTGAGAAAAAGCAGCTTTGACAAAATGATCGTTTTTATATCGTCCAGCAGAAAGTATGTGATGGATGCCTTTGAAGTAGAGGCGTTCCATTATCTCATTAAACCGGTGGATCGTATCAAACTGGAACATACAATAAAACGGGCTTTGATGAAATTAGAATGTACCTTAGATGACTTTATCATTATCAATAAAGAGCACCAAAATAAGAAGATACAGTTAAGCGATATTTACTATTTTGAAATCAGAGGACGGGTTGTTTCCGTACATAGTAAAAACGGCATATTTGACTATTACGGGCAGATGAGCGCATTAGAGCATGATTTAAAGGATAAAGGGTTCTTCAGATGTCATAAAAGTTTTCTTATCAATCTGAAATATGCAGATACTTACAATCATGAAGAGGTTATGCTCGATAACGGAGAAAAGATTACGATAGCAAAGAGACGGTATAAAGCATTTTGTCTGGAAACGCTGGAATATATGAAAAAAGTCGGGGGCGGCGTATAATGGGCGAATTTTTCGTGTTTTTGCTATGTTATATGTGGTATATTTTATCACTATATCGTTTTTGTAATCAATATTTGAACGGTTTTAAAATAGATAAAAGAATATTTGTGCCTCTGCTGTTTGCGATTGAGACGGCTGTCAGCTTAAGCGGCAGTGCCGGGTTTCCTTATATTTTGAGTGCAATATTGCACCATATATTGTTTACGGGATTATTTTTGACAGCCGCTTCGGATACTGTCATGAAGAAGATTTTTGCGGCGTTTGTTTTGATTGCCGTTAGGACTTTTGCATGGAATTTTGGCTGTTCCTTTTTTTCCTGTCTTGTATTGATTTTCCAAAAACGGATGACAGGCGGGCAGATGATCAATATAGAGCCGTGGCTGGACGGCGTGATTGCAGCTGCCGCTTATATTCCGGTCATTACGGCACAAAATATTTTAAGGAAAAAAATGGATTCGGTGTTTGATTTCAAAACAAACAGCTGGTATCTCATGACGTCTGTGCTGTTGATCTGCATGGCTGCAGTAGTGGATATTGCCAACTGGGGAGCGAGCAACGGAATTATGGTGGTATCACATATGGACAGCGCGATAGGCGGAAGCTTGTATTACGACCAGATTTTCAGTCATATCGAAATATGTATCCTGTCCGTTTTGACAGCGTGTATTGCTGGCGGATTTGTTTTTTTTATGAATAAAGTCTCTATAGAACAGCGGCAAAAGGAATGGTACAATTCACAGATCCATTTTTATAAAATGCTGAACGGGCAGTATTCACAGATGGAGCGCCTGCGCCATGACATGAAAAATCATGTGCTTTCTCTATATGGTCTATGGAAGGGCGGAGAATGGGATAAAATGGGAAATTATCTGGAGACGATGGCAGAAAGAGGAAACATTGATACCGGAGATGAGGCAACGGGCAGCAAGGCGGTGGATGCTTTGCTGTATGAGAAAAAGCAACAGGCAAAGCAAAGAAACATATCCTTTGCATCGGATGTGGTAATTCCAAAAGAATGTACAGTCAATGAATTTGATTTGTGCGTTCTGTTTGGAAATATTTTGGATAATGCGTTAAATGAATGCGGCAGGATAGACGAACGCCATTCCCCATTTATAAATATTATGTCGTATAAGGTGAAAAAATGTCTGTTGATTTCTGCAGGCAACAGTACTGTTATGAAGAACCAAAAAGAAATGAAAAAAGGTATCGGATATTTGAATATTGAAGATGCAATTCGTAAATATAATGGAACATTTCAGATCAAGGTTAAGGACGGTAGATTTGAAATAGATATTCTGCTGCCATTTTCTGACGGATGTGACACCAAACAGACCATTTAATACAAAATAATGAAGATATATCAGAAAATGACGAAATAAGCTATGCAGGGATTTACAATGCAAAGTATTTTAAGGAGGTAGCGGAATGAATACGAAAACAATGGAAGGGCTCGTGGGAGCAAAAACAAATATGGAAATGGTAAATACGCCTTTTCGTGTCTATAAGCAGGCAAGACTCAAGGGCGATACGGAAACAATGGAACGTGCCATGGGATATGTGAATGAATTTTCGGAAAAAGCAGAGTCGTATAAAGCGAAAGCTGACGAAGGAATGAAAGAGGACGCAAAAGAAGCAAGGGAAAAAGCAGAGCAGGAACGCAAACAGGCAATTGAAAAACGCAGAGAAGAACGTAAAGATTCAGAGAAAAAGCCGGAAGAAAGCAAAGCTAAAAACGAAGAAAGTAAAATGGATTCGGTTGAAATCAGCGAGGATGGCAAAGTACTGCAAAAAGAAACTGTGACAGAGAAAACGGTGGATGCAGAAGTGCAAAGTCAAAAGCCCGCGGCGCAAGAACCGGTTACATATGTAAAGGCAGATACCAATATTGTGGAAACTTCACCAATGAAAGAAATGAAAGGCGCATCGGTAGATTGTTCGGTATAGCTGCAGAAGAAGGGGAAAAATGCCATCCGCGCGAAAAATACAGTTTTGTCTGATTGTCTTGATTTCAACAATCAAAACAATTATAATTTTACTGAAACAAAAAAGAGGTGGGGGCTGCCTATGAACATCAATAACATCAATTTCACATCTTTTATGCGCGTGGCGGAGGCAGGAAGCTTCAACAAGGCGGCAGAGGATCTGCACATCACATCCACTGCGCTGATCAAGCAGATCAACCTGCTGGAAAGCGATTTGGAAATACGACTCTTTGATCGGACTCATAGGGGGATTAAGCTGACAAAGGCAGGCGAGTCGCTTTATAAAGATGCAAAGTACATCACGGAGTACTGCAAAGAAGCGGTTGTCCGCGCCAAAAACGCAGAACGGGCGCAGGAGCAGGTAATCCGTATCGGCACGTCGCCCATTATGCCGGCGCAGATGCTGATGGATCTGTGGCCGAAGATCCATGAACATTGTTCGGATGTAAGCTTTAAGCTGGTTCCTTTTGAAAATACATCAGACAATGCAAGGGAAATCCTGAAAAATTTGGGACAGAATATTGATGTGGTGACGGGTTTTGTGGACGAGCTTTTGATGGGTCAGAGAAACTGTGATGGTTTGCTGATTGAAAATGAACCGATCTGCTGCGCGGTGCCGATTTCCCATCCGCTTTCGGTAAAGGAGAAACTTTCAGTGCAGGATCTGTACGGGCAGGATCTGATGATGATTCATCGGGGATGGTGCCGTCACATGGATGATTTGCGAGACGACCTGACGGAACACCATCCACAAATCAACCTCGTGAATTTTGATTTGTATGATGTGGGTGTTTTCAATCAGTGTGAACAAAATCAGGATATTTTGGTTGTAATTAAAAGCTGGAGCATGGTGCATCCTTTGATGAAAGTGATACCGGTGGAGTGGGATCATGTTATGCCAGTGGGGATTCTGTATTCTCCGCAGCCGACGAAGGTCGTCAGCCGTTTTCTTTCCGCACTGGAAAAGGTGCTGACCTGAGTTGCAACCTCTGGTTATAACTGATAAACAAATCGAGACTTCTTTGGAAGTCTCGGTTTTTTTATAATACAATACAGAGGTGATGTCAATGAAACGGTTTTTTGAGGCAGGTCTGGCTGTCTTGTCTCTTATGTTCTTATTTTGTGCCTGTGGCAGGGAGAAGTCAGTGGTACAGGAGCATCCTGCGGAATCTGCCATTCCACCCACAGTCGCGGGCGAACCGGAGGCTTGCTGCGATGTCCGATGCGGGCATACCGACAGAGTTTCACGCCTATGAGGGACTTTCCCACGGCTTCGGGCTGGGTACGGGAACTGTAGCCGATGGCTGGATTGATGATGCTGTAGCATTTTGGGAACAGCAGATGTAAAGCAGTTATAACTTTTGGTATGAACTGGTGAACGGATAGAGACTTCTTTACCGTTTCTTATTCCATTATAATAAAAATAACAAAAAGCAGTTTGAAAGGAGCATGTGACATGAAGAAAGCAGTCGTGTTGCTATTAAGTTTTATCATGTTGCTTTCCCTAGCAGCCTGTGGGAATAGCAGCTTCGGTACGGGCGGAAATTCCGAAACGGATGCCGGATATTTTCATGTCATGGGATATGAGATCGGCATCGTGGACGGCGATCTGGCACAGGCGTTACGGGAACTG
>CANREB010000025.1 GCA_947629525.1 uncultured Lachnospiraceae bacterium
GCTTTCAACCGCATAAATCCATTCTTTAATCTTCTTTAATCACACATTAAAATTTTTGTTGATTTTTTATCGGTTTCGGCATATAATATTAGAAAGAAATCAATGATTTCATTTGGGCTGGTCGTAAGACCCAGGTCCATCACCGGCGGGGAAGTTCCCCGCCTTTTTATAACGATTACAGGGGTAGCAAATATTGAAGGAACTTAGCATTTTCATTGATGAGTCAGGCGACCTTAGAGAATTATGAAAACATGTCTGTAAAAGAGCGCCATCATATTTTTAACAAAATGGTCGCTTTCATACGGCAGATTAATATACGATACAAATGTTTTTCTATTGAAAAGAGAAATATTTCCGATGTCGTCGAAGCAACCGGAAGGCTCTCAAAACAAATATCACAATTTATCCGCGAGCATTACACAGAATTTCTTTCTTTTGATGTTGTCAAAATTTACTATGATAACGGACAAATCGAAGTGAGTAAGATGCTGTCTTCAGTTTTTAATGCCCTGTTACCCAATCCTGTTTTTCGTAAAGTAATGCCTGTAGAATATAAGCTGTTTCAGGCAGCTGATCTTTTATGTACGATAGAACTTGTGAAACTTAAAATAAAAAACAATATGTTTTCTAAATCTGAAATAGCTTTTTTCGGGAATATCCGTGATTTGAAAAAGAATTACATAAAGCCGCTCAGTAAAAAAGAATGGCAATAAATTCTTATTATCATCAAAGCTCTTCAGCAATACTCAACGCCGCAAAAAATTTCTGCATGTCGTGGTTTGCTTCGTGAAGTCCATCCGCATTATAGTCCTCTGTGTCAACAACGTCTCCTGTCACAAGGAAATCATAGAGTTCTATTTTGTGGAAATCGCAGACAGCCTGAACTCCTGCAAGCTCCATCTCCACCGCAAGACAGCCTTCTCTTTTTCTTTTTTCCGCAAGGTCGCGTGTTTCCCGATAAATCGCATCGGTCGTCCACACTCTTCCCTTTACAAAGGGAAATCCATGTTTTGTAAATATTTTTTCCACAACATCCGCGTTTTTTATTGTTATGTAGTCTGACGGAAAAGCATAATGATAAGACATACCTTCATCACGATACGCCTCTGACGGAATCACATATCTTCCTTTTGTCTTTGCATTGTCCAAAGCCCCCGCCGAACCGAACAGGATAAATTTCCCCGCTCCCGTATGCCAGTTGATTTCAATTATATCCGTTCCTGCGAGCGCGGCTCCGATTTCCGAAAGATAAAAAGCTATTTTCTTATCATTGATGTTCAAAAGATGTATCGGTTTGACCCTATTTGCCGCCCGCATTTCCCCTATCTGCTCATTTGGGAATCGTTCCAGTACGGCAGGATATATTTCTCTTGAAAATGTACCTATCGCAATATCGCAGATTTTTCTTTGTTCGCCAAAAAAGGCTTTCGGTGAAATGATTGCTTCACTCTTCGGGTCGAATGAATCGATTATCATTTTGTTTCCTCCGTTGTTTTTTCACTTATTCCGGCATTTTACCACAATATTCCACATCAAATACAGTTCCGTCCGAATAATATTCTTTGGCGGATTTCACATATTAGGAAACAACAGCTCCTTCGCCCTCTTTAAAATCGGCACTTCCCTGTTGGCAATGAGTCGCCCCAATTTTGTATCAGCACATTTTTCATATTCCCTCAAAGCCTCATCATACGTCATTTTCAGAGTAGATATATGAAAATCTTCTATCTCATCCCGCATCATATGTGTTTCTCCAAAAGATAAAACCTTACAGAGATAATAGTTATTGATATTGTGCCTGTGGATTAAATTATAGTAATCGTCCACGACTCCGATTTTGCAAAGTATCTGAACCTCCGCGCCAAGCTCTTCACTTAGCTCCCGTTTCAGCGCATCAGTCAAACTCTCATCTTTTTCAACTCCGCCGCCCGATGTCTCAATCAGAGCAGCCTTGCCAAAATGGTCGTCGCGCATGACCCTCACAAAATAATAATATCCATGCTCATCAAAAACAACCGCCCTTACAATTTTCCTGTCATGATCCGTATACTCAAAATCCCACTCCGTATCCTGCAATTCCAACCTTATTTCTAATTTATTATCCATAATTTTCCCTTCTTTCATAATCAGTTTTTACAATTCGACTTTGCCATAAAAATCCTAAATCCATCACTCAAACTGCATACTGCAAACCAAATGTTTTGTCAAACAGTCAAATATTTCTGCTTCTTGCTTTTCGGCTTATCAGGTATCGTCATTTTCAATTTCTTACTTTCAATCAAGGGCGTAAGGTAACGAGTCATAAATTGTGACCTGCTTTTAAAACCGCAAAATTCAATAATCTCCGCTCTTGATCTGGCAATTGTACAAAATTTCAAAATATTCTCTTCTACATTCAACGTATCATCATATTTTTCAATATACATCTCATCATGTGCCCTGTCATGTATCTCATCATGTGCCCCGTCATGTACCATGTAGGGTTCTCCGCGAAATGCTGCCTTCATTCCGCGATAAAAGCAAACCACAAAACCGCCCTGTACGGTTTTGAATTCCACTTTACACCCTGCCCCATCACAAAGGTACTGAATGCGTTTAAGTCCTGTAGCAAAAGCTTCCATATCCTGAGAATAATAAAGTGTCCTTGTAATCAAAGCATTTCTGCGTATTGGTGCTTTATTTTCTTTCACAAACGATTCAGGCGAATGATTTTTAGGAAACTCTCCCGGACTGTAAATTTCTATTCGATCCCTGTAAACAGCCACCTCATTTGCCTGTCCTGATTCAAAAAGCTTGTGCCCAAACGAATTAATAATAGCCTCTCTTACAGCAGCAACCGGCACTTCAGGAATTTCTTTTCGCGAAAGACCTGTGATTTCCGCTTTCCAATCCATAGCATCTATCACATATTGTTCCGCCTTTTCCTTTAATGTCATAATAGAACCTGTAAATCTGCGGATATCCGTGAAAGTGAGCCTTTCATTTGTCGCAAACTTAGCCATCTGTAATTCATTCATCCCACATTCACAAAACAATGCCGCCCCTGCATTGAGCAAATAATCCCCCTCCAATAATCCAAGTGTTTTCAATACGCTTCTTTTATCTGTATGTTCAAATGTGATCCTATTTGCCTCATGCGCCTTCCGCAAATATGCCTGTAATACTTCTTCATTTACATCATCTACCCGATACTTTGATATCCAGGATTCCCATGAATAACCGGATATGTTATCTCTTTTTCTCAACATATCCTCATATGTTTCCTGATCCATTACAACATCCTCGTCAGAAACGCGGATACGCGCAATGTTAAACGCAGTATACGGGCATCTCGTGCCGGAAAATTTTACATAAATCACTTGACTTCCGTCATAATCCAAAACCTTAATCTCCGGGTAAATCATCGGACGAATATGATTTCTGATTGACTGGCTGACTGTGCGAAGTGTGGAATCCCCTATCTCCTGTCCTAAAATAGTTCCGTCATTTTTCACTCCAAAATAAAGTTCTCCTGATTGATGCTTATTCAATATTGCAGCTATCGAAATTATGCCTTCGTTTATCTCACTGGTAGATTTCTTATACTCAATTTGTTCAGTTTCGCTTCCGATATTCATCAATAAATTTACCTCTCAATCCACATATTTTTGACCCGCTCACTCAAACTGCGCATTATAAAGCTGACTGTAAAACCCTTTCTTCTCCATAAGCTCTTTGTGGCTGCCCTGCTCAACTATCTCGCCATGGTTTACGACAAGTATCACATCAGCATTCTTTATCGTCGAAAGCCTGTGTGCGATGACAAAGCACGTCTTATCCTCCATCAGCCTGCGCATTGCCTGCTGTATCCGTATCTCCGTCCGCGTGTCAACGTTTGAAGTTGCCTCGTCAAGTATCAGCATACGCGCGTCCATAAGCATGGCACGCGCAATCGTGAGAAGCTGCTTCTGCCCCTTGGAAATATTCGTGCCGTCGTCGGTGAGGACAGTATCATATCCGTCGGGAAGGCGCTTTATATACGAATGTATCATCGCTGCCTTTGCCGCCTCTACCACCTCGTCATAAGTCGCATCCGCACGCCCGTAAGCGATATTTTCAAAAATCGTCCCTTGGAAAAGCCATGTATCCTGAAGTACCATGGCATATGAACGGCGAAGACTTGAACGCGTTATATCCCTTATATCGTTGTTATCAACATATATATTTCCGTCGTCAATATCATAAAAACGCATGAGCAGATTTATAAGCGTAGTCTTTCCCGCACCCGTAGGTCCTACTACAGCGACAAGCTTGCCGCGGGCGGCATGCAGATTTAAGTTTTTTATGACAGTAATGTCATTATTATATCCGAAGCTCACATTCTCAAGCCGCACATCACCGTCGGTATGTTCAAGCACAAGCGCGTTGTCGTCGTCGGCGAGTTCGGGCAGCTCGTCCATCATATTAAAGACACGTTCTGCTGCCGCAAGCGCCGACTGCAGTTCACTTATAATGTTCGCCGCCTCGTTTATCGGTCCCGAAAATTTTCTTGCATAGAGAACAAATGAAGAAATCTTTCCTACGCTTAACTGCCCGTGCAGAAACAGAAAAGCACCGAAAGTGCTGACCAGTGTAAGCGAAAGATTATTTACGAAATTTACTGACGGTCCCACGACGCTGCCGTAATATTCCGCCCTGTAGTACGCCTCAACTGCCTCCTCGTTTTTACCGTCAAAGCGTGCTATCGTATTTTCTTCCTGATTGTAGGCTTTCAATGTTTTCTGTCCCGATATCATCTCCTCAACGAAACCATTCAGTTCTCCGAGCTTTCTTGAGCGCAGCCTGAACATCGGACGCGTCTTGCCTGTCAGATACTTTGTTATCACTATCGACAGCGGTACAGTAAAAGCAAAGATAAGCACAAGCTTTGGTGAAATCACAACCATCATAAAGAGCGCGCCGATAACCGTGATGATGGTGGTCAATATCTGCACTATATCATTTGAAAGCGATGTGTTTACAGTATCTATATCATACGAAATGCGGCTTATGATATCGCCCGTCTGATGCGTGTCAAAATATCCGACAGGCAGTTCCAAAAGCCTGTGGAATACATCATGCCTCATCCTGTACACTACCTTGCGGCTTATGTTTATCATCAGTACGGAAAGCGCATACGAAAGCAGCGACGAAAACAGATAAAACACCACCATAAGCCCCGCATAATAAAATACACGCGGAAAATCCACTTTTCCCTCGCCAAGTTCTATCGCATCTATCGCATAGCCCGAAAGCATCGGACCTATGAGCGCCATGACGTTGCTCCCTACAGTGAGCGCAAGCGCAAGAAGCAGAAGGAACTTGTACTTCATCATATATGCGCCAAGCCGCAGCATTGTGCCTTTTCTGTTTTTCGGTTTCTCGTATTTGCTGTTCTGCTTATCCGCCATTGTGCGACCTCCTATATTTTTCCCTGCGGCTTCATCTGCATCAGAGCTTCCGCTATCTGCTTCATCCCGAGTTTGGACGGATGCCCGTTCTGTTTGTCTATATTTTTCAGTTCCAAAAGCTCCACTCCAAAATGCCTGCTGACTTCTTTCTGCACATCCCTAATCTCAGACGTAATTTCGTCATTCAGCAGCACCGTAATTCTGCTGTCCGGAAAATTTTCCGTAATGTACTCCGCCATACAGCAAAACGCCGGTGCAAACGAGAACAGATCCTCCTCCGATTTTTGACCGTATTTAACAATTCCAATCGGACTCTGAGCCCAGAAATCATTAGTACCGCCAAATATAATGATCCAATCCGGCTTGATACCGTCTCTTTTAAGATTGCCAAATTCCCTGTGCATGCGCGTGACAAACGCTGTAGCTTTCCCGTCCATCTCGGGATAACCCGAATAGCAGACAGCGCTTCCGCTGAAGCTGCAGTTTGCCGCTATCTCATACCCCATTTCCGAGCAGACCCTATACCACCATGTGTCCTCCACCCGTTCCACATCATTTGGCGCCTCATTCACCGTACCGTACCAATACGAATAGCCCTCCGGCATATATCCCTCGTAGGTGCTGTAAGAATCACCGATAATTGCTAACTTTTTCATATTCGTCCCTCCCTGTATCATTCTCTTCTCCTATCTGTGAAATACTTATCTCTCTGTAAACCTCACAATTTTCCATCAGTTCATCATGTGTGCCGTAACCGATCATCCTGCCTTCGTCAAGTACTAAGATGTGGTCGGCATACATTACGGAACTTATGCGCTGCGCTATTATCACCTTTGTCGTGTCCTTAAAGTGCTGCGCAAGCTCATGCCGCAGTGCCGCGTCTGTCTTATAATCAAGTGCGCTTGATGAATCGTCGAGCACCAGTATATCGGGGTGTGAAGCAAGCGCCCGCGCTATCAGCACACGCTGTTTCTGTCCGCCGCTCAGATTTGCTCCCCTGATGTTGACAAGATTGTCATAACCCCGCCCTTTCTCCTCGACAAATTCTTTCGCCCGCGCATATAGCACGGCTTCCTTTATCTGCTCGTCGCTAAGTTTTCTGCCAAGTCTTATGTTTTCCGTTATCGACTGTTCAAAAAGAGTATCGTTTTGGAACACCACGCCGAACTTGTCACGCAGCGCCTTTGTCTCTATTGAGCGTATGTTCTCGCCGTCTATGTATATCGCGCCGCTGTCGGCATCATAAAAGCGCATTAGAAGCTGTGCTATCGTGCTCTTGCCCGAACCTGTTGCGCCAAGTATGCCCAGAGTCTCACCTTTTTTCAGGGCAAAACTTATATCGTCAACATCAGGCTCTTTGCCTTTGTATGAAAAGCTCACATGGTCGAACCTGATAAAAGCGTCCTCGTTTTCAAGCCGTTCAAAAACCCCGCACAGCATCTCAGGCGGCGCTTCAACCACCGCTATGATCCTGTCGGCGGACGCTACTGCCTTTGATATGATAACAAACATCTTTGAAATATTTATCATCGCATTAAGTATAATGGTAAAATATGTCAGAAAGGCAAGTATCTTTCCAACCTCGCAAAGTCCCGCGTTCACACGGTACGCGCCTACAAGCACGACAAACACAAGACCGAAGTTAAGAAACATGTTCATGCTTGGATTTACCACAGCCATAGTAGTGTCCGCTTTTCTCTCACGCCCGACTACCTCTTTATTCACGGCGTCATACTTTTCTTTCTCGTAATCAGTTTTTGAGAGCGCCTTTATGACGCGTATTCCCGCCACATCCTCACGGATGATGCGTACGAACTGGTCTACTGACGCCTGAAGCGCCGTGTACATCGGTATGCTTTTCTTAGAGACATAAATAGTAATAAACGCTATTATCGGCATTACCGACACAAGAACCAAAGTCAGCACAGGGTCGAGCGTAAGCGTCACAAGTATTCCGCCTATTATAAGGATAGGCGCGCGCACACCGAGGCGCTGCACGCGTCCAAGCATCTGATGTACATTGTATGTGTCCGTTGTAAGCCTTGATATGAGCGAGGGCTTTGTATATTTATCCGTCTGTGAATGTGAAAGCCACATAATACGTTCAAACAGATCGTGCCTCACCGCCTGAGTCGTATCCCTTGCCACTTTCGATGCCATCCTGTTTGCAATGACATTGAGCAGCAGCGCGAGTACAGAGCAGATAAACATCAATATTCCCCAGAAGAATATCTCATTTCCCGCCCCTTTCGGTATGACCGTGTCTATCATGTACGCCAATATCCAAGGCAGACACAAATCCATGATAGTCCCGATAAACTTTATGACAAACCCAAACGCCATCCGCGCGTAATACGGGCGCAGATAATATGTGATCACCTTTTTCATGCTGTCTTAACCTCCGTTTCCACATCATTACACACCGGCGGTAAAATGACCGACGTACGGCACGGATTTATTTTTAAATTAATTATTTACAACCCGCCACTTTTAATTATAATAATAAATAGAAAGAAAAACAACAAAATACTAACTTTTGGCACACTTATCGGTGCAGAATGGAGGAAAAATGGGTATATATGCAATAACAGGCGCATCAAGCGGTATAGGCGCCGAAACAAAAAAGCTGTTGGAAAACGACGGCAATAAAGTAATCAACATAGACCTCAAGGGCGGCGATATATGTGTAAATCTTGCCACCGATGAGGGCAGGCAGAAAGCAGTCAGCGAATTACACAAAATGTGTCCCGACGGGATTGACGGCATGATCTGCAACGCGGGCGTGTCGGGAGCATGCGGAAATCTTGAACTTATCATTTCGCTCAACTATTTCGGCACTGTAGCTGTTGCAAAGGGCGCATACGATCTTTTGGAAAAAAGAAAAGGAAGCTGCGTCGTTACAGCATCCAATACGATATCGCAGGGAGCGGGAAGAATGGATATCGCCGACCTCTTAAACAATATCGGCGACGAAGCGCGCGTGCTCGAACTTGTGCGCGCACTTGACTCTTCAAACCTGAGTATCGGCAACAGTATGTACGTGTCTACCAAATATGCACTCGCGCGCTGGGTAAGACGTGTTTCTGCATCTTGGGCGGCAAACGGCGTAAGGATAAACGCTATCGCCCCCGGCAACGTGAACACAGCAATGACCGCAACTATGTCTACCTCGGCAAAAATGGCGCTGAACGCCCTTCCGATCCCCACTAAATACGGTCTTGAGACGCTGATGGATCCTTCCGAGATAGCAGAAGCTATGATTTTTCTTGTTTCGCGCAAGGCAAGCGGCATCAACGGCAATGTGATGTTTGTAGACGGCGGCACCGACGCACTTCTCAATTCCGAGAAGGTATATTAAATTAAGCAGGAGGAGGGCATAAGGTTATGAGACCTATTGAAAAATATGTAGAAGCAATGGAAAATAAAGACTTTGCAGGACTTGCAGAGCTTTTCACAAAAGACGGTATACTCTGCGACTATTGTTCCAACTCATCCAACCAAAGGGAATATCATATCTACGGCAGAGAAGCAATAAATATGTTTTTTAGGAATAAATTCGGTTTCCGCCAATATTCAATACTGGGCGCGGAAGTCGTGAATGATGAACAGGCGGAATTTATCGCAAACTTTGGCGGGTACAATATAATGGCTATCGCCACTGTGCGCGAAGTTGACGGTGACGGCTACATAAAAAAACTTACCGTAAGACCTAAATAATATTCATTATAAATTTTTAAGGGACCGCCATTATGACAGTCCCTTATTCTATACTATGTTGTTCCGAAAGAACTCCAGTGCCAGTTCCTCCATCCTGTCGGAACTCTCCTGTGAAAATCCATGTCCCTCATGCTCGAACAGCTCAAGCCTTGCATTCTCATATAACTTAGCAGCCTTTTTGCTGTAATCGACGGGAACGACGGCATCTTCTTCAC
This sequence comes from uncultured Lachnospiraceae bacterium, assembly GCA_947629525.1. Classification (GTDB taxonomy): domain Bacteria; phylum Bacillota; class Clostridia; order Lachnospirales; family Lachnospiraceae; genus COE1. The sequence continues at coordinate 9,362 of CANREB010000025.1, forward strand.
CGTGCAGAATAAGAACATTATTCTTATATCCCTTTATCGCTTCAAATACGTCAAAGTCATGTATGCTTTCAAAGAAGCACCGCCCCAGTTTTAACCCCCAAAGTTCATGCTCATCGGGAATATCTTCGACTTTCGGGAAATGCTTTCTCCAATCATCAGCCACGCACAGAGCGGGATAATACAAGATAAGTCCGCGTATACTGCTGCCGATTTCCTTAGCCGTAAGCGCTGAGACAAGTCCGCCCATACTCTCCCCGAAAAGAAAAATATTTTCCCTGTCCACACATTCCCAATCCGAAATGGTATCGATAACGGCAAGCAGATCTTCTTTCTCTGTAAAAACAGTCATCTCTGTTGAAGCAAATCCGCTGCTGTCTCTCGTGCTGCCTCCGCAGAAAGTATAGCACACTGCACCGATGCCGTTCTGCGCAAACCTGCGCGCAGTAGAGTCAAAAACATCCATATCGCCGTTAAATCCATGGCTTATTATCACTGTCGGGTATCTTTTATCACTGTCAGGGAAATATGCCCTGCCGTACACTGTCCTGCCATGATGTGAAGCTTTTAGCTGTTTATCTTTCATTGTGTTCTCCATTCCGCCTTGTGTACTGTCGCTGCCGATGTCCACAGGCAATTTATTCATCATATATATTTTATACCATAATATGCCGCATTTAACAACTATATCTTAAAAACAGTCATCATACGGCTTTCCTGCGCATACCATAAATTAACTGACCGCAAGGAGCCGTACATGCCAAATCCCAAACTTGAAAATCTCCTTAACCTTGCCTTAAGCGCCACTTCATCCGAACTTGAAAAATCCGTCTTACTCCCTGCCGGCTATATGCAGGAAACAAGAAGCTGGGAACTTATCGTCAAATATCACGGCGCTTTGGAAAGGCTGGAATCGGAAGTGATACATATCGAACCTCTTATAAGCGGCTATTGCATTGCTACTGTGCGTGAAGATTTTATTGACGCGTTTGCCGCGCTCGATGAAGTCGAATATGTGGAAAAACCAAAAAGCCTTTATTTTAACTAGTGTATTTTTTGATGATATCTGATATAATATATTTGATTTTAATTGTATCGGAGACACGTATATGACAATCGTAAAGCCAACAAAAGACCCTGATTTTTACCGGCAGCGGACATCGGCGCTGCTTAAGAGCGGCTATCCTATCACTATCGCGGATTATGATTTCAGCAGTTCCGCTGATATGACGCGGTGGCACTGGCATGATGAATTGGAAATACAGTATATTGTTGAGGGTAATTTATACGTTACCTGCAATGAAGATAATTTTATTGTCCAAAAAGGGGATATTGTATTTATCAACCACGGCATCAATCATTTTAATACTCCTGCCGACGGCAACGACTGTATATTCCGCGCCGTTTTGATAAATCCGTCCTTTATGTTCGGCTTTGGACAGATGGAACTTGAAAACAAATATGTAAGACCGCTCCTCACAAGCAGCAGTCTTAAATTCATACACATAACGCCGCGGGATGACATCTACGGCGAATTTGTGACACATCTGTCACAGATTTTTAGTCTTAACGACAATAAACCTGACTGTTTTGAGATACTTACAAAGGTATCTGTCCTTAATCTTTGGGCGATAATTTACAAACACTTTTACTCAGATGACAGCGCTCGCAATGATAACGACTCGCGTTTTCCGTCATTGGACGAGCAGCGCGTCAAGCAGGCTGTCCTGTATATAAAGGAACACTTTATGGAACCTATAACGCTTGACGATATAGCAGGATCTATCCTTGTGAACAGAAGCGAATGCTGCCGCTGCTTTAAACGCATCATGAACGTCACTCCGTTTGAATATCTTATGAAATACAGGATAATCGAATCTACAAAGCAGATGTTGAAAAAGCCGACCGAGTCGATTTCCGAGATAGCAAGTGCGGTAGGATTTAACAACACAAGTTACTATAATAAAATATTTAAAAAATATATGTCCTGCACTCCAACGCAGTACCGCCGCTCATCCGATGTATGAGTTTTACTGCTGTGTTTTCAGGTGTATTCCCTCATCGCGCGTATCGTCACGCACAACGCCGAAATCCGATAATACCCAGCCGTATTTTCCCGTTGAAACTACGGTGCCGCAATACTCGCATCTGCCAAACGCCGTGCCTTCGATCGGCGCGCCGCAGCTTGGGCATCTCATAGTTTCATTATTCTCCTCGGTAATGTCCAAAGTCTGCATATCAATGGCTCTTATAAATGTCATCTTATAGCGCATATCCCATCGTGTGGTCTTATCGCCATACAGCACTTCGCCTGTCTCTTCTTTCACCTGATAATCTATCATCTGCGCCGCAAGATAAACTGTCATATATTCGTAATCGTCGTCCTGTCTGTAACCTGTCAGATATGCTGTATTTACTGATATTCTCTCAATATGGTTGACAATGCCGTCCGCAATCTTTTTATCTATCTGTGTCTGCGTCTGCTGATAGAGATTAGGATGAAGCACTGACCTTACAGGTTCCAAGTCGCGTTTTGACCATGCATCCTGAATATCGATGTACACTCGTTTTACATAGCTTAAGAAATCGTTTGCCGTAAAGTTTACATCCTTTTGCTTCATTATGCTGACTATTTCGTCTGTCCTGTCAGGCAGTGTCCTTACTGCTTTCGTGGAAACTGTTTTGTACTTTTTAACGGTGACTGTGCCTTTCTTTTTAGATATCAACACGGAATACGCGATTATCACTACTATCACTGTCACCACGACAGGTATGCTTGCCGCCGCCGTGTTTGAATATCCTCCCGTACCGTAACTGTAGCTGTAACCGCGATCATAGTCATTATCCCAGCGGTCATTGCCCCAGTCGTCATCGTCCCAGTCATTGCCTCCGCCGTAATCATAATCGTTAAAATCACCAAAACCCGCGTATGTTACGCTTCCCGCCGTGTCAAAGACAAAAAAGGCGACAAGCAGTGCCGCGGCTGTAAATAATATACGCCTTACAATATTATGTACTCCCATTACTATCCTCCTTGGTTTATTCTTTTTAATGGTAACATAATCCGGCATCATCTTCAATCTTGTTTGTCAATTTTCTTCCCAAAAACGCACAAACTGTACAGGCGTTATATCTTCCGTGAGCGGCTTCATCACATAATCCGAAAATTCGTCTATAAGCCCGTCAAGGCAGAGCACCGTATTCTTTACCCTGTCATGCGCAAGCAGTACGATCTTCTTTCTTCCAAGAGTGCTTTCTCTCGCGTTTTTTATAAGCTGTGACGGACTGCTGTCCTTTCCTGTCGCATCTTCAACGCCGGCGTTCCAGTCATAATATATAAATCCCCTTTTTTCCATCTCTTCGATGATATCCCTGCATACATCTTTATTGTATGCGTTTATGCTCCCGCCCGGAAAGCGGAAAAGCTTCGGCTCTACGCCCATTATATTTTTTACGGTTTCATATGCCTTTTCAAAATCCGCTATGTAGCTTTCCTTACTCGCATAAAGCGTATTGTAGTCGTGAACATAGCAGTGTATTCCTACCGTATGTCCTTCACTGACGATACGTCTTGCCGTTTCCGGATATTTTTCAACATATTCCCCTATCACAAAAAATGTCGCCTTGATATTTTTTTCCTTCAGTATGTCGAGCACTGCATCCGTGTTTTCCCGTGACGGTCCGTCGTCAAATGTCAGGTACATTGTTTTGTCGTTTGACAGGACGCCCGTCTCTATATGGCACGCCGCCATATTTGCCTTTTTTGCGGCGAAAAAGTCTGCGTCCGATATCATCTTCTGCTTTGAAACATCCGTGTCCTGTACCGCAAACGCTTTTATCGCTATAAGCGCAGATACTATCCCGATGCACATTATCATAAAAGCGGCGAACAGAAACATGCGAAAATCGTTTTCCCTGTATCTTCTTTTTTTCCTTGCTTTGTACATAAAAATGCCCCCTCCTTTGTATTACGATTAATATAATACACGAGGGGTGCATCAAAGTAGCATCATAGTTGTATCATAGTGGCATCATTTTTGCATCATTTTTGCATCATTTTGAAATTTTCAGGAAAAGCTCGTTTATCCCGTCGTAAAATCCTATCGTCACTATAGTCCTTTCTCCGCCCATACCGTCAAAAACATATTTTTTGTAGCAGGGTGTAGTCTCAAGCAGAGGATTGTCCGTTTCATACTCTTTGGGCGCGCTAAGTCCCATATAATCGCTCCACTTCCGTATAAGGTCGTCGGGATCTATATCGTCCCACGTAAGACTTGTCCTCACGTAAAATTCATATATCTTACCGTCGTCGGCATCTATGTATGCGTCGATAAGACGGTTTTCCCTGTTCGCATTCTGTCTGCCGCTCACAAGACTGAGTTTCCATACCGCGACATTATTGCGCGGCTCCGGAACATCTATCGCCGAATAAAGCGTCGCGTCATATGAAGCTTCCGATACTTCCTTTATCTCAACCGGAAGTATTCCGCATTCCTTTAACTGCTCAAGCCCGTTGTTGCATGTTCCGTATATCTCCGAGTCGGTTATCTCCTCGCCCGTCGGTCCTTTATGATTGACAACGAAAGCATATGTCCCCATTAAGTCCTCATATCCCGCCTCATTATCCGACACGCGTGTCAGTTCACTGAACTCGCTTCCGGGAAGCGTCTGACTGTTGAGACACTCCGAAAGTATGAACAGTTTCTCATTGCTGCTCAGACTGTAACGATACCCTTCCGCTTCTGTCGCTTCCTCTTCGATTTTAATATTGTCGAGTACATTTTTGTCAGCATATGCCGCAAGCGCCTCAGGTCCCCATATAGAAAGCAGTATCGCAAGTACCGCGCCAATCGGAAGCACTATATTAATTATCTGTTTCTCCTTCTTTAACTTCTTTATCTTCTTCATATTCCTGCGCCTCCTTTCTCTCGTCGGTAAGCGTCAGTGCAAAACTCATACTCGTTCCCACGCCCGGTTCGCTGTCTATTTCGAGCGCGCTCTCATGAAGGCTCAGTATCTCCGCGCACAGGGCAAGTCCTAATCCTGCGCCGTTCCTGCTCCTTGAGCGCGATTTATCCACCATATAAAACGCCTGTGTTATCTTTGCCTGTTCCTCATACGGTATTCCCTCTCCATGGTCGCGCACGGTAAAATAATAATATCCGTCATTTGCCTGTCCTGATACCTCTATCAGCCCGTCCTGCTCCGACGCTTTGCACGCATTATCTATCAGATTGACGAGCACAGTCTTTATAAGGTCGGCTTCCGCCCACACAACGCCGTCATCATAGTTATACTCAAATCGGAAATTTCCTTTCTCCGAAAAAGTGTCCCTGATATACTCAAATATGCTCCCAACTGCCGTATACTGGAATTTGGCTTCCCCGCGCCTTGTCACTATTATGTCGAGCAGCCGAAGCGACATCGTCTCAAGACGTTTTCCCTCAGTGAAAATATAATTTGCCGACATTATGCTCTTTTCCTCATCAAGTTTTCGTGAGCGCAGCATATCGGCATATCCTATGATAGAAGTAAGCGGCGTTTTCAGTTCATGCGCAAAAGCGCCCACAAAATCCTCACGCGCCTGTATTTCCTCCTCAAGCATATTTATGTTGTCTTCCAGTGCCGCCGCCATCCTGTTAAAATCCCTTGTAAGCTGTCCAAGTTCATCGTCACTTACTTTTTTTGCACGGTATGAGTAATCGCCCGCCTCCATGCGCCGCGTAGCTTTTGTCAGCAGCTTTATCGGTTTTGTAAGCCATGACGAAATGATGTGCATAATAACGACGCCGACGACGAGCATCAGAATTGTCATCCTGCGGTACACCTTAAATCCCGTCGTCCGCTCCGAAAATACTTCCGACACATCTTTGAGTGTTTCAAGGTAAAGCATCCTGTCAAGCGCGTTCACGGTGCTTCCCGTGTTTATGTAGTATTTACCATCCATATTTATTACACGGTATGCTTTTATGCTTTCGCCCGTCTGCGCCAAAAGCGCCTCATCAGCCTCGAAACCGTCGCTCGCATAGAGGATATTTTTTTCCTCGTCGGATATACGAAGCAGCCTTCCCACATCCTGAGCGCCTTCAAGGTTTGACGCTACCTGCTCCACGGTATCGTCCTGAAGCATGCCGTACTTTACAGGCACATTGAGCGCCGCTGTTTCAAAGGCAAATCTCAGTATGCTGTTCTCATCCGCCGCCTGCCCTATCTCGCGTTCAAGCGATGTCTCGAACACATAATTTACAAAGTAAAATCCGCTGAAGCCAAGAGAGATCGCCATAACGATCATTGTCCACAGCAGCAGCTTAAAAGAAAATTTCATTCCGTCACCTCTAAACGATAACCCACCTTATATACCGCCACCAAGTTCTGTTCCCAGCCGAGTTTTCTGCGCAGCCGCTGTACATGAAGGTCGAGTGTGCGGCTGTCGCCGAAATATTCCTCCTCCCAGACCTTTTCATACAGTTTTTCACGGAAAAGTGCCACGTTTTTGTTCTCCACGAACAGACGCAGAAGCCTGAATTCTTTATTTGTCAGCACTATGGGTTTTCCCGCCTTTGTGACGCGCCGCGCCTCCACGTCTATCACGACGTCGCCCGCCCTCAACAGCTTTTCCGTCTTGTTGTATCTTCTAAGCACCGCTTCAACTCTCGCGATAAGTTCCACTATTTCAAACGGCTTTACAAGGTAATCGTCAGCGCCAAGCTTTAACCCCTTGACTCTGTCCTTTACCTCATGCTTTGCCGTAATGAATATCACAGGTATACCAAGCGGTCTTATATAGTCCATGACATCATACCCGTCTGCTCCCGGAAGCATTATATCAAGCAGTATAAGGTCAAACTCATCTTTTTCTTTGTCTATAAGCTCTATGGCTTTCATTCCATCCTGAACCGAGGTACATTCATATCCTGCCGCCGACAGATTAAGGTCTATCAGATCGCATATCGGTTTTTCATCATCCACAATAAGTATCTTTATCATTCTTCCACCCTCCAGCCCCAGTAGGCGCGCGCCCTCTCTATCAAAGCTGAAAGCGTATCCTCCTCATGGCATTTCACATGCGCCTTGACTTCCGTATCAGTGACAAATCCGCCTGTCCTTTGGTAATAGATCGAATAATCGCTCTGCGTCAGAAGTTCATTATTCACTCCCGCGTAACTGTAACTTGCCAGTACGATAATGTCTTTCATGCCGTCGCCGTCTATGTCGCGGCAGTTGATGCCTTTAAGCGCGTAAAGATTATCATATTCACCCATCGGCTGAAAACTCCACACGATATAGCCGCTGTCATTGACCAGATATATCATGAACGTTGAAAAATCAGCCATTGAATATGTTCCCGCCACAACGTCAAGATGCCCCAGCTTCTCAAACTGCCTTGCATAGTGCTGATCTTCCGATATCGAAAATCCATGTTCGAGCAGTTCTTTCTTTGTCGATGCCGTATACAAAAACTCGGTAGAATATCCGTCCCTTACAAAGGCGGCAATACATTCAACGCTCTTGTTCATACCGAAACGGTTGATTTTTTCGGAAATGCGGTAATCCCTGAAAAATCCCGTATCATTCTGAAACAGGACATCTCCGACTTTATATGTCTTTCCCGCATAGGCGCCTGTGCTGTTCACGCAGGACGTTATAAGTATTATGTCCATAAGGCTGTCGCCGTCAAGATCCTGAAACGCGACTGCCGACATTCCGCTTACAGGCTGTTCAAGCTGACCCGTTATCCTGTTATTAGTCTCGAGCCCGTCCGTTTTCCAGACAATGCTCCCGTCATCATCCGCAAGAAAAAGGACAAGGCGGCTGTAAGTCGTCTCAAGCGCCAGTATGAGTGACACTTCGCCAAACTTCCGCGTGGAAATCGGAAAAGTCTGCCCGCCTATAGTCTGAAAACCATTCTCGTTTATCTGATAGTCCCATTCTATCGACGAAAGACGCTTTTGGTATTCATTGTATTTTTCAAGCACGTTATCTTCCTGCGCGGCATGACTTGAAAAACCGCTGAGCCAAAATACCGCAAGCATCAGTAATATCTTTTCTTTAGTTCTTCTTTTAAACATCCTTTACCTCATTTTCCGTATATCAGTAAATCAAGTACATCAAAATATTCCTTAAATGTCTTTTTGCAGCACTGCGGGTCGGCTATCTCGATGCCGTCCGCTTTCAACCCCATCAGCGCAAACGCCATAGCCATTCTATGGTCGTCGTATGTCTGCACTATACCCGGATGCGGCACGGACGGCTCTATCGTGATTGCGTCGTCTTCCTGCGTACACTTCACGCCAAGCCGGGTAAGCTCCGTGTAAACTGCGCTCAGCCTGTCAGACTCCTGAAGCCTGATATGACCCACATTTTCTATCCTTACCGTGCCGTCCGCAAACGGCGCTATAGCCGCAAGCGTCATTGTCTGGTCGGAAAATTCTTTCATATCGACAGTTATGCCCTTAAGATGTCCGCCCAGAGCTCCATGCACTTCTATACCGTCAGGCGTTTCATCGAGTGTGCATCCCATTTTTTCAAGGACATTCAGAAAACGCAGATCGCCCTGCATGCAATTCCATGTAACATTTTTGACTAAAGCCCTGCCGCCCGTAAGCGCAGCCGCCGCATAAAAATAACAAGCTGCCGAAACGTCAGGCTCTATCCGATATGTATCTGCCCTGTACGCACTCTGCCCCTTAACATCATAACAATTGCCGTCAAATTCCACACGCACTCCAAACTGTTCCATCATCCTGCGCGTTATGCGTATATATGAGCCGTCTTTCCGCTGACTTGTTATCTCTATGTGAAGCCCCTGCTTTATCATAGGTGAGACAAGCAGCAGCGCACTTAAAAACTGTGTGCTTTGGCTTATGTCAAGCTTCATATGACCTGCCGTGCGGGATGACGCTCCCTCTATGCGTATCGGAAGAAAACCTTCTTTCTCAAGATATGTTATCTTAGCACCTGCCTCAATAAGCAGCTCAAACAGCGGAAGCATCGGTCTTTTCTTCATCTGCTCTGATGCTTGGATAGTATATACACCCTTTGAAAATCCAAGCATTGCCGTAAGAAAGCGCGCCGCTGTCCCCGCACTCCCCACATATATCTCGCCGCTGTCCACAGGAATATTCCCGTTCAAACCGGTCACAGTCACCCGCTTTTCTGCCTCATCCGCTTCCACTTCAAAGCCAAGCGATTTGAGCGACTCTATGAAATACTTTGAATCGTCGCTGAAAAGCACCCCTTCAAGCACTGATCTTCCGTCGCCGAGCGCAGCCATAAGAAGCGCCCTGTTTGTCATGCTCTTTGAGCCGGGTACCTCCACGACCCAGTCTATTGGTTTTGTAAGACGCTTTACCTTATAATTTCCCTCCATCACCGTTCCCCTTTCGATACGTTATACGCACATAATTGTCAACAAAAGGCACTTTAATATAATAAAGTGCCTTTCAGACTCATTTGAATATGTTCAGTTGTCTAACCCTGATTTTTAGCTTTTAAGAAATCGATAAACGCTCTCTGCTCTATAGGTTTTGAGAAGTAGTACCCTTGAATATAATCGACGCCGAGCTTTTCAAATGTCGCAAGCTCTTCCGCTGTCTCCACACCCTCGGCTACTACCTGCAGGTGCATATCATGTATCATATTCATTGCCGCCTGCATTACGAACTGAGCTTTCTCGTTTTTGAAATATGCCTGCGTCATATCACGGTCAAACTTAACGATCTTAACGGGCATATCCACAATATAATTGAGATTTGACTGTCCGTTCCCGAAATCGTCAAGTGAAAACGCAACGCCGTAATCAATAAGTACCTGCATATTCCTAAGCAGCGTTTTCTTCATTATGACTGAAGCCGACTCCGTGATTTCAAGATTTATAAGGGCAGGCTCAACCATATATTTATTCATCATACTGATATAGTTGTCCGCAAGCGATGTACTCTCACACTGCACAACAGACAAATTCACTTCAATATATCTGATGCCGTAACTTGCCACATCGTTTTCTTTGATAAAACTGCAGGTCTTCTCAAACACTATCTCGCCAAGCCTTGATATAACGCCTGTCTCTTCTGCTATAGGTATGAAAAGCCCCGGCGGTATTATGCTTCCGTCCTCAGCCCTCAGACGCACCAATGCTTCCGCTGAGACGAATTTATGCTCATGCGTTGAATAAATAGGCTGGAAAAATACCTCTATGCGATCTTCATTCATAGCATCCATAAGCGTCTGAAGCATCTGCTCCCTTGTGCGCTTTTTTGCCATGGCAGCCTCATCTATTACGAGTATCTTATTGTCCGAGGCGTCTTTGGCATGCGCCCTGAAATATTTCAGGAAGCCGATAAGCTCATCCGCGCTCTTTGCCACGTCAGTAGACGGCATCACAGCGTAATGCGGTTCAAAAAGCAGCGGCACTCCGCCGTTTTTGTTTTCTATCCATCCCTTTTTAAATCTTTCGTCGAGCATATGAAATGCGTTTTCAAGCGATTTGTGATTGTCGAACACGAATGTAAATTCCCTGTCCTCAGTCCTGAAAAGCTTCGCGTCGGGAATATGCCTGAAAAACTCTGCCATCTCCATCAGCGCTTCGTCAAGCTGTAATGAGGGAATATCCTTTGCATGGATATCGTCCCATGATACAAGCATCCCGCACAAGAAAGCATTTTCTTTATACTTTTGCTTTAAGAACTCAACAAACGAATAGTTGTTAAAAAAACCTGTCCTTCTGTCTATATTGGCTTCGGGATTTTCAAGCTCAAAAAATAATATTATCACGCCCAAAACGCTTGCAAACCCGACAAGAAGAAGCCGTGGAAATAAAAACTGTAATGCAGCAGCCACCATCCATATAGCTACCCACATCGTTATCGCATGGCGGCGTCTGGGATTCATATTATGACGCTGCGTCGCAATGGTGGATATGGTAAACATAATGATGATAAACGCCGCAAAATATGTTGCAAGACACGCCGGACCATAAGTGTACTCAACGTTCCCGCTGCAATATATGTTGACAGGCAGCATCAGTATCACAACGCTCACGACAATGACTGCCGCGCCCAATATCTGCACAAATTTATTCACACTCTGCAGATAACGCGAATCGGCGCTCGCGTATGACAACGCCATATAGCCGTTCCACACAAGCGAAACAAGATAAAGCTTGCACTCCGTTTCCACCACAAAGCGCGGAAGACTATCCATATTCACTATCAGCACTATCGATGTTATGTCCAATATAAGGCACAATATAGTCACATATAACGCCCTGCGGAATAACTTTTCCGCATACAGCCCCACCGTGCCATGCCTTTTATAAAAATAAAGAAGCAAAATCAATATAAGCAGACCGCCAACCTGCATTTGTATGTTCATTTATTCAGCGTCCTTTCAATAATCTATCAACTGACCGGATTCCATTCATCCAACAAAGCTTCAAAATCACTGGTCGGCATAGGCTTGTAATAATAAAATCCCTGAGCCTTTGTACAGCCGCATTTAAGCAGAAAATCACGCTGTTCGGGTTCTTCAACGCCCTCAACGATAACATTCAGCCCAATCTCCTGAAGCATTTCGATCACATGTTTTAAGATACTGCGTCCTTTAGGCGTAGCGATATCATCAACAAAGCCCTTATCTATCTTTATCTCATCCATCGTCTCGTTCTTAAGCATGGACATGTTTGAATATCCCGAGCCAAAATCGTCCATTGATATCTTAAAGCCGCGGTCTTTCAAAAACCTCATACGCTCATACATCATATCATGATTTTCGAGGAAGCCGCTCTCCGTAAGTTCAAGCGGCACCAAATCAGGCGACACATTATACTCCTTTGAAAGATTGATAAGTCTGTCCTTAAACGAATTGTCAAAAACATGCTGCCTTGAAATATTGATTGAAATCGGCACTATCTTTTTGCCCTCTTTGATACGGTTACCGAGAAATCTGAAAACCTGCCTCCATATGCAGATATCAACATCTATGATAAGTCCGTTCTTTTCAAGCACGGGTATGAAATTTCCCGGCGGCACGATGCCCCGTTCAGGATGATGCCAGCGCACAAGAGCTTCTCCGCCCTCTACAGCTCCGGTCCTCATATTTACCTTAGGCTGTATATACAAAACAAGCTGCTCCTCCTCAAGAGCCGACACGATATCGTTCTCTATCATCTTATTGAGAAGCATCCTGTCACGCATTTCCTCGTCAAAAAACGCATACTTGGCATAAAATTTACCTTTGATGGAATCAAGCGCCATAGTCGCGTAATCTCGCATAATGCTGACTGACATAGTGGGGCTGTCCGCTATACATATACCAAATGCGGGCAATATCCTGTATGGTATCTTAAACTCACCTATCTTTGCATCTATCTTTTTGGTTATCGCTATAAGTTCGTTCTTATCATTAAACGGGGTAAACACCGCAAATATATCCGCACGCAGATGGGAAAGCACAACATGCTCAGCCGTAAGCTCCCTGAGCGTGTCAGCCGTATATTTCAGCAGTTCATCGCCTTTTTCCCTGCCGCAGAATTCGTTTATCATACTGAAATTTGCAAAGTCAAGGATTATCATTGCAAATTTTAAATCAGGATTTTGCAGCATCTCTTCCGACGCTTTTACCTGAAAAGCGCGTATGTTATACAAATCCGTCATAAAACTCATGTTGTTGTCTAAATTTTTATCAGCGAGCTTCTGAAGAGAGTACATGTACAGTTCAAAGTCTTTCTCGCTCATCTCTTCCCTTATTAACCTGATCGCGTTTTTCTCTTTCTCTTCCATACTATGCCTGCGCTTTCAAAACAACTAAAACAGTTCCACACAGATATTATAACACTACGATACCATTATTGTCACTATAAAAAAGCAAAAAACAAGCTCTAGCTTACTTCCTGCATACGGCTGAGTTTTGCCGCCTGATCAGCCGCTATGCACGCGTCGATGATTTCCTGTATATCGCCGTCCATCACTTTATCAAGCTTATACAGCGTAAGATTTATGCGATGGTCTGTCACACGCCCCTGCGGGAAATTATAAGTCCTTATTTTCTCGCTTCTGTCTCCTGAACCTATCTGACTGCGCCGTGCCTGTGCCTCCGCGTCATGCGCTTTCTGACATTCTATATCATAGAGCTTTGCCCGAAGAAGCGCAAACGCCTTTGCCTTATTCTGCAGCTGTGATTTTTCAGTCTGGCTGTATACCACTATTCCTGTGGGATAATGAGTAAGACGCACTGCCGAGTCCGTGGTATTTACGCACTGACCACCGTTTCCGGATGCCCTCATGACATCGATGCGGATATCCTTCTCATCTATCTGCACATCGACTTCCTCAGCCTCGGGCATGACAGCTACCGTGATAGTAGATGTGTGTATGCGCCCGCCTGACTCTGTCTCGGGCACGCGCTGTACACGGTGTACTCCCGACTCGTATTTCATTGTCGAATATGCGCCCTGACCCGTTATCATAAAGGTAACGCTCTTCATTCCGCCTATTCCTATTTCTTCCGCTTCTATCGTCTCTACTTTCCAATGCCTGCTCTCCGCGTAATGCACATACATGCGGTATATCTCAGCCGCAAAAAGCGCCGCCTCATCGCCGCCTGCACCCGCGCGTATCTCAACGATAACATTCTTGTCGTCATTAGGGTCTTTTGGCAGAAGCAGTATCTTAAGTTGGTTTTCAAGCTCTTCAATACGCTTTTTCGCATCGTTAAGCTCATCCTTAAGCATCTCCCGCATCTCTTCGTCGCTCTCGGACTCAAGCATAGCAAGTGAATCTTCGACCGTCTCGTTGCATTTTTTATATTCTTTATACGCTTCGACTATCGGAACCAAATCGCTCTGCTCCTTCATAAGCGCCTTGAAACGATTTTGATTTTCAGCCACATTCGGCTCGTTCAGCTCGTTCATGATCTCCTCGAAGCGCGCAAGCAGATCCTCCAGTTTGTCAAACATGTAAATCGACCTCCATTTTAATCAAAAACTTTATTGCCACACCGCAAGCGCTACCCTGTCATTTCCCGAATAATCCTTTATTATCTTTATATCCGAAAAGCCCCTGTCCTCCAAAAGACCGCGCACTGCCGCTGCCTGATCGTATCCCGTCTCAAGAAAGATCATCGCGCCCCTGCGCATATACAGAGGGGCATCGGCTATTATCGCCCTGTAAAATCTCAAACCGTCTTCCCCGCCGTCAAGCGCTATTCTCGGCTCAAAATCACGTACTTCGGGCATAAGCGTTTCTATTTGGGCACTCGCTATATAGGGCGGATTTGACACGATGATATCATACAGGCTGTCGCTTGTACGGCTTGACCTGTATCCGGCAAGCGGCTCGTACAGGCTGCCTTCAAGAAATACCGCGTCTATCCCCAAATCATCGGCATTTTCGCGTGCCGTCCTTAAAGCATCGCCTGAGATATCGATACCGATGCCCTCACATTCATTGCTGTATTTCAAAAGGCTTAGCAGAATACATCCCGAACCTGTGCAGAGGTCAAGGATGCGCATACCGTCGCCCATATAGCGCATTACCTCTTCAACAAGTATCTCCGTATCCTGCCTTGGTATAAGCGTACTCTCGTTTACATGAAATCTGATGCCCATAAATTCCTGTTCGCCGATAAGGTACTGCAGCGGAATGTGCCGGCTTCTTTTCTCAACGTTATCGCGGTACAGGCTTTCCTCAATACCGCTTACTTTTCTGTCTCCGTGGACAAGCAGTGTATTCCTGTCCGTGCGGCATATATATTCAAGCAGAAGCCTCGCGTCTATCTCAGCCTCGGCTATATCTGCTTTCTCAAGGCATTTCACACCATATTCGTATAGTTCTCTGTACGTCATTCGCCGCTTTCCTCATCATCAGACTGTTCATCCTGCGCCTTGTCAAAATTATATCCGAAATTCCCGCTAAGATAAGCTCTCCAGTCAAATACCGCCTCAACAGAAGCGATAGCGACCTCCACCATATCCGCGTCAGGCTCTTTTGTCGTAAGGCGCTGCATAAACATTCCGGGTGCCGATATGATACGGACCAATATATTGTCGCTGCGTCCCGCAAGCCGTATTATCTCATATGAAATACCTGCGATAACAGGCACGAGTGCAAGTCTTATTATCAGTTTAAGCGCTATGTTATCGACTCTTATGAAGAAAAACACCACTACGCTCACAAGCACGACAAACAAGAGGAAGCTCGTACCGCAGCGTTTGTGCTGGCGCGAACACCTCATAACATTCCTGACATTAAGCTCCCTGCCTCTTTCTATGCAGTTGATACACTTATGCTCAGCGCCATGATACATATACAGGCGTCTTATGTCCTTCATAAGCGATATCGCAATTATATATCCCACAAATACCGCAATTCTGATAACGCCCTCCAAAATAGCGATAACACTGGCATTCCTGATATATCTGCCCAAAAAGTCAGACACAAAAAACGGAAGCAGCATAAACAGCGATACCGCTATAATGACCGAAAGCACGACAGTAAGCACCATCATAATATCATCAGCCCTGCTTCCGAGTGCCTTTTCAAGCTTTCCCTGCGTGTCCTCGCTCTCATCTTCCTCATAGAATGACGCGGAATGCATCGTAACTTTCATACCAAGCACGAGTGAATCTATAAATGCGAATATGCCTCTTATAAACGGAAGCTTTTTTATACCGCCTTTTTCACTCAGTCCTTTATATTCCGCGACCTGAACATCTATTTCCCCATCGGGTTTTCTGACGGCTACGGCGTATTTTTCATTATTTTTCATCATAACGCCTTCAAGGACTGCCTGACCGCCTATGCCCGAATATTTTGCCTTTTTTTTCTTAGCCATAATTTCCCCATTCCCGTGTATTTAAAAACAGGTTGAGATAAATGCTTACCTCAACCTTTCTGACATTACCTATTTGCTTTCTACGCCATACTTCTTATTGAACTTATCAATACGTCCGCGGGCTGCTGCGGTCTTCTGCTGTCCTGTGTAGAATGAATGGCATTTTGAACAAACTTCTACGTGGATCTCAGGCTTTGTCGAACCTGTTACGAATGTGTTGCCGCAGTTGCAGGTAACAGTTGCCTGATAGTATTCAGGATGTATTCCTTCTTTCATTATCTTCACCTCTCTATAATAAATTCACATTGTTTGCTTTGTTTTATAAACAGCTTATTCAGTATATCATATGATTTTGACATGTGCAAGCCTTTTTTAAATAAACTTCATTTTCTTAACCGTATTGACAAATTCCTCATTATTTTTCGTTCTTGAAAAGATATCGAGTATCTTGTCTACAGCTTCGTCAGCCTTAAGTCCGTTTAAAGCCCTGCGCATAATGTTTATCGCCTCAAGTTCATCATGCGAAAGAAGCAGGTCTTCACGCCGCGTACCTGATTTTGGTATATCTATTGCCGGAAATACTCTCTTTTCGGAAAGTTTCCTGTCAAGCACCATCTCCATGTTGCCTGTTCCTTTAAATTCCTCGTATACCACGTCGTCCATCTTAGAGCCTGTCTCCACAAGTGCCGTCGCAAGTATCGTAAGGCTTCCTCCCTCGCGCATATTACGCGCCGCTCCGAAAAAGCGTTTCGGCATATGAAGCGCCGCGGGGTCAAGACCTCCCGAAAGCGTTCTGCCGCTGGGCGGAACGGTAAGGTTGTACGCACGTGTAAGGCGCGTGATACTGTCAAGAAGTATACATACGTCTTTTTTATGTTCGACAAGACGTTTTGCGCGTTCGATGACCATCTCCGCAACACGTTTGTGATGCTCGGGAAGTTCGTCAAACGTCGAGTATATTACCTCCACATTAGGTCCTTCTATCGCCTCCCTTATATCGGTCACTTCCTCAGGGCGCTCATCGATGAGAAGAATTATCATGTGCATATCAGGCGCGTTTTTGAGAACTGATTTTGCCACTTCTTTTAACAGTGTAGTCTTACCTGCTTTTGGCGGCGATACTATCATGCCTCGCTGCCCTTTGCCGACAGGGCTCATCAGATCCATGATACGCATCGCGACGCTTGACCCCTGCGTCTCAAGCCTTATGCGCTCATTTGGGAAGATAGGGGTCATGTCCTCAAAATTGCATCGCCTGCATGCGATCTCGGGCGGATAACCGTTCACTTTCTTTACATATAATAATGCACTGAATTTTTCGTTCTGCGTCTTAATGCGCGTGTTACCTTCTATGATATCGCCCGTCTTGAGGTTGAAACGCCTTATCTGGCTTGGCGCCACATACACATCGTTTTCGCCGGGCAGGAAATTCTCGCATCGTATAAATCCAAAACCGTCGGGCATAACTTCAAGTATGCCGTTGGCAGCTATGCCGCTGTCAAGCTCCGCCGGGAATTTTTCTTCTGCCTTTTCCTCCCTTGGCTCTTTGGGACTGCGAAGCACCGGTTTGGGCGTCACGTCCTTACCCGCCGCTTTGTCTTTTTCATCTTCGGCAAGCATCAGCTCGACAAGATCAGCCTTTTTGATACCTGTGAGTCCCTTGATGCCACGTGCTTTTGCAATTGCTTTCAATTCCGCAAGTGCCAGAGATTCATATTTTTCTCTCATAATTTCCTCCATATATATTTTTATTAGGGATAATGCTCCTGATCATACCAATTGAAAGGTCATTTTAGATACAGTTGAAACTTCTGCGTTTTTATTATAACTCATTTTTTCAAAAATAGGAAGAAGAATTTGTTGCGAATTGAAAATAAATATTATAATATTGATTTAACGCCATTTTTTTATGGTAATCTAATTTGAAAAGAGGATAAATATGACAATTCAGGAGAAAGCGCTTGCGCTTCACAAAGAATGGAACGGAAAACTCGAGACGGTTTCAAAGACACCGGTCAGATCAAGGGAAGATCTGTCACTCGCATATACCCCCGGAGTCGCGGAGCCTTGCAAAGTAATAGCCGAAAACAAGGAAGCCGCGTATCAATACACTATGAAAGCCAACACTGTTGCCGTAGTATCTGATGGAAGCGCGGTGCTTGGTCTTGGCAATATCGGTCCCTATGCGGCAATGCCTGTTATGGAGGGAAAAGCAGTGCTTTTCAAAGAATTTGGAGGGGTGAACGCTGTTCCCATATGCCTTGATACGCAGGATACTGAGGAAATAATAAAAGCCGTTACATGGATCGCACCCGCTTACGGCGGTATTAACCTTGAAGATATCAGCGCGCCCCGCTGTTTTGAGATTGAAGAACGGCTCAAGGCGGCATTGGATATACCCGTATTCCACGATGATCAGCACGGCACGGCAATCGTTGTGCTTGCAGGCATCATCAACGCTCTCAAAGTAGTCGGTAAACAAAAAGAGAACTGCAAAGTCGTTGTAAACGGAGCCGGAAGCGCAGGTGTTGCCATCACAAAGCTTCTGCTCACATACGGATTTATCAACGTTATTATGTGCGACAAAGTCGGTATCATATCAACCTCCACAGAAGGGCTTAACTGGATGCAGGAAAAAATGGCTAAAATGACAAACCCGGGCAACGAGACAGGAACGCTTGCCGACGCGCTGAAAGGTGCCGATATTTTCGTCGGCGTATCCGCCCCCAACATTGTAACTCCCGAAATGGTAAGGTCAATGGCTGATGATTCGATTTTATTTGCAATGGCTAATCCGGTGCCCGAGATAATGCCCGATGTGGCAAAAGCCGCGGGCGCGCGCGTAGTCGGTACCGGTCGCAGCGATTTTCCCAATCAGGTAAATAATGTCGTTGCTTTCCCGGGTATATTCAAGGGTGCGCTTGAAGGACGTGCAACACAGATAACCGAGGAGATGAAACTTGCCGCTGCCAATGCCATCGCAGGTCTTGTTCCTGATGATGAGCTGAACGAGGATAACATTATGCCCGAAGCATTCAACCCAAAAGTAGCGGAACTTGTAGCCGAAGCCGTGAAATCGCATATTGTAAGATAATACGACAGCATATGAAAGGCGGACATTGATTAAATGGTGCAGGATCCATTGACGTTATATAAGCTTATCATCTTATATATACTTGACAAAGTGAATTTTAAAATGACACGTTCACAGCTTAGCTGCTGCGTACTTGAAAAGGAATATACCAATTTCATAACGCTGCAGCAGGTATTTTCCGATCTTCAGGAAGCGGAACTTATCAAAGCCGACACACTTATGAACCGCACTTACTTTTCTATCACAAAAGAAGGGCAAAAGACACTTTCCTATTTTGGAAACCGCATAGATGAAGGAATAATAAAAGATATAGACAGCTACCTTGCGGAAAAAAAGTTTGAATTAAAAAATGAATCATCCGTGACAGCCAACTATTACAAAGCAACCGTCAGGGATTACGAGGTCACGCTCACCGCCAAAGAAAAAGACACGGAACTTGTAAATATAAAACTCTCCGTGCCTTCCGAGGAAATAGCCGAGTCAGTCTGTGATAACTGGCGTAAGAAAAATGAACAGATCTATAAATATCTTGTGGAGGAACTTCTCTGAAGCTCCTCCGTTTTATTTTACTCTTTAACATCCCTGTTCTTTAGCTTTTTCATATGTTCACGTATCTTTGCTTCATATCCGTTCCATGACGGCTCGTAAAAGGTTTTTCCCGTAAGTTCATACGGAAGGTACTGCTGTTCGACATAGTGATCGGGATAGTCGTGCGCATATTTATACCCCGTACCGCGTCCAAGCTTCTGCGCTCCCTTGTAATGCGCATCCTGCAGATGCGGCGGTATCGGCAGATTGCCGCTTCTGACCACCTCATCAGTCGCGCTTGATATTGCGTTTACCGCAGCGTTGCTCTTCGGCGCACATGCTACATACGTCGCCGCCTGTGAAAGAATTATCTGCGCCTCCGGCATACCTACTCTTTCAACGGCAAGAGAAGCGCTCACCGCAACCGTGATAGCCATAGGATCAGCGTTGCCTACATCCTCTGACGCGCAGATCATAATACGCCGTGCAACAAACGCAGGATCTTCGCCCGCATAGAGCATCTTTGCCAGATAATAGACCGCCGCATCGGGATCGGAACCGCGCATGCTTTTTATAAATGCAGATATAGTATCATAATGGTTGTCACCGTTTTTATCATATAGGACACGGCGCTTCTGAATACATTCTTCCGCAACCTCGAGAGTGATGTGTATCTTGCCGTCGCCGCTCCTGTCCGTGGTCATAACGCCAAGTTCCACGGCGTTGAGCGCATGCCTTGCATCACCGCCTGAAAGTTCAGCAAGGAACTCCACTGCATCGTCGTCTATCTCAGCGTCAAAACTCCCCATTCCTTTTTCTTTATCATATACCGCCCGACGTATAAGTTCTTTAATATCATCATTGCTTAACGGCTTTAACTCAAAAATCACAGACCGCGAAATAAGCGCCCCGTTTACCTCAAAATACGGGTTTTCCGTCGTCGCCCCTATAAGTATGATAGTACCGTCCTCAACAAAAGGAAGCAGATAATCCTGCTGCCCTTTATTAAAACGGTGTATCTCGTCAATAAATAAAATCGTCCGCTTTGCGTACATAGCAAGCGTATCCTTAGCCTTATTTATGACATCCTCCATATCTTTTTTCCCTGCCGCCGTCGCATTTATCTGTGTAAACTCCGAACTTGTGGTGTTGGCTATGACACGCGCCAGAGTAGTCTTACCCGTTCCGGGCGGACCATAAAATATTATTGAACTTATTTTATCCGCTTTTATCGCGCGGTAAAGCAGCTTGTCCTTCCCAATGATATGCGACTGCCCTACGACTTCTTCAAGTGTGGACGGACGAAGCCTTGCGGCAAGAGGGGCTTCCTTTTCTTTTGTTGTGTTCCTCATATATTCAAACAAATCCATATATCTAACCCAAATTCTGCGCGGTACAACACCGCTTCATCGTTATAATAACATGTCATTTAGTTATAGTATGCCACTTTAAACGAATGAAGTAAAGGGATGTTGAAAATTATTTTTATTGTCCATTTTCATCTTGAACCTTTTGCTGACTGTTGTTATAATATATTTATATAACTCCTGAAATATTATGTAACTATATTATAATAACAAATACTCTTTCTTATAATCAGATTTAGCGGAGGTGCATTTATTTATGGCAATAGTCAGCGATGAACAAATCATCAAGGTGCTGCGGCAGTATAACCCGTGGTGGCGCAATCCGGCGGCAATCAAAGAGGAAAGCAAGCCGCAGAAACGGATTGCCTATTATGAAGCATTAAAAATAATCCGACACAAGACACTCAGGCGTTTCGCTGTGCTGTCCGGTGCAAGGCGTGTTGGCAAAACAACGATTATGTACCAAATGATAGACACTCTGATTGATGAAGGTATAAACCCTAAAAATATTTTGTATGTGTCTTTTGACAACCCGATTGTAAAGCTCGTCAACATAGAAGCCGTACTCTCTATTTATGAGGCGCTCTATCCAATCCAAGGAACAAAATATATTTTCCTTGATGAAATCCAATATACAGAAAATTGGGAATTGTGGATGAAGGTTCTTTATGACAGCCGAAAGGATATCCGCCTGACAGCCACAGGCTCGGCAAGTCCAATATTAGAAAAAGGCTCAGCCGACAGCGGCACAGGCAGATGGACAATCTTAAAAATACCTACAATGTCATTTTATGAGTATTGCCGTCTGCTCAAAATTGAAGAACCGATATTGCCTGATAATCTGCGGCTGACAAGGCTGGCAAAAATGAGCAACGCAGAACTTGGTGATTTAATGTACAGATTTGCACCGCTTGAAGGACACTTTAACCGTTATCTCACGATTGGCGGTTTCCCTGAGCTTGTGTTGTCCGACGACGATACCTATGCACAAAGAATGCTGCGCGAGGACGTGGCTGATAAAGTCATAAAACGTGACGTGCTGACACTTTTCAATATACGCAGTCCGCTCTTAATGGAAAAACTGTTCCTGTATCTTTGCATGAACTCATCAGAAATTTTCAGCGTGACGACAGCCGCAAAAGAATTGGAAAATATTTCCGTCAGCACTATTGACAGCTATATCGAGGCACTTGAAATGTCCAACCTGATCTATCTCGCAAAGCCAATGAATGTGGGAAGCAAGGGCTCATTGAAGGGAAAACCAAAAATCTTTATTGCGGATGCCGCTATCCGCAATGCCGTACTTATGATCGATGATGTCCTGTCTGATGAAGAAGAACTCGGCGCAATGGTGGAAACTACCGTATATAAACATATTATATCATTTTATCAGGGAAGCTCCGCGCAGCTTGGCTATTTCAGGAAAGCAAAGGACAATCAAAAGGAAGTCGATGCAGTAATTGAGCTTCCCCGCGAAAAAATCCTCTGCGAAGTCAAGTACCGCAACAATTCCCATATTACCGCCACTGATGCCATTGTCGAGCTGTGCAATGACGAAAAATCCAAGGTAACATCAGCCTTTCTCATAACAAAGCGTATTGATGATTTTGGCATAGTCAAACACGAAACCAAAACGCCAATCCTCCGAATACCTGCCATAGCATTTCTGTATATTTTAGGGAAAGCAGAGGCAGACGGGCAAAACGGTAAAATGTAGCACTTGCCTTGTACTGATATTGCTGTCTTATGAGTCGAGCGGCAATTGGGCAGGGTTTTTGATAAATTCAATGAGTTCCTCAACATCATTAAAGTCATCATAATCACCATAAATTCCTTCCCGATGATAAACAACACCTGCTTTTTCATTCCGTTCAAGACAATCTAAAAGTTCTTTTTCACCGTATCTTTTTATGAACAAGGTAAATCCATAAGGCTTGATTTTGGACAGCAAGCCTTTTCTACATTCAGCTTTACATTCATGGCAATGTGTGTAATTTTTCTCAATGGAACATTTTCTATTTTCACACCAGTCCTTGTCGGGACATTCTCCCGAATTACATCCGCTGCAAAGTTCATTCTCGCTGCATAAGCAACATGCCAGTCCGCAGCGTGCTATTCCGAGTTCCCGTTTCATTTTCATGCCTCCTCTTTTGATGCGTTCAGTAACATTTCAATCTCTTTCCGCGCCAAATGCTTTTGCAACCGCTTCTGCTACAACCGTCATTTCGGCAAGGAACTTTGCCCTTATATCATCTTTCAGTTCAAAAAGTTCAGTCAAATGTTCCTTAAGCAAGAACAAAGTATAGCCTCTGAAATGTTAGTTGTCGCCGATGACAACATATCCGGTATCAAGTTCTTTGACAAAATACGGGTTCGTTCCGGATTTTATCATCTGTATTCTAGCACATATTATGCACATTGTTTTCTCTCCTCAAATAACAGTTTGAGTACCATACAATTTTACATCATTCTCAAATCACCGTCAATTCCTAGTTCTTTTTGCTTCCACATTTTTTAGCTGTTAAGCCAAACACATCCTAAATATTATAATTAAATCGCCATAAAATAATAAAACAAATGAGTGTAAAAATTTCAAAAGGTTTAATTTTCTACTCACACACCCCTCGTGGGGTGCGACTGGTTCGAGTATGTGAAAAAATGATAAAGGAAAAATTTTTACTCACACACCCCTCGCGGGGGGGCGACCCAATCTGTAAACACATTTGATAACTCACTTTTTATTTCTACTCACACACCCCTCGCGGGGTGCGACAACACGTACAATATATCGCTGTTTCGATCATATAATTTCTACTCACACACCCCTCGCGGGGTGCGACCCGCAGAGGCTTGTTAAAGGACAAGACCCGTTATCGATTTCTACTCACACACCCCTCGCGGGGTGCGACTATATTGCATTTCGCCGTTGTCAAGGGTCAAGACATTTCTACTCACACACCCCTCGCGGGGTGCGACGGTGGAGGATTTGCAGTTAAAATGTAGAGTTTATATTTCTACTCACACACCCCTCGCGGGGTGCGACTTGATCTCTGCCATGTACTCTGCCCGTAAAAATATTTCTACTCACACACCCCTCGCGGGGTGCGACATATAAACTTTCTTTTTTAGCCCTTAATGCAATTATTTCTACTCACACACCCCTCGCGGGGTGCGACTTGTTGTAAATGACACTATGTAATAAATTTTAAATTTCTACTCACACACCCCTCGCGGGGTGCGACTCCTGTTGCCTGTCCAACAACCTCATTTAATACCATTTCTACTCACACACCCCTCGCGGGGTGCGACCGCATAACATCATAATGTTCTTTTGTGCCACATGATTTCTACTCACACACCCCTCGCGGGGTGCGACAAACAATTGCATTACAATATCACCGACATTTTCAATTTCTACTCACACACCCCTCGCGGGGTGCGACACAGATGACGCCTTGCTATTTGTCCATTGGATTATTTCTACTCACACACCCCTCGCGGGGTGCGACTCTGTGTAGTCGCCTATGTCCTGCATATTTAAATATTTCTACTCACACACCCCTCGCGGGGTGCGACGTTCCAACGGGTCATTTGCTAAATTATTCTATGAATTTCTACTCACACACCCCTCGCGGGGTGCGACGTAGGCATCAGCGCAGAACAGTTTGACGGCATTGATATTTCTACTCACACACCCCTCGCGGGGTGCGACGGACATTAAGTATAAGCAGCCCAGCAATAGAACATTTCTACTCACACACCCCTCGCGGGGTGCGACATAATGAGCGACTACAGTTATATGGTAGATTTTATTTCTACTCACACACCCCTCGCGGGGTGCGACTGATAGACGCTGGATTTAACCACTATCAAACACATTTCTACTCACACACCCCTCGCGGGGTGCGACAAAAGGCATTAACGGCAATCAAAAACGGCGATATATTTCTACTCACACACCCCTCGCGGGGTGCGACAAAACATCCAGTTGGGATTACCATTAACATCATAATTTCTACTCACACACCCCTCGCGGGGTGCGACAAATATCGTGCTTGTTCCCATGTCCTCATTATAAATTTCTACTCACACACCCCTCGCGGGGTGCGACATGAACACAGTACAATTATTAGGACGGTTTGCAAATTTCTACTCACACACCCCTCGCGGGGTGCGACACAACAACGCGATACTGGAACGATTTTACCGAAAATTTCTACTCACACACCCCTCGCGGGGTGCGACAAGGGCGTAAATATGTTGACCCCACGACAGCAGAATTTCTACTCACACACCCCTCGCGGGGTGCGACAAGTACCGCACGCTTCGCGTGCTTTAAATGCAAGAATTTCTACTCACACACCCCTCGCGGGGTGCGACTTTCTGCTGAAACAGTTTATTAACATCATTTACCCATTTCTACTCACACACCCCTCGCGGGGTGCGACACCGCGCTCGCCGCCTGCTGTACCATTTCACAAATTTCTACTCACACACCCCTCGCGGGGTGCGACGCTAGCAAATTACGGTTGTAAATTATGGTGTGCAATTTCTACTCACACACCCCTCGCGGGGTGCGACGCTTCTAACAGAGTTGAAATTAACTCACTCGATGCATTTCTACTCACACACCCCTCGCGGGGTGCGACCAATCAGGAACGCCGCCTAACGCATTTAATCCCGATTTCTACTCACACACCCCTCGCGGGGTGCGACCAAAACGCCTTATAATAAATTGGGGGCAGACACTATTTCTACTCACACACCCCTCGCGGGGTGCGACCGGTGGTCTACGCTGTTAAATGTACAAAAAGATATTTCTACTCACACACCCCTCGCGGGGTGCGACAATACAGATCTTACCATCTCTTTCGTTGTGACTCATTTCTACTCACACACCCCTCGCGGGGTGCGACGTTGTGTTCTTTTTCATATTAATACCTACTTTCTATTTCTACTCACACACCCCTCGCGGGGTGCGACAAAAAACATATGCATTTTTGACCGATGACAACGATTTCTACTCACACACCCCTCGCGGGGTGCGACTCAATCTGTTGTTTGTTAGCTTCTATAGCCGCATTTCTACTCACACACCCCTCGCGGGGTGCGACATAGCCTAGCGCATAACTCATATGGATATGACGATTTCTACTCACACACCCCTCGCGGGGTGCGACGGATTATAACCCGATCCATAACTACGATAGAACAATTTCTACTCACACACCCCTCGCGGGGTGCGACGCCAAACATTTGACGATTTGACAGAGATTGTTGAAATTTCTACTCACACACCCCTCGCGGGGTGCGACCATAGGTATCACCACTACACAGGCACTCATGAAGGATTTCTACTCACACACCCCTCGCGGGGTGCGACCACGCACAATATTTAGTGTTCGTCCCTATTACGCGATTTCTACTCACACACCCCTCGCGGGGTGCGACTATTCCGCTAGCCTTAGACATCGAGGGCGGTGAATTTCTACTCACACACCCCTCGCGGGGTGCGACAAGGAAGAAATAGACAAGATGACCGAAACGCATATTTCTACTCACACACCCCTCGCGGGGTGCGACAATTTTCATTTTACATACTTAAACTTCCATTGTCATTTCTACTCACACACCCCTCGCGGGGTGCGACGTAAACGTATGGAACAGACTATGGATGCGTTGGATTTCTACTCACACACCCCTCGCGGGGTGCGACGGGCGATCTTTTTTAATGCCTGTTATATAATAAATTTCTACTCACACACCCCTCGCGGGGTGCGACGATGACACTGCTAAAACTCTCGGATGGAAGGAAAATTTCTACTCACACACCCCTCGCGGGGTGCGACATTAATTGATTTAGGCTATACTTCATATACAATATTTCTACTCACACACCCCTCGCGGGGTGCGACGTTGCTACATTGAAAATTGTAGAATATGTCGCAAATTTCTACTCACACACCCCTCGCGGGGTGCGACTTCATACTATGCTGATTTAATGGCAGTGACAGCGGATTTCTACTCACACACCCCTCGCGGGGTGCGACCTTGAACGAATAACACAGGTAAATAGAAATGTTCATTTCTACTCACACACCCCTCGCGGGGTGCGACTATATCTACTGCCTAGTTCTTTTAGTGATGGAAATAATTTCTACTCACACACCCCTCGCGGGGTGCGACCAGATGTGCAACATGGGGGGAACACATTATATGATTTCTACTCACACACCCCTCGCGGGGTGCGACTAGTTTCTCGGATAAGAGTCCGCAAATCATCGTCATTTCTACTCACACACCCCTCGCGGGGTGCGACCCCGATGAGCAAGAAACAATCGAAGAAGCATGTAAATTTCTACTCACACACCCCTCGCGGGGTGCGACTTCTATATGATGATAGGTGCAAGAGCCATTGGAATTTCTACTCACACACCCCTCGCGGGGTGCGACTGGATTATACAGAAATAGATTTTACATCACTGGATTTCTACTCACACACCCCTCGCGGGGTGCGACGACTATTGTTATAGTTTCCAATACATCATAATCATTTCTACTCACACACCCCTCGCGGGGTGCGACGATACAATCAATAGCATTATTGATAGCCGTGTCGATTTCTACTCACACACCCCTCGCGGGGTGCGACCGCAATATTTTGTGTTTTCACGCCAATGCACCCCCAAAATATCCAAGAGGCGGACAAAAATATTAAAATTAACTCAAAATGCTTATGCAATTTTAATCCATTTCTTCGGCGAACCATCATACTTTTCACAAGCCACCTATGGTTCGCTACATTTTATACAATAATCACCCCTTCAGGATTATAAGTCTGCTTCGCGCCAATATGCTCCACTCGTTTCTCCCAATTATTTCCTAAATAATAAAAACGCAGACTATCTTCATCTTGATTAATAAGCTTAACCAGTTTTTCCTTTAATTTCAAAAATGAAGAATAGTCCAAATCCGCCTCAAATACTGAATTTTGCACCCTTTGCGCATGGTTTTGACATTCTTTTGCTACCTTGCGAAGTCTCGTTCTGCCTGCACTATCCATTGTAGATACATCATAACTAATTAATACCATCATCCCGCTTATCACCTACTTCTGCAAAAATGGAGGATATGTTTCTATGTCTCCCCTGACATATTTAGCCAAGAGATTACTCTGAACATACGGCAACAGCCCAAAGGGAATTTTCTGCTGTAAATACGGATGCATAATATCTGTTCGCTTTTTCTCCTGCCAGCGCGTTATTACTTTTTTCCTTCCATCATCATTAAGCCATACTGCGCCTGATATCTGCTTTGTAAAATCATCCTCTCCTATGATTTGAAGATTCAACAAGGTAAGCACAAATCTCTCAGCCATGCACCTTACTTCTTCTACCAAATCGCACGCCAGTGAAGCTCTCCCGCTTCTTA